>NZ_JBVIKX010000001.1:606969-1268862 GCF_055580685.1 Streptomyces sp. NPDC031554 | reverse complement strand
AAACGCCCGGTCACATTCCGAACCCGGAAGCTAAGCCTTACAGCGCCGATGGTACTGCAGGGGGGACCCTGTGGGAGAGTAGGACGCCGCCGAACAATCATTCCGGGAGACCCCCGTGCCACTGGCACGGGGGTCTTCTGCGTTCACGGTGCTTTTCGCGTCCTAGGATCGACTCATGCGCTACGACCTGGTCGTCTTCGACAATGACGGTGTGCTCGTCGACAGTGAGTCGATCTCCAACCGACTGCTGGCCGCCCACCTCACGGAACTCGGGCACCCGACCTCGTACGAGGACTCCATCCGGGACTACATGGGGTCCGCCATGCACCGGATTCACGACCTGGTGCTGGAGCGGACCGGGCAGCGGTTGCCGGCGGACTTCGACGACGTCTTCCACGCCCGGGTGTTCGCCGCGTTCGAGCGGGAGTTGAAGCCCGTGGCCGGAGTGACCGACGTGCTGGAGAAGCTCGCCTCGGACGGGGTGCCGTACTGTGTCGCCTCCTCCGGGAGCCATGAGCGGATACGGGTGGGGCACCGGACGACCGGGCTGGACCGGTGGTTCGAGGACGCGCGGATCTTCAGTGCGCAGGACGTGGGCAAGGGCAAGCCGGCGCCGGACCTGTTCCTGTACGCGGCCGAGCGGATGGGGGTGGCGCCGCAGAGGTGCGTGGTCGTCGAGGACAGCCCGCTCGGGGTGCGGGCGGCCGTGGCGGCCGGGATGGACGTCTACGGGTTCACCGCGATGACGCCGGCCGCGAAGCTCGCCGGTGCCACCAGACTCTTCGCCGACATGGGGGAGTTGGCCGACCTGCTGAGGTGACCTCCGGCGGCACGGCTGCGGCAGAGCTGAGGGGAATTCATCTTTGGCTGGATCTACCCACGAGTACGCCGGGGCCCTACGCTCGCCGCCATGACAGAAGTGCTGCGGCGCGGCCGGGCCTCGTTGGCGTTCAGCTTCTTCGCCCAGGGCGTGGCCTTCGCGCTGCTCGTGACCCGGATCCCGGCCATCCAGGACCGGTACGGCGTCTCCGACGCGCTGCTGCCGGTCTTCCTCGCCGCCGTACCGATCCTGGCCGGGGCGGGGAGCGTGGCCACCGAGCGGCTGGTGAAGCGCATACCGCCCAGCCGGCTGCTGCGCTGGTCCCAGCCGGTCGTGCTGCTCGCGCTGCTCGGGGTGGGGGCCGGGGAGCGGATGGCCGGGCTGGGCGCCGCGCTCGCGCTGTTCGGGCTCGCCGTGGGAGCGCTGGACGCCTCGATGAACATGCTCGGGGTCAGCCTCCAGCGTGAGTACGGGCGGAGCATCATGCTCGGCTTCCACGCGGTGTACAGCCTCGGCGGCATCGTGGGGGCCTCACTGGCGTGGGCCGGGGCGCACTGGCATCTCGCGCTGTGGGTGTCGTACCTGCCGGTGGTGCTGGTGCTGCTGCCGGCGGTGCTGGTGGGGAGCCGGTGGTACGTCGACGCGGACGGCGGCGGGCGTGCGGCGGCCCCCGACGCGGACGGGGCGGAGCGGGGCGGGGGCGTCGTCTTCAAGGCGCTGCTGCCGTTGTGCCTGGTGATGACCTTCGCCTACATCGGGGACTCGACCGTGTCCAACTGGAGTGCGAAGTACCTCCAGGACGTGCTCGGTGGTTCCGAGCAGATGGCGACCGTCCCGTACAACGTCTACATGGTCACCACGCTGCTCGGGCGGGCCATCGGGGACCTCGGGGTACGGCGGTACGGGGCCGTGGTGGTCGTGCGGGTGGGCGCGTCGGTGGCGGCGGCGGGGTTCGCGGTGGTGGCCGTCGCGCCGGGGGCCTGGGCGGGGACGGGCGGGTTCACGCTGGTGGGGCTGGGGCTGTGCGTGCTGGTGCCGCAGACGTTCGCGGCGGCGGGGAGGCTGTTCCCCGGGGCCTCGGACGCGGCCGTCGCCCGGCTCAACGTCTTCAACTACGTCGGTTTCCTGGTCGGTTCGCCGTTGGTCGGGGCGCTGGGGGACGCGTGGAGCTACCGGGGGGCGATGGCTGTGCCGATGGTGTTGGTGCTGGTGACGTTCGGGTACGCCAGATCCTTCGCGCCTCGACTCGACCGATACGGTGGCGGACATGAGCGGCCGCGCACAGCTGATGTGGGACGAGGCAGTAACGGGGTATGACTTCGGCCCGGACCATCCGATGGATCCGGTACGGCTGGCCCTGACCCGGCGACTGGTCGGCGCCCTGGGGCTCGACCGGGAGGTGGAGATCGTCTCCGCCAAGCCCGCGGGGGAATCGACGCTGCGGCTCGTCCACCGGGAGGACTACATCCAGGCCGTGAAGGCCGCCTCCGCCGATCCGCGGGCGGCGGACGTGGCGTACGGGCTCGGCACGGTGGACGACCCCGCCTTCGCCGGGATGCACGAGGTCTCCTCGTTGATCGCCGGGCTGTCGGTGGGGGCGGCGGAGGCGGTGTGGCGGGGGGACGCGCTGCACGCGGTGAACTTCACGGGCGGGCTGCACCACGCCATGCCCGGGGGCGCGGCGGGGTTCTGCGTCTACAACGACGCCTCGTTGGCCATCGCGCGGTTGCTGGAGCTGGGGGCCGGGCGGGTCGCGTACGTGGATGTCGACGTGCACCACGGGGACGGTGTGCAGGCGGCCTTCTGGGAGGACCCGCGGGTGCTGACGATCTCGCTGCACGAGCATCCCCGGACCCTGTTCCCGCAGACCGGGTGGCCGGAGGAGACCGGGGCGGGGGACGGGGAGGGGGCCGCGGTGAACGTGGCCCTGCCGGCGGGGACGGGCGACGCGGGGTGGCTGCGGGCGTTCCACGCCGTGGTGCCGGAGCTGGTCGCCGACTTCCGGCCGGACGTGCTGGTCACCCAGCACGGGGCGGACACGCACTTCGAGGATCCGTTGGCGCATCTGGCGGTCTCCCTGGACGCGCAGCGGGCCGTGCAGGTCGCCTGTCACGAGCTGGCGCACGAGTACGCCGGGGGGAAGTGGGTCGCGCTGGGGGGCGGTGGCTACGCGGTGGTGGAGGTGGTGCCGCGGTCGTGGACGCATCTGGTGGGGATCGCGGCGGGGCGGCCCGTGGTGCCGGAGACGGTGATCCCCGAGGGGTGGCGGCAGGAGGTGTTCGCCCGTACGCGGCAGTTGGGGCCGATGCGGATGACCGACGGGCGGTGGCCGGTGTCCTGGGAGGACTGGGAAGCGGGGTACGACCCCGCGGACCGGTTGGACCAGGCGGTGCTGGCGACCCGGCGGGCGGCGTTTCCGCTGCGGGGGTTGCTGGCGTAGGGGGCGGGGTGCGGGGAGTTCGTCCGCGCCGCCCCTACCCGTCCCGTCCGTCCCCAGGGGCTCCGCCCCTTCGCCCCCCAGGGGCTCCTCCCCTGTACCCGAGCGGGGCACCCCTGCGGGGACTGCGTCCCCTGTACCCCTGCGGGGCCGTACTCCGTGTCTCTGGGGCGGATCCGTTCCTGAGGCCGGGCGGGGCCCGGGTTCCGCGGGGATCCGGGCCTTCGCGGGGCAGGGGGCGCCGTGTTCTCGCGAGGGTTCGGGGACGGGGCGGCGCTTACGCCGACCGTGGGGGCTTGGGGGGTTCGGGTGGTGGGGCAGGGGGGTGTCCGGGAGGATCTCAGGGTGTTGAGCCGGGGCGGTATGGCGGAGTATCTGGTTCGGGCGGGGCTGGCGGGGGTGGTGGGGACCGAGCGGGAGGGGAGTCTTCGGCGGTACCGGGCGTTCGCGGCCCGGGATCCCCGGGTGTTGATCGGGATCGACCCCGAGGGGGTCTGGTCGGAGCGGGAGGTGATCGCGCTCATGGCGGAGAAGTGTGGGGTTTCGGCCGATCCGGAGCACACTTCAGGGCATGATGTGATCGATCCCGGACTGACGCTTCTCGCGCTGGACGCCTTCGCCGGGCGGCTCGCCGTGGTCGCCCAGCGTGGTGGGACCGTGCTGCTCGGGACCGGGCATCCGCACCGGCTGCTCGGGTTCTACGCAGGGATCGCAGACGCCCTGTCGGCGGCGGGATGTGTTGTCCTCACCCCGGCGCAGGGTCGCTGTGTCGACATAACGACCCGGTTCGGTCTACGCACGCTCCGCCTCACCTACGTACGCGGTGTCGGGCTGGTGCGGGAACCCGGAGCCGGGCGCCCCGGTGGTGCGACCGGCGCGCACACGCACTCACCCCTCCCGGTTCGACTGGCGCTGGCGGCGGCCGCGGAGGCCGGCGGACGGCTGCCGGACCTGGTGATCGGGGACCACGGCTGGGTCTGCGGAGCAGGTCAGCTGGGGTTCGAGGCGATCGGCCCGGCGGACACCGACGATCCCGCGATCTTCGTCGGACAGGCCGAGGGAGCCGTCTCCGTGGCCGTTCCACTTGATGACGGCGCGCGCGCCGGCTCCTACGTGCCACTCACCCGTTACGTGCTCGATCGGGCCCGTCTGTCACGGTAGGCCGCCGACGGGTGCACCTCTTCCCCACTCGCATCACCCGCCCCTACATTGGGGAGTGAGCACGCAACGACGAAGAGTCACCGGAAGGGGAAGCCGGTGGCCGTCGAGTCGAGTGCGGAAGGTTCAGGTGTGTCATGGCTGCAGCTGGCGAGAGGCCTCTGAACGAGGTTCAGTTCCTTACCGTGGCGGAAGTCGCCTCGGTGATGCGAGTGTCGAAGATGACCGTGTACCGGCTGGTGCACAGCGGTCATCTGCCCGCGATCCGGGTCGGAAGGTCCTTCCGCGTCCCGGAGCAAGCGGTTCACGAGTACCTCCGCGAGAGCTACGTGGGGGTGGAAACCGCCTGACGGCAGGGCGGGGGGATCCGTGCCGCAGGCCACTCCGGGGTCCCTCCGCCGCCTCGATTACGACCTCAGCGCTCGGGCGGGTAGGCTAGCCCCTCGTAGGTCGTATGGGCCCATGGCGCCCAGCACCGAGTGATGAGAAGTGAGCGAGGGTAGTCGTGGGCTCTGTTATCAAGAAGCGGCGCAAGCGGATGGCCAAGAAGAAGCACCGCAAGCTGCTCAAGCGCACGCGCGTTCAGCGTCGTAACAAGAAGTAAGTTCGCTCGACGCGAGCCGCGAAAGCGTGGTGTGGCCCCCCGGCCCGTAACCGGCCGGGGGGCCACACGCATGTCCGCCTCCTGTGCGGCGGGCCGACCCCCGTGCGTGTGCCCGGACGGGAGCGTGGCCGATCCGGTCGTACGGCCGGCCGGCGTCGTCACATGGCGCATCAGGGGGTCATCACAGCGCAACACCGACCCGCTAAGTTGGCCCGCAGCGGGGAACCCGGCAAGGTGGGCGACGCGGCAGGGCAGGACGGGACCTAGTGCGGAGGGAAGGCGCTGATCTTGGGCAAGGTCGTGCTGGTGACCGGAGTGGCCCGTCAGCTGGGGGGCCGGTTCGTGCGGCGGATCCAGCGTGACCCGGACGTGGACCGGGTGATCGCGGTGGACGCCGTGCGGCCCGGACACCATCTCGGCGGCGCGGACTTCATCGAGGCCGACATCCGGCAGTCCACCATCGCGCGGGTCCTCGCCGAGACCGGCGCCGACACGGTCGTGCACCTGGACGTGACGGCCACCGCGCTCGGCAGCGGGAGCCGGACCACGGTCAAGGAGACCAACGTCATCGGGACGATGCAGCTGCTCGGTGCCTGCCAGAAGTCGCCGAACGTGAAGCGGCTCGTGGTGAAGTCCAGTACCAACGTGTACGGCTCCGCGTCCCGCGATCCCGCCGTGTTCACCGAGACCACCGCGGCCAAGTCGCTGCCCAGCGGCGGGTTCGCCAAGGACACCGTGGAGGTCGAGGGGTACGTCCGCGGGTTCGCCCGGCGGCGGCCCGACGTCGCCGTGTGCGTGCTGCGGTTCGCCAACATCCTCGGCCCGACCGCGGAGACCCCGCTCGCCGCGTACTTCTCGCTGCCGGTCCTGCCGACCGTGTTCGGCTACGACCCGCGGCTGCAGTTCGTGCACGAGGACGACGTGATCGAGGTGCTGCGGATCGGCTCGCACGAACCCCGGCGGGGGACGCTCAACAGCGGCACCTTCAACATCGCCGGCGACGGCGTGCTGCTGCTGTCGCAGTGCTCGCGGCGGCTGGGCCGGCCCACCGTCCCGCTCCTGCTGCCGGCCGTCACCTGGGCGGGCACCCTGGTGCGTACGCTGGGCGTGACGGACTTCTCGCCCGAGCAGATCCGGCTGCTCACGCACGGCAGGGTCGTGTCGACCGACCAGATGCGCGAGACGCTGGGATTCACACCGAGGTACACCACCGCGGAGACCTTCGAGGACTTCGCACACAGTCAGGGGCCGGGTCTCCTGCCCCCCGAGGCCCTCGCCGGGGTCGTCGACCGGATCGCCGCGCTGCCCCGCGCGGGTGGCGGCCACCTCCCGACGCGGGGCGCCAACTGAGGAGCGCATCAACGATGGCGGACGCCAAGGTCATTCCGTTCGACGACGACCGGTCCCGCGGGGGTGCCGTGCAGCGGCCGGCGCGGCGCCGGGGCGCGGGGAACCGGCGCGGGAACGGCGAACCGGCACCGGTCCGTGAGATCGGTGAGGCCGCCGGCGCCGGTGAGCTCCAGGCCCTGCCCGCCAGGGCCGTTCCGCAGGAGGATGTCCCCGTGACCGGTGAGGAGAAGCCGTCGCGGCCGGACGGCGACGACGGCGACACCGGCGGCGGTCTGGAGCGGCGGATCGCCGGCGGGCTGTCCTTCCTGCGCCGCCGGCTGACCGGTGACTACGAGGTCGACGACTTCGGTTACGACCAGGAGCTGACCGACCAGGTCCTGATGTCGATGCTGCGCCCGCTGTACGAGAAGTACTTCCGGGTGGAGGTGAAGGGCATCGAGAACATCCCGGCGGACGGCGGTGCGCTGATCGTCGCCAACCACTCCGGGACGCTGCCGCTGGACGGGCTGATGATGCAGGTCGCCGTCCACGACCGGCACCCGGCCGGCCGTCATCTGCGGCTGCTCGCCGCCGACCTGGTGTTCGTCCTGCCGGTCGTCAACGAGCTGGCCCGCAAGCTCGGGCACACCCTGGCGTGCTCGGAGGACGCCGAACGGCTCCTGGCGCAGGGCGAGCTGGTCGGGGTGATGCCGGAGGGCTTCAAGGGCATCGGGAAGCCCTTCGGCGAGCGCTACAAGCTCCAGCGGTTCGGCCGGGGCGGCTTCGTGTCGACGGCGCTGCGGCAGGGCGCCCCGATCATCCCCTGCTCGATCGTCGGGGCCGAGGAGATCTACCCCATGATCGGCAACGCCAGGACGCTCGCCCGTGTCCTCGGCTTCCCGTACTTCCCGCTCACCCCGACGTTCCCCTGGCTCGGTCCGCTCGGCGCGATCCCGCTGCCCACGAAGTGGACGATCCAGTTCGGCGAGCCGATCCCCACGGACGGCTATCCGCCGGAGGCGGCCGAGGACCCGATGCTGATGTTCAACCTGACGGACCAGGTCAGGGAGCAGATCCAGCACACGCTCTACAAACTGCTGGTGCAGCGGCGGTCGGTGTTCTTCTGAGCTTTCGGGCTGCTCCGGGTCTTCGATGTTCTCCGGGTCTTCGGCGCGGCCCGGCCCTCGGCGTCGTCCGGGCCGGACGCGGGCACGGCCACGGCGGTGGGGGCGGCCTTCCTCCGAAGGTCGCCCCCACCGCCGTACCGGCCCGTGCGGAGGGCGCTAGCCCGCGTCCTTGCTGTCGATGCCCAGGCCCGGCAGGAGGCCGGGGAGGAGGGGCGGCAGGGTGACGTCCGGCTCGGGGGCGGGCGTCACGGGCGGGGACGAGGTGCCGGTGGCCTGCGGCGGGTCGAGCAGACCGCCCGTGTCGCCGCCGAGCAGGCCGCCCTCGTCGGGGTCGGCCGACGCGCTGGGGGCGCCGCTCTCGGAGCTGCCGGTGGCCGGGGAGCCGCCGTCCGCGCCGGGCGTGGCCGGGCTGCCGGTGCCCGTCGGGCCGGGGGACGTCGGACCGGCGCCCCGACCGCCGCCCCGGCCGCTGTCCGGGGCCGGGGGCTCGGGCAGCAGGGAGCGCAGCGGGGCGACCTCTTCGTCTATGGCGTCGAAGACCGACGACACCTGCCGGCTGACGTCCCCGAGCTGGACGGGGAGCCGGTCGCGCAGGGCGCCCCAGACCTCGCGGTGCGCGTGCGAGAAGGTGGACAGGGCCTGGATGGGGCCGAGGGAGTCCGGGTCGCGCTCGTACGCCTCGTGGAGCAGGCGGTGCCCCTCGGCGGCGTCGTAGCGCATGCCGGACAGGGCACGGCGGATCTCGCCGACGGACTCGTGGTCGAGCCGGGCGTCGCCGCGTCCGCGCTCCATGAGCCGGCGGGCCTCGCTGAGCCGGGTGGCGGCCTGGTCGAGATAGGCCTGGCCGCGTTCGCTCTCGCCCTCGGCGAGGTAGTTGAGCTTGAAATCCTCTATGCCGCGCTTCAGGCCGTAGAGCGAGTCACCGGGGAGGGCGTCGGAACTCGCGGCCGCGACCCCGCCGAAGGCGCCGGCGGCCACTCCGATGCTCAGGCCGCCCGCGGTGAGGCTCTTGGCGAGCCGTGTCCGCGGACGGAACTTGCCCAGCGGCGTCGCCCTGTGGGTACCCCGCGCCCGGGCGGTGCGTTGTTCCGGGACCGAACGGTCCGCCGCCTCGCCCAGGGTGCCCGCCTGCAGCATGGCCTCCATCGCGGCGACCAACTGCGCCCGCTGGACGACCTTGACCTCGGGGTCCATCTCCGGTCTGGGCAGTTCGGCGAGACTCGTCGCGAGGGCCAGGATCCGGCCCTGCTCGGTCTGGCCCGCGACTGCCGGGGCCGGTGGTGGTCCTTCGGTCTGCTCGGCCGCCGTGCCCCGGTCGGACTGCTCCTCCAGGGCCTGGGCGAAGGCGTTCGCCCGCCGGTGCGCCGATACGTTCGCGATCACTGGCGGCACCTCCTCTCGTCATGACGGTCGGCTCCCGGGGGGCCCTGAGGGGTGCGCGCCCCCGACCGCTTGTACGCGAACGGGTGATCGGGGCCGGCCAGGACGTGACCACAGGGAGCCTGTATCCCGCACAACGACTGGCGCGGCACTTGGGTTACGGACGGCGGATGATCGGATGGGGAAGTCAACGGACTTTCACCGAACGTGAGTTGAGGTCGCCGACAGTGAGCGGGGGCGGGTGGGGCGGTCGGGCCGGGCACCGGGTCAGCGGGTGTCGTCCGGCAGGAGGCGGGCGAGCGTGCGGACGGCCCGGTACTGGAGGGTCTTGATGGCACCTTCGTTCTTGCCCATGACCCGCGCGGTCTCGGCGACGGAGAGGCCCTGGAGGAAGCGCAGGGTCACGCACTCCTGCTGCTGCGGGTTGAGCCGTCGTACGGCGTCCAGCAGGGCGGCGTTGGAGAGGGACTCGAGGACGGAGTCCTCCGGGGAGCGCGCGACCTCGTTGGCGTCGAGCATCTCGCCGGTGGTGACCTCCAGCCGGAAGCGGCTGGACTTGAAGTGGTCGGCGACGAGGTTGCGGGCGATGGTGACGAGCCAGGCGCCGAAGTCGCGGCCCTGCCAGGTGAAGGTGCCGATCCGGCGCAGGGCGCGCAGGAAGGTCTCGCTGGTCAGGTCCTCGGCGGTGGCCTTGCTGCCCACGCGGTAGTAGATGTACCGGTACACCGTGTCGCTGTACTGGTCGTAGAGCCGCCCGAACGCGTCGGCCTCGCCGGCCTGGGCCCGCTCGACGAGGTCCATCATGCGGGCGCTGTCGCTGTCGGCGGCCGGCCGACGGGCGGTGGTCGTGCCGGCCGCGCGTCCGCGTCTGCCGGCAGGCCGTCCGTCGCCCGACCGCCGCCCCTCTGCGACAGCGGCGCGCGCCGGCACCTGCTCGAGGCCGTCGGCCAGTGCGTAGCACGGGCCGACGGGTGCGGTGGCGGCGAAGGCGGGGACGGCGTACGCGGTGGGGACGAAGCCGCGCAACAGATCTTGGACCGTAGCGACCGTTGCGCGCAGCGTAGCCAGGCCCGAGGCGTCAACCCCGACGTGTGGGTACACGGGACTCCCAGAGGCAGAGCTTCCATCACGTGCAGTGCGGAACCTTTCACCCGTCGTGGCGACGGAGGGGCACCGGAATGCGTCTGAGGAGAATAACGCTTCGTGCAGGCTCTGCTACGCCCAGTTGCTCAATTCACCGGTTACGTCACTTCCGTAGCCTGTTGACGCCCGTTCGAGTAGCGCAGGGTGAACGTTTGTTGACCGGAAAGGTTCGTCTTTCCGGTCGGACGGGGGCGGGTCGTGGCGGTGTGCGGACAACGGGACCGGCCGGGGACGTGCGGGGGTGAGACCGTCGGATCGGCCGCTTCTCGCCGCGGCCGTCCGTCCGGGTGAGTGCCGTGACCGTGAGGGGACGGTCGGCTACCGGCTACCGGTCGGCGGTCGGAGGTCAGCGGCGGCGGCGGTGCAGTGCGATGGCCGCCGCGGTGCCGCCCGCCACCGCGCCCACACCCGCCGCCGCCGGGATGCCGACCTTCGCCGCCTTGCGGCCCGTGCGGTAGTCGCGCAGCCGCCAGTCGAGTTCGCGGGCGTGCCGGCGGAGCTTGGCGTCGGGGTTGATCGCGTAGGGATGGCCGACGAGGGAGAGCATCGGGATGTCGTTGTGGGAGTCGCTGTAGGCGGCGCAGCGCGAGAGGTCCAGGCCCTCCGCCGCGGCCAGGGCGCGCACCGCCTCGGCCTTCGCGGGGCCGTGCAGCGGTTCGCCGACGAGCTTGCCCGTGTAGATGCCGTCGACGGACTCGGCGACCGTGCCGAGGGCGCCGGTGAGGCCGAGGCGGCGGGCGATCACCTGGGCGATCTCCACGGGGGCCGCGGTGACCAGCCACACCCGCTGGCCCGCGTCCAGGTGGGCCTGGGCGAGGGCGCGGGTGCCGGGCCAGATCCGCTCGGCCATGTACTCGTCGTAGATCTCCTCGCCGATCGACTGCAGCTCGGAGACCCGGTGGCCCTTGACGATCGACAGGGCCGAGTCGCGGGCCTCCTGCATGTGCTCCGGGTCCTCGACGCCGGCCAGCCGGAACCACGCCTGCTGCCAGGCGAACCGGGCCAGGTCGCGGGTCTCGAAGAACTTCCGCTTGTACAGGCCCCGGCCGAAGTGGAAGAGGGCGGCGCCCTGCATCACCGTGTTGTCGAGGTCGAAGAACGCGGCGGCCAGGTCGTCGCCCTGCACGGGGAACTGCGGTTCCTGGGCCGAGACGTCCTTGCGGGCGGCCTCCGCCGAGGCCTCGCCTGCCAACACGCTCCGCGCCGTGGCGGAGCGCCTACGGGGGGTGAGCCATCCAAGAGCGGCCATGGCGTGAGCATAGCCATTCCGCGCGGTGGTTCCGTCGGTCGCGGGGCGGGAGGGGGTGAACGGTGCGCAGCCGTGTCGTCGAGGACGGCGTGCGGACGCCCGTGCGGGGCGCGCGGGACAATGGCGGGCATGAGTCCCCTCTTCCGCCGCAAGGGCCCCGCTCCGCGGGACCGGCTCGTGACGTTGATCGGAAAGCCCGGATGCCATCTGTGCGACGACGCCCAGGAGGTGATCGAGAAGGTGTGCGGTGATCTCGGCGTGCCGTGGGAGAAGCGGGACATCACCGAGGACCCGCGGCTGCACGAGCAGTACTGGGAGCAGGTCCCGGTCGTCCTCGTGGACGGACGGCAGCACACCTTCTGGCGCGTGGACGGGGAACGGTTGCGCGCGGAACTCACAGGGAACTGACCGGGCAGTCCAAGTATGGCGAAAAGTCGCTTAGGATCGATGGTGACCAGATCTCGGGGGCGGGATTCGTGAGGAGAGTGTGCGGTTTTGCCCCCGAAAATCAAGGAACGCGCGCGGCTTCGCACCGGTTCCCCGCGAAGGCGCCGGGGGCGCGTGACCCCGGTCACGTTCGCCGGGCAAATCGGACATCATCTTTGTGCACGCGTTCACAAAGACATAGCCTGCAGTCGACGGGGCGGTCCGGTGACGTGTGACCGCCTGCAGCCCCGCTCTACCCGCAGGAGCACCGTGGCAACTGGCCGAACTCACCGACCGGCGACCCGTAGCCGAGGAATTCCCGAGGCCACCGTCGCCCGGCTTCCGCTGTACCTTCGCGCGCTGACCGCACTGTCGGAGCGCTCGGTTCCCACGGTCTCCTCCGAGGAACTCGCGGCCGCGGCGGGGGTCAACTCCGCGAAGCTGCGCAAGGACTTCTCCTACCTGGGTTCCTACGGCACCCGGGGCGTCGGCTACGACGTCGAGTATCTCGTCTACCAGATCTCCCGCGAACTGGGCCTGACCCAGGACTGGCCGGTCGTGATCGTCGGTATCGGCAACCTCGGCGCGGCACTGGCCAACTACGGCGGGTTCGCCTCCCGCGGTTTCCGGGTCGCGGCGCTCATCGACGCCGACCCGGAGATGACCGGACGGCAGGTCGCCGGTATCCCGGTCCGGCACAGCGACGACCTGGAGAAGATCATCTCCGACAACGGCGTCTCCATCGGGGTCATCACCACCCCGCCGGGCGTCGCCCAGCAGGTGTGCGAGCGTCTCGTCGCCGCCGGCGTCACCTCCATCCTGAACTTCGCGCCGACCGTGCTGTCCGTCCCGGACGGCGTCGACGTGCGCAAGGTGGACCTCTCCATCGAGCTGCAGATCCTCGCCTTCCACGAGCAGCGCAAGGCCGGTGAGGAGGCCGCGTCGAACGACGGCGCCGCCCCCGCCCCCACCGCGCGTCGCGTGGAGGCCACCGACCAGGAACCCGACGGGGACGTACCCGCCGTGATGCCGGCATGAGTCTCCTCGTCGTCGGGCTGAGCCACCGCAGTGCCCCCGTGAGCGTCCTGGAGCGGGCCGCGCTCTCCGCGGACGCCCAGGCCAAGCTGCTGCAGGACACCGTCGCCGCCGAACCGGCCACCGAGGCCGGGGTGCTCGCCACCTGCAACCGCATAGAGCTCTACGCCGACGTGGACAAGTTCCACGCCGGTGTCGCCGAGCTGTCCACGCTGCTCGCCCAGCACAGCGGCGTCGGCCTGGAGGAGCTCACCCCCTACCTCTACGTGCACTACGAGGACCGCGCCGTCCACCACCTTTTCTCGGTGGCCTGCGGACTGGACTCGATGGTCGTCGGCGAGGGGCAGGTCCTCGGCCAGATCAAGGACTCCCTGGCCCGGGCCCAGGAGCTGCACACCGCCGGACGGCTGCTGAACGACCTGTTCCAGCAGGCCCTGCGGGTCGGCAAGCGGGCCCACTCCGAGACCGGCATCGACCGCGCCGGACAGTCCCTGGTCACCTTCGGCCTGGAGCAGCTCGCGGCCGGCGGGGACGTCGGCGCGTGGGCGCGGGGCAAGCGCGCCCTGGTCATCGGCGCCGGCTCCATGTCCTCCCTGGCCGCCGCGACGCTGGCGCGCGCCGGCGTCGCCGAGATCGTCGTCGCCAACCGCACCTTCGACCGCGCCGAGCGCCTCGCGCAGATCCTCGCCGAGAACGGCGAGCCGGTCATCGTCTCCCGGGCCGTGCCCATGGAGTCGGTGCCGGCGGAGCTGGCCCGCGCCGACGTCGCCGTCTCCTGCACCGGCGCGACCGGACTCGTCCTCACGGCGGAGGCGGTCGCCGCCGCCGTCGAGGGCCGTACCGCGGCGCCCGTCGCACCCGTCGACGGCGACCGGCCGGAACACGCGGACGTACGGCCGCTGCCGCCGACCTCCGTGGGAACCGACGAGGGCTGTCCGCTGGACCTCTCCGCCGTGCAGCCCGGCTTCTCCCCGATGGGGGAGGCCGCCGTGGCCGGCATGGACGCGGCCACGCTGGAGCAGCACGCCGCCTGGGCGGCCGGTGCGGCCGTCGACCGCCGGGAGACCGTGCGCCGGCCCGAGGCCGACGCCGAGCTGATCACCGCGCTGGCCGCGACCGCCGCCACCGTGGGCCGCATCCCCGAGCGGCGCAGGCCCGAGCCCGGCCCGGTGCCGGTGCGGCCCGAGCCGGCGTTGTTCCTGCTGGACCTGGCGATGCCGCGGGACGTCGACGCGGCCGCGCACCGGCTCGCCGGGGTGCGGCTGGTGGACATCGAGTCGCTCGCCGAGGCCTCCGCGGACGCGCCGATGGCCGCCGACGTCGACCAGGTGCGGCGGATCGTCTCCGACGAGGTCGCCGCGTTCGGCGCCGCGCAGCGCGCCGCGCACATCACCCCGACCGTGGTCGCCCTGCGCGCCATGGCCGCCGACGTCGTCGCCGGCGAGATCGCCCGGCTCGACGGCCGGCTGCCCGGCCTGGACGACAAACACCGTGCGGAGATCACCCAGACCGTGCGGCGCGTCGTCGACAAGCTGCTGCACGCGCCGACCGTACGGGTCAAGCAGCTCGCCGCCGAACCCGGCGGCGCCGGATACGCGGACGCGCTGCGGACCCTGTTCGACCTCGACCAGGAGACGGTGGCCTCCGTCTCGCGCGCCGAGGACAGCACCGAGAAGAACGCAGAGAACCGAGGGCCGGCATGAGCGGCATGAGTACGAACGCACTGAGGCTGGGGACCAGGCGCAGCAAGCTCGCCATGGCCCAGTCGGGGCAGGTGGCGGACGCCGTGAGCCAGGTGACCGGCCGGTCCGTCGAACTCGTGGAGATCACCACGTACGGCGACACCTCCCGGGAGCACCTCGCGCAGATCGGCGGCACGGGCGTGTTCGTCACCGCGCTGCGCGACGCGCTGTCGCGAGGAGAGGTCGACTTCGCGGTTCACTCGCTGAAGGACCTCCCGACCGGGCAGCCCGAGGACCTGGTCCTGGCCGCGATACCGCAGCGCGAGGACCCGCGCGACGTCATCGTCGCCCGGGACGCGCTGAAGTTCACCGACCTGCCGCGCGGGGCGCGCATCGGTACGGGTTCGCCGCGCCGCACGGCGCAGCTGAACGCGTACGCGCGCGGCCACGGGCTGGACATCGAGACCGTGCCGATCCGGGGGAACGTCGACACCCGGATCGGGTACGTGCGCGACGGCGAACTGGACGCGGTCGTGCTGGCCGCGGCCGGGCTGAACCGCATCGGCCGCAGTGACGAGATCACCGACTTCCTGTCGGTCGACACCGTCCTGCCCGCTCCCGGCCAGGGAGCACTGGCGATCGAGTGTGCCGCGGGCAACGCGGACCTGATCGCCGCGCTCGGCGAACTCGACGACCCCTTCACCCGGGTCGCCGTGACCGCCGAACGGTCCCTGCTCGCCGCCCTGGAAGCCGGTTGCAGCGCCCCCGTGGGCGCGCTGGCCGACTTGCTGGCCGACGGGCAGATCGTCAAGGAAATGCGCCTGCGGGGCGTCGTCGGCACCCCCGACGGTTCCCGCACGGTGCAGCTGTCCACCACCGGTCCCGTGCCCGAGACGCACGACCGGGCAATGGCGCTCGGCCGCGAACTCGCCGCCGAGATGCTCGCCCAGGGCGCGGCCGGTCTGATGGGGGAGCGAGCACAGTGAGCCCCACCACTCTTCCCGCCGCTCCGGAACACGGGCACGTCACCTTCCTGGGTGCCGGACCCGGGGATCCGGGACTGCTGACTCTGCGCGCCGTGGAGGCGCTGGCGAACGCGGACGTCCTCGTCGCCGAGCACGAGGTGCTCGACGTCGTGCGCACGCACGCCCGCCCCGGCGTCACCGTCGTGCACGCGGAGACAGGCCCGGCCTCGGGTCCGCTTCCGGGCACGGGGGCGCCGCACCCGACGCTCGTTGACGTCGCGTCAACAACCGCCGGGAGCCCCGCCGTGCGGGATGCCGCACATCTTGTCATGGAGGCCGCGCGGGGCGGCAGGCGGGTCGTCCGTGCGGTGTCCGGGGACCCGGGACTTGATACGTACGCGGCCGAGGAAATGCTCGCCTGCGCGGCGGCCGGTGTTCCCTTCGAGGTCGTCCCCGGCATCGCGGCCGCCGTCGGCGTGCCCGCGTACGCCGGTGTGCCGCTGCGCGACGCGCAGGGCGCGGACGTCCGGTTCGTCGACGCGCGGACCGCCTCCGACCGGTGCTGGACCGAGGTCGGCGTGTCCGACGGGACCGTCGTCGTCTCCACGACGCTGGACTCCGTGGCCGCGGCCGCGGGGGAACTGGTCGCGGCCGGGCGCAAGCCCGACACCCCGATGACGGTCACCGTCGCCGGTACGACGACCCGGCAGCGGACCTGGAACGCCACGCTCGGGACCATCGCGCAGACGCTGAAGCAGGCGAAGGTGCTGCCCTCGCCCGAGGGCGGCCGGCCGGTCATAGCCGTGGTCGGCGAGCGTTCCGCCCCCGCCCAGCGCGACCAGCTCGCGTGGTTCGAGTCCAAGCCGCTGTTCGGCTGGAAGGTGCTCGTGCCGCGCACGAAGGAGCAGGCGGCGTCGCTCTCCGACCAGCTGCGCTCCTACGGCGCCGTGCCGCACGAGGTGCCGACCATCGCCGTCGAGCCGCCGCGCACGCCCCAGCAGATGGAGCGGGCCGTCAAGGGCCTGGTGACCGGGCGGTACGAGTGGATCGCCTTCACCTCGGTGAACGCGGTCAAGGCCGTGCGGGAGAAGTTCGAGGAGTACGGGCTCGACGCCCGCGCCTTCGCCGGGATCAAGGTCGCGGCGGTGGGCGAGCAGACGGCCAAGGCGCTGGTCGCCTTCGGCGTGAAGCCGGACCTGGTGCCCAGCGGCGAGCAGTCCGCGGCGGGCCTGCTGGAGGACTGGCCGCCCTACGACCCGGTCTTCGACCCGATCGACCGGGTGTTCCTGCCGCGGGCCGACATCGCCACCGAGACGCTCGTGGCCGGGCTCATCGAGCTGGGCTGGGAGGTCGACGACGTCACCGCCTACCGGACCGTGCGGGCCTCGCCGCCGCCGGCCGAGACGCGGGAGGCGATCAAGGGCGGCGGTTTCGACGCCGTGCTCTTCACGTCGTCCTCCACCGTGCGCAACCTCGTCGGCATCGCCGGCAAGCCGCACAACGTGACGGTGATCGCCTGCATCGGTCCGGCGACCGCGAAGACGGCCGAGGAGCACGGGCTGCGGGTGGACGTGATGGCCCCGGAGCCGTCCGTGCACAAGCTCGCGGAGGCGCTGGCCGAGTTCGGCCTGCGGCGCCGCGCCGCCGCCCGGGAGGCCGGCGACCCGGTCAGCCGGCCCAGCGAGCGGCGGCCGGGGGCGCGGCGGCGGCGGGCGACGTAGTCGCCTCGGCTCCGGAAGCACCTTGCGCGCCCCGTCGTCTCCGGTCGGAGACGGCGGGGCGTCGTGCGTGGTGCGGTACGCGTGGTGCGTGGCGTCAGTGGTCGGACGCGTAGGGCAGGAAGGCCGTCCAGGCGGTGGGGGCGAGGGCGAGGCGGGGGCCCTGGGGGTGCTTGGAGTCGCGGACCAGGATGTGGGCGGGGGCCGGGGCGACTTCCACGCAGTCGGGGCCGTCGGGCGTGCTGTAACTGCTCTTTATCCACTCCAGAGCCGGTCCGTCTTCCCTTGCAGGCTTGCGGATCATGTCTCTCCCAGCACTGTCTCGATGAAGGCCAGCGACTCCCGGGGGGCGAGAGCCTGTGCCCGGATGATCCCATAGCGAATGTCCAGGATCTGAACCTCCTTGGGGTCGGTGATCACCCGGCTGATGAGCTGGACCTCGTTGTGCCCCACAGTGCTTCCGTCCCGCAACCTGAGCAGCCTGAACGATCCGGCCAAACCGGCGTTGTCTTCGCGCTCCAGCGGCAGTACTTGAAGGTCGACGTTGCTCAACCGGCCCACTTTCAGCAGGTGTTCGAGCTGCCTGCGCATCACCATTTTGCCGCCGATGGGACGTCGCAGCGTCGATTCGCACTGCACGAAACTGAAGACGCGCAGTGGTGCCTTGCCGCCGACGATGTCCTGTCGGGCCAGGCGGGCCGCCACGTGCTGCTCAAGCTCGTCGTCGGGAAACGGAGGGCGACGGGTGGCGACCGATGCTCGAATGTACTCCTCGGTCTGCAACAACCCGTGAATCACCGAGTTGTTGTAGGCGCACAGCTCGACCGCGTCCGCCTCCAGTCTCTTCAGGTCCCGGACCTTCTTGGGATACCTGACCTCCGCCAGGTCCTCCTTCAGCGCGGCGATCCTGCCGCCCGCCGACAGGGCCTCGTCCGCGCGGTCCAGGTACTCGGGCCGGGGGATGCGCCGGCCCCGCTCCACGGCGGAGACCTGCTCCTCGCCGTACCCGATGGCGGCCCCGAACTCGGCCTGGGTGAGGCCTGCCGACTCCCGCCACAGCTTCAACTGCCGCTGGACGGTCCTCATCACCGCCCCGGCCTCCTCGTCGTCCTCCGGTCCCGCGTCCCATGCGCTCACGTCCGCCGTCCTCCCGTCGCGCCCTTCCCGGTCCAACCCCGGCGCCCGCCCGCGGTCACCCCGTACGGCCCGGACAGAACCGGACACCTCACGGACAGACACCGTCCGCACGGCCCGCGATCCTTCACAGGTTACGCACGCGTGACGACGCTGAGTGACGTGAATCAGCAATCCGTGCGTACACCCCTCCGTCAGTTCTCTGTCCCGCTCTCCGCCACCCGTCGCGGAGCCCGTCTCGCCCGCCTCCTCGCCGCCGAGCAACTGGAGGCCTGGGGGCTGCCGTTGGATCCGGCCCGGCTCGTCGTGGCCGAACTCGCCGCGAACGCCGCCCTGCACGGCCGCGTCCCCGGCCGGAGCTTCCGCCTCACGCTCTCCGTCGTCGGGTCCGCGATCTTGCGCATCGAGGTCGCGGACACCCTGGGGGATCACCTGCCCGCCCCGGCGCGAGCAGATCGCGACCCCCTCGCGGAATCCGGCCACGGGCTGCTGCTCGTGGAAGAGTTGGCCGATCGGTGGGGCGTCCGATGCGGGCCGGTGCCGTGCAAGACCGTGTGGGCGGAACTGGATCTCGTCCCGTCCCGGTGAACTCCGCACCGGAGCCCGGAAACACGGGACCCGGTGCGGGGAAGGTCGGGGCCGCGGGCCGTAAAGGATCAAAGGAACCGTGGAAAAAACCCTTCCAACCAAACCAAACCCCGCGTGTGTCACTCGGGTGGGTGAAACGGGCCGTTGTGGCTGGCGTGTGCGTCGTTCCGCCGTGCACGCTCAGCACGAACGACCCCACACATGCATCGGCCCCCGCCGGGACTGCCATCCCAGTGCGAGGGCCTGACCAACGAGGAAGTACAGACCTTCCCCATGGCTGTGACAAAGACTATCGCTGCCCCGCGCCCGGCAACGGGCGTTCGGCGGAGCGCCACCCCCTCCGGTGTCACCCACGTACGTGCGTACCAGTCGAGCCGCTACACGATCATCGGCAACCACCTCGCCCAGCACCGGGCGTTGTCGCTGACCGCGATCGGACTGGCCACCCATATCCTGTCGCTGCCGCAGGGTGCCCCCGTCGACATCCGCAGCCTCGCCGACCGCTTCCCCGAGGGGCGGGACCGCATCGCGTTCGCGCTGCGGGAGCTGGAGGCGCACGGCTATCTGGAGCGGGTGCGTGAGCGCGTGGACGGGGGCCGTTTCGTCACGCGGACGTACGCGCACAACGCCCCGGCGCTGACCCGGGGGCGGGCGGAGACGCCCGGCGTACGGGACGAGCCGGCCGTTCCCGCCGCAGCCGTCGCCCCGGTGGCGTCCGTCGCCCCGTTCGCGTCCGTCGTCCCCGGCGTGCCGGTGGCCCCCGCCACGCCGGTCGCGGTCGTGGAAGCCGTAGCGGGCGGGGCGGCGGGCGATTCCGTCCCCGGAGAGGCTCAGCCGTCGCCGTCCGAACCGTCCGGACCGGGGCCGTCCGGCAGCGAGCACCGCGACAAGGCCTTCGCCCTGCTCGCGGGGCTGCGCCGCACCGACGACCGCTTCACGCTCTCCCGGAAGGACGTGGAGAGCCTCGTTCCCGCTGCCGCCGCCTGGTTCGATCACGGCGCCTCCCGGGCCGCCGTGATCCACGCCGTGACCGCTGACGTTCCCGTCCTGCTGAAGTCTCCCGCCGGGTTCCTCGCCCACCGGCTCCGGGAGGGTCTCCCGCCGCCCCTGCCGACGCCTGAGCCGCACGAGGATCTCCCTGGTGCCCCGCCACCCGCCTCCACGTCGGCCCCGCTGCCCCCTGGCTGGATCTCTGGACGGACTGCGAGGGCGGTTGTACGCGCGTCTTCCGGGAGTCGGTGCCCGACAAGTGCTGCCGGGAATGCCGTGCGCGCAGAGCGGCGGCGTCCCCGGAGCCGCCGGTCCGCACCGTCTGAGTCCTCCGCATCCGTGAGCCTTCCCGCCGACTCCCACCACTTCCGAGGAGACAGCCCGTGCCCGACGACACGACCCACTTCGCCTACGCACGCGTGTACCGAGTCCTGCTCGAAGCGGCCGACGACCTCGAGATCCTGAAGCAGGAGGGTGCTGAGGCCGGACTGGAACCCCATGCCGGTGCCGCGTTGGCGGCGGTCAGGCTCGCCTCGGCCGTGCTGTTCCCCGCCGTGCCCTGCCAGGCGCCGCCCTGGTCCCAGGACACCGACCGGCTGCTGGACCTGTGCGTCAACTGGCGTGACGCCGCGTTCGGGGTGGGGGAGTTCGCGCCGGAGCCCGCGCTGCGCGTCGTCCCCGGCGAGGGCGGCGGCGAGGGCGGCCGGTCGGCGTCCACGTGAGACCGGGACGGCGACGGCCCTCACGGTCGGAGGTGATCGTGAGGGCCGTCGCCGATGCCGTGGAGCCGGGTCCGTGGGCTACTTGAGGTAGACCAGCCCGTCCGTCGTGATCGTCGGGCGGCCGCTGGTGCCCACCACGACGATCTTGACCGTGTGCTTGGCGCTGCCCGACCAGGTCTTCGTCCAGATCGCCTGGCGGTAGAGCGTGGTGGCGGACTTCAGGTCGACCGTCGCGGTCCTCACGCCGTCGACGTAGACGTACGCCTGGCCGGAGCTGGCCGCACGGGAGACCGTCCAGGCGGCGGAGCGGCCCGTGAAGGTCCAGGTCAGGGACGCGCCCTTCGTACCGCTGGAGTACGACTTGCCGCCGAGGTAGCTGGAGCCGGAACGCGAGGTCCAGCTGCCGGACCTCGTCGCGGAGGTCTCCTGGAGGATCACCGGGGTCGAGGAGGCCGAGACCGTGCGGTAGTTGCCCGCGTAGTCGTAGGCCCGCATCGACCAGGTCGTCGCGGTGGCCGGCCTGGCGGTGCGGCTGGAGGCGGTGACGGTCGGGCCGAAGGTCGCGGTGGTGGGCGACAGCAGCCGCACGGAGCGCAGCGCCCGGTCGTCGGTGGCCTTCCAGGCCAGGGTGACCGGGACGGCGGTGGCGCCGACGGTGCCGGTGCGCAGGGACAGTTTCGGGGCGGTGGGGAACAGCGGTGCCGTGGCGTCCGCCACGACGCTCAGCGCGGTGGTCGTCGTGGCCCTGCCCGACTGGTGCACGGCCCGTACGGCGAGGGTGTGGCCGCCCGCCGGCAGGACGGCGCTCGCGGACGTGGCGGTGCCGGCGGCGGTGGCGACGGCCCTGCCGTCGGCCAGCAGCTCGAACTTCGAGATCAGCGCGGTGGGCGTGGCCGTCGCCCACGTCACGGTGACGGCACCCTTGGTGTAGTACGTCGAGCCCGTCAGGCTGGCGCCGCCGGCCACCGAGGTGACCTTCAGCCCCTGCACGGGTCCGGCCGCCAGGGCGCGGACGGCCGGCAGCTGGTCGTAGAGCAGGCCGCCCGGGCACTCGGTGTTGTAGCCGTCGCGGTGGCCCGATATCCGGTCGAAGGTGTAGCGGCCGCCCGTGGTGAAGGACGTGCCGGACAGGTTCTTCTGCGTGGCGCCCGCGGTGAGTTCGACGGTCCCGGCCGGGTCGGCGCCGTACTGGCCGAGCTTCCAGGCCGCCAGGCGGGCGACGGAGGTCAGCGTGGCGTCGGTGGCGGCCGTCCGCGTCTGGTCGCCGATGACGGCGACGGCCTCGGACTCGCGGTTCCAGCCGTAGGTGTGGGCGCCGAACACCGGCAGGTCCGTGCCGCCCCTGCGACCCTCGTAGAGGGTGCCGCACTTGTCGACGAGGAAGCTGTAGCCGATGTCCTTCCAGCCGAGGACCTGCACGTCGTACGTGTAGATGCTGCGGATGACCGCCGGGGCCTGGTCGCAGGTGTAGTCGTTGCTGCCGGCCGTGTGGTGGACGAACACCACCTTGACGTCGGCGTTGTACTCCGGTGCGTCCGGGCTGATCGACTCGTCGGCGCCCCACTCGGCACGCGAGAGGATCGGCGGCCGGGGCACGGTGGACGCCGGCGCGGCGGGCACGGGGGGCGCGGACGTGGTGGGCGACGGGCTCACGTCCGGGGACGCGGTGTCCGTCGGGGTGCTCGCGGTGGCCTCGGGCGTGGTCTCCGTCGGGGAGGCGGAGACGGTGTCGGTGGGCTCGCCGGAGGTGCCGGGGGGCGTGTCGGTGGGGTCGCCGGGGGAGGCGGACGGGTCGGTGGTCCCGGGGTCCGCGGTGCCGGGATCGGCGATGGCGGGGTCCGTGCCGCCGGGGCTCGGGTCCGCCACGAAGGCGGCGGGCTCGGCGCCGGTCCTCGTCTCGGCGCCGGTCACCACTCCCGGGTCGACCAGGTCGACCCGCAGCCCGGCGGGCAGGGCGGCGGTGGTGCCGTTCCTGCGGACGACCCGCGCCTCGACGCCGTCGGACGGGCCGACCCAGACCGGCTCGGAGGTGCCGCGCACCTTCGGGCCCGGCCGGTCCAGCGGGTCGGCGTCCAGTTCCAGGCCGCGCCAGGCGCTCCACTCTCCGGTCGCCGTGCTGCGGGTGCGCACCTGCGCGGTGCCCGCCAGCCGCCTGGCGCCCCCGGTCCAGGTGACGCCGAGCAGCGAGAACGGCTCGGTGTCCGTGCGCGGCAGCTCCCGGCGGTCGGCGGCGGCGCCCTTCAGCGCGAGGCCGTGGACCTTCACCGGCCGCTCGGGCCGGGTGCTCCGGCCGCCGGACGGGTCGGCGGAGGCGTAAGCCACCACCCCGCCGCTCCCCAGCAGCACCGCCGCGAGCGTCAGCCAGGTCCTCCTGCGCGTGCTCAGCGGTCTGTACGCCCTTGTCGCACCACGGCGTTGACGTCGACTCACGACGAAACCCCACCCCTATCTCGCGAAAACTGCCATAAAGGGCACATCCAAAAAAAGGTGGCCCATGCATACAGCGGCGGCTTGTCGCAGAGCGTCACACCCGCAGGGGAGTCGACGGTCCGGCGCGTGCGCCGGTGCGCGGCCGAGACGGGACCGACGGGGCGTCGGCAAAGGGGTGGGCGGGACGGGCGTAGCGTGGACGCATGACGACGTACGGATCCTTTCCCGGTTCGCGTCCGCGGCGACTGCGGACCACTCCCGTCATGCGGCGCATGGTCGCCGAGACCCGGCTGCACCCGGCCGACCTCATCCTTCCCGCGTTCGTGCGGGAGGGCGTGAGCGAGCCGGTGCCGGTTCAGGCGATGCCCGGGGTCGTGCAGCACACCCGCGACAGCCTGAAGAAGGCCGCAGCGGAGGCCGTCGAGGCAGGGATCTCCGGAATCATGCTCTTCGGGGTGCCGGAGGACTCCAAGAAGGACGCCCTCGGGACCACGGGCACCGATCCGGACGGCATCCTCCAGGTCGCGCTGCGGGACGTGCGGGCCGAGGTCGGGGACGATCTGCTGGTGATGTCCGACCTCTGCCTCGACGAGTTCACCGACCACGGGCACTGCGGGGTCCTCGACGAGCAGGGCCGGGTCGACAACGACGCCACCCTGGAGCGGTACGCCGAGATGGCGCAGGTCCAGGCCGACGCGGGCGCCCACGTCGTGGGGCCCAGCGGCATGATGGACGGGCAGATCGGGGTCGTCCGCGACGCCCTCGACCAGATCGGGCGGGAGGACGTCGCCGTCCTCGCCTACACCGTCAAGTACTCCTCCGCCTTCTACGGGCCCTTCCGGGAAGCCGTCGGCTCCTCGCTGCAGGGGGACCGCAAGACCTACCAGCAGGACCCCGCCAACGCGCGGGAGTCCCTGCGCGAGCTGGCCCTCGACCTCGAGGAGGGCGCCGACATGGTGATGGTCAAGCCGGCCGGCCCCTACCTCGACATCCTCGCGCGGGTCGCCGACGCGGTGGACGTGCCCGTCGCCGCCTACCAGATCTCCGGCGAGTACTCGATGATCGAGGCCGCCGCCGAGAAGGGCTGGATCGACCGCGACCGGGCGATCCTGGAGGCGCTCACCGGCATCAAGCGGGCGGGCGCGCGGAACATCCTCACCTACTGGGCCACCGAGGTGGCCCGGAACCTGCGCTGACCCGCGGGCCTGGTGACCCGCGGGCCTGGTGATCCGCGGGCCTGGTGATCCGCGGGCCTGGTGACCCGTCGGCGCGACGGCTCACCAGGCGAGCGCGTCGTCCATGCTCTGCTGCCAGTACGTCACCGTCAGCGAGCTGTCGTAGTAGACGCCCTTGGCCGGGAGCGGCGGCACCGCGGAGGCGCCGCCGTCGCTGTTCGGGGTACGGCCCTGGAAGGCGATCGTCAGCTTCTTCGCGGTCGTGCCGCCGTCGCCGCTGCCGTCGGCCGCCGACAGCAGGACGCCCGCGTAGCCGGACTCGCCGGGCGAGAGGGTCGTGACCGCCTGCGGCTTGGTCGCCTCGGCCGCTGTCGGCGCCCACTGCATCTCGTCGAAGCGGAGCACCGGGTAGTAGGTCAGGTCGCACACCTTGCTGCCGGTGTTGGTGACCGTGATCAGCATGTGGTTGAGGGGGCGCGGGACCGGCTGCGCGGTGACCTTCGTGTTCGAGCCGTTGCACAGGACGCGGTTCTCGGGGGCGTTCGGGTCCTCGTCGTCCGTGGCGGGGGCGGCGCCCGTCCCGGCGGACGTCCCGCCGGCCGGCTTGGCGCTCGATCCCGTGCCCGATCCGGTGCTTCCGGTGCCCGATCCGGTGCCCGTGCCCGTGTCGGTACCCGTGCCCGAGCCGGTGGCCGGCTTGTCGGTCCCCTGCGGCTGCGCGGTGGCCGACGACGCGGGGGTGGACGCGCCCTCGTCCTCGGTGCCCGTCCCGTTCTCGCAGGCCGTGAGCGAGAGGGCGGCGAGCGCGGCGACGGCGGGGACGAGCAGGCGGCTGGTGCGGCGGATGCGCATGGTGAATTCCTCTTGCCGAAAAGGGTGGTTGGCGTACACCGCTCGACCGGGTGCCGGGAGCGGCGTGCTTGGATGGCCACAGCTTGTGGGGAGATCCGTCCCGGCCGCCACGACCTGCGGACGATCCGGGACGCTGGAACGCCCGCAGCGGGTCTGAGCTGGGGAAACACGCCGTCCCTGGAACGCCGGGACGGGACACGAGGGGTGGACGAACGGTGGCTGCGGCCGAGTTCGCGGAACTGCTGCGAGAACTGAAGGACCGATCCGGGCTGAGCTACGGCACGCTCGCGAAACGGCTCCACATGAGTACGTCGACGCTGCACCGCTACTGCAACGGGGACGCCGTCCCCACGGACTACGCGCCCGTGGAACGGTTCGCCCGGCTGTGCAAGGCCTCGCCGGCCGAGCTGGTGGAGCTGCACCGACGGTGGGTGCTCGCGGACGCGGGACGCGGAAAGGACGCGGGGCGCGGAAAGAAGGAGAGCGGGCCGGCGGCGGTGCCGGCGGCCGGGCCGGACGCGGGGTCCGTGGAGGAGGGGAGAGGCGCCCCTGAGCCCGGCTCCGGCCCCGGCTCTGCCTCCGGCCTGGACCCCGCCCTCGACTCCGCCCCCGCCCTCGACCCCGCCCCCGGTCCTCCCCCTGAGCCCGGCCCCGAGCCGGCCGGGCTCGTCACCGACCTCGTGCGGGACGGCGTACCGCCCTCGCCCGCCGGCCGGCGCCGGGCCGTGCTGGCCGGGGTCGCCGTCGTCGCCGTGGCCGGGGCCGTGGTGCTCGGGATGCGGCTGTCCGACGGTGGGGCCGGGGACACCCCGGGCGCGCGGGGAGCCGGGGCCGCCTCGTCCGTGCGGGGGGCGGGGAGCGTGACGCCGTCCGGGAGCGGGCCGGTCTCCGCCTCGCCGTCCGCGTCCCCCTCGGCATCCGGCTCCGCGTCCCCTGCGGCGTCCCCGTCGCCCTCGGCCTCCGACGGCGGGCGGCCCGGCGCGGCCGTCGAGGACGGCACCGGCGCTCCTCCGCTCACGGTGGAGGTCCGCCCGAACGCCTGGCTGGACCCCTGCGGCCAGCGCTACCTGATCGACCGTGAGCCGGGGCGGGTCTCTCCGCCGCCCGTCGAGCAGGACGCGCCCGCCTGGGTGGCCGCGCACGGGGCCGTGTCCTCGGGGTCGCAGTTCGTGCAGGTGACCGTGCAGGGGACCGGCGAGGAGACGGTGGTCGTCGACGGGCTGAAGGTCCGCACGGTCCAGAAGCGGACGCCGCTCGCCTGGAACGACTACGCCATGGGCTATCCGGGCGTCGGCTGCGGGGGCGGGGTGCCGACCCACTACTTCACCGTGGCCCTCGACGCCGCGCGGCCGGCGCTGGTGCCGGAGGCCGGGCACGCCGACTTCCCCTTCAAGGTCAGCGAGTCCGACCCCGAGGTCTACTACATCGACGCCGACGCCTCCGCGTACGACGTGAGCTGGACGCTGGAGCTGTCCTGGTCCAGCGGGTCCCGGCACGGCACGCTGGTCGTGGACGACAAGGGCAGGCCCTTCCGCACGAGCGGCAACAACGGGCGGCCCGCGTACGAGTTCCCGCTCGGCGGGTCCGCGTGGCAGCGGACGGGGGCGTCACCGGCGTCGTAACCGTCCGGAGTCGTGGTCGTCCGCCGTCGTCCCACGCCGTCCGGCCCACGTCGTCCGGCGTCCGCATGGTGAAAAAGTATGTGTAGGTGGAAGGCATTTCCCTAGGCTGCGCGGGTGCGCGCAAGACCGTGTGCGTGACCGCCGCGCCCGCAGCCGAAGGAGCCGTTCATGACCGTCGACGCCGCCCCCGCCACAGCCGCCGAAGTCGCCGCTTCCGCACCGCTGCCGCCGCTCGCGGCGCGGGTCCGTGCCGTCGGGGGGTCGCCCGTGCGGGACATCCTCGCGGTCACCGCGCGGCCCGAGGTGATCAACTTCGCGGGCGGGCTCCCCGCGCCCGAGCTGTTCGACCGGGAGGGCGTCGCCGCCGCCTTCCGCCACGTGCTGGAGGAGACGCCGGGGCGGGCGCTGCAGTACGCCACCACCGAGGGCGAGCCCGCCCTGCGGGAACGGCTGGCGCGGCGGATGTCCGTGCGGGGGCTGCCGACCGACGCCGACGACCTGCTCGTCACCACCGGCTCCCAGCAGGGCCTGTCGCTGCTCGCCACCGCGCTCCTCGAGACCGGCGACACCGTCCTCGTCGAGGAGCCCTGCTACCTGGCCGCCCTCCAGGTCTTCGGCCTCGCGGGAGCCAGGGTCCTCGCCGTGCCCGGGGACGCGGACGGACCGGACCCCGAGGCCCTCGCCGACCTGATCGTCCGCGAACGCCCCAAGCTGTTCTACACCGTCCCCACCTTCCAGAACCCCACCGGCCGCACCCTGCCCGCCGGGCGCCGCGCCGCCCTCGCCTCCGTCGCCGCCTGGCACGGCCTGTGGATCGTCGAGGACGACCCCTACGGCGAACTCCGCTACGACGGCGAGCGCGTCCCCTGGATCGCCGCCCACCCCGACGCCCGCGACCGGACCGTGCTGCTCGGCTCCCTCTCCAAGGTCATGGCCCCCGGCCTGCGGCTGGGCTGGCTGCGCGCACCGGACGGGCTGCGCCGGGCCTGCGCGGTCGCCAAGCAGGCCGCCGACCTGCACACCCCGACCGTCAACCAGCTCGCCGCCGCGCGGTACCTGGCCGCCTCCGACCTCGACGCCCACGTGGCCAGGGTCGCCGGCGTGTACCGCGAGCGCCGGGACGCCATGCTCGCCGGCCTGCCGGACGCCCTCCCGGAGGGCTCGGTGTGGAGCCGTCCCGAGGGCGGCATGTTCCTGTGGGCCCGGCTGCCCGCGGCGTACGACACCACGGAACTGCTCCCCGCGGTGGTGCGCCAGGACGTGGCCTACGTCCCCGGCGCCCCCTTCCACGCCGGTGCCCCGGACCGCTCCACCCTCCGGCTGTGCTTCGTGACCCAGACCCCGCAGGAGATCGCGGAGGGCCTGCGGAGGCTGGGACGGGGGCTCAGGACAGAGCGGTGAGGGCGGTCAGTCCCACCAGAAGGACCAGGCGTGCTCGCCGATCAGCCCGGCGGCGTACGCCTTCAGGGTGCCGGAGCCCTGCAGGACGTTGTCCGGGCAGAACGCGAAGTGTTCGGCGGCCACCGACTCCGCCTCCGCGACGGTGGTGGGCGGGGCCGCCACCGAGACGGCCAGGACGTCGAAGCCGACGCCCACGACCCGTATGCCGAAGCGGTCCTCCCACGAACGCAGGACCGCGGACAGCCGCGCCGTGTCGTTCTCGTGGTTCGTCGGGCCCGACCAGCCGATGGCCGCCGGCACGTCCGCGCTGCGGCGGGCCGGTACGAGGGCCAGGTGCGGCGCCTCGAACCACGAGGGTCCCTCGCCCGCGAGGAGGTCGGCGACCTGCGCGGCCCGCGCGTCCGGATCGGCGTGGAGCGAGGGGGCGTCGGCCAGACCGGGCCACTCCTCGTCCTCCGCCGCCCACTCCTCCCAGAGGTCCGCGAGCACCTCCTCCGCGTCGTGGTCGCCCGGGTAGGACATGTCGGCGGGCGCCAGGTCCCACCGCTGCGGCCCGCCCCGGGAACCGCCCAGGTCGACGAGGACCGGGACCAGTCCGGCCCGCCCCGCCGACCCGCCCAGCGCTGCCCAGTTGCCCGGTGCCGCCGCCCGCTCGGCATGCCACAACAGCGGTTCGTGCCACACCCCCCGGTCCGTCGTGTCGATCAGCCGCCCCGGCGGGAGCTGGAGACCGAGGGAACGTCCGCTGGGGTCGGAGGCCAGCCTGGGCAGCGGGTTGGGAAGAGTCGCCATGCCGGTGACTGTAGGGGCAGGCACTGACACCGTGCCGTCGTGACCGGAACCGGCGGGGACCGGCGCGCGGCAGGGGTCAGCGCGCGGTGGCGGAGCCGGTGCGCGGGGCGGGTGCGGTGGCCGTCGGCCCCTGGCCCACCCGGGCCTCGAAGCACTCCCGTCCGTCGCCGCCCGGCGTGGGCAGGAAACAGGCCCGGACGGCGGTGCCGGGACGCGTCACCGTCATGAGGGTGGAGACGTAACCGTCCGCGTCGGCCTGGTTCTCCACCCGGGCACCGCGGGAGCCGCCGGCGCCACCGGCCGCCGTGAACTCGATCCGGTCGCCGATCCGGGCGCCCCACATCCGGGCCCAACTCGTCCCGCACACCGCGCTGTGGCGCAACTGCACCGAGGCCCCGGTGGCGGTCACGTGCTCGGCGAGCGTCTCCGGCGCGGCGGCGCACTTCATGGCCATCGCGTTCCGGCCCTCGCACGCGGCTCCCCGGCAGTACGGGCCGGCACCGGACGGGGCCGCCACCGGCCGCGGGGCGGGCCCGTCGTCCGGGAGGAGGAGCAGGGTCAGCGCGACGGCCCCGAACACCACGGCACACACCGACGCCAGGACCGCCGCGACGGCCGCGCCCCGGTGCCCGGCCGGCGCGGGTTTTTCCGCCGCTTGCACGGGCACGGCGGACGTGGGCGCCGCCTCCGCCTCCGTCCCTGCCTCCGGAGGCGGGGCCGCGGCCGTCGGTCCCTGCGTCGGGGCGGGCGGCCGCGGCCGCGCCGCCTCCCTCGGCTGCCCGCCGCTCTCCGACTTCGCGATCTCCCACAGCGCCAGACACCGCCCGTCCGGTTCCCCGGCGAGACGGCACAGCTCCCGCACCGCCGAACGCGGCGGCAGCGTCCTGCCGTTGAGGTAGCGCTCCCAGGACGACTTGCTGTACGCCGTCCGGTCCGCCAGCCCCGCCAGGCTGAGACCCGTGCGCCGCCTCGACTCCCGCAGGGCCGCCGCCAGCCGCTCGCCCCCGGGGGACGGGACCGGCCGGCTCATCCGCGCAGGGCCTTCCAGGTGAGCGGCCCGATGATGCCGTCCGCGACCAGACCGGACCGTTTCTGCATGGCCCTGACCGCGCGCTGCGTCAGGGGGCCGAACATCCCGTCGATGCCTCCCGGCGAGATGCCCGCCCGGCGCAACAGGCACTGTGCCTCGGCCACTTCGGGCCCGCCGTTGCCGTAGGAGAGCTCGGCGTCCAGGGTGCGGCTGACGCCCGCGTACCAGAGTCCGTCGATCCGCTGGATCCTGCAGGTGTAGACGGGGTCCGCTGCGGACGCCGGGGCGGCGGCCGGGACGGGGGAGGACACCGCCGGTCCGCCCTCGTCCGCGCCCAGGCGCCCGATCAGCAGGACGGCCGAGGAGACCGCCAGCACCAGGGCGACGGCGCCCGCCCCGAACGCGATGCGCAGCGCCCGCCCGGCGGACGGCCCGGTCCCGGCCCCCGGCGCCACGGTGTCCGAAACCACCGGCACCTCCTCGGGGCACGCCGCGTCGTGCGGCGGCGGCGGGGACCCGCGGTCGCCGTCCCGGGTGCAGGCGGCCACCTCGCGCAGGGCCAGCAGCGGGACCGGATCGACGCCGCGGACGCGGGCCAGCGCCTCCACGGCGGCCCGCGGCGGCAACGACCTGCCGGCCAGGTAGCGCTCCCACGACTTCGCGCTGTACCCCGTCTTCACGGCCAGCGCGCGCATGCTCAGCTCGCCGTGGTCCTTCAGCCGGCGCAGCCGCTCCGCCAACTGCTCTGCGTGCGGGTTCGGTTCGGCGGGCAGCGCTGTGCGGCGCGGCATGTTCCCCCCAATGCGGTCATGGCCATGGTCAACGGCCCCCCGCTGCGTCGCATTCTGCATCAGCATCACGACGTCTGCCACAACTGTCCCGCCGAGGCGTCCCGTTGGACGGTGTCCGCGCAGGTCAGCGCGTGCCGCGTCCCGGATGGCCGTCACTTGCGCAGAAGTCGTGGCGGCCGGCGCCGGCCACCCCGCACTCTCGATCCGTCACCCGCTCGCCGGCCGAGCCGGGCGTCCACCCACGATCCCGAAAGAGGAACACATGCGATCGCACGTCCTGGCCAGGACCGCCGTCAGCCTCACCGCCGTCGCCGGCATCGCCGTCACGAGTCTGGCGGCCGCGGGCACCGGCCACGCGGCGTCCGCGCCGACCGCCACGACGGCCGCGGTGGGCGCCCCCGCCGCCGCACTCGCGACGGAGAACTTCGGCCTGACCACCGCCCAGGCCAAGAACGTCCAGACGTTCCTGGCGGGCGACTGGGACTACACCGGCAAGATCGACGGACTGCTGGGCACCGAGAGCTGGAAGGCGTTCCAGCGCTGCCTCAAGAAGTACTGGGGCTACACCGGTGCCATCGACGGCGACCCCGGCACCAACACGATCAAGGCGCTCCAGCGGCTCCTCGCGGACGACTACGGCTACACCGGCAAGATCGACGGCATCGCCGGTACCGAGACCCGGGCGGCGTTCAAGCGGTTCGCCGGCTGACGGACCACCGCCACGACCGTGGCCCTTCCTCCCCGGAGAACGGGGGAGGGGAGGACGGGCCGCGGTACGCCGGCCGTCACGGCCGGCCGGTGCTCACAGGCGCCCGGGCGTCCGGATGCCCAGCAGGGCCATGCCCTGGTGGAGGGTGCGGCCCGTGAGGTCCACCAGGAAGAGGCGGTTCTCGACGACCTCCGGCGCGTTGTCGGCGGACAGCACGTGGCACTGGTCGTAGAACGTCGTCAGGTGCGAGGCCAGCTGGTACAGGTACGCGGCCAGCTTGTGGGGCTCATAGGCCGCCGCGACCTCCCCGACCGTCTCGCCGAACTGGTCCAGGTGCAGGCCCAGCGCCCGCTCCGCCGGGGCCAGTTCCAGCTCCGGGTGCGCGACCGGGCGGGCCTCGCCCGCCTTGCGCAGGATCGACCGGATCCGGGCGTACGCGTACTGGAGGTACACGGACGTGTCGCCGTTCAGCGAGACCATCTGGTCCAGGTCGAACTTGTAGTCGCGCACCGCGGAGGTCGACAGGTCGGCGTACTTGACCGCGCCGATGCCGACGTACCGGCCGTTCTCCTCGATCTCCCGCTCGGACAGGCCGACCTTCTCCGCCTTCTCCCGCACGACCGCCGTGGCCCGCTCGACCGCCTCGTCGAGGAGGTCGACCAGCTTGACCGTCTCGCCCTCACGGGTCTTGAACGGCTTGCCGTCCTTGCCCAGGACCGTGCCGAAGGCGAGCTGGTGCGCCGTGGCGTCGCCGTTCAGCCAGCCGGCCCGGCGCGCGGTCTCGAAGACCATCTTGAAGTGCAGCGACTGCCGGGCGTCGACGACGTAGACGAGCTTGTCCGCCTTGAGCTGGAGGACGCGGTCGCGGATCGCCGACAGGTCGGTCGCCGCGTAGCCGTAGCCGCCGTCCGACTTCTGCACGATCAGCGGGACCGGGTTGCCGTCCGGGCCCTTGACGTCGTCGAAGAAGACGCACAGGGCGCCCTCCGAGCGGACCGCCACGCCCGACTCCTCCAGGAGGCGGCAGGTCTCCGCCAGCATGTCGTTGTACCCCGACTCGCCGACGATGTCCTCGTCCCGGACCTCCATGTCCAGCTTCTCGAAGACGGAGAAGAAGTAGATCTTCGACTCGTCGACGAACCGCTGCCACACCGCGAGGGTGTGCGGGTCCCCGGCCTGCAGGTCCACGACCCGGCGCCGGGCCCGCGTCTTGAACTCCTCGTCCGCGTCGAACAGCCTGCGCGCGGCCTTGTAGAGGCGGTCGAGGTTCGACATCGCCTCCTCGCCGCTGACCTCGGCGTCCTTGTGGTCCAGCTCGTGCGGGTGCTCGTCCAGGTACTGGATGAGCATGCCGAACTGGGTGCCCCAGTCGCCGATGTGGTGCCGGCGCACCACGGTCTCGCCGGTGAACTCCAGGATCCGCACGACCGCGGCACCGATGACGGCCGACCGCAGGTGGCCGACGTGCATCTCCTTCGCCACGTTCGGCTGGGCGTAGTCGATCACCGTGGTGCCCGGCGCGTCCGCGAGGGGCACCCCGAGGCGGTCGGCGTCCGCGTACCGCGCGCCGAGGTTCTCCACGATCGCCCGGTCGGTGAGCGTCACGTTCAGGAAGCCGGGGCCGGAGACCTCGATGTCCTGGATCAGGTCACCGGCGACCACCTCGGAGACGACCCGCGTCGCCAGCTCCCGCGGATTGGCCTTCGCCTTCTTCGCCAGGGCCAGGATCCCGTTCGCCTGGTAGTCCGCCCGGTCGCTGCGTCGCAGCAGCGGGTCCGCGCCGACGGCCTCCGGCAGAGCAGCCGAGAGGGCGGACGCGAGGCGCTGTTCGACGGAGTGAGTGAGGGACGTGACCGAGGCCATGGGGTGGCTGCCGTTCTGCTCGGGTTCCGGACGTACTACGGACACCGAGTATCCCACGCGGTGAAAAGCGGTTTTCGCGGAAGCGGCCCGGCCTGGGACAATGGAACGCACTGCAAACCGTCAAGCCTTCACACCAGAGGACGTGCCGATCGTGGCTCAGAGCACCGAGACCACCGACTGGGTCTCCCGTTTCGCGGATGAGGTCATCGAGGAGTCGGAGCGTCGGGCCGGGGGTGAGGCGACATCACCCGCAACCGCCCCGGTGATCGTCGTCGCGTCCGGTCTCTCCCCCTCGGGCCCCATCCACCTCGGGAACCTCCGCGAGGTCATGACGCCGCACCTCGTCGCCGACGAGCTCCGCCGGCGCGGCCACCAGGTGCGCCACCTGATCTCCTGGGACGACTACGACCGCTACCGCAAGGTCCCGGCCGGGATCGCGGGGGTCGACGAGTCCTGGGCCGAGCACATCGGCAAGCCGCTGACCTCCGTCCCCGCCCCGCCGGGCTCGGCCCACCCGAACTGGGCCGAGCACTTCAAGGCCGCGATGGTCGAGTCGCTGGCGCAGCTGGGCGTCGAGTTCGACGGGATCAGCCAGACCCGGCAGTACACCTCCGGCGTCTACCGCGAGCAGATCCTGCACGCCATGCGGCACCGCGGCGACATCGACGCGATCCTCGACCAGTACCGCACCAAGAAGGCCCCGGCCAAGAAGCAGCAGCAGAAGCCGCTCGACGAGGCCGAGCTGGAGGCCGCCGAGGGCTCCGGCGCCGCCGCCGAGGACGACGGCAGCTCCGGCTCGGCCGGCTACTTCCCGTACAAGCCCTACTGCGGCAACTGCGAGAAGGACTTCACCACCGTCACCGCCTACGACGACGACAGCACCGAGCTGACGTACGTCTGCGGCCCCTGCGGCTTCTCCGAGACGGTCCGCCTCGAGGAGTTCAACCGCGGCAAGCTGGTCTGGAAGGTCGACTGGCCGATGCGCTGGGCGTACGAGGGCGTCGTCTTCGAGCCCAGCGGCGTCGACCACTCCTCGCCCGGCTCCTCCTTCCAGGTCGGCGGGCAGATCGTCGGCATCTTCGGCGGCCGGCAGCCGATCGGCCCCATGTACGCCTTCGTCGGCATCAGCGGCATGGCCAAGATGTCCTCCTCCAAGGGCGGCGTCCCCACCCCCGCCGACGCCCTGAAGATCATGGAGCCGCAGCTCCTGCGCTGGCTGTACGCCCGCCGCCGCCCCAACCAGTCCTTCAAGATCGCCTTCGACCAGGAGATCCAGCGCCTCTACGACGAGTGGGACAAGCTCGACGGCAAGGTCGCCGACGGCTCCGCCCTGCCCGCCGACGTGGCCGCCCACTCCCGCGCGGTCCGCACCGCCGGCGGCGAGCTGCCCCGCACGCCCCGGCCGCTGCCCTACCGCACCCTCGCCTCCGTCGCCGACATCACCGCCGGACACCAGGACCAGGCGCTGCGCATCCTCAGCGAACTGGACCCCGACAACCCGCTCGCCACCCTCGACGAGGCACGCCCCCGCTTCGACCGCGCCGAGGCCTGGATCAACACGCACGTCCCCGCCGACCAGCGGACGGTCGTGCGTGAGGAGCCCGACGGCGAACTGCTGAAGTCCCTCGACGACGACGCCCGCCAGTCGCTGCGGCTCCTGCTCGACGGCCTCGCCGAGAACTGGTCCCTCGACGGGCTCACCCACCTCGTGTACGGCGTGCCCAAGGTGCAGGCCGGGTTCTCCCCGGACGCCACGCCCAGGGAACTGCCGCCGGAGATCAAGACCGCCCAGCGGACGTTCTTCGCGCTGCTCTACCACCTGCTCGTCGGACGCGACACCGGGCCGCGGCTGCCCACCCTGCTGCTGGCCGTGGGCCAGGACAGGGTGCGGGCGCTGCTCGGGGAGTAGCCCCGGCCGGACGACGGAAGGGCCCCCGGTGCCGGCACCGGGGGCCCTTCCGTCGTCTCCGTGCCGGCCGGCTACGCGATGTGGTCGTCCTGCAGTTCCGCCGTGTGGCGGTTGGTGAAGCGGTTGACCATGCGGTCGGCCTCGCGCGGCGGGAGCGCCACGCCGAACGTCGCCTCCACGTCGTCCCTGAGCTGGCCCGAGGTGGGGTAGCTGCCGTTGATCGACTTCTTGAAGACCAGGTAGTAGTCCTCCTCGGTCGGCTCCGGGCTGCCGCCGCCCTCACCGAGCTCGCGGTTGCGGCCCGGGACCACCGGGATGGGGAAGGAACCGGTCTCCTCCGGGGAGGGTTCCTGCGCCGGGGGCTCCTCCTGGTACTGGTCCGCGTACTGCTCGGCCTGCTGCTGCTCCTCGTACCAGCGTGCGTACTGCTCCGAGGGGTCGTAGGTGGGGTCGTAGCCGCCCTGGTACCGCACCTCGTGCGGCGACTGGAACCACGGGCTCTGGTCGTCCTCGGGCGGCTGCTCCGCCTGCTCCGCCTGCTCGGTCCGCCGGTCCTGCTGCCGGGCCTGCTGCTGCGGCACCCGCTCCTCCTGCTGCCGCTGCCGCCCCTGCGGCAACTGCTGCGGTGCCGGGCCCGCCGACAGCTCCTGCAGCTCCTGCTGGGGCGCGAGGGTCTGCGCCGGTGCGGGCGGAAGCACCGCCGGCTCGATCCCCGCCGCCGCCAGGCCCGCCGGGGCCGTCTCCGCCAGCGGAACGCCGTAACGGGCCAGCCGCAACGGCATCAGGGACTCCACCGGGGCCTTGCGGCGCCAGGCGCGGCCGAAGCGGGAACGCAGCCGGGCCTGGTAGACGAGACGTTCCTGCTCCAGCTTGATGACCTGCTCGTAGGAGCGCAGCTCCCACAGCTTCATCCGGCGCCACAGCAGGAACGTCGGCACCGGGGACAGCAGCCAGCGGGTCAGCCGCACGCCCTCCATGTGCTTGTCCGCCGTGATGTCGGCGATCCGGCCGATCGCGTGCCGGGCCGCCTCGACGGAGACCACGAACAGGATCGGGATCACCGCGTGCATGCCGACGCCCAGCGGGTCCGGCCAGGCGGCCGCGCCGTTGAACGCGATCGTCGCCGCCGTCAGCAGCCACGCCGTCTGCCGCAGCAGGGGGAACGGAATACGGATCCACGTCAGCAGCAGATCCAGGGCCAGCAGGACGCAGATGCCCGCGTCGATGCCGATCGGGAACACGTACGCGAAGTTCCCGAAGCCCTTCTCGATGGCCAGCTCGCGAACGGCCGCATAGGAACCGGCGAAGCCGATCGCGGCGATGATCACGGCGCCGGCCACGACCACACCGATGAGAATGCGGTGCGTCCGGGTCAGCTGGATTGGCGCGGCCACCCGTACTCCCCTCCCTTGCGTGTTGTTGCGCGCAACAGGGTGGCACATGTGTGCGGCACACGTGTTGCCGGTACGTCAGCTCTTCCCGGCGGCCGGCGTCGAGGTCTTCTTGGCGACCGCCGCCGATGCCGCGGCCGAGGCCGCCGCCGACGCCGACGACGGGGCCGAGGGCGACGCCGACGCGGACGGGGCCTTCGACGAGGTGCCCGACGGTGCCGGGGAGGCCGAACCGCCGCCCGAGCCCTGGCCGTTGGCCGCCTCGACCGACGCCACCGTCTCCTTCGCCGCCAGCTCCGCGGACTTCACCAGCGCGTCCGCGTCCGGCGTCTTCTCACCGGCCAGACCGGCGCCGTTGTAGTCCAGCGTGACGACCACGTTCTCCACGCGCGCGACCACCGTCTGCTGCTTGAAGGCGCCCTCGGACTTCTTCAGGTCGTAGCGCACGGTCGTCGCCTGGTCACCCGCCCCGGCGAGCGGCTGCGACTTCGCGTTCTTCGCCCCCGTCGTCGCCGACGCCCCCTGCACCTGCTTCGCGTAGTACTCCTGCGCCTGCTGCTCGCCGCTGCTCGCCGCGTCCGTCTCGAAACGGACCATCGAGACGTTCAGCCAGCGGAACTGCGACCCCTTCACCCCGTTGTTGTCCAGGCTCGACCAGGAGCAGGAGGCCCGCGCCGCCGCGTCGCTCGACGTGCCCTCCTTGCCCTTGGCCGGAGCCTTGGGCACCAACGAGGTCAGCGTTTTCTTCGACAGCACGCCGCACGCCTCGGGCAGCGTCCGGTACGCGGCCGCCTGCACGGTCGGCTCGGCGCTCGGGGTGGTGGCGGACGCGCCGCCGGTCTTCTGCGCCGCGGACCCGCCACCGGAGCCGGAGGCGGAGTCGGAGCCGGAGTCCGAGGAGCAGCCCGCGGCGATCAGCATCACGGGGACCACGGTCGCCGCGGCCAGGAGACGGTTCACGCCTCCCGCACGCATCGCTCGCCGGTCTCGCCGGTCGCACTGGTCGTCTCGCTGGGCTCGTCGCTGCATGGTTCCTTCACTCATGACGCTCGTGGTTCCTGCGGTCGGATCGGGTCCGGTGGGCCACGGTACGCGGTGAGGGAGTCGTGCGTTTCCGCTTCCGGGGCATCGCACGCGCGGGGCCCGTGCGCCCGAAGTGGCCTCAGCCGGCCAGGGAGTCGGCGAGCTGCGCGGCCAGTTTCCGGGCGTTGTCCTGCATTTCCTTGCTGTCCGGGACGACGCCGAGGGACGTCGCCTGCTCCTCGTACCCGATGGTCACGATGACGTTCGACGTGCGGAACACCACAGTCACCGTGCGCTGTTTCGCCGTCGAACCGGAGTCGGCGAGCACGTCGTCGACGAAGGCCTCGTCCCCGAGATCGTCGAGGAGCCGGGACTGGAGGTCGGCGGAGGCGGAGGCGGAGGCGGAGGGGGAAGTGGAGGCGGACGCCGACGCGGAGGCGGAGGCGGAGGGTGACGGGGCGGAGGAGGACGGGGCGGAAGGGGCCGCCGTCGTACCGCCGGGGGGAGTCGCCGCGTCGACCGCCGCCCGCGACGCGGTGGGCGCGGGCAGACCGGCCGCCGTCACCTTCCCGGCGAACAGCGTCTCGGCCTGGCTGTCGTCACTGACCGCGTTGTCGTACGAGACCACCCGCTCGAAGTCGACGCTCAGGTGGTCGATGGCGTCGGTGGAGTCCACCTTCCAGCGGCAGCCCGCCTTGCGGTCCGTGTCGAACGTCGGCGTCGCCTGGCCCGCGTACACGGCCTCGCGCCGCGCCTCGTCGGGAATCAGGGCGATGCCCGGCAGAAGGGAGTCCAGGGTGCCGCGGCCCACCGCCCCGCAGGCCTCGGGGAGGGCGTCGTAGCGACCCGGCTGCGCGGCGGCGGTCACGGTGCCGGCGTCGCCCGGATTGGAGTTGTCCGTCGGGCCGCCGTCGTCCGCGCTGCTCGAGCAGCCGGCCAGCAGGGCCGCGAGGAGCGCGGCGACGCCGGGTACGTACGCCTTCCGCTGCACGGTCGGCTCCTCTCGACGGTCACATCGTGGATGGCGGGTCCAGTGTCCCCGCTGGTTATTCGCTTGCCGGACGGGGGCGGCACCGGCAGACAATGTGTATCGCACGCAACGCCGTGGATGCCGGTCCGCCGTCCCTCTTGCCGACCTTGGCACCGGTTTTGCGTTTCGGGACTTCTGTTGCTTTCCGGGGGAATGAGGACGATATGTCGTACGTGGAGATGCCGGGCGCGAAGGTGCCCATCCGCATGTGGGCCGACCCCGCGACGGTCGAGGACGGCGCGCTCCAGCAGCTGCGCAACGTCGCCACCCTGCCGTGGATCAAGGGCCTGGCCGTGATGCCGGACGTCCACTACGGCAAGGGCGCGACGGTCGGTTCGGTCATCGCCATGCAGGGCGCGGTGTGCCCGGCGGCGGTCGGGGTCGACATCGGCTGCGGGATGTCCGCGGTCAGGACCTCCCTGACCGCCAACGACCTGCCGGGGGACCTGTCCCGGCTGCGCTCGAAGATCGAGCAGGCGATCCCGGTGGGACGCGGGATGCACGACAGCCCGGTCGATCCGGGCCGGTTCCACGGACTGGCCACCGGCGGGTGGGACGACTTCTGGGGGCGGTTCGGGGGGATCGCGGAGGCGGTCAAATTCCGTCAGGAACGCGCCACGAAGCAGATGGGAACGCTCGGCAGCGGAAATCACTTTGTCGAGGTGTGCACGGACACGACGGGTTCTGTCTGGTTGATGCTCCACTCCGGTTCCCGGAACATCGGCAAGGAACTCGCCGAGTTCCACATCGGCGTGGCGCAGAAACTCCCGCACAACCAGGGCCTGATCGACCGCGACCTCGCCGTGTTCGTCGCGGACACCCCGCAGATGGCGGCGTACCGCAACGACCTGTTCTGGGCGCAGGAGTACGCGAGGCACAACCGCACGATCATGATGGCGCTTCTGACGGACGTGATCCGCCGGGAGTTCAAGAAGGCCAAGCCCACCTTCGAGAAGGAGATCAGCGCGCACCACAACTACGTGGCCGAGGAGCGCTACGAGGGGATGGACCTGCTCGTCACCCGCAAGGGCGCGATCCGGGCCGGCTCCGGTGAGTACGGGATCATCCCCGGTTCCATGGGCACGGGTTCGTACATCGTGAAGGGCCTCGGGAACGAGAAGGCGTTCAACTCGGCCTCGCACGGGGCGGGTCGGCGCATGAGCCGGAGCGCGGCCAAGCGCCGCTTCACCACGACGGACCTGGAGGAGCAGACGCGGGGCGTGGAGTGCCGCAAGGACTCCGGCGTCGTGGACGAGATCCCGGGGGCCTACAAGCCCATCGAGCAGGTCATCGACCAGCAGCGGGACCTGGTGGAGGTCGTGGCGAAGCTCAAGCAGGTCGTCTGCGTGAAGGGATAGCGGCACCGGTGGGGCGCGGCGCACGGGCCGCGCCCCACCGGTGCCGCCCGTGCGGGCGGTGGCGCCGGGCCTCAGGCGGCTTCGCCCGAGGGCTCCAGGAGGTTGTTCCGCAGGGTCGCGGACAGGGTCTTCGGGTCCATGCCCAGGGCCTTCTCGACGTAGCCGTCCGTGGAGCCGTAGCGGGAGGCCAGGGCCGCCAGGTACAGGCGCATCACCGACGCGGGGGCGTGGAGGTAGTACGGCCAGGTGGGGGAGGCGCCGTCGTGGCGGGCGCGCCAGTCGGCGAGGAGGGCGGGGGTGGCGCGTTCCGTGAGGGTGTAGTCCTCGGTGATCAGGTCGTCGTCGATGCCCAGGAGGGCGAGGACCAGGGCGGCCAGTTGGCCGGTGCGGTCCTTGCCCGAGGCGCAGTGGAAGACCAGGGGGGCGTCCGTGCCGGCGATGAGTTCCAGGGCCTCGCGGATCTCGGCGGTGCCGTCCTGCGCGACCTCCATGTACCGCTCGGCCAGGTAGGGGCCGGGTGCGACGTCGGGGGTCTGTGCCGCCTGGTCGTAGTAGCGGTGCTCGATGCTGAGGTTGCGGTACGTGAAGGAGGGGTGCGCCGGGACACGGCCGGCGCGCTCCGCCTCCCAGGGGTGGCGCAGGTCGACGACCGTGGCGATGCCCAGGGAGAGGAAGAGGTCCCAGTCGGGGGTGCCCGGGGTGAGCTTGCCCAGGGAGTCGGCGCGGTAGAGGCGGCCCGGACGGACGCGGTGGCGGCCGTCCGGGGTGCGGTGGCCGCCCAGGTCGCGGAAGTTGTGCAGGGCCTCGAAGGGAAGATGTCTGTCCACACCGGTGAGGACTCGCGGGGCACCCTGCTCAGTTGCCGTGTCTCACGGCGTAGATCATCACGAAGGCGATGACGTGGATGCCGAAGAGGAAGTAGGCCAGGAAGTACCAGACCTGGCGTTCGTCCTTGGTCTCCTGGGCCAGGCGGCGTCGTTCCGCGGCCCGTTCGGGGGTCTGCGGGAGGCCCGCCTCCGCGCCGGTCATCGCGGTTCCCGGTGGACCTTGGTGTTGGAGGCCTGGGCGCGCGGACGCAGGACCAGCAGGTCGACGTTGACGTGGCTGGGACGGGTCACCGCCCAGGTGATCGTCTCGGCCACGTCGTCGGCGGTGAGGGGCTCGGCCACGCCCTCGTAGACCTTCGCGGCCCGTTCGGCGTCGCCGCCGAAGCGGGTCAGCGCGAACTCGTCGGTCCTGACCATGCCGGGGGCGATCTCGATGACGCGGACGGGCTGCCCGACGATCTCCAGGCGGAGGGTCTCGGCGAGGACGTGAGCGCCGTGCTTGGCGGCCACGTAGCCACCGCCGCCCTCGTACGTGCCGTGGCCGGCGGTGGAGGAGACCACGACGACCGTGCCGTCGCCGCTCGCGACCAGCCGGGGGAGCAGGGCCTGGGTGAGGTTCAGGGTGCCGATGACGTTGGTCTCGTACATCGTGCGCCAGTCGGCGGGGTCGCCGGTGGCGACCGGGTCGGCGCCGAGTGCTCCGCCCGCGTTGTTGACCAGGACGCCGATGGTGCGGAAGGCGGTCGCGAACTCGTCGACGGCGGCGCGGTCGGTGACGTCCAGCGGGTAGGCCGTCGCGGAGCCGCCCGCCGCGGTGATCTCCTCGGCGAGCGCCTCGATGCGGTCCGCGCGGCGGGCGGTGAGGACGACGCGGTAGCCGGCCGCGGCGAGCTGCCGGGCGGTGGCGGCGCCGATGCCGCTGCTCGCGCCCGTGACGACGGCGATGCGGGACGCGGCGGACGGGGCGGCGGTGGCCATGGGGGCTGCTCCTCGGTTCCTCGGGCGGGGCGGACGTGCGCGGAACGCGGACGGGCGGGCGCCCGCCCGGTCAGGATAGGCGGGGCCGCGCGCCCACCGTCCGCGCGGTGCCCCCTGACGACGTCCCCGCCGGCGAGGCGGACGAGGGCGCCGGAGACGTCCCGGCGGGCGGGGTCGCGCTGTCGACGGGGCGGGTCCGGGTACGTCGTACGATCTGCGGACGACGCTACGAAGGGGTGTGCGGGCGATGTCGGGGAACGTACGGTCGCGGCTGCTCGGCGAGTTGTCCGCGGTCTCCCGGCGGTATGTCGCGGCGTTCGCGCTGTTCAACCAGGCCGTCGCGGACCGGCTGGGGCTGCACCCGACCGATCTGCAGTGCCTGAACCTGCTCTCGCTGGAGCGGGAGCCGGTGACGGCGGGCCGGGTCGCGGAGCTGACGGGGCTGACCACGGGGTCGGCGACGCGGCTGGTGGACCGGCTGGAGAAGGCGGGGTACGTCGTGCGGGAGCGGGACGCGGCCGACCGGCGGCGGGTGCTGGTGGCGACGGTGCCGGAGCGGATCGCCGAGTTCGGGCGGACCTGGGAGCGGCTGGGCGGCGACTGGAGTCCCCTCTTCGCGGATCTGGACGACGCGGAACTGGCGGTGATCGTGCGGCACATGGGGCGGACGGTGGAGTTCAGCGGGGAGCAGGTCGCGCGGCTGCGGGGAGGGCTGGGGTAGGCATGCGGACGGTCGCGGACACCCGCACGGAGGACGGCGGCCCCGTACCGGCCGAGGGGGCGGGGCCGGGTGCCGGGCGGGCGCTGCCGCGGAACTGGCCGCTGCTGCTGGCCGGCGCGGCCGTGCTGCCGGGAGCGGTGCTGGTGCTGGTCGGGCGGTCGCTGGAGGACCCGGCCGTGCAGGCGTGGCGGACGGTGTGTCTCGCGGTGACCGTGCAGGCGCTGCCGTTCCTGCTGCTGGGCACGGCGTTGTCCGGGGCGATCGACGCGTTCGTGCCGGCGAGCGTCTTCCACCGGCTGCTGCCGAAGCGGGCCGCGTTCGCGGTGCCGGTCGCGGGGGCGGCGGGGGTGGTGCTGCCGGGCTGTGAGTGCGCGTCGGTGCCGGTGGCGAACAGCCTGATCGGGCGGGGGGTGAATCCGGCCGCGGCGTTCGCGTTCCTGCTGTCGGCGCCCGCCGTGAACCCGGTCGTGCTGACCGCCACGGCGATCGCGTTCCCCGGCAGTCCGGAGATGGTGGTGGCCCGGCTGCTGGCCTCGCTGGTGACGGCGGCCGTGATGGGCTGGCTGTGGTTGTGGCGGGGACGCGAGGAGTGGCTGAAGCCGGCGGTGCGGCACACCGGGCACCGGCCGGGGCACAGCCGCTGGACGGAGTTCCGGCGCGGTTTCCAGCACGACTTCCTGCACGCGGGAGGCTTCCTGGTGGTGGGGGCGATCGCGGCGGCGACGTTCAACGTGGCCGTACCGCGTTCGGTGGTGGACACCTTCGCGGACTCGCCGTGGCTGTCGGTGCTGTTCCTGGCGCTGCTGGCGATCGTGCTGGCGGTGTGTTCGGAGGCCGACGCGTTCGTGGCGGCCTCGCTCAGCGGGTTCTCGCCCACGGCGCGGCTGACGTTCATGGCGGTCGGCCCGATGGTGGACCTGAAGCTGATCGCGCTTCAGGCGGGCACCTTCGGACGGGCCTTCGCGGTCCGGTTCTCCGGCGCCACGGCCGTCGTCGCGGTGGTGTGCAGCGTGATCGTGGGAGGGGTGCTGCTGTGAGGCGGTTCGCGCAGGTGGCGCTGCTGGTGCTGAGCGGTGTGGGGGTGCTGCGGGTCTCGCTGTTCTCGGAGGCGTACCTGAGGTACGTGAAGGAGGGGATGCGGCCGCTGCTGATCGCCTCGGGCGTGCTGCTGCTCCTGCTGGGGGCGGCGGAGGCGTGGTCGGCCCGGCGGCCGGCGGAGCGGCCCGCGCGGGACGGCGACGGTGGCGGTGGCGGTGGCGGTGGCGGTGGCGGTGGCGGCGACGGCGGCGGCGACGGCGGCGGCGGTGGCGATGAGGCGCACGGCGACGGCGGGCAGGATCACGGGCACGGTCACGCGGGTGTGCCCCGCGTCGCCTGGCTGCTGCTCCTGCCCGCGCTGAGCCTGCTGTTCCACGCCCCGCCCGCGCTCGGGTCCTACACCGCCTCGCGGGAGGCGTCCAAGGCGGTCGCGGTCGTCGACGGGGACGGTTTCGACCCGCTGCCCGCGACCTCGCCGCTGCCGATCACGCTGACCGACTTCACCCAGCGGGTGCAGCAGGACAGGGCGCGGGCCGTCCAGGGGCGCACGGTGCGGATGACCGGTTTCGTCACGCCCGCGGACGGGGGCTGGTACCTGACGCGGATCATGCTGTCGTGCTGTGCGGCGGACGCGCAGTCGGTGAAGGTGCGGGTGTACGGCGTGGCGGCGCCGGAGGCCGACACCTGGGTCACGGTGACGGGGACCTGGCACGCGCAGGGCACGCTGGGCACGTCCTCGGCGGCGGTCGCGCTGGACGGCCGTACCGTCACGGAGGTCGAGCGGCCGGTGAACGGCTACACCGACGCGCTGCCGCTCGGGTCGTAGCGCGGCGGCCGGCCGGAGGCGGTCCCGCCCGTTCCCCCGAGGGCGCCCCGGTGGGACGCGTAGACCGTCGGGGACACGCCCACCGTGGCCTTGAAGTCCCTCACCAGGTGGGCCTGGTCCGCGTAGCCCAGGTCCGCCGCCAGGGCCGGCCAGTCGACGTCCGCCGAGGTCTCCGCCCGTTCGAGGGCCTCGTGGATGCGGTAGCGCAGGATCACCCACTTGGGGCCGACGCCCACGTAGGCGGCGAAGAGGCGTTGCAGCAGGCGCGCGGAGACGCCTTCCGCCCGCGCGAGGTCGGCGACCCGGCGGACGGTCCGGTCGGTGCGGACGCGGTCGGCCAGGGCCATCGCCCGGTCGGCGCGGGGGTCGGGCCGGGGGGCCAGGGCGAGGAGGTGGGCGTCGAGGGCGGCGACGCGGGCGTCCTCGTCGGCGGGGGCGAGAACGGGGGCGGGGTCGGCGGCGGGCAGGCGCACGCGCCGGCCGGTCCAGGCCGAGGCCGGCCGACCGGGGGCGAAGGGGCGGAAGCCGCCGGGGCGGAACTGGACGCCGCAGACCCGGCCCCTGCCCTCCAGGCTCTGCGTGAACAGGCCGAGTCCGACGCCGCAGACCTCGGCGACGGGTGCCCGGTCCCCGAACCGCCGGAAGACCAGGTTGACCGAGGGATGCGGGACCACGCGGGAGGCGTACGGCCGGTCCAGGTCCCAGTCGATCAGCCAGTAGTGCTCCAGGTAGGGGCGCAGCGGCGGGGCCGGTTCGCGGCGCCGGAAGCGGACGCGCGCGAGCAGTTCGGCGGCGTCGACGATGCCGCGGGTGTCACGGCGGGGGGCGGCCATGCCGGGATCGTAGGACGGGCCACCGACATCGGTCCCGGCGCGGCCGGGGGACGGGAACGGCGGGGGAACGGCGGGAGGGGACGGCGGGAGGGGACGGCCGCAGGAATACGGGGCGAGGGGGCACCGTTGGGCGGTATAGTTGAACCGTAAACAACTTGGAGGGTGAGCGGCCATGCAGTTCGGGATCTTCACGGTCGGCGATGTCACGCCGGACCCCACCACGGGACGTACGCCGACCGAGCGCGAGCGGATCAAGGCCATGGTCGCCATCGCGCTGAAGGCCGAGGAGGTCGGCCTGGACGTCTTCGCCACGGGTGAGCACCACAACCCGCCGTTCGTGCCGTCGTCCCCGACGACGATGCTCGGCTACATCGCCGCGCGCACCGAGAAGCTGATCCTGTCCACCTCCACGACGCTGATCACCACGAACGACCCGGTGAAGATCGCCGAGGACTTCGCGATGCTCCAGCACCTGGCCGACGGGCGCGTCGACCTGATGATGGGCCGCGGCAACACCGGCCCGGTCTACCCCTGGTTCGGCAAGGACATCCGCGAGGGCATCAACCTCGCCGTCGAGAACTACAACCTGGTGCACCGGCTGTGGCGCGAGGACGTCGTGAACTGGGAGGGCACGTTCCGCACCCCGCTGCAGGGCTTCACCTCGACCCCCCGCCCGCTGGACGGCGTCGCGCCGTTCGTCTGGCACGGCTCGATCCGCTCGCCGGAGATCGCCGAACAGGCCGCGTTCTACGGCGACGGCTTCTTCCACAACAACATCTTCTGGCCGGCCGACCACACCAGGCGGATGGTCGAGCTGTACCGGGCCCGCTACGCCCACTACGGGCACGGCACCCCCGAGCAGGCGATCGTCGGCCTCGGCGGGCAGGTCTTCATGCGGAGGAACTCGCAGGACGCGGTGCGCGAGTTCCGGCCGTACTTCGACAACGCGCCGGTCTACGGGCACGGACCGTCCCTGGAGGACTTCACCGACCAGACCCCGCTGACCGTCGGTTCGCCGCAGCAGGTCATCGAGAAGACGCTGGCGTTCCGCGAGTACGCCGGCGACTACCAGCGCCAGCTGTTCCTGATGGACCACGCCGGACTGCCGCTGAAGACCGTGCTGGAGCAGCTCGACATGCTGGGCGAGGAGGTCGTGCCGGTGCTGCGCGAGGAGTTCGCCAAGGGCCGCCCGGCCGGCGTCCCGGACGCGCCGACCCACGCCTCGCTCCTGGCCGCCGAGAACGCCGCCAAGAACGCCGCCGGAAACACCGCCGCCGGTGACCCCGCTCAGGACAAGGAGACCGTCGCATGAGGCTCGTCGTCGTCTCGGCGGGACTGAGCGTCCCGTCGTCCACCCGCCTGCTGGCCGACCGGCTCGCGGCGGCCACCGCCGAACGCACCCCGGCCGACGTGCGGGTCGTGGAACTGCGCGACCTCGCCGTCGAGATCGCCCACCACCTCACCAGCGGGTTCCCCGGCCGGGAACTGGCCGCCGCGCTGGAGGCGGTCACGGCGGCGGACGGGCTGATCGTGGTCACCCCGGTGTTCTCGGCGTCGTACAGCGGACTGTTCAAGTCCTTCTTCGACGTCCTCGACAAGGACGCGCTGACCGGCAAGCCCGTGCTGATCGCGGCCACCGGCGGCACGGCCCGGCACGCGCTCGTGCTGGAGCACGCGCTGCGGCCCCTCTTCGCCCACCTGCGGGCCGTCGTCGTCCCGACCGGTGTCTACGCCGCCTCCGAGGACTGGGGCGCGGCGGGTCTGCCCGAGCGGATCGAGCGGGCCGCCGGGGAACTGGCCGCGCTGACGAGCGGCCTGGCGGCGGCCCGGCCCGCGGTGAAGGACGAGTTCGCGGTGGTGCCGTTCGCGGAGCAGCTCGCTGCCCTGCGGCCGGCGGGCTGAGCGGGCCGGGGCGGGTGAGCGGGCCCGCGCGCCGGGCGGCCGGGCGGGCCGGGGCGGGTGAGAGGCACGTAAGAAGGGCGCCCGGTGAGCCGCCCGTCACGCCGCGGGAGCGTGACGGCTGGGAGACTGGGCGCGTGCCCCACACGCTGCTGCTCGCCGAAGACGACCGCGCCATCCGTCACGCCCTGGAACGCGCGCTGACCCTGGAGGGCTACCGGGTCACCGCGGTCGCCGACGGCGTCGAGGCACTGGCGCAGGCCCACAAGGCGCCGCCGGACGTCCTCGTCCTGGACGTGATGATGCCCGGCATCGACGGCCTGCAGGTCTGCCGGGTGCTGCGGGCCGAGGGCGACCGCACCCCGATCCTGATGCTGACGGCGCTGGTGGAGACCGCGGACCGGATCGCGGGCCTGGACGCGGGCGCCGACGACTACGTGGTCAAGCCCTTCGACGTCGAGGAGGTCTTCGCCCGGCTGCGCGCCCTGCTGCGCCGCACCGGTTCCGGCGCGCCGGCCGACGCACGCAGGGACGCCGCCGGGACGGACCCCGGCGGGACCGACCCCGCCGGGGCGAAAGCCGGCGGGACCGCCCCCACGGCGGGCGCCCCGCAGGGCACGGCCCCGGAGGCGGCGGCCGCCGCGCGTTCCCTGGAGGCGGCCGGACTGCGCATGGACCCGCGGGCGCGGCGGGCCTGGCGCGGGGAGCGCGAGCTGGAGCTGACCCGTACCGAGTTCGAGCTGCTGGAACTGCTGGTGCGCAACGCCGGCGTCGTCCTCGACCACTCCACCATCTACGACCGCATCTGGGGCTACGACTTCGGCCCCGGCTCCAAGAACCTCGCCGTCTACGTCGGCTACCTCCGCCGCAAGCTCGACGGGCCCGGCGCCCCGCAGCTGATCCACACCGTGCGGGGCGTGGGCTACGTGCTGCGGGAAGACTGAGGCGCACCCCGTGTCCGGTCGGCTCCGCCGGTGGGTGTCCAGGCGGCGTCCGCAGGCCGTCTCGCTGCGCACCACCTTCGCGGTGTCCTTCGCGGCGGTGACGGCGGCCGTCACCGTCGTCGTCGGCGTGCTGTCGTACAACGCCGCCGCCCGCCTGCTGCGGGTGGACCAGGAGTCCGTCTTCGACGAGGTCGTGCAGGACCTGCGCGACGAGGTGCGCGACCGGGCGATGGACCCCGCCGACTTCTCCTCCGCCGCGCCCGGCCACGACATCGTGCGCCCGGCCCGCACCGACGTGCAGGTGCTGGGGGCGGACGGGAGCGTCGTCGACCCCGGGAACCCGGGGCTGCCCGTGAAGGACGCCGACCGGGGGATCGCCGGGGCGGCTGTCGCGGGCACGATCGTCGAGCACCAGGACGTCGACGTGGGCAGCGACGTCTACCGGGTCGCCACCGTCGCGCTCGGCGGCGGCCGGGGCGCGGTGCAGATCGCGCAGGAGTTCAGCGACACCGAGGACCTGCTGCGGGCGCTCCAGCAGCGCACGCTGCTCCTGATGGCCGCGGTCGTGACGGCGGCCGGGCTGTCCGGCTGGTGGCTGGCCCGGCGCATCACCCACCGCCTGGTCATGCTGACGACCGCCGCCGAGGTCGTCGCGCGCACCCGCCGGCTCGGCGTCCAGGTGCCCGTCACCGGCTACGACGAGGTGGGGCGCCTCGGCCGCGCCTTCGACCGCATGCTCGGACGCCTCGCCCAGTCCGAGGAGGACCAGCGGCGGCTGGTCCAGGACGCCGGGCACGAGCTGCGGACGCCGCTGACCTCACTGCGGACCAACATCTCGCTGCTGCGCCGCATCGACGAACTGCCGCCCGCCACCCGGGACGAACTCGTGGCCGACCTCGGCCAGGAGGCGCGCGAACTGACCGACCTGGTCAACGAACTGGTGGACCTCGCCGCCGGGCAGTCGGACACCGAGCCGCCGCAGCGGATCGACCTCGCCGACCTGGCCGAGGACGTGGCGGGACTCGCGCGGCGCCGCACCGGGCGGCGGATCGTGGTGCGCGCCGCGGGCGACACCACCACCGACGGCCGGCCCGGCATGCTCCAGCGGGCGCTGTCCAACCTGGTCGAGAACGCCGCCAAGTTCGACCGCGAGGGCCGCGGCCCCATCGAGATCACCGTGACCGGTCCGGCCCGGCACGGCCCGGTCCGCGTCGAGGTCCTCGACCGCGGGCCCGGCATCACCGAGACCGACCTCACCCGTGTCTTCGACCGCTTCTACCGCGCCGCGGACGCCCGCTCCCTGCCGGGCTCGGGACTCGGCCTCTCGATCGTCCGGGAGGTCGCGCTGGCGCACGGGGGAGCGGCGTTCGCCTTCCACCGGGCGGGCGGCGGCGCGGTGATCGGGTTCACGGTGGGCGGCGCGGAGTAGGCGGGGCCGGTCCCGGCTCCGGCTCCGGCCTCGGCTCCGGCCTCGGTCCCGGCTCCGGTTCCGGCCTCGGTCCCGGTCCCGGCCCGGTGCCGGGTCTATCCGATCGGCCAGTGGGTGATGCTCACGGCCTGGCCGCAGTCGGTGGTGTCGGTCGTGCCCCGGCACACCCTGACGGTGCCGGTCGTGGTGTACGTGTAGCTCTTGCCCGCGGTGAAGTGGACGGAGCCCGTGCCGCAGATCTCCGCCTGCTTGGCGGCGGGCAGGACGACGAAGTCGTGGACGAACCGGGTCCAGACCGAGTAGCACCCGGTACCGGTGTTGGTGAGGGTGCCGTCGAGGACGAGTCTGCCGCTCTCTACCCACCGTTCGCCGGCCGCCGAGGCGGTGCCGTGGGAGGCGGACCAGGAGACGGTGGCGGCGGCGCCGGCGGGGAGGCCGGCACCGCCGCTCGCGGTGGCCGTGCCGGCGCCGGACAGGGCGAGGGCGGCGGCGCCGACGAGGGCGGCGGTCGTGGTGAGCGTGCGGGTACGCGTACGCAGGGACATCGGGTGGACCCTCTTCTCGGGAGTGGGGCTGTGCCGGGTGGGCTCCGTGCGAGCGATGGTGCGTCGTGCCGCGAAACGGGATCATCGTGCCCATGACACCCGAGGAGTCACCAGGACGTTTCCGGACGTACCTCCGGCAAGGTGACGAGAACACGCCCACCGACCCCCCGGCGGAGCTGGCCCCCGCGGCCCCCGGGACGGCCGCGGACCCGGGGACGGCCGCGGACCCGGGGACGGCCGCGGACCCGGGGACGGCCGCGGACCCGGGGACGGCTGCGGCCCCCGTGCCGACCGCGGCGGTGACCGTCGCGGTGACCGGGCACACCGACCTCACCGAGGACAGCGTCCCGCTGGTCCGCGCGGCCCTCGACGACCTGCTCCGCCGCCACGGCGCCCGTGGCGGCCTCGTCGGGGTGTCCTGCATCGCGGAGGGCGCCGACTCCGTCTTCGCCGAGGCCGTGCTGGCGGCGGGCGGCCGGCTGACCGTCGTCGTCCCGTCCCGCGACTACCGCCGCACCAAGGTCCGGCCCGGCCACGCCGCCCGCTTCGACCGCCTCGTCGAGGCCGCCCACGAGGTCGTCGTCCTGCCCCGCGAGCGGGCCGACCGGCAGGCGTACGGGGCCGCCAACGCGGTCCTCGTCGAACGCGCCGACCGCCTGGTCGCCGTCTGGGACGGCGAGCCGCCGTCGGGCGGGGGCGGCGGCACGGCCGACGCGGTCCTGGACGCGCGGGCGGCGGGGGTGCCGGTGGAGGTGGTGTGGCCGGAGGGGGTGCGGCGGCGGGAGGTGCGGCAGGCCCCGCGGGACCCGGGCGGGGGGTGAGTTCCGGCCGGGGCGGCGAGTCCGTCGTGGCGTCCCGTGCCGGGCGCCGTACGCCACCCGCCCGGCACGGGGCGCCGCGCGGGACGCCGTGAAGGACGCCGCGCGGGGCGCCGCGACGGAGGGCCGGGCCCGTGCGGGCTCCACCCGCGGGCCCCGCCCGCCGCTACGCCGGAGCCCCGTCAGGCGGAAGGGGTCTGCCGGGTGGACTCCAGCACCGAGGTCAGAAAGCGGCGCACCGTCTCCAGCTCGCCCGCCTCGAAATCCTCCGAGACCGCCACCACCTCGCCGATCACCGGACCGAAGAAGCTCCACCCGAGGTGCGTGGCCTTCTCCTCCACCTCCAGCAGCACGCGTCGCCGGTCGGCCGTGTCCCTGCTGCGCCGGACCAGTCCGAGCCGCTCCAGGCGGTCCACCAGGGCGGTGGTCCCGGCCGAGTTCAGGCGCAGTCGCCCGCCGAGCCACCCGGGCGTGGCGCGGGTGCCGGCCCGTGCCGCGTCCAGCAGGTGGATCAGCGCGCGCACGTCGGTGGGGTGCAGCCCGTGGCGCGCGGCGAACTCGGCGCCCAGCAGGTCGAACTCCACGGTCACCGCGCGCAGCAGGTGAACCAGCCCCATCGCCGGGCTCTGATCGTCCATGCGCGTCCCTTCGGATCCTCGATAACATCTCGCTGAACGAGATTATCGCTCAACGAGAGGAACGCCCGTGTCCCTGTCGGCTTTCGATCGTGCCTACGACGAACTGCGCGCCCGCTGGCCCGAGTCCACCGAGGAGCGCGACGTCGCCACGCCGTACGGGCGCACCCGGGTCCATGTGTACGGTCCGGCGGACGGCAGCCCCCTGGTGCTGCTGCCGGGCGGCTCCGCCACCGGCCTGGTCTGGTTCGCCAACGCGCCGGTGCTCGGCGAGCGTCACCGGGTCCACGCGGTCGATCTGATGGGCGACGCCGGCCGCACCGAACGCCGGGGCGAACCGCTGAGGAACGCCGACGACCTGACGGCCTGGCTGGACGCGCTGCTGGACGGGCTCGGGCTCGCCCGCACGCACCTGTGCGGGCACTCCTACGGCTCCTGGCTGGCCGCCAGGTACGCGCTGCACGCACCGCGGCGGGTCGAGCGCCTCGCCCTCGTCGACCCCACCCAGATCTTCGCCGGGCTCCGCCCCGGCTACCTGCTGCGCGCGCTGCCCACCCTGATCCGCCCGAGCCAGGCCCGAGCCCGCGCCTTCCTCGCCTGGGAGACGGCGGGTCTCCACCCGGACGAGACCTGGCAGCGGCTCAACGCGCTGGCCACCACCGTTCCCGGCCGCAAGCTCTTCACCGGCGGCCGCCTGCGGACCGCCGACCTCCGCATGCCGGTACTGGTGCTGCTCGCGGAACACAGCCGCGCCCACCGCGCCGCCGAGGTCGCCGGCAGGGCCCGCCGGGCCCTGCCGCGGGGCGAGGTGGTCCTGCTCCCCGGAGCCACCCACCACTCCCTGCCGCTCACCGAGCCGAAGGAGCTGAACGAACGGCTGATGGATTTCCTGGGCTGACGGCGCCGGACGGCACGCCCGCAAGGCAGGAGACCGCGTCGAGCGGGGCGACCGCCGCCGCTCGACGCCGCCCGTCGCCGCTCGGCCGCGAAGCCGGTGCCGGTCGCCGACGTCACCCGCGCGACTCCCCCGGTCGTGGAGCATCTCCTGCCACCCCGGCCCACGGCCGCAGCTTCTCCGGGTTGCGGACCGCCCAGATCCGGGCGACGCGCCTGTCGAAGACGTCGAACGAGGCGACGGTCGTGACGACGCCGGCACGCCGGGCCACCAGGCCCGGCACGCCGCTGACCGACCGCTCCAGGAGTTCGAGTCCCGGAGCCCTGTCGGCGATGGCGACCATGTACGTGGCGATGCGCGCGCCGCCCTCGACCGGGCGCGGGGCGGCGCCGGCCGCGCCGCCGCCGTCGGCGGTCATCACGGCGGCCGGGTCGAGGAGCCCGACGAGGGCCGCGATGTCCTTGCTCTCCCACGCCTCCTTGACGCGCCTCACCACGTCGGCCCGGCCGCTCGCCGTCACCTCGGCGGGTGCGGTGCCCAACCGCCGCCGGGCGGACGCCGCCAGCTGTTTGCAGGCCGCGGGGGTCCGGCCGAGAACGTCGGCGATCTCGGCGAACGGGTACCGGAAGACGTCGTGCAGGACGAACGCCACCCGCTCGGCCGGCGTCATCGACTCCAGGACGACGAGGAAGGCCGTGGTCACCGACTCGTCCAGGACGATCTGGTCGGCGGGGTCCGCGGGTCGCGAGGGGCCGGTGCCGCCCGCACGGGCCCACTCGGTGCGGTCGGGCAGCGGCTCGGGCAGCCACGCGCCGACATAGCGTTCCCGGCGGGCCCGCGCCGAGCCCAGCAGGTCCAGGCAGATGCGGCCGGTCACCGTCGTCAGCCAGGCGCCGGGGGACAGGATCTCCTCCCGACGGCTCCGCGACAGCCCGAACCAGCGGGCGTAGGCGTCCTGCACGGCGTCCTCGGCCTCGGTCACCGACCCGAGCAATCGGTAGGCGACATTGATCAGTTGGCCTCGATCGGCGGCTTCCTCAGCCTCGCCGGTCCCGGCGGTCCCCATGTTCTCGCCCCCCGCCTTACCTTTCGCGGGCCCGCGTCGTCGGGCTGGTGAGACCATTGTCGGTTCGCTGTCCGAGGGCCTGCCGCCCGAGGGCGGAAAAGGGGACTGTGACATGACCACCACTCACGCGACCACTGCTCGGGGGACGGAGGACGGGGAGCGCGGCTCCTCGTTCCTGCGGATCGCGATCGCCCTGCAGACCCTGACCATCTTCCTCCAGGCGGTCTCCGCCGGCCTGCTGCTGACCGCGGCCTACGGAGAGACGCTGCACAGCGTCGGAGCCCGGGTGATGTACGGGGCGTCGATGCTGTACGTGCTCGCGGCGGTGCTGGCGTGGAAGCCGGGCGGCGGCTCGCTCCGGCCCGTCTGGTACGCGTCGGGTTTCCTCGTGCTCGCCTCGGTCCAGGTCGTGCTCGGCATCGCGCACGTCCCGTCGGTCCATCTCCCCCTGGGCGTCCTGATGTTCGGACTGAGTGTGCTGGCGCTGGCCCGGCGCTGAGACCCCCGCCAGGCCGGAGGGCGATCCGGTGCGGAGGCCGGCGAAGCGGCGGGGGAGCGAGAGGGCGAGGGGCCGAGGGGGCGAAGGGCCGAGGAGCCGGGGAGCCGGGGAGGAGCGACGGACCGGCGTCAGCCGTCGGCCAGCCGCCCGACGGCCTCGAGCACCCGGCCCGCCCCGTCCTCGGCCGCCAGGTGCCGCGCCGCTCTCGCGGCGGCCCGGCCGTACGCCTGCTCCCGCACCGCCCGGCCGAGCGACTCGGCGAGCCGTTCGGCGGTGAGGGACCGGAAGGGGATCGGATCGGTGGCGGCGCCGAGGACGGCGAGCCGCCCCGCCCAGAACGGCTGGTCCGCCGTCACCGGCACGGTGACCGCGGGCACACCGGCGCGCAGCGCGGCGGCCGAGGTGCCGGCCCCGCCGTGGTGGACCACCGCGGCCAGCCGGGGGAACAGCAGGGCGTGCGGTACGTCCCCGACGGTGAGCACGTCGTCGCCGTCGGCGGCGAGCCCGGCACTGCCCGCCTGGAGGATGCCGCGCAGCCCGGCGCGGCGCAGGGCCCGTACGGCGATCCCGCTCAGCCGTTCCCCGTCGCCGGACGCCATGCTCCCGAAGCCGATGAGGACGGGCCGGGGGCCGGCGCGCAGGAAGTCCTCCAGCACGGTGGGCAGGCGTCCGGCCGCATCGTGCGGGGGCCACCAGTTGCCCACGACCTCCAGACCGTGGCGCCAGTCCGGGGGACGGGGCACCAGGGCGGTGCTGAAGCCGTGCAGGACGGGCCAGTTCGCCCGTTCCCGCCGTCGGCGCATCTCGGAAGGCGAGACCGGGGGCAGCCGCAGGCGGTGGCGCAGCTCCGCGACCGCCTGTTCGTAGACGCGGTCGGCCATCCGCAGGGCGAAGCGTCCGGCCTCCCGGTTGGCGAGACGGCCCAGTGAGCGGGCGTTCGTGACGACGGGCGGGAAGTCGCCGGTGGGGGCCGTGGGCTGGAGGTACACGCCGAGGCTCGGCGTGCCCGTGGCCTCGGCGAGGTGCCAGCCGAGCGGGGCCGTGGTGGTCGACAGCAGGAGCAGGTCCGTGCCGTCGGCCGTCGCGTCGGCGAAGCCCCGTCCCAGTTCGGTGATGAAGGCGGCGGCGGTGCGCATCAGTTCACGCCGGCCGGTGACGCCGCCACGCCCCCGCGTGTCGGCGGGGAGGGCGCGGAACTCCAGTCCCGCGCCGCGCACGAGGGGGGCGAAGGCGTCCGTGGTGGCGAGGGCGACGTCGTGTCCGGCCCGGCGCAGTGCGGCGCCCAGCCCCGTGTAGGGCGCGACGTCGCCGCGCGATCCGGCCGCGGCGATCAGGATCCTCATCGCTCCTCCTCGGAACCGGTGCGGCCGCCCGGGTGGCGTGCCGCGTTGGCGTGGACCGCCCTGCACGTGTAGGCGGCCAGGCCCGGGCGTTGCTGCGACGGCGGTACGACCAGGGCGAACGCGCGCGGGTCGGCGACGAAGTCGTCCGCGATGCGCCGGTGCATGTCGGGCGGGCAGGAGGTGAACCAGCGCGAGACGTGCAGGCGGTGCTCCTCGGCGAGGTCCATGGCCCGCTCGCCGTCGCTCGGCTCCCCCTCGTCGAAGGCCGCGAGCAGCTCCGCGCGCCAGGCGGCGGCCTCGCCCATGAGCCGGCGCCAGTCCTCCTTGGTGTGGGCGGTCGCGCGGGCCATCGCCTCGCGCTGCCCCTCCGAGTGCGCCCACTTCAGCTCCGCCTCGGTGGCGTAGCTCAGGTCGAAGGTGATCTCGCCGAAGACCTCGAAGCGTTCCTGAGGAGTCAGGGACACCCCGGTCCTCTGGACCTCTATCGCCCGTTCCGCCACCTCGGCCAGCCGCTGCAGCCTGGCGATCTCCTCACGCAGCTGCCGCTGCCGGGCCCGCAGGCGCTCCAGGGGGTTCGCCCGCGGATCCTCGAAGATCGCGGCGATCTCGTCGAGGGAGAAGCCGAGCTCGCGGTAGAAGAGGATCTGCTGGAGCCGGACCAGGTCGGCCTCGCCGTAGAGCCGGTAGCCGGCGGGGCTGCGGTCACCGGGCGAGAGCAGTCCCGCCTTGTCGTAGTGGTGCAGCGTGCGCACCGTCACGCCGGCGAAGGCCGACACCTGTCCCACGGAGTAGCTCATCCACCTGCCCTTTCGTCGGCGTACAGCCTCGAGCCTGACGTAGGGGGAGGGTCAACCCGCGCTCGCCGGGCGCCGTACGGACGCGCGGGCGGCGGGGTGCCGGCGGAGGAGGTGGTGCGGTGGCGGCGGGCCCCGGGCGGGCGCCGGCTTCCGGCCGGGCGGCGGGTGCGGTGCCCCGCGCCGGGCGCCGTACGCCGTCCGCCCCGCACGGGGCGCCGCGACGGACACCGCGCGGGACGGCACGACGAGGGGCCGGGCCCGTGCGGGCTCCGGCCCCGCGGACCTCACCCGCCGCCGCGAAGGCCCCGGCTCAGGGCCACACCAGGCAGTACGGCTGGTGCCCCGCCTCGTGCAGCCGGTGGCTGAAGTCCTGCCACTCGTGCAGCGAGTGGGAGGGGTGCGGTGCTGACCTGGGGCTTCTTGGTCATATGTGCGTTGACCTGCGGGACTCCTCTCGGTAGTTCTCACGGGTCAACGCCGTTTCCCGGGCTCATGTGCCCTGGATGTGCCCCGTCCTGGCTGCAGAGTCGGCTGGGAAGCGCACGCCTGCCCGGCGCATACATGAGGCCGTCTTGCTCACTGCTTCTGACCCTGGTCACATGGTCATTGGTCTTTGGTGGGATGCGAAACGGGGGACGCGTGAGCGGATTACGGGTCTCTGTGTGGAAGCGTTACGGACATGACCGTCTCTACGTGAATCAGCCGGACGGCACGAAGGTCGCCTGGCTCGACCGCCGTACGGGGTCTCTGGAGCTTCTGGTCGAGGAGCAGCGGGACGCGGTACTCGACGCCCTCGCTCCCTACCTTGCTACTTCTTCTTTGCCGGTAGTGCACAGGGCACTGCGCTCTGAAGACGACCTTGCGGGGAACCGCCCAGGAGACGCGCTGCAGACGAAGGTGGACGAACTGGCACCCGGCTTCTGGCGGTGGGTGTTGGCCAGGATGTCCGGTAGGCGTCTAGGGGTGGACAGCTGGCGCACCGGACTGGCCGGTGAGCGCCGGGTGGGAGCGGAGTTGGAGAGGCTGGTGCGGCGAGGCTGGCGAGTACTGCATTCCATACCCCTGGCAGGCGATGTCGACATCGACCACGTCCTGATCGGTCCGGGCGGAGTCTTTTGTGTCAACACGAAGTGCCACCGTGGGGCGCGTGTGTGGGTGGGCGACGACTCGGTTCGGATAGGCGGCCAGTCGTACCCCTACGTGCGGAAGAGTCGAGCCGAGGCGCGTCGGGCATCGAGCGCGCTGACGCGTGCGTGTGGCTTTCCCGTCGAGGTTCAGCCTGTGCTTGCCTTCGTTGCGGTGGCAGAGCTGCAGGTCGTGCCGTCGCTTCGCGACGTGCGTGTCCTTCAGGAGCGCGATATCGCGACGTTCAAGCACCTCAAGACTGGCTGGGGACCGGACAAGGTCGAGTTGGTGTACATGGCGGCACGTGATCGCCGCACGTGGGTTCGCCCCTGAACGGTTGGCTGGGTTACAGCCAATTTCCGCGGAATGTGGCTGGTTTACGTCATTACTCGTCGGTCCTTGTTGAAGGCCGCGCTTCTCTCCCGCATCCTGGAAGGCTTTCCGTTGAGCCATGATCTGGGGGGATAGGTGTCTCTTCATTCTGCACTCCGTGCGAACCACCCGGAGGCGGTCCACCGCACGCGCCAACTTATCGAATACATGCGCGAATTTGTTCGCGGGTCATACAAGCCGGTGCGGGACTGGCAGAAATACCCGGAGGTCCTCTGGCTTTCCGACATTCCGGACGACAGGCTCCGGCGGAACCCGGATGGCGACCGGACGCTGCTTAAGGTGGCGCACCGCCCGTCCCGCCCGGCTCCTGTCCTGCCCGAGGTACTGGTGGGATGGGTCGATCCCGAAGCCGCCGCTACCGCATCGCCCGAAGTGCCACCGCTGGCCGAATCGGGACCGGGGCAAGGTTGGCAAGAGGACGAAAACGGAGACCTGTTCGAAGTTTCCGAGATTCGCCGGGAGGAAGCGCACAACGTGCTGCGCGCCTACACACGGTGGCTCGACGCGTGGCGCAAGTGGTCGGAGAAAGAGCGCATTGACCGTCCTTATAGGGAACTTCATCAGCAGCTGTACCGAATGGCGACCAGGATTCAGCAGGACGGCGAGGAATACGAGGCGGTACTGGGCGCCGGATTGCTGACCGTCGGAGCCGCACGTCCGTCGGCGCGCATCGCCCGGCACATTTTGACGGCGCCGCTGATACTCACCGTGAATCCCACGAACATGTCCATCACCGTCGCCCTCGCCCCCGGCGACCCGGCGCGGATGGAGGACAGCGAGTTTCTCGACGCGGACGCGGGCTACAGCACCCGTCTGCTGAGCCCGCTGCGGGACCGTATCGATACGGAAGGATTCCATCCGCTGTCCCGTGACTCCCAGGACGTGCTCGGCGACTGGTCGGAGAGGGCGTTCGGCACCAATCGCGTGGTGGCGTTCCACCGTGGCTGGGGCCGCCCATCCGCAGACCTCGTGCTGCCGGTGCCCACACTTGGGTTCGCGCCGGCGATCATTCTCCGCCAGAGGGGCCAGGGTGCCCTCGTAAACTTCTACGACGGCATCGCGAACCGCCTCGCTCAGCCCGGTGCCATCGCTCCGCTGGGCTTGGCTCAGCTGCTGTACCAGCTGGAAGCGGAGGACCGCAGGGTGTGGGGTACGGCGGCGGGGAGCCGTGACGTGCCGCCCGCCCTTGGCCCTGACCCGCTGTTTCCGCTGCTGTCGAACGAAGCCCAGCGGGAGGTGCTGAGGCGCCTACAGACCGATACTGGCGTCGTCGTTCAAGGGCCGCCCGGCACGGGAAAGACGCACACCATCGCCAACCTCGTGTGCGCCTTGCTGGCAGACGGCAAGCGGGTGCTCGTGACGAGTGAGAAGGGCCAAGCGCTGAAGGTCCTGCGGCAGCAACTGCCGCCCGAGCTGCGCAACCTGTGCGTCCTCCAGGGCGACCGGCGCCAGGACGGCAGCGACGACCTGGAACAGTCCGTGCGCTCTCTCTCCCAGCTCAGTGCCACCCAGTCGACGGAGCGACTCGACGTAAGGATCAAGAGCCATGAGGCGCTGCGCTCGGAACTGTCGGACACCCGAGCACGCCTCCGTAACGAACTGCGCGCCATCCGTGAGGCGGAGTGGTACGAACACCTCGAGGTGGCGCCCGGATACAAGGGGCGGCTCGCGGAGATCGTGGAGACCGTCGCTGCCGGTGCACCGAAGTACGGCTGGATGCCCGCCCTGCCCGCTTCGGCACCGCGAGAACCTTCGCTGAGCCAGGACGAGGCCCAGCGCCTGCTGGGTCTGGTGTCCCGGCACGGGGCCGGAGTACTGGACGAGCATGCCGCCCGCTGCCCGGACCCCGCAGATTTCATCGCACCCGTGCTGTTCGAAGAAGCGGTCAACGCCCTGGACGCCGCTGTACGTGTCTGTGCTGCGTCGGCGTCCGACACACTTGCCCTCGAACTCGCAGACCGCGGGGATGAGCTGATCGCGACACTGGTCGGTCTGCTGGACGCAGCGGAACACGCGCTGCAGAGCGAGGGACTGCCGGGTGACCCTGCCGCCTGGCCGCCCGAGGAGTGGACCACGCGCGCCTTGCAGGACGGAATGGCAGGCCGGCGGCAACAGCTGTGGGAGGGAGTGCGGCAGGCGTCCGCTCGTGCCGAGGACGTGCAAAGCGTGCTTCAGCACATGCTCTTCGCCGTGCTCGACGTACCCGACGTGGCGCTTGCCGAGGAATCACGTCTCATTGCCGCCGGAAAGGATCTCGAACAGTACTTGCGTGCAGGCGGCAAGCTGCGCAAGTTCGCCCCGAGGCCGGTCCAGAAGGAGGCCCAAGTCCTTCTGCGGGACTGCCGGGTGGATGGGAGGCTGCCCAGCACACCGGACGAGATCTCCGCGTTGGTGGCTCATCTGGCGGCACGCCAGTGCATTCGGCAGCTGAACGAGCGCTGGAAGAGCGTCGACGCGCCCGAGGCCGAAGGCTCCACGCAGGTGGCTCTGTCGGAGCTGCTGGACCGGGTGCCGACGCTCCGCGCGGTGGACGGGTTCACCCAATCCGTGCGTACGCTGCACGAAGTCCTACTTAAGGCCCGGATCAAGGCCACGGTGCGGACGGCACAACAGTGGGACGACGTGCGTACGTCGGCGAACAGTGCGGAACGGCTGCTCCGTGCCCGTGAGGCGGAGGAGAGGCTGCGGTCCATCTCCGAGCAGCTGCCGCGACCCGATGCCCGCGGAGTGGCCGAACTGGCAGAGGTACACCGGGCTGTCACCGACCGTGATCCGCAGGCGTACACGTCCGCGATCGATTCGCTGACCGAGGCATTCCACCGTGAGGCTGATCGCCGGGAGGCCCGCAAACTCCTGGACCGCCTGTCCGAGGACCACCCCGAACTGGCACGGCGCTTCGCCGAGTCCCCGACCGAGGCGGCGTGGGAGACCCGCCTTGTAGACCTGGATGGGGCCTGGGCATGGCGGCGAGCGCGTACCTTCCAGGACACGATGCTGACACCTGGCAGGGAAGCCAAGCTAGATGGCGAATTGGAGGCAATCGAAACGCAGTTGAGGAGAACGGTGACTCAACTAGCGGCCGACCGAGCGCTGTATCACTGCCTGGACCGGATGACGGCCGGACAGAAACAGGCGCTGAGTGCCTACGCGTCGGCCACGGCGAACGCAGGCAAAGGAATGACGGCACTCGGCAAGCGGCACCTGAAGGCCGCCCGTTCCGCGATGCGTGACGCGCGTGCCGCGGTCCCGGCATGGGTCATGCCGATCAAACAGGTGGCCGAAATGATTGATCCCGAGCCGGACGCCTTCGACGTCGTCATTGTGGATGAGGCGAGCCAGGTCGGTCTGGACGGGCTGATGCTGCTGTGGCTCGCTCCGAGAATCATCGTCGTGGGTGACGACAAGCAGTGTGTCCCGTTTTACACAGGCGGCAAGCACGAGCGGCTCAACGAACTCCTCGACTCACTCCTGCCCCATCTCACCGACTGGCAGCGGGACGGATTCAGCCCCAAGTCCAACCTCTACGACCTGCTGTCTGCGCGCTTCAGCGAGACGATCAGGCTCACCGAGCACTTCCGGTGCATGCCCGAGATTATCAAGTGGTCCTCCGCCCAGTTCTATCCCGACAACGAACTCGTGCCGTTGCGGCAGTACGGAGCGGACCGACTGCGGCCCCTCGAAGTCGTTCATGTGCATGAAGGTCACTGTGAGGGACGGCGAGAGACCCTGGTCAACAAGCCCGAGGCCGAACGCATCGTCGCCAAGTTGCAGGAACTCGCGGAGGACGAAGCATATGCGAAACGGAGTTTCGGGGTCATCGTGCTCCGTTCCGGACACCAGACAAGGCTCTTGGAGAGTCTCATCGACACGCAGATCGACTCCACGATCCAGGAGCGGCACAACATACGTGTCGGCACGGCCGAACAGTTCCAGGGGGACGAAAGGGACGTCATCCTGCTCTCGCTGGTCGTCGACGCCGACAACACCCGGGCCCTGACCGGCCAGGGTGACGGAAGACGGTTCAACGTGGCTGCCAGCCGGGCCCGCGACCAAATGTGGCTGTTCACCTCCGTCACACCGGACCAGCTGCGCAGTAGGGACCTGCGCCACTCCCTGCTCACCTATATGCAGGCGCCGCCGGAACTTCAGGGCACCTCTCCCGGCCTTTCCGCCGTTTCACCCGATGAGCAGTGCGAGCCGTTCGACTCGCTCTTCGAGCAGCGGGTCTTCCGCAGGATCAAGGAACGTGGCTACCACGTCGTCCCTCAGTGGAAAGTCAGCGGCAAACGCATCGATCTCGTCGTCGTTGGAGAGACGGGCCGCCTCGCCGTGGAGTGTGACGGCAGCCCGTATCACTCCACCCCTGACCAGATCCGTGACGACTACGAGCGGGAGCGGGAACTGCGCCGGGCAGGCTGGCAGTTCTGGCGTATACGCAGCAGCGAGTTTGCCCTGTCTCCCGAGGATTCGCTGACCCCGTTGTGGAAGCGTCTTGACGCTCTGGGGATCCGGCCCGGAGTTACCGAGGAGGCCCAGGGCGACTCGGGGAGCATTTGGGCCCCGATCGAGATGGACGATGCCGACCTCACCACCGATGAACTCGACGCCATGCTCGATGAGGATGCGTCCGTCTCTCTTGAAGGGGTCTGATGTGAACGAGATCTTCGACGACAGCACGCTGACGGAGATTGCCCACCTGATCTGCGGGGACGAGACGCCGCTGCTTTACCGGAAGGGGTACGAGATAGCCACGTTCTTCCAGCGTGCGGGCTGGGACGACGTCCCGAATTACGACGGCACACCGAGGCACAAGTGGACCTTGGATCTCCTCAGGGAACGACAGGAGGACGGTACGGACGACGCCCAGCGAGCCGTCCTTCGCCTGGCGAATCGCCTTGAGTACTACAACCAGCAGCAGGAGTACCACGCCACACTGAAGCGGCTCAACGAGATACTTGTGCTCGACGGACGCCGGATCGGCGAGGAAGAAGGCCAGCCGGTCCTTGTCCGCTGCGAAGCCGGTTTCGAGGACGAAGTACGGCGGCAGTTGCCGCGTGTGGAGTTGAAGGTCTCCGTGACGGAGGTGGTGAGCGACCCGGAACTCGCCGCTACCGTGCAACTTCGGCTGGACGAGGCACGCACCTGCTACGAGCACGGCGCCTATACGTCGGCGGTCATCATGCTGGGCAGTCTCCTGGAGGGGGTGCTCGCGCATGCCGCGCAGGTCCGCGCCGCAGGCGTACGCATGCCGAAGCCGTTGCGGAACATGGGGCTGAATGACTTCGTCGACTTCGCGTACGAGAACAAATGGATCGAGCACGATGCCAAACTTGCCTCGGAGCTTGTCCGGCACTACAGGAATCTCGTCCATCCCCTGGCGGAGAAACGGACCGGACACAGCCCGAACCGCGACACGCTCGACATGTGCTGGCCGGTGGTGAATGCCACGTTGAACGATCTCGCGGCGACGGTGGTAGCGCCTCCTGTACCGCCCACTCCGCGTGCGACCACAGAACGAGGTCGTGGTCGCAATCCCAATGCCTCCGTACAACGCCCAACGCCGGCCTCTGTCGCTCGTCGCCGTCCAGGTGGGGGAACAACGGCAGGCACTTGAACCGCGGGTGCTCGATCCAACGTGGGCGGAGAAGCGCGGAGTAAATACTCCCTGATGTCGCGTGTGCGATGTTGATGCGGCTGATCCGGGGGTGGACGTCGGGGATGTGGCCTGGGATCCGCTTTGACACGTCAGGTGAATACGAGTTCACGGAAGGTGTTGCGAATTTCGGTCAATGGCCCACGATCCCTTGTGTAGTAGAGCTTGTTGGTCAGGAGTACCGCCCAGCGGCACTTGGTGGGGGAAATCCACATGCCTGTGCCGGTGAAGCCGTAGTGGACCCAGACGTCTTCGTCGGCGGTCGTGCCGGGAGCGGGGTGCCAGAACAGGCCGCGAGCAGGTTGGAGCCGGCCCGTCTGGATTGTCAGGGAGCGGGTGATCCATTCGCTCCCGAAACCAGCCCGGAACTGGGAAGCGGCAGGGGCGAGCATGTACCGGAGGAAGGCGGCGAGGTCGTCGAGGACGGTGAAGGCGCCGGCGATGCCGCAGACGCCGCCCAGGAGGCGGGCAGAGAAGTCGTGGGCGACTCCCTTGAGGTGGGTGTCGGTGTCCTGGTCGAGTTCGGTGGGTGCGCAGCGGGCGGCGAGGTCGGCGGGCAGGGGGCCGAAGCGGGTGCCGGTCATGCCCAGCGGATGCCAGGTGCGGGCGGTGGCCAGCTGGTCCAAGGGGCTGCCGGAGAGGTGTTCGGCGAGGTAGCCGAGGATGAGGGCGGCTCGGTCGGTGTACTCGACGGCTTCGCCGGGTGCCCGGTGGAGTGCCTCGTGCAGTACTCCGCGGCGGATGTCGTCCGGGTTGGTGCCGTAGAGGTTCTTCAGCTGGGCTCGCAGTGGGACGCCGGCGGTGTGCGTCAGCAGATGCCGGGCGGTGACGGCTCCGAGTGGGTGCCCGGTGACCTCCTGCCAGAAGCTGCCGAGCGGCTGGTCGAGGTCGAGGGTTCCGTCCTCGTACAGGGCGCCGACGGAGGACCAGACAGCCAGGATCTTGGTGAGGCTGGCGGCGTCGAAGACGGTGTCGGTGCGCATCGGCACGTCCGGCTCGTCGGGGTCGAGGACGCCGGTGGTGCCCTGGGCGAGGGTGCCGGTGGCGTCGCCGAGGGCCCATACGGCGCCCGGGTACACCTTGTCGCGGACCCCCTCGTCGAGTAGGGCTTCGATGCGGTCATGCTCGTACGTCATGGTCTCCCTCTTCGCCGGGGTATCCCGTCGGTCAGCGTAGTGACGTTCGCAGAGCGGTTCGGGTAGTGACGTGTCGGGACGTCTGACGGTCGGTTCAGGTGAGCTGTCGGCCGAGGTCGGTCAGGGATCGTGCGGTTGCCGAGAGGGGGTAGCGTGCCGCATTGGCATAGCCCGCCTGGCGCAGGGCGGACAGCAACCCAGGGGTCTTCATCAGCCGGTCGAGATCCCGTGCGAGTGCGGCGGAGTGGGTGAAGTCGGTGGTCATACCGGAAGCGGCGAGCGCCTCGCTGAGGCCGGGGACAGGCTGGTAAAGGACGGGGAGCCCGCACGCTTGGGCTTCCAGCGCGACCAGTCCCATGGCCTCCAGGGTGGTGGACGGCACGACCAGCACATCGTGTTGGGTGAAGGCTTTCCACAGCTGTGGGCGGCGCAGCCAGCCGAGGTAGCGGACTCGTACGCCGGCGCGTTGCAGCAGCGGGGCCAGTGCGTGGAACTGGGCTCCGGGCGCGGCGACGCTTAGCTCGACACCGGGGACGGGAGCCAGGCTCTTGATCAGGGTCTCGCCACCCTTTTCGGTGGTCAGGCGTCCTGCGTACAGGAGCCGCAGGTGGCTGGTGGAGGTGCGTGCCGGCCGGGCGGGCGGTGCGGTGAGCAGGTGGTCGGGGATGCCCCAGGGGATGTGGGTGATCTTGCGGCGTTCGATTTGCGGGGCGAGCTTGAGGAGGCGGTCGGCCATTGCGTTGGTCGGGACCACGATGGCGTCGGCGGCCCTGGCTGTTTCGCGCAGCACTTGGAGCTGGTCTCGGTGGGTCTCGGCGAAGATCAGGTCCGTGCCGTGGACGAGGGCGATCCGGGGATGCGCGGGCAGAGCGCGGATGAGGGCAGGAGTGGCGCCGAATGCGAGGTGCTGCAAGTGGAGGACGCCGATCTGCGTGGGATCGAGTATGGCTGTGAGCGCTCTACGCAGGGTGGCGACGTAGCGGCTGAAGGCCGCTCCTTCCAGGCATTTGCCTGCTACGGGGAGCACGTTGAGTCCGGCGGGTGGACGAGGAGCGTGACCAGGTGGTGCGAGCATGAAGGCGCGGGCCGGGATGAGGGGTTGTCGTCCGGTGTAGAGGTCGAGGAAGAGCTCGATGCTGCCGCCGGGGCTTCCGACGGGGAGGTCCAGGAAGGTGGCGGCCATCGGGCCGGTGGCCGAGCGAGCGTTCACCGCGCTCCTCCGTCGATCTCCTCGTAGAGGCGCGAGATGTCGATGCCTTCCGTGGACGCGTACTTGGCAGGCTGCTGCTGGTAGCTGGCCGGGGTGCCGAAGGTGGTGAGGAAGACGAGCTTGCCGAAGGTCATGCCCGGATACACGCGCACCGGTCGCGTGGCGCGGATCTCCAGCGTCCAGCGGATCGTATGGCCCTGGTGTCCGAGCGGAGCCGAGACGTGAACCCAGATGCCCAGGGACCCGGTGGTGCGGTCGCCGTTCAGTAGCTGCGCGTACGTCTCCGAACCGGTCCGCTCCAGCGTGATGCCGAGGTAGAGCAGGCCAGGGCGCAGCATGAGGCCGGTGTCGGGGATGGGTTGCTCGGTGAAGGCGGTGGGGGTTGCGGCGTCGAGGTTGCCGTCGCAGACGCGGATCGTTTCGCCGAGCCGCCAGTCGTAGGCGTTGGGGGAGAGGCGGCTGGGCTCGTACGGGTCGATGGTGATCTCGTCGGCCTGGACGGCGGCGGCGATGGCGGGACCGGTGAGGATCACGATGCCACCGCCCGGAGTCGGGCGAGGTCTCGCCAGTAGGCGGAAGGCTGCGGTCCTGCGGCGGCCTGGTACTTGCCGCGGTAGAGGTCGATGGCGCCGGTGGAGACGAAGAACATGATCTGCCCGATCGCCATGCCGGCATACACGCGCAGCGGTCGGATCGGGGTGAGCATGAGCGTCCACTGGCCGTGGAAGCCGATGTCGCCGATGGGGGCGGTGATCTCGACGAACAGGCCGAGGCGTCCGACGGAGGAACGACCGAACAGCAGTGGCACGAAGGTGTCGGAGCCGACCTCTTCGAGGGTGTGGCCGAGGTAGAGCTCGCCTGGCTGGAGGATGTGCCCGTCCGAGCCGATGCTGGTTGCGTTTGTGGGGTTGGGCCGGTGTGGGTCCAGGACCGTGCTTGTGTAGGTGATCAGGGTGGGGCCCAGACGCACGTTGTAGCTGTTGGGGTTGACCTGGTCGGCGGCGAACGGGGTGATACGGAGGCGGCCGTCGTGAGCGGCAGCGGTGATCTCCGGGCCGGTGAGGATCATTCGCTGTCTCCTTCTGCGGTGTCGGGAGCGGTGAGGACGTGCTGGACGGCCTGGTCCAGGCGCAGGCCGGCCTCGTGTGTGCGTCCGCCGAGGTAGGTGTCGGCGAGGTAGTCGGTGGTCAGCACGGTGGTGATGGCGTCCGGCGGGGGATAGGGGGCCGTGACGAGCGGACCGGACTGCGCGGTCAGATCTGACAGCAGGCCACGGAGGTCGCTGCGTGCCGGCTCAGGTACGTGGGCGTGCACCAGCTGGTTGGCGAACGGCTCGATGGAGAGCAGGTCGCCCTGGGTGAGTGTGTCGCCGAGCGGGACGGCACGTAGTGCCGTCTCGTTGAGGATGACCATGTCTGCCCCGAGTGCCGTACGCAGGCGGGCGGTGAGCTCCATGAGCAGGCTGCGCCGGTCGAGGGGCTGGTGGCGGTACGCCGGACTGATCGGACCGAGGACGGCGGCCAGCCGCTGCTTGACGTCTTCGATGTGGGAGCGCAGATCGGCAAGCTCCATGGGAACGACGCTCGGGGCCCGCCTCGGGAAGGATGTGGTGCCCGCACCCCATCCCGTGCCCACGGGCGTGGCGATCGCGTAGCCGTCGGCGAGTTCCCGACCCTTGGCGACCAGGGTGCCGTCGACTCGGACCGGTCCGTACTGATCGCTGTGGCAGTGCCCGGCGAAGACCACGTCGAGGAACGGACAGGCCGCCGCGAGTTTCCGGTCCTCGTCGAAGCCGGAATGGCTGAGCAGGACCCAGCTGTCCACCTCGTGGTGGGCGAGAATCACCTCGCGCAGGGACTGCAGGGGATCGGTGACGCATTGGCCGACTCGCTGGGCAGCCGGGATCGAGTGGAAGGCTTGCCGGCCGATCACAGCGGTTACGCCGACGCGCCGTCCATCGATGTCGGCGATGTACAGGCGGCGGAACAGAGCGTCGCCGGTGTTGGCATCCACGGCATTGGCGCAGACAGTGCGCCGGTGAAGGTCGGGTTCGAAGTAGTGGGGCCAGCCGTGGTTGCCGGGGGCCAGCACGTCGTACAGCCTGAGCAGGATCCCCCGCTCGATCGTGCCGCGGGCGAGGCGGTAGTACCCGCTGCCTTCGAAGAAGTCGCCGCAGTCCACGATGAGGGAAGTCGGCCGCAGCGAGTGGAGGTGGGTCAGGAACGGCGCGGCGTTGTCGAAGGCGGAGTGGACGTCCGTTGTGGCAACGATCTGGCGTAGGTTGCGCCCGTCGGTGGTCATGGGGTGACCTCGCAGATGTCGGCGCCCAGGGTGTGGAGCTTGCCGGGCAGGTCGGCGTGGCCGCGGCGGAGCTGGTCGAGACCGCCAAGGGTGGTGACGCCCTGGGCGGTGAGGCCGGCGACCATGAGGGCGGATCCGGTTCGGATGTCGGTGGCCTCCACGCCCGTCCCGGTCAGTCGTTGAGGACCGGTAAGGCGGCACTCGGTGGGGGAGATCTCCTGGATGTCCGCCCCGAGGCGGGCCAACTGCGGCAGAAGATTGCCGTGGCGACCTGGGTTGATGGCGTCGGTGAACAGATGGGTACCGGGTAGGCCGAGGGCCAGTGCCATGAGTGGTGGTTCGAAGTCGGCGTCCAAGCCGCCCGGGCTGAGCGAGGCGGTGGCCCGTAAGGGGCGGCTGGCCAAGCGGCCGTCCTGGGCGTTCACGGTGAGAGTGTCCGCCTCGCTGACGGTGGAGATGCCCAGTCGGTGCAGGGCGGCCACGAGGGGGCCCAGGTCGTTGGCTCGCGCGCCTCGGATGCGCGCGCTTCCGCCGGTGGTGGCGACTGCACAGGCGAGTGTCCCTGCCTCCACCTTGTCTCCCGGCACTACCCATGCGGCGTCGCTCGGTGCCGAGGGGGGCGGCGAGAGGGCGAGCAGGCGCTCGCCGGCCCGGGTTTCCCATCCCGCCGTCTGCAGGGCCTCCAGCACGTACAGCACTTCCGGCGAGAGATTGGGCTCGCCCAGCCGCAGAGGCCGGCCGGTGGTGACGGCTCGAAGCAGGGCGGCCACGGTCGCCCCGCGCGAGCGGAACGGCAGCACCAGGGACACGGTGCCATAGCGACGTCTGGCGGCCTCGACGCGATATCCGGAGTCATCCAAGACACTCCGGTCGCCGAATGCCTCGTACACCTTGAAGTGCAGATCCATCCCGCGTGCGCCGATCCGGCAGCCTCCCGGCCACGGCAGCCGTGCCTCTCCGTGCCGGGCGAGCAGGGCCGGCACCAGGTAGTACGAGGCACGGATACGCGCGGCCTGGGGCAGGTGGGGGCGCACGGGCTGGTTTTCAGTCGGCAGAATCACCGCCGCAGTCGGCTTCCCGACCGGCTGCGCTACGTGCCAGCCCGACTCTTGGAGCAGCGCGAGCATGGTCTGCACGTCCGTGTTGGCAGGGATGTTGTTCAGTCTCACCGGACAGCCGAGGGCAGCCGCGGCGGCCACCAGCGGGAGCGCCGCGTTCTTGGAGCCGTCGACAGTCACAGTGCCGGTGAGCGGTGGGCCCGGACGAACGGCGATCACCTCGGCGGCCGCGCCGGGGACGTGAGTGGTCGTCATCAGCAACTCCTCTGTGCAACAAGGGGGGACACGATCGGATGGTCCGGATTGGTGGGCAGTGCGATCTCGGCCCAGCAGCACTTCCCGACCGCCGTCGGCTCGACGCCGTATCGATCCGCGAGCGCGGCCACGAGGAACAGACCTCGGCCGCTCTCGCTACACGGATCCGGGAGACCCGGCCGGGGCAGCTCCGGGCAGTCGTCGCAGACTTCGATCCGCAGTGACTGCTCGTCGAGACGGACGGACAGGGAAACCGGGCCGGCTTCGGCATGCCGGACCGCGTTGGTGACGAACTCACTGATCACGAGCTCGGCGGTGTGCACCACCTCGTTGCCCAGCACCGTGTCCCAGCCCTCCATAGCATCCACGGCCCGGTGCCGGGCGGCGGTGACCGCGGTCGGTGTGGCGGATACGGAGAGTGCGAACTGGTGCGCTTTCACGAGCTGCCTCCAGGGTCGGTGCGGCTGCTCCAGGCAACCGCTCCGGAGACAAGCGGGACCATGCCGTGTGCCGGGGCCGCATCACTTATGCAGGAGCTGCATCGCGGCCAATCGATGCTCGGTTACGCTCGGTTGAGCAGGCAGGATCGGCGACGGCAGAAGGGGCCGTGGCGCAGATGGCCGACGCACAGAGTGAAGCCGGACGGATCGGCGAAGTCATCCGTCAGGCACGCGTATTACAGCGGCGCTCGCAGAAGGACGTTGCCACCGCACTGGGCTACCACCAGTCGAAGGTGAGCCGCCTGGAGAACGGCAGGGGCACGGAGGACGTGCGCGTGCTGCGCGAGATCGCGAAGGTACTGGACATCCCACCGCAACGCCTCGGCCTCGCCGCTGCCCCCGACGCCAGCCCCAGCGATCCCGAAACCGAGGACATGCACCGCCGCACCTTCCTTGCCGCGAGCGTCGCCGCGCTCGCGGCAACGCCGACGCCAACCATGGCGCACCACGACCTGATCCAGGTCCTGCTGCCGGGACCGAGCCCCGCCGCCACCGGTGACTCCTCCGGTATCGACGAGCTGCGGGAGCGAGCGCGGACCGTGCGCCGGCTGTTCTGCACGTGCGACTACGCGAAACTGGAGCAGGCCCTGCCGGGCCTGATCGCCGACCTGCGCCAGGTCGCCGGCGGTTCCTCCGGTTCGGCGGAGGCATCCGGGTTGCTCGCGACCACCTACCAGACGTCGGTGAGCCTGTTGCTGAAGCGAGCCGACCAGGGCAACGCCTGGCTCGCGGCCGGCCGGGCCATGGCCGAGGCGGAAAGGTCCGGGGACCCTGTCGTCCTCGCCGCCAGCGTCCGCGTTCACGCTCACGTGCTCGTACGGGAGAAGCACACAGCCCAAGCCGTGAACATGGTGCGCCACACCGTCGACCAACTCAGCGGCTCCTACGACCGACGCTCGCCCCGATACCTGGCAGCGGTCGGCCTGCTGCTGCTCCGCGGAGCAACCGCCGCCAGTAGAAACGGCGACCGCGAAACCACCCGCGACTTCCTCACCGAGGCCAAAGAGGTGGCCCGCTACGTCGCATTCGACAGGCCGGACGCCTGGGCGAACTTCAGCCCGACCAACGTAGCCCTGCACGAGATCAGTGCGGCTGTCTCATTCGGCGACGCCGGAATCGCCCTCCAAACCGCTCGCCCCCTCATGCGGCGGCACATCCCCGTCCCCGAGCGACGGGCCGCGCTCTGGGTGGAGGCCGCCCGCGCCTACAGTCAGCAGGGCAGACTCGCCGACGGCTACCAGGCCCTGCGCATCGCCGAGAGCTGCGCGGCACAGGACGTCCGCCGCCCGGCCGTACGCGAACTGGTCGCCGACATGGCAGCCCGTGACCGTCGCCGGGCGCTGCCCGAGCTCCACCACTTCAGCCGCCAACTGGGAGTGCCCGCGTGAGTGACCAGCACGACAAGCCGTTCCTCCAGATCGTGGTCTGCGCGGCCGGGGTCGCCGCCGACGTTGGCCGGCTGATCACGGCAGCACAGGAACGGCACTGGGACGTCGGCGTCGTAGCCACCCCGCAAGGAGTCGGCTTCCTTGATGCCGAGGCGGTCGAGGCCCAGACCGGCCGCCCCATCCGCTCGGCCTGGCGGTCACCGGGTGAGCCACGCCCGAGCCGGCCTGCGGATGCGATCGCGGTCGCCCCGGCGACCTTCAACACGGTCAATAAGTGGGCTGCCGGAATCTCGGACAACCTCGCGCTGGGCATCTTGTGTGAGGCGCCCGCCATGGGTGTACCGGTCGCCGTGTTGCCTTACCTGAACTCCGCCCAGGCCGCCCATCCTGCATACCGCCGGAGTCTGGACCTGCTACGCGAGATGGGTGTCTTGGTCGGCTCCTACGAGCCTCATCGGCCGAAGGCCGGCGGTGGGGCCGACCGCTACCGCTGGGAGGAAGTGCTGGAGCTGCTTGCCCCGAGGCTGTCCGCGCAGTCGTGATCAGCGCCGATGTGCTCGCGGCTGCGGGAGCGAGACGGTGGTTGCCTCGTGGGCCGGAGCGCTGGGTGTCCCATCGGGCCGTGCTGCGCTGTGGGCCTGTGCTGCACGGGCGCGTGCGTTGGGCGTCGGCCGTGCGCTGACGCGTTGAATACGCCACGCCAGGGTCCTTGCGGGGGAGCGGGCGTCATCCAGGGCACGTTGGTCGGCGGCCTGCCTGAGAAGTCGTTCCGGGTCGTGCCCGAGTGCTTCCGCTTCGGCGAGTGCGGCAGTGAGGGCAGCGATCGCGGGATCTGCGAGGACCTGCTCCGAGTGCGCGGGTACGGCCCGACGGATGTGGTGGATGTGCCGGTCCACCGTTGATTGCGGCGGTCGGTGCCGGACGAGGGCGGTCAGGGGTGCTGCTGCCTGGTCGTATGCGGCTTGGAGGTGGAGCAGAGTCTGCTGGGTGGCCGTGACCTGCTGGTCGTGGTGGCGGAGCTGGTGCCAGCGGGTGGCCGCGATGGTGACGAGGATCGCGGCATCGAGGAACATCGCCAGAGCCGTACCGTCCCCCGGTGCGGGCTCGCGGAGCATCGCCCGTATGGCGCTTCGTAGGGCGCGGGCGTGGTGGTGTTCGGCCTGAATGCGGGAGCGCGTGGCGCGCTCGAAGGCGGAAGCGGCTTCGCGGAGCTGGGCGTGGATGGGTGCGGGGGCGAGAAGGGGCAGGGCGTCAAGGGCTTCGCCGAAGGCGGCGAGGTGGGCCTGCGAGGCTCCATCGTCGTGACCGCTGAGGTGGTGGGGGATGCGCTCGGTGGCGGCGATGGCTTGGTGCCAGGGGTTGGGAGAGCGAGGAGAGTGCTTGCTCGGCTGGTTGGTGAGCTGCGGGTCGGTGGCCTCCAGGCGTGCTCGGATCCTGGGGAGGGACAGGTCCGGGGCGAGTGTGGAGCCGGAGTACCAGATGGGTCCCTTGCCGGCGGTGAGGTTGTCTTCGCTGGCGACCTTGTAGCCGCGCACGTCGCCGGAAGGAAAGTACACGGCTTCGACTAACACACCTTCGGTGCGGCTGAGCAGGCGGATGAACTCCTCGGTGCTGGTGGAGGCGGCCACGGCAGTGCGGACGATGGTGCGCAGGCGTTCACGAGCCGACTTGTCCCGGCCTTGGCGGTGTGCCTTTTCCTGCTCGGCGCGAGTGGAGCGTCTGGCAGCGGTGCGGTCTCCGCGGACGACTTGAAGGAGTCCGTACTCCTTCTCGATGGTGGCGAGTTCGCGGTCTGCGGTGAGGTAGTCGTTCCAGTGGCGTGCGGGGCGTAGGTCGCCGCGGACCTTGGTGGCGGCGATGTGGATGTGGTCGGGGGCGTGGCGGACGGCGACCCAGCGGCAGCCGTCCGGGTCGTCTTGTGGCGCGATGCCGGTGGCGGCCACGACGCGGCGGGCTATGTCGGCCCACTCCTCGTCGCTGAGGTGGCGGTCGGTTGTGGCGGCGCGGAGGGAGCAGTGTCAGACGTGCCGCTCGGGTGCGCGGCCGAGTCGGCGGGCTTGCTTGACGCGCAGGTCGAGGTCGGCCACCAGCAGCCTTTTTGTGACGTTGAAGTCGTCCGTGCGGCCGGGGTCGGGGGCGAAGCCGTCCCAGGAGGCGACGAGGTGGGGGTCGGTGTGGTCTTTGGCCTTCTTGGTGTCGAACAGATAGCGGATCAGGCCAGCCGTGTCCTTTCCGCTGCTGATCTTGGCGATCATCGGGTGGCCTTGTTGGTGACGGCCTGGTGCGCAGCTGCGGCGATCTCGCTGATGACTGTTCGGACCGCGCCGAGGGTGCGCTCGGTCTGGGCGAGGGCGGCGGTGTCCCCAGTGTGTGGTTGGCCGCCGGAATTGAGCTTCCGGGCGATCTGGTTGGCGTTGTTGCCGATCTTGGCGATCTGCTCGCGCAGGGCGGTCAGCTCGTCGATGTAGTCGTCCAGCGAGGTGCGTTGGCCCGGAAGGGCGAGGTCGCCGTGGATGTTGGCCGTGACGACGGCGCCGACGTAGTGGGCGCCGGCGATGTTGAATGACCGGGCCTTGGCGAGGATGGCGCTCTTCTCTTCGACGCTGTAGCGCACGTCGACGCGTTCTTTGCGCTGGGTGTCTTTGCGCTTGCGGCGGCGGGCGATGCGGTGCAGGGCGGCGGCTTCGGCGGCACGAGGGAGGACGACGGGGATGGCCTGGACGCGTTGTCCTTCCTCGGGTGCTCCCTGGCGCCCGTGGATCGCCGCCACCCCCGGGGCGGAACTCCCGTTGGACCGCCCCTTGGACGGTCCAACGGCATACCTTGCTGGCTGGGTGACGCTTGTGGTCGTCTCCCGCTGTCCGGAGGGCAGCTCACGTCGGGCTTCGCGCATCGGGGCAGTCCTTACTAGGGGTTGGCGGACGGGATGTGCCAGGGGTGGTCGGCTCCGCCCTCTGTCCACTCGTTGAGCAGCGCGATGACGGGCGGTACCGACCGGTCAGCGCGCTAGGAGACGCGCTCGGGCGTACGGTCGAGTTCGGCCTGCAGGCGGCGTGTGATCTCGGTGAGGCGGTCTTTGCCGACAGGGTGGCCCTGGGCTCGGATCGCCGCTTCGACGTGGCGGCGGGAGATATGTCCTTGGCGGCCCAGGGGCGCGGCGCGGCCGAGAGCCAGGAGCGTTTCCGTGGAAGCGCTGGGCTGCCGACCCTTGATCGGGCTGTGGGGTTGACGCGCCTCCGCCACTTCGGCCGGAGGGTCCGCCACGTCCGCGGTGTCCTCCGCCACAACTTCATGCCGTGCTTGTGCCGCGCCCTTCGAGGCATCGGCCGTGTCGCTGTCCGGAGCGGGGCGCAGCAAGTTCTCGACGTGAATGTGGCGCCGAGCACTGACCGGTTCAGGCGAGTGCCGTCCAGTGGGGTGGCGGCGTATGACGAGATCCAGGTGGACGGCTCCGGCGAGCGCGAGCGGGGCGATGGCCGACAGAGCGCCGACGGTGACGTCGTCCAGGTGGAGCCCGGCGGCGTCGCTCTCCTGGTTGAGACGGACGGCGTGCAGGGCGTTGGCCCAGATGCTCGTGATGGTGGCGATGCCGACGAGGGCCCAGACGTAGAGGCGAGAGCGCCAAGGGGCGGCACGCAGGATGAGCAAGGCCGAGACGCCGATGGTAGGCACGAAGCCGGTCTTCGCTCTGCCCAAGGGCAACAGGATCCGGTCAATGCCGCTGTCGGCTCAGCTGGCCGCTGCCCTCAAGGCCCACATGAGGCGATTCCCGCCGACGGCGGTCACGCTTCCCTGGGCGAAGCCCGACGGCGAGCCCAAGACCTACCGACTGCTTTTCGTCGACGAGAAGGGCCGGGCGTACAACCGCAGCGTCTTCAACATGGGTGCCTGGAAGCGAGCCCTGGTCGCCGCCGGCGTGATCCCTCCTCGCAAGCGCGGGGCGAGGTGCCTCCAGGCGGCCCCGGAGGACGGCATGCACGCCCTCCGGCACGCGTACGCCTCTGTGCTCCTGGACGCGGGGGAGAGCATCAAGGCGCTCTCCGAGTACCTGGGCCACTCGGATCCTGGCTTCACGCTCCGGACGTACACGCACCTGCTGCCGTCCAGCGAGACCCGAACCCGCAAGGCGATCGACGACGCCTTCACGGACGCGGAGCCGCAGGACGCAGGGGAGCCCCAGGGCACACCACCCCCAGCAAAACCAATGTGCCCTCAATGTGCCCTGGCCGCCTGACGACCCCTCTCCGGCACGGAAAAGGGCGAGGCCCGAAGACCCCGCCCGATCCCTACGAAACCCCAGCTCAGGGCCACACAAGGCAATAAGGCTGATGCCCCGCCTCATGCAGCCGGTGGCTGAAGTCCTGCCACTCGTGCAGCAGCTGGTACACGTTGAACGCGTCCCGCGGGCCGCCCCGGTCCGGGACCGTCGACCAGATGAAGGCGGCCGCGCCGACCGCCTCCTCGCCGATGTCGCGGAGGGGGTCGACGACCGTCATGGGGAGCTTGACGACGGCGTAGTCGGGGTGCAGGACGACGAGTTCCAGCGGGGGCACCTTGTGCAGGGGGACGCCCTCGATGCCGGTGAGGACCATCGCGGCCATCGTCTCCGGCTTGATCTTGGTGAACATGCCGTTCATGCCGAGTTCGTCGCCGCCGAGCTCCTCGGGGCGCATCGAGATCGGGACCCGGGCCGCGGTCGCGCCGTCCGGTGCGCCGAAGTACTTGTACGTCACCCCCACCCGACCACCATTCCCGCTCGCCGCCCGGAGCCGGTCGACCGTGCGGTCGAGCCGCTCGGACTCACTCGGTACCTCGGGCACTCCCGGGGCGCCCTGCGCCCGCCGTGCTCCGTCGGCTTCCTCCACGTCGCGCCGGTGCCTTCCCCGCCGGGCACGCCGAGGACCCCGGTCATCAGTCCCCTCGCCCAGTCCGCCACCGCGATGCATATCTCCACCCGACTGCTTTTCTGGGACGCGCAGGCCCCGCCGCGCAACCCGATCATCGTGTCAGTGACCTCCCCCACGGCCGCACGCCGAAACGTGCGGTGAAACACCTGTCCGCAGGATCTTCGCAGCCCTCTCGACACGCCGTCGCTGTGAGCTACGTCTATCAGGCTCAGTCCGTTTCAGTTTCGCAGATGAAGAAGCCTGCGGAAGAGGTCCGCCCGGCCCGCGCGGGCACGGCACACGCCCCGCTGTCCTCCGGCGCCGCTGGCCTACCCTGAGGAGGTCACTGACAACCGGAGTCCGAGAAGTCGGAGAAGTCGCAGGTCATGAGCGAACTGCCCTATTCATACGAAGCGCCCGCCTCACAGGCACTGTTCGACCGTGCGGCCGTCGTCACACCGGGTGGCGTGAACTCCCCGGTGCGCGCCTTCCGCGCCGTCGGCGGCACGCCCCGGTTCATGGTGTCCGGCACCGGCCCGTACCTGACGGACGCGGACGGCCGGGAGTACGTCGACCTCGTCTGTTCCTGGGGTCCCATGATCCTCGGGCACTCGCACCCCGAGGTGATCGCCGCCGTCCAGGACGCCGTCTCGCGCGGCACGTCCTTCGGCACGCCCGGTGAGGGCGAGGTGGTGCTGGCCGAGGAGATCGTCGCGCGGGTCGAGCCCGTCGAGCAGGTGCGGCTGGTCTCCAGCGGGACCGAGGCCACGATGTCCGCCATCCGGCTCGCCCGCGGCTTCACCCGGCGCTCCAAGGTGATCAAGTTCGCCGGCTGCTACCACGGTCACGTCGACTCGCTGCTCGCCGCCGCCGGCTCCGGCGTCGCCACCTTCGCGCTGCCGGACACGCCCGGCGTCACCGGCGCCCAGGCCGGCGACACCATCGTGCTGCCGTACAACGACCTGGAGGCCGTGCAGGAGGCCTTCCACCGGCACCCCGGTGAGATCGCCTGCGTCATCACCGAGGCCTCGCCCGGCAACATGGGCGTGGTCCCGCCGCTGCCCGGGTTCAACCAGGGACTCAAGGACGCCTGCCAGAACAACGGCGCCCTCTACATCTCCGACGAGGTCATGACCGGGTTCCGGACCAGCCGGGCCGGATGGTTCGGGATCGACGGGGTCAGGCCCGACCTGATGACCTTCGGCAAGGTCATGGGCGGCGGCTTCCCGGCCGCGGCGTTCGGCGGCCGTGCCGACGTGATGGCGCACCTCGCGCCCGCCGGGCCCGTCTACCAGGCCGGCACCCTCTCCGGGAACCCGGTCGCCACCGCCGCCGGCATCGCCCAGCTCCGGCTCCTCGACGACGCCGCGTACACGACGCTCGACGCCGTGTCCGGGCAGATCCAGGCGCTGGTGTCGGAGGCCCTGACCAAGGAGGGCGTCGCGCACACGCTGCAGAGCGCCTCCAACATGTTCTCCGTCTTCTTCACGGACCGGCCCGTCCGCACCTACGAGGACGCCAAGGCGCAGGAGTCGTTCCGCTTCACCGCCTTCTTCCACTCGCTGCTGGCGAACGGCGTCTACCTGCCGCCCTCGTCCTACGAGTCCTGGTTCGTGTCCACGGCCCACGACGAACGGGCCGTCCAGCGCATCGCCGACGCCCTCCCGGCGGCGGCCCGAGCGGCTGCGGAGGCCCGCGCGTGAGCAACGACCACACCACCGGTACCGGAAGCGGCACCGACCTGACCGTCGTCCACCTGATGCGGCACGGCGAGGTCGAGAACCCGGACGGCATCCTCTACGGCCGTCTCGACGGCTACCACCTCTCCGACCTGGGCCGGCGGATGGCCGACCGGGTCGCCGAGCACCTCGCCCCCCGCGACGTGACGTACGTCTGCGCCTCCCCGCTGGAGCGGGCGCAGGAGACGGCCGGCCCGATCGCCAAGGCGCACGGGCTCGACCTCGCCACCGACGCGCGGCTCATCGAGGCCGACAACGTCTTCCAGGGCAAGACCTTCGGCGTCGGCGACGGGGCGCTGCGCCGGCCGGAGAACTGGAAGCACGTCTACAACCCGTTCAAGCCGTCCTGGGGCGAGCCGTACGTCGACCAGGTGGTGCGCATGATGGGCGCGCTGGACGCGGCCAGGGACCGGGCCCGCGGCCACGAGGCGGTGCTGGTCAGCCACCAGCTGCCGATCTGGATCGTGCGGTCCTACGTCGAGCGGCGGCGGTTGTGGCACGACCCGCGCAAGCGGCAGTGCACGCTCGCCTCGCTGACGTCCTTCACGTACCGCGGTGACACGATCGTGTCCGTCGGCTACTCCGAGCCGGCCCGCGACCTGGTGCCGCCGCACCTGCTGGCCGGCGCCAAGCCGGTGAAGGGGAAGGGCAAGGCCTTCGGGGCGTGAGCGGGTGATCCCCCGGTCACCGTCGATCACCGTCCGGTGATCCCTCGATCGCCGTTACGAAACGCGCACACATGAGCGGAACCTCCCCGTTCGACGTGTCCTCTGAGTGGGTGACCACCGGAGTACACGACGAACGGGGATGCCATGCGCGCTCTCACCCGCAGGGGAGCACTGGGACTGGGGGCGGGGGCCGCGGCCGCCGCCGGACTCGCGGGCTGCGGCGGCCTCACGTCGTCGGACGACCCGCGTCCCGGTGACGGTTCCGGCGCGGCCGGGAAGGGCGGCTCGGCCTCCCCGAAGCCCACCGCCACCGCCCGTCCGATCGGTGACGGCTCCACCTCCTTCACGGGCGCGCAGCCGCACCAGCCGGCCGCGCCCGAGCCGCTGGAGCCGGGCCAGGAACCGCCGCAGTTCGTCGTCTTCTCCTGGGACGGGGCGGGCGAGGTCGGCAACGGTCTCTTCCCGCGATTCCTGGACCTGGCCAAGGAGCACGGCGCGGCCATGACCTTCTTCCTCTCCGGGCTCTACCTGCTGCCCGAGTCGAAGAAGCGGCTCTACGACCCGCCCAACAACCCCCGCGGCGCCTCGGACATCGGCTACCTCACCGACGACCACGTCAGGGCGACGCTGGTCAACGTGCGCCGCGCCTGGCTGGAGGGGCACGAGATCGGCACCCACTTCAACGGGCACTTCTGCGCCGGCTCCGGCTCGGTCGGCAACTGGACCGGGCGCCAGTGGCGCGACGAGATCGACCAGGCCAAGTCGTTCGTGAAGCAGTGGCGCACCAACACCGGGTGGACCGACCTGCCCGCGCTCCCCTTCGACTACGACAAGGAACTCGTCGGCGGCCGCACGCCCTGCCTCCTCGGCCAGGACAGCCTGCTGCCCACCGCCCGCTCCCTCGGCTGGCGCTACGACGCCTCCTCGCCGGGCGGCCGCCAGGTCTGGCCCGACAAGAAGCAGGGCCTGTGGAACCTGCCGCTGCAGCAGATACCGTTCCCCGGCCGCGGCTTCGAGGTCCTGTCGATGGACTACAACATGCTCGCCAACCAGTCGGTCAACTCCACCAAGGCGCCCAGCCACAACTACCCGGGCTGGCGGCGGCAGTCGGCCCAGGCGTACATCCAGGGATTCAAGCGGGCGTACGAGACGAACCGGGCGCCCTACTTCGTGGGCAACCACTTCGAGCAGTGGAACGGCGGCATCTACATGGACGCCGTCGAGGAGGCGTTCCGGCACATCGCGCGCGAGAAGGAGAAGGGCGGGGACGTGCGCGTCGTCTCCTTCCGGCAGTTCGTCGACTGGATCGACGTGCAGAAGCCGGAGGTGCTCGCCAAGCTGCGCACGCTGGAGGTCGGACAGAAGCCGGCCGGCGGCTGGAAGGAGTTCCTCGCGGCGGCCCCGGGTGCCGCCGCCGGCCCGTCGAGCTCCGGATCCGCTGCCTGAAATGCGGTTTTCTCCCCGTGAGGGGGGTGCGCAAGATCCCCGGAACGGGCATGCGAAACTTTTCACATGAGTGCCGCCAGCCGCACCCCCCTGTCTGTCGCCGTCGCAGCCGTCACGGCGCTGCTGTTGTCCGCGTGCACCTCCGGAGGCACCTCCGGCGGGGGCGGCGACACCAACTTCGTCATGGGCAAGAACGGCGTCTCGACCGTCGCGAAGGGCGAGCGCACCGCCGCCCCCGACCTCTCGGGCAAGACCGTCGACGGCAAGCAGCTCGACGTCGCCTCCTTCAAGGGCGACGTCGTCGTCCTGAACGTGTGGGGCTCCTGGTGCGCGCCCTGCCGCGCCGAGGCGCCGGGATTCCAGAAGGTCTCCACCGACCTCAAGGCCCGGGGCGTGCGGTTCGTCGGCATCAACACCCGTGACACCAGCACCTCCAACGCCCTCGCCTTCGAGAAGGAGCAGGGCGTCACCTACCCCAGCCTGTACGACCCGACCGGCAAGCTGATGCTCCGCTTCGCGAAGGGCACGCTCAACCCGCAGGCCATCCCCTCCACGCTCGTCCTCGACCGGGACGGGAAGATCGCGGCCCGTTCGCTGGCCGCCCTCAGCGAGGAGAAGCTGCGCGCGATGATCGACCCGGTCCTCGCGGAGAAGTGACGTGAGCTCCCTCACGACGCTCGCCGCGGTGGCCGATCCGAACCAGACGGTCATGAGCGGCGCCCTGCTGGCCGCCCTGCCCCTCGCGCTGCTCGGCGGACTCGTCTCCTTCTTCTCCCCGTGCGTGCTGCCGCTCGTCCCCGGCTACCTGTCGTACGTCACCGGCGTCGCCGGCACCGACCTGGCCGAGGCCCGGCGCGGCCGGATGGTCGCCGGCGCCTCCCTCTTCGTCGCCGGTTTCACGGCCGTGTTCGTCTCCAGCGGCGCCCTGTTCGGCTACTTCGGCGACACGCTCCAGGCCAACAAGGGCGTCCTGTCCAAGGTGCTGGGCGTGCTCATGATCCTCATGGGCGTCTTCTTCATGGGGCTGATGCCCTGGATGACCCAGCGCGAGTTCCGCTTCCACCGGCGGCCGGTCGCCGGGCTCGTCGGCGCCCCGCTGCTCGGCGCGCTGTTCGGCATCGGCTGGACGCCGTGCATCGGCCCGACCCTGGCGTCCGTGCTGACGCTCTCCTCCCAGCAGGGCAGCGCGGGCCGCGGTGCCCTGCTCACCGTCGCCTACTGCCTCGGCCTCGGGGTGCCCTTCGTGCTCGCCGCGGTCGCCTTCCGCAAGGCGCTCGGCGCCTTCGCCCGGGTCAAGCGGCACTATGTGTGGGTGATGCGGATCGGCGGCTCGATGATGATCGTGACCGGTCTGCTGCTGCTGACCGGCGCCTGGGACCACCTGGTGCAGGACCTTCAGTCCTGGTCCACCGGCTTCACTGTGGGGATCTGATCGATGAGCAAGACCACCGCCGGCGAGACCGCGGACGCCGCCGCACCGCAGGACCAGGACCTCGGCGCGGCCGGCTCCCAGCTGTCCACCGCCCCCGCCGAGCCGCTCGGCGGCGTCCCCGCCATGGGCGTCGTCGGCTGGGCCCGCTGGTTCTGGCGGCAGCTGACCTCGATGCGGGTCGCCCTGCTGCTGCTCCTGCTGCTGGCGCTCGGCGCGATCCCCGGTTCGCTCATCCCGCAGACCGGCACCGACGCCACCAAGGTCGCCGACTTCGAGAAGAACCACCCCACCCTCGCGCCGCTCTACGACAAGCTGGGCCTCTTCCACGTCTACAGCTCGGTGTGGTTCTCCGCCGTCTACATCCTGCTGTTCGTCTCCCTCATCGGCTGCATCGTGCCCCGCACCTGGCAGTTCGTCGGCCAGCTGCGCGGCCGGCCGCCGGGCGCGCCCAAGCGGCTGACCCGGCTGCCCGCGTACACGACGTGGCGCACGGACGCCGAGCCGGAGCAGGTGCGCGAGGCCGCGCTCGCACTGCTGAGGAAGCGCCGTTTCCGCGCGCACCTCGCCGGGGACGCGGTCGCCGCCGAGAAGGGCTACCTGCGCGAGGTCGGCAACCTCGCCTTCCACATCGCCCTCATCGTGATGCTGACGTCCTTCGCCTGGGGCCAGCTGTTCAAGATGGAGGGCAACAAGCTGGTCCTGGAGGGCGACGGCTTCTCCAACACGCTCACCCAGTACGACGACTTCAAGTCCGGCACCCTCTTCGACGCCGACGACCTGGCGCCGTTCAGCTTCACCCTGAAGGACTTCACCGGCACCTACGAGGTCTCCGGGCCCAACAAGGGCACTCCGCGCACCTACCAGGCCGCCCTCACCTACTCCGAGGGCGCCTACGGCAAGGACAGGAGGACCACCGTCAAGGTGAACCACCCGCTGGAGATCGGCGACTCCAAGGTCTACCTCACCGCCCACGGGTACGCCCCCGTCGTCACCGTCAGGGACGGCAAGGGCGACGTGGTCTACCACGACGCCGTACCGCTGCTGCCGCTCGACTCCAACGTCACCTCCTCCGGGGTGGTCAAGGTCTACGACGGCTACCGCGACGCCGAGGGCGTCAAGGAACAGCTCGCCTTCCAGGCCTTCTTCCTGCCCAGCTACGCCGAGGGCAACGAGGTCTCCTCCGCCTTCCCGGCACTGCTGAACCCCGTGCTCAACCTGGAGCCGTACCACGGCGACCTCGGCGTCGACTCGGGCATCCCGCAGAGCGTCTACCAGCTCGACAAGCGGAACATGAAGCCGTTCAAGGACGTCAAGGACCTCCAGGTCCGGGACAACCTCAAGCCCGGCGAGACCATGACCCTCCCCGACGGCGCCGGCTCCATCACCTACGAGGGCACCAAGGAGTGGGCGAACTTCCAGGTCACCCGGCAGCCCGGCAGCGGCTGGGCGCTGGCCGGCTCGGTCGCCGCGGTCCTCGGCCTGGCGGGCTCCCTGTTCATCCAGCGCCGCCGCGTGTGGGTGCGGGCGGTGCGGGGCGCCGACGGCGTCACGGTCGTCGAGATGGCCGGCCTCGGCCGCAGCGAGTCCGCGAAGGTGCCCGAGGAACTGGGCGACCTCGCCGGGATCCTCCACGACCGGGCTCCCGGAGCGCCCGAAGGCCCCGAGCCCTCCGACGTCTCCGAAGAGCCCGACACCCCCGATTCCCGAGCCGTACCTGCCGAAGGGTCTGAGAAGTGACTCTCGCCGCCGCAACCGACCTCGCCGGCGCGGTGAACCTCGCCGCCGCCACCAACGAGAACCTCGCGAACATCAGCAACACGCTGATCTACTCCGCGATGGCCGTCTACACCCTGGCCTTCTTCGCGTACATCGCCGAATGGACCTTCGGCGGCCGCAGCAAGGTCGGCCGCACCGCCGCCGCGCTCACCGACCGGGCCCCGGCCGGGAGGGCGGCCCCGGCCGTCACCGTCAGGAAGGCCGGCGGCACCGCCGTGCTGGAGCGGCCGAAGGTCGTGGTGCGGGCCGCGGCCGGCGCCCGCGAGGTGCCCGACGGGCCGGGCGCGCACGGCGGCGACGAACAGGGCGACCTCTACGGCCGGATCGCCGTCTCGCTCACGGCGCTGGCCTTCCTGATCGAGTTCGGCGGGGTGCTCGCCCGCGCGCTCTCGGTGCAGCGGGCCCCGTGGGGCAACATGTACGAGTTCAACATCACCTTCTCCACGGTGGCCGTCGGCGTGTACCTCGCGCTGCTGGCGCTGAGGAAGAACGTGCGCTGGCTCGGGCTGTTCCTGATCACCTCGGTCCTGCTCGACCTGGGCCTCGCGGTCACCGTCCTGTACACGGCGAGCGACCAGCTGGTCCCCGCCCTGCACTCGTACTGGCTGTACATCCACGTCTCCACCGCGATCTTCTGCGGCGCGGTGTTCTACGTCGGCGCGGTCTCCACGATCCTGTACCTCTTCAAGGACTCCTACGAGAACAAGCTGGCGGGCGGCGGCACGCCCGGCAAGCTCGCCAACTCGGTCCTCGACCGGCTGCCCGCCGCGGCGACCCTCGACAAGTTCGCCTACCGCGTCAACGCGGCCGTCTTCCCGCTGTGGACGTTCACGATCATCGCGGGCGCGATCTGGGCGGGCGACGCCTGGGGCCGCTACTGGGGCTGGGACCCCAAGGAGACCTGGTCCTTCATCACCTGGGTCGCCTACGCCGGCTACCTGCACGCCCGCGCCACCGCCGGCTGGAAGGGCCGCAAGGCCGCCTACCTCGCGCTGGTCGCCTTCGGCTGCTGGCTGTTCAACTACTACGGCGTCAACATCTTCGTCTCCGGCAAGCACTCCTACGCCGACGTCGGCCTGGGCGTGCTGAGGTCGGCCGGGTTCTGAGCCCCGCGCGGCCGGCGGGACGGGCCGGCCGCACGGCGTGACCGTGCGGAAGCGGTTCCCGGGGGTCACCCTGGTGTCATGAGCGGTTCCATCGACCAGGGCTTCAGCCAGACCCACGGGAACACGCACATCCTGCACTTCGTGGTGCGGCTCCCGCGGCCCCTGGAGACGGTCTGGCCCGCCCTCGCCACCGCCGAGGGCCTCTCCGGCTGGTTCGGCGCCGTGGACGTCCTCGAACCCCGGCTGGGCGGCGTCATCGGCCTGCCCGGCCTGGGCGCCGGGCAGATCACCGCCTGGGACGTGGAGCGGGTCGCCGAGTACACGGTGGACGGCGGCGGCCGGATGCGTTTCCACCTGGAGCACGACGACGAGGGCGGCACCGCCCTGCGCTTCACCCACGAGTTCCAGGGCGAGGGCGAGACGGAGTCCCGCTGGCGCACCCGTTTCGAACGGTTGATCGAGCGAATGGGGCGGGTGCCGTAGGTCCGCCCCGTCGGGACACGGGCGCTCCCGCGCTCACTCCCCGATGTCCTCGTTCCACAGCGCCGGGTTCTCCGCGACGAAGTCGCGCATCATCGCGACGCACCCGGGGTCGTCCAGGAGCACGATCTCCACACCGTGCCGGGCGAGCCAGTCGTGGCCGCCGCGGAAGGTGACAGCCTCACCGATCACGACGCGTGAGATGCCGAACTGGCGGACCAGACCGGAGCAGTACCAGCACGGCGAGAGCGTGGTGACCATCGTCGTCCCGCGGTACGTCCGCTGCCGTCCCGCCGCGCGGAACGCCGCCGTCTCCGCGTGCGCCGAGGGGTCGCCGTCCTGCACGCGCCGGTTGTGGCCGCGACCGAGCGGCGTCCCGTCGGGGCCGTGGAGCGCGGCGCCGACCGGGATGCCGCCCTCGGCGAGCCCGGTGCGGGCCTCCTCGACGGCGGTGGCGAGCCAGGCGCGGGCGGTCGCCCCGTCCAGCGGGACCGGCTGACGCATGAGCACTCCGTTCCGTCCGCGGCGGGGTTCCCCGGCCCGGTCCCGGCGGCGGACTCTAGGAACCGGTGGGGTTCTGGCCGTCCTCGGGCTTGCCCTTGTCGTCCTTCTCGGTGTCGTCGAGCGACTTCAGGAAGTCGGGGTTGTCGTCCGGGGCGATCCACTGCCGCTGCTGCGGGCGGCCCCCGCGGACCCCGGACCAGCCCTCGGCGGCGGGGCTGCGCCTCTTGCCCGCGACGATCCACGAGAGCGAACCGACGAGCGGGAACAGCAGGACGAGGATCGCCCACAGCGGCTTGGGCATGTGGCGGATGTCGTCGTCCTTCGTGCTGATGCAGTCGATGAACGCGTAGACGCTCAGCGCCAGCGGCACCAGGAACATCAGTACCCGCAGCATGGGGTCTCTCCAGCGCAGAGGGGGCGGGGCCGCGAGGACGGGCCCCAGGTACGGGGCCAGGGTAGCCCCTCGGGGATACTTGACCGCATGGCTTACGACGATCTTCGTTCCCTGCTCAGGGCGCTGGAGCGCGAGGGCGACCTCAAGCGCATCAAGGCCGAGGTGGACCCGTACCTGGAGGTCGGGGAGATCGTCGACCGGGTCCAGAAGTCCGGCGGCCCCGCGCTCCTCTTCGAGAACGTCAAGGGCTCGGCGATGCCCCTCGCGATGAACGTGTTCGGCACCGACCGCCGCCTGCTGAAGGCGCTCGGGCTCACGTCGTACGCGGAGATCTCGGACCGGATCGGCGGGCTGCTCAAGCCCGAGCTGCCGCACGGCTTCGTGGGGGTCCGCGAGGCGTTCGGCAAGCTCGGCGCGATGACGCACGTCCCGCCGAAGAAGGTCAAGGACGGCCCCGTCCAGGAGGTCGTCCTGCACGGCGACGAGGTGGACCTGGACCGGTTGCCGGCGCTGTTCACCTGGCCGCAGGACGGCGGCTCGTTCTTCAACCTGGGGCTGACCCACACCAAGGACCCGGAGAGCGGGGTCCGCAACCTCGGGCTCTACCGCCTCCAGCGCCACGACCGGCGCACGATCGGCATGCACTGGCAGATCCACAAGGACAGCCGCAACCACTACCAGGTCGCCGCGCGCCGGGGCGAGCGGCTGCCGGTCGCGATCGCCTTCGGCTGCCCGCCGGCCGTCACGTACGCCTCCACCGCGCCGCTGCCCGGCGACATCGACGAGTACTTCCTCGCCGGTTTCCTGCAGGGCAGGCGCATCGAGATGGTCGACTGCAAGACGGTCCCGCTCCAGGTCCCGGCGCAGGCGGAGGTCGTGCTGGAGGGCTGGCTGGAGCCGGGCGAGATGCTCCCGGAGGGCCCGTTCGGCGACCACACCGGCTTCTACACGCCGCAGGAGCCCTTCCCGGCGCTGACGATCGACTGCGTGACGATGCGCAGGCGGCCGCTGCTCCAGTCGATCGTGGTGGGCCGCCCGCCGACCGAGGACGGTCCGCTGGGCCGTGCGACGGAGCGGTTCTTCCTCCCCCTCCTCAAGATCATCGTCCCGGACATCGTGGACTACCACCTGCCCGAGGCCGGCGGTTTCCACAACTGCGCGATCGTCTCGATCGACAAGAAGTACCCCAAGCACGCGCAGAAGGTCATGCACGCGATCTGGGGCGCCCACATGATGTCCCTGACCAAGCTGATCGTGGTCGTCGACTCCGACTGCGACGTCCACGACCTGCACGAGGTCGCCTGGCGGGCGCTGGGCAACACCGACTACGCCCGTGACCTGTCCCTCGTCGAGGGCCCCGTCGACCACCTCGACCACGCCTCCTACCAGCAGTTCTGGGGCGGCAAGGCGGGCATCGACGCGACCCGCAAGTGGCCCGAGGAGGGCTACACCCGCGACGGCGGCTGGCCGGAGATGGTCCTGTCGGACCCGGAGACGTCCGAACGGGTCACGCGACGCTGGAAGGAGTACGGGCTGTGAGTTCGGCATCCGCGGCGATCCCGCGTCCGGGACGCACCAAGGCCTTCCTGCGGCTGGTGATGATCGAGCACTCGGTCTTCGCGCTGCCCTTCGCCTACATCGCCGCGCTGACCGCGATGTTCGAGCTGGACGGGAACATCCACTGGGTCCGGCTGCTGCTGGTCACCGTCTGCATGGTGGGCCTGCGCACCTTCGCCATGGCGGTCAACCGCATCATCGACCGCGAGATCGACGCGCGGAACCCGCGCACCGCCCAGCGGGAACTCGTCACCGGCGCGATGTCGGTGCGGCACGCCTGGACCGGCGCCCTGGTCGCCCTGGTGGTCTTCCTGGGCTCGGCGGCCCTGCTGAACCCGCTCTGCCTGGCCCTGGCCCCGGTCGCCGTGATCCCGATGGTGGTCTACCCCTACGGGAAGCGCTTCACGGACTTCCCGCAGGCCATCCTCGGTCTCGCGCAGGCGATGGGCCCGATCGGCGGCTGGCTGGCCATCACGGGCGAGTGGTCCTGGGACGCGGTGATCCTGGGCCTGGCCGTCGGCGTCTGGATCGGCGGCTTCGACCTGATCTACGCCTGCCAGGACGTCGAGACCGACCGCGAGATCGGCGTCAGGTCGGTCCCGGCCCGCTTCGGCATCCCGGCGGCGATCCGGGGGGCGCGCGGCTGTCACGCCGTGACGACGGCCCTGTTCGTCTGGTACGCCCTCGCCACCGGCGCCGGCGCCTTCTTCTGGCTGGGTCTGCTGATCGTCGCCGGCGCGTTCGTCTACGAGCACACCCTCGTGCGCCCGCACGACCTGTCCCGCCTGAACAGGGCGTTCTTCTCCACGAACGGCTTCATCGGCATCAGCCTCTTCGTGTGCGCGCTGATCGACCTGCTGGTGCGCGGCCTCACGGTCTAGTACGGACCGGACCAAGGGGCCGGTCCGGTCCGTACCACCGTTCCGTTCGCCGGTACGCTCAAGGTGTGAACGCAGGAGAAACGCAGCGCGTGCCTTGGATCGTGGGGGTCTCCGGGGCGTCCGGGACGCCCTATGCCGCCGCCGTGCTGCGCGCGCTGCTCGCAGCCGGTGAGAGCGTCGACCTGGTCGTCAGCCGGGCCTCGCGGCTCACGCTGCTCGACGAGACGGGGATCTCCTTCCGGGACGCGCACTGGCGGGACGACCTGCGGGAGTGGCTCGCGCGGGGCGCCGACGGGAAGCCGGACGCCTTCGACGTCGACGTCGACGGGGACGCCGTGCGGTACTGGGCCGCCGGCGACCTGGCGGCGGGGCCGTCGTCGGGGTCGTACCCGGCGAAGGGGATGCTGATCGTGCCCGCCTCGACGGCCTGTGTCGCGGGGGTCGCGCTGGGGCTGTCCAAGGACCTCCTCCAGCGGGTGGCCGCCGTGACGCTCAAGGAGCGCCGCAGGCTCGTCGTCGCCGTCCGGGAGACCCCGCTGAACGGGCAGACGCTGCGGCAGCTCGTCGCCCTGGACGAGGCGGGCGCGAGCGTCGTGCCCGCCTCCCCCGCCTTCTACGCGGGCGCCACCCACATCCAGGACCTGGTCGACTTCGTCGCCGGCCGGGTCCTCGACGCGGCGGGCGTGGGGCACGGTCTCTACCGCCGGTGGAAGGGCGAACTCGGCGGCGCCCGCCCCGCCTGAGGCCGCCGGACAACCCGGGGAACCGGACAACCCGGGGAACCGGAGAAGCCGGGGAACCGGGAAGCCGGAGACCCCCGGAGAACAGCGCCACCCCGCACCACCCACCTCTCACGACCCCAGTAACTCTTCAGACCTTTCAGATCTTTCAGACTTCTCGGACCTCTTCATCGGAAGGCTCGATCGCATGGACGCGGTGGACAGGCAGCTCATCCAGGCCCTGAGGGAGAACGGCCGGGCCTCGTACGCGGAGCTGGGGCGTCTCGTCGGCCTGTCGGGACCCAGCGTCACCGACCGCATCAACCGGCTGGAGGCGGCCGGCGTCATCACGGGCTACCGGGCCACGGTGGACGCCGCCTCGCTCGGCCTCGGCGTCACCGCCCTCATCGGCATCTCCCTCTCCGACGCCGCCGACCACGAGGACGTGGCCGCGCGGATGAAGGACCTCGGCGAGATCGAGGACTGCTGGTTCATCGCCGGCGACGACTCGTTCATGCTCAAGGTGCGGGCGAACGACGTCGACGGGCTGGAGCGGATCATCCGCCGGCTGTCGGGGACGAAGGGCGTCTCCCGGACCCGTACGACGATCGTGCTCTCCACCAAGTGGGAGAACCGGGTGGGGGAGCTTCCGGAGGAGGTCTGACGGGCGGGGCGTACGGTTGGCGGAGTCTGTCTCAGGGCGAACGGAAGAGGTAGGGGCATGGACGTCGGGCTCAAGCGCGAGCTGGAGCAGAAGGTCGGGGCCGGTGAGCGGCTGACCCGCGAGGACGGCATCGCGCTGTACGAGTCGGACGACCTGGCCTGGCTGGGCGGACTCGCGCACGAGGTGCGGACGCGCAAGAACGGCGACGTCGTCCACTTCAACGTCAACCGGCACCTCAACATGACGAACGTGTGCACGGCCTCCTGCGCGTACTGCTCCTTCCAGCGCAAGCCGGGGGAGAAGGACGCGTACACGATGCGCATCGAGGAGGCCGTCAAGCTCGCGAAGGCGATGGAGTCGGAGAACCTCACCGAGCTGCACATCGTCAACGGCCTGCACCCGAACCTGCCGTGGCGGTACTACCCGCGCTCCCTGCGCGAGCTGAAGGCCGCCCTGCCCGGCGTGTCCCTGAAGGCCTTCACGGCCACGGAGATCCACCACTTCGAGACGATCAGCGGTCTGTCGGCGTCCGAGATCCTCGACGAGCTCATCGACGCGGGCCTGGAGTCCCTCACCGGCGGCGGCGCGGAGATCTTCGACTGGGAGGTCCGTCAGCACATCGTGGACCACCGCACCCACTGGGAGGACTGGTCGCGGATCCACCGCCTGGCGCACGAGAAGGGTCTGAAGACCCCGAGCACCATGCTGTACGGCCACATCGAGGAGCCCCGCCACCGCGTGGACCACGTCCTGCGGCTGCGTGAGCTCCAGGACGAGACCGGCGGCTTCCAGGTCTTCATCCCGCTCCGCTACCAGCACGACTTCGTGGACATGAAGGACGGCAAGATCCGCAACCGCCTTCAGGCCCGCACCCGGATGGCGACGGGCGCGGAGGCCCTCAAGACCTTCGCGGTCTCCCGCCTCCTCTTCGACAACGTCCCGCACGTCAAGGTCTTCTGGGTCATGCACGGCGTCCAGACCGCCCAACTGGCCCTCCAGCACGGCGCGGACGACATGGACGGCTCGGTCGTCGAGTACAAGATCACCCACGACGCCGACAACTACGGCACCCCCAGCAAGCTGACCCGCGAGGACCTCCTGGACCTCATCCGCGACGCGGGCTTCCGTCCGGTGGAACGCAACACCCGTTACGAGATCATCCGCGAGTACGACGCCCCGGACCCCGCCCGCCGGGACTCCCCCCAGCCGATGCGCCTCTGACGAACGCCACCTGTCCGCAGGCGGGGCGGGTGTCCCCACGCCGGGGGCCGGCCCCGCTCGCGGACGGGAGCGACCGGCCCCACCCCGGGGCCGGACCTGCCCGTGGACGAAGGGCGACCGCCCCCTCCCAGGGGTGCGGGGAACCGCGCGACCGGCCCCACCGGACCCGCACCCGTCCTGTCCCGCCTCCGGAGGGGTCCGCGCGCCTCTCGCCGATGGTAAGGATTACCATCCCTCCGTGTCCCTTACCTTCACTCTCGACCCCGCCGTCACCCCCGACCTGCGCGACGGCCTCCTGGACCTGTGGACGGACGTCTCCAACGCGGGCGGGGCCGTGGGTTTCGTACCGCCCGTGACCCGTGAACTCGTCCGCCCGGAACTGGTCCGCCACCTCGTGCAGATGGCCGAGGGCCGCACCCGCCTCCTCGTCGGCCGGGACGAGGCGGGCGACGTGGCGGCGGCCGCGTTCCTCACCGCCAACACGCACCGCCTGATGACCCACTGGCTGTGGCTGTACACGGTGATGGTGCACCCCCGCCACCAGGGCAGGGGGTACGGCCGCGACCTGCTCGCCGCCGCCGCCGACGCGGCCCGCACCGTCGAGGGCGTGGAGGCGATCCGGCTCACCTGCCGGGGCGGCCTCGGCCTGGAACGCTTCTACGCGTCCTGCGGCTACAAGGAGGTCGGCCGCGTGCCGGACGCGATCAGGGTGGCACCGGGCGACGACCGGGACGACATCACGATGCTGCTCCCGCTGGGCTGACGGCACCGGTCCGCCCCCGGTGCGGGACCGCAAGCCGGGCGTGCTTCACTGGACGGTGCCGGATGGGGACCTTCGGGACCTTTTCGCCTCCCCCGCGGGGGGCCCAGAGACGGAAGAGTGGGTTGAGATGCTCCGCTACACGCTGATGCGCCTCGGTGTCTTCGTCGGCTGTTTCGCGGCCGTCTGGGGACTCGTGTACCTCGGCGTCTTCCCGCGTGGCCTGGGTGACTCCAACGGCATGTGGATCGTGCTGCTCGCGCTGGTGCTGTCCGCGCCGATCAGCTTCGTCCTGCTGCGCAAGGAGCGCGACCGCGCCTCGGAGACGGTGGTGCGCAGGGTGGACCGGATGAAGGCGGGCCTGGAGTCCAGTCGCTCCCAGGAGGACGAGGCGGCCGACTCCCCCCGGGCTCAGAGCCAGCCCTCGTAGGCGGGCGCCCGTCCCCCGGAGGGCGGGACCATGCGGGCTGCGGTGAACGGCTGAGGCCGTGACCGCGGCCCGTTCGCGTGTGCGGGGGCCGCGGCCCGTCCGCGTGCGCCGGGGCCGGGACCCGTTCACGTGCACCGGGACCCGTCCGCGTGCATCCCCGCGGGCCACGCGCCGACGCCCTCGGTGGCCTCGATGGCGCCATCGTGGTGTCGTATGGCGCCACGGTAAATCCCCCGCCGCCTCCGAGTGTGCGACGGCGGCGTTCCGGCGCGCCGATTCCGGAAGGAAACGCCAGGTCGGAGCGGCTAACGCCAAGAAGGTGCCATTAAGGCTCGCGCGTGGCGCCATGTGTGTGCCATCATGGCGTCATGGACCTCACCCCCTACGTCGACAACCTCCGGCACGAACTGGCCGTCGCCGCGAACGCCGGTGGCGACGACGCCCGCGCCCTCGCCGAGCGGCTCACCGCCCCCCTGGAGTCCGCCGCCCGCCTGACCCTCCTCAACGCGCTGTCCGCCGCCATGGGCGAGGTCACGCGGGAGCTGGCGCCGGGCTCGGTCGACGTACGGCTGCGCGGACTCGACCCGGAGTTCGTGGTGACGGCACCGCCCGCCGCCGAGCCGTTCGCGGAGGCGCGGGAGCCGCTCGCGGCCCCCGTCGCGCCCGCCCCGCCGCCGGCGGACGCCGACGACGGCGCCATGGCGCGGATCAACTTCCGTCTCCCCGCCCACCTCAAGGCCCGCGCCGAGGACGCCGCGGCGGCCGAGGGCCTGTCGGTCAACGCCTGGCTGGTGCGGGCCGTGTCCGTCGCGCTGGACGGCGGCGAGCGCGCCGCCCCGCCGGGCCGCGGCAAGGGCACGGGCGCGGGCGGCCGCGGCTTCACCGGCTGGGTCCGCTAGGCCCCGCCGGCCACCGCGCGCCACCCCTTCACCGGCGGATCGCCGACCGATCCGCCGACGTCACCTCTCACCCGCCCCACCAGCGGAAACACCCCACCGAGCCAAGAGGACGGCACAGCCATGCCTGCTTTCGAGACCCCCGAACCGATCTCCGTCGTCCTCGAGCTGGAGGTCGGCACCGCCCGCGTCACCGCGGGCGAGCGCACCGACACGGTCGTGGAGGTGCTGCCGAGGAACGGCTCCGACGACCACGACGTACGCGCCGTGCAGCAGACCCAGGTCACCTGCTCGGGCGGCCGCCTGACGGTCAGGACCCCGAAGAAGCGGTCCCTGTTCGGCAAGCCGGGCGCCGTCGAGGTGAGCATCGAACTGCCCGCCGGATCGGACGTCCGGGGCACCACCGCCATGGGCGACCTCCTCTGCGAGGGCCGCCTCGGGGACGTCGCGCTCAAGACCTCGCTCGGCGGCCTGCAGGCCGACGACGTGGCCGGCGCCGACCTGAGGACCGACCTCGGCGACATCCGCCTGACCCGCGCGACCGCGGACGTCGAGGTCGTCGGCGCGGGCCGGATCGAGATCGGCGCGGTCGCCGGCGCGGCGACCGTCAAGAACGGCAACGGCGTGACCGGGATCGGCGAGGTGGGCGGCGCCCTGAAGGCCAACGCGGCCAACGGCGACATCTCCGTCGCCGTCGCGCACGGCGCCGTCGTCGCCAGGTCCGCCAACGGCCGCATCGAGATCGGCGTCGCCCACGCCGACGTCGAGGCGATGTCGTCCAACGGCCGCGTCCGCGTCGGCGACGTGAGCCGCGGCCGCGTCGAACTGCGCACCTCGGTCGGCGACGTCGAGGTCGGCATCCACGAGGGCACCGCCGCCTGGCTCGACGTGACCACCAAGTTCGGCACCGTGCGCAACGCGCTCGGCCCCTCCGACGGCCCCGCGGACTCCGACGAGACCGTCGAGGTGCACGCCCGCACCGGCGCCGGCGACATCCTGATCCGCCGCGCCTGACCCCGCACACCCCCCTCCCCCTCCCGGAAAGGGAAGCGGCATGACTTCCACCCAGACGTCCGCGCCGGCCGCCGCACACCGGCCGGCGCCGGCGATCACCGCCACCGGACTGCGCAAGTCCTACGGCGAGAAGCTCGTGCTCGACGGCATCGAACTGAGCATCGCCGAAGGCACCGTCTTCGCGCTGCTCGGGCCCAACGGCGCCGGCAAGACCACCACCGTGGAGATCCTCTCCACGCTCATCGGCGCCGACGCGGGCGAGGCCCGGATCGCGGGCCGCCACCTGACCCGGGACGCCGACGAGGTGCGCACCCTGATCGGCGTCACCGGCCAGTTCTCGGCGGTCGACAACCTGCTGACCGCCGAGGAGAACCTGCTCCTCATGGCGGACCTGCACCACCTGGACCGGAGCGAGGGCCGGCGGCGGGCCGCCGACCTGCTGCGCCGCTTCGACCTGGCCGAGGTGGCGGACAAGACGGCCGCCACCTTCTCCGGCGGTATGCGGCGCAAGCTGGACCTGGCGATGACCCTGGTCGGCGACCCCCGGGTCATCTTCCTCGACGAGCCCACCACGGGACTCGACCCGCGCAGCCGGCGCACCATGTGGGAGATCATCCGCGCCCTCGTCGCCGACGACGGCGTGACCGTCTTCCTGACCACCCAGTACCTGGAGGAGGCCGACCAGCTCGCCGACCGGATCGCCGTGCTGGACCACGGCCGGCTGATCGCCGAGGGCACCCCCGAGGAGCTGAAGCGGCGCATCCCCGGCGGGCACGTCCGGGTGCGCTTCGCCGACCTCCGGGCACTGGACACCGCCGTGGCCGCCTTCGGCATCGGCACCCGCGACGAGGACTCCCTCACCCTCCAGATCCCCGGCGACGGCTCCGTCGCCGACCTGCGGGCCGTTCTCGACACCCTGGAGGCCACCGGGGCACGGGCCGAGTCGCTCACCGTGCACACCCCCGACCTCGACGACGTCTTCCTGACCCTCACCGGCCGGCCCCGCCCCGCCGACACCGCCGGCACCGCCGCATCGCCGAAGGAGAACGTCTGATGGCCACCGTGTCCTACGCCGCCCGGGACTCCAGGACGATGCTGCGGCGCAACCTCAAGAAGGCCCTGCGCTACCCGTCCCTGACGCTCACCGTCGTCATCATGCCCCTGATGATGCTGCTGCTGTTCACCTACGTCTTCGGCAACGCCCTGGGCGCCGGCATCAGCGGCCTGCCCACCGGCGGCGGCGACTACATCGACTACGTCGCGCCCGGCATCATCCTGATGGCCGCCACCTCCGGCGCCCTGACCACCGCGATCAGCGTGTGCGTCGACAAGACCGAGGGCATCGTCAACCGCTTCCGCACGATGCCGGTCTCCCGGACCGCCTTCCTGACCGGCCACGTCGTCGCGGGCGTGATCCAGACGATGACCAGCGTCGCGCTCGTCATCGGGGCCGCCCTGCTGATGGGCTTCCGTCCCGACGCGACGCCCGTGGAGTGGGCCGCCGCGCTCGGCCTGCTCACCCTGCTCACGCTCGGGCTCACCTGGCTCTCCGCGGGCATCGGCCTGGTCGCCAGGAACCCGGAGACCGCCAGCAACATCCCGATGCCGCTGACCTTCCTGCCCTTCGTCGGCAGCGCCGTCGTGCCGACCGATTCCATGCCGGCCGGCCTGCGCTGGTTCGCCGAGTACCAGCCGTTCACCCCGGTCATCGAGACCCTGCGCGGTCTGTGGCTCGGCACCGGGATCGGCTCCAGCGCGGTCGTGGGCCTCGCCTGGTGCGTGGGGCTCGCCCTGCTCGGCTACCTGTGGGCGCGCCGTACCTTCCAGGCCGGCGCCGAGCGGTGACCGCCGCTCTCCCGGCCAAGTGCGCGGGTCCGCACTAGTCTTGGCTCCCATGGGTGCCGTGAAGACCAAGCGGATGCCGCGTGCGGTCCGTGAGCAGCAGATGCTGGACGCCGCCGTGGAGACCTTCGGGCGGCGCGGGTACATGGTCGCCTCGATGGACGAGATCGCCGAGCTGGCGGGGGTGTCCAAGCCGCTGGTCTACCTGTACCTGAACTCCAAGGAAGACCTGTTCACCGCGTGCATCCGGCGCGAGGCCAAGGCGCTCGTCGAGGCGGTGCGCGCGGGGGTGGACACGGAGCTGACGGCCGATCGCCAGCTCTGGGAGGGCCTGCTGGCGTTCTTCGCGCACACCGGCCGCCACCCGCACGCCTGGTCCGTCCTGCACATCCAGGCCCGCACCCACGGCGAGACGTTCGCGGCCGAGGTCACGGCGATGCGCGCGGAGATCGTGGCGTTCGTGACCCAGCTGATCGCGGTCGCCGCCCGCGAGGCGCACCGCGACCCGGACCTGCCCGACCGGGAGGTGGCGGGCCTGGCCGAGGCCCTGGTGGGCGCCGCCGAGTCCCTGGCCGCCTGGGCCAACACGACCGGATCGGTCACCCCCCGCCAGGCGGCGGCCACCTTGATGAACTTCGCCTGGGCGGGCCTGGGCAACCTGATGACCGGCCGGCCCTGGACCCCACCGGAGTCCTGAACCGGGACCTCGGACAAGCGCCCCGGACCGAGGCCCTGGACCGAGGCCTTGGCCCGGACCCCCGGCCCGGACCCCCGGCCCGGACCCCCGGCCCGGACCCCCGGCCCGGACCCCCGGCCCGGACCCCCGGCCCGGACCCCCGGCCCGGACCCTCGCGCCCAGGCCGTTCAGCCGGCCGGGGACACCGGCTCCACCCGCCCCCGCAGGTGCACGCGCCCCTCCCCGCCCGTCCCGCGCAGTTCGAACCGTCCCGCCTCCGCCGCGAAGGCCACCGTGCCCGGCAGCAGGACGGGAGCCCGGAAGCCGACGCGGACGCGTGCGGCGTCCGGGGTGCCGTGGGCGGCGAGGCAGCGGGCCGCGGTCCACATGCCGTGGGCGACGGCGCGGGGGAAGCCGAGGAGGCGGGCGGTGAGCGGGGAGAGGTGGAGGGGGTTGCGGTCCCCGGAGACGGCCGCGTACCGCCGTCCGACGTCGGCGCCGAGCCGCCACTCGGCCACCGCGGGCAGCGGGCCCTCCGCGTCCGACGGGGCCCGGCCGCCCTCCCGGTCCGGCGTCCGGTGCCGGGCGAGGTAGGCGCTCTCCGACTCCCACACCGTCTCCCCCTCCTGCCGCAGCTCCGTGACGACGACGGCCTCCGTGCCGCGCCGGTGCGGGGCCAACCGGTCGACACGGACGAGGAGTTCGTACGTCCCGGCGGCCGGGAGGGGCCGGTGCCGGGTGACGGAGAGCGACGTGTGGACCAGGCCGAGCAGCGGGAGGGGGAAGGCGCGGCCGCTCATGATCCGCATGGCCAGGGGGAAGCCCAGGACGTGCGGGTAGGTGACCGGCAGGGCGTCGTCGCCGGTCGGGAAGCCGCACACCCGCTCGTAGGCGGCCAGCCGGACGGGGTCGACGCGCAGCCGGGGCAGGGCGAGCGCCCCGCCGGAGAAGGCGGCGCCGGGGCGGGGCCGCCTGAAGGGCGACAGGAGCGCGCCGCGGGCGAGGAGCGGACCGAGGGCCGGGGGAGCGGAGAGCGCCGCAACGGCCGCGGTGTCCGCCCCCTGCCGGCGGGACGCGCTCGGGCCGGCCGGTCCTGTTTCTTCCCTCTGCACGGTTTCCCCTCTCCCAGATCCTTACTCTGAAGTAAGGTTACCGCCGGTAAAGCCTTCGGCGCCCGCTCCGGCAGGTTGCACAGCCCCGGCCCACGAACACCCCCGAACCCGCACGATCCCCACACGTCAGCCCCGTACGATCCCCTTCCTGATCAGGGAGCGGTCCCTTTCTGCGGGTCCGTCCCGGTTGAACGCCTCGACGTGCGAGGCACGTACCTCATGCAGCAAGCAGTCCGGTCGCTGCACGCCCAGGGAGCCGCCCGTGTCCACCCCGTACTCGTCCTCCACCCCGGCCTTCGCCGGCTACGACGCTCCCCCCGCCCTGGTGGAACCCGAGATCCGCAGGCTGGACGGTGTCGTGCGGGAGGCGGCGATGCCGGTGTTCGCGCGCCCCACGACGCACGGCTCGCTCGCCGAGCTGCCGTTCGACAACGCGGCGGAGGCCCCCGACACGGTGGTCCTCAGCCGCAGGGACGCCGAGGGCCGGTGGACGGACGTGACGGCACGGCAGTTCGCCGCCGAGGTCCTCGCCGTGGCCAAGGGGCTGATCGGCGAAGGGCTGATGCCGGGCGACCGGATCGCCGTCATGGCCCGTACGAGGTACGAGTGGACGCTCCTCGACTTCGCCGCCTGGGCGGCCGGACTGGTCACCGTCCCCGTCTACCCGACCTCCTCCGTCTTCCAGACCCGGTGGATCCTCCAGGACTCCGGCGCGGTCGCCCTCGTCACCGAGACGGTCGCGCAGGCGGCGGCCGTCGGCCCCGAACGCGACCGGCTGCCCGACCTGCACCACATCTGGGTCATCGAGAAGGGCCACGTGGACCGCCTCGCCGAACTGGGCGAGCGGCACGTCCCGGAGACCGAGGTCGACGTCCGCCGGGGCATGCTGGTCCCCGACACCCTCGCCACCCTCATCTACACCTCGGGAACCACCGGCCGCCCCAAGGGCTGCGCGCTCACCCACGGGAACTTCTTCGCCGAGGTCGACAACGCCATCGAGCTGCTCTACCCGGTCTTCAGGTCCTCCACCGACGACCTGTCCGTCCTCCTCTTCCTCCCCATGTCGCACGTCTTCGGGAGGATGGTCGCCATCGCCTGCGTCCGCGCCCGCGTCCGCCTCGGCCACGCCCCGAGCCTGAAGGCCGACGAACTCCTCCCGGACCTGGCCGCGTTCAGACCCACCTGCCTGCTCGCCATCCCGTACATGCTGGAGAAGATCTTCAACACCGCCCGCGCGAAGGCGGAGGCGGGCGGCCGGACGTCCACCTTCGACCGCGCCGTGAACACCGCCGTCCGCTACGGCGAGGCCGTCGAGGCCCACAACGCGGGCGGCAGCGGCCCCGGCGCCGCCCTGCGCGCGGCCCGCGCCCTCTACGACCCGCTGGTCTACCGCCGCATCCGCAGCGCGATGGGCGGCCGGGTCCGGCACGCCATCTGCGGCGGCTCCCCGCTGGGCCGCCGCCTCGCCGCCTTCTACTCCGGCGCGGGCATCGAGATCTACGAGGGCTACGGCCTCACCGAGACCACCGGCGCCTCCACGGTCACCCCGCCGATGAAGCCCCGCCTGGGCACCGTCGGCTGGCCGCTGCCCGGCACGAAGATCCGGATAGCGGCCGACGGCGAGATACTCATCGCCGGCGGCCACGTCCTGCGCGGCTACTGGGACCCGGCGGCCGGCGGGGTCGTCCCCGCCGCCCCCGACGGCTGGCTGGCCACCGGCGACCTCGGCGAACTGGACGACGAGGGCTACCTCACGATCACCGGCCGCAAGAAGGAGCTGATCATCACCTCCGGCGGCAAGAGCGTCGCCCCCGCCCCGCTGGAGAACTGGCTGCGCTCGCACCCCCTGATCTCCCAGGCCATGGTCCTGGGCGACGGCCGCCCCTACGTCGGCGCCCTGCTCACCCTGGACCCCGACGGCCTGACCCACTGGCGCCAGATGAACGGCAAGCACCCCGTCCCGGTCGAACTCCTCATCGACGACGAGGAGTTGAACGTCGTCCTCCAGCGCGCGGTCGACGAGGCCAACAAGCTGGTCTCCCGCCCCGAGTCGATCCGCCGCTTCGCCGTCCTGCCCCGCGACCTCACCGAGGCGGAGGGCCACCTCACCCCCTCGATGAAACTGCGCCGCGAGGCGGTCCTGCGGGACTTCGCCGACGCGGTGGAGGGCCTGTACCCGCGGTAAAGGGCTCGCGGCGGGGCGCCACGGCCGGGCAGGATGCCGGTCGTGAACGCCATCGAGTTCTTCCACTACCCGCCGGCCGGGAGCCCGGACCACCCGGACCACCGGGTGTGGGGCGTCCGGGTCGACGGGACCGACCTGCGCACGCTCGTCGGGGAGGCGACGTACCCGCTGTGGCGGGCCGAACTGGCGGGGGAGTTCGACGACGAGGCCGAGGACGAGAGGGAGACCGCCGAGCAGGTCCGGGCCCAGCACGACGGCCTGGGCGTGACGGAGTTCGAGGACCACTTCCGCGCGGCGGGGGACACCGTGCCGCTCCTCGGCTGCTCCTGCGGCGTCTGGGGCTGCTGGCCCCTCATGGCCCGGATCGCCCTCACCCCCACGACGGTGACCTGGTCGTCCTTCCGCCAGCCCTACCGGGAGCAGTGGGGGGAACTGGCCATGGGCCCCTACGAGTTCCCCCGCGACGCCTACGAGGCCGCGCTGGCGGCTCCGCCGGTGCTGGACGAGGACCCGCTGCTGCCGTAGGGGAGGAAGCGCGCCCAGGCGGCGGGGGAGAGGCTCAGGGCGGGACCGCCGGGGTTCTTGGAGTCACGGACGTGGACGGCGGCGGGACAGACGGCGGCTTCGAGGCATTCGCCGCCGCCTCCGTCGCTGTAGCTGGACTTGAACCAGTTGAGTTCTTGGCTATTCACAACTCTCCCAGCTTCTCGTCGATCAACGCCCTTGATTCTCTGGGCGGGAGGGCCATCGCCCGGATCATGCCATAGCGGTCGACGATCTTCCTGACCTCCTCCGGATCAGTGATCAGCCGGGGATATTCCTGGATTTCGGTATACGCAACCTGCGGGTGCCTCTGGGGGGTCAGCAAGTTGAATGCCCCTCCCATGTTGGGATGGTCCTCGATGCTGGTCGGCATCACTTGGATCTCCACGCTCCGCAGGCCGCTGACCTGAAGCAGCTGTTTCAACTGTGTCTCATGGACGGACCGTCCGCCGATCGGTCGGTCCAAGACGACCTCCTCCAACACGAAACTGCACATGGGCGGTGGCCACTTGCCGAAGATCTGCTGCCGAGCCAGCCGGTCGGCAATGCGCTTCCCGATCGTCTCCTCGTCCAGCAGTGGCCGACGACGGGAGAACACCGCCCGTGCGTAGTCCTCCGTCTGCAACAGGCCCGGCACGCCCTGGTTGGCGTAGAAGTGCAACTCGCGCGCCTCCGCCTCCAGGGCGGCGTAACTCCGGTACCACTCCGGGTGCCGCGTCCGGACCCTGCTCATCGCCTCCCGCACCTCGGGGATCGCGTCGGCGAGCATTCCCCCGGCGTCCAGCAGGGCGTCCGCCTTCTCCAGCACCTCCGGCCGGATCAGCCGTACCCCCCGCTCCATCGACGAGATGGCGTCCGGGCCGTACCCGACCAGCACGCCGAAGTCCTTCTGCGTCAGCCCCTTCCGCTCGCGCAGCCGCTTCAACATCTTGCCCAGCGCCGTGAACAGCCCCGTCGTCCCGTCGGACTCCGCCGGCGTCTCCGGCCTCCGCTCGCGGTCCTCCTGCATGCCACCCCGCCCTTTCGCACGTGCCCGTGGTCGCGCCGACGCCCCGTACGCGCCTCTCTGCGCACACGTACAGCTACGGAGAGTCGTGGATGCGCCCTTGGCCAGGGTAGGGACAACGGGTCAGGCTGAGTCGTGTGAATTCCGAAATCTCCACCCAGATCCCCACCCCCCTTGGCGAACTCACCCTCCGCCTCAGCTCCACCCCGAGGGGCGCCCGGCTGGCCCGGCGGCTGACGGCGCAGCAGCTCGACGCCTGGGGGCACCCGCACGGCGGGGACGCCAACGACACCGCGCAGCACGTCGTCGCGGAGCTGGCGGCGAACGCCGTGACGCACGGCCGCGTGCCGGGGCGGGACTTCGAACTGCGGCTGCTGCTCCTCCCCGAGGACACGCTCCGTGTCGAGGTGAGCGACGCGCGGGGCGACCGGTGGCTGCGGATCGTGACGGACCCGGAGGCGGAGGGCGGCCGGGGCCTGGTGCTGGTCGCGGTGCTCGCGAGGACGTGGGGCGTCGACGAGCGGGAGGTGGGCAAGACGGTGTGGGCGGAGCTCCCGCTCGCCGCGCGGAGGGAGACCGCTCGCCGGGCCGTGTCCGCGAAGCCGACGGGGCCGGAGTCGTAGGCGGGGCGCAGCGGCACCGGGAGCCTGCCGTGCCCGGAGCGGAGGTCTACGCTCGGTGCCCTGGCTGCACGAGCCCGGAGAACAGCGCGCCTTCGCGCCACTCCTTCCAGCGCCCGCATGACCCGCAAAGCCGCGCCTCGGCAGCGAGAACAACGGCGTTGCGAAAGTTCCGCCCTGCCGAAGCGCGCACTCAACTGGAGGGCGTGACCGGGGCCCGCAGGCCGAGCCACTGATCGGCGTCCCAGGCCCGGAACCGCTCTGCCTCGGTGAACCCCAGCTTCGCCGCGAGGCGCATCGAGCGAGCGTTGGCGGTCTGCGTGGCGAGCACCACCGGCTCACCCGGAAGCACGTCTTCGAGCCAGTCCAGTGCCGCTGCGCACGCTTCGGCGGCATACCCGAATCCCCACGCCCGCGGCAGGAACAGATAGCCGAGATCGACCTTCCCCACGGCGGAGGGGCACACGTGCTCCGTTACTCTCCGGAGCAGGATCTGGCCGATCATCACCCCGTCGAGATCGACGACGAAACTCCCGGACCGCCGCCCGGGCACCTCGGGCATCTCGCCCTCAAGCTCGTCACGCGGCCGGGGGCCGCCGAGGTAGGTGTGCACCTCCGGCGAGGCGTGCAGCTCGACGAACGCCGCACGATCCCTGGCCTCGGGCTCACGCAGCACGAGCCTCTCAGTCCTGATCGGTGCAGGCGGCCACGCAACGGGTCCGAGATCGTTCATGTCGGCCAGCCAATCAGCGCCTCGGTAGCGATCAAGACTCGCGGTCCCTCCTGGCTTCTTATCTCCCCGAAATGTCTTGATCGTTGTCAGAACAGACCGAAGACCACGCAGAAAGGGGCGAGCTTCGTGACAGATCCTGGGCGCAGGCGATCAGGTAGGCCTGCGGCACCTTCTCGGCGAGGTCGGGCTCCGGGGCGCGGACCGTGCGGGACCGTACGGAGAAACCGGCGTCGGTGAGCAGCTCGGCCATGGCCTCCGGCCGGCGGCGGTGGAAGTCCAGGGACACCGGGTGGCCCCAGGGCCGGTCGTGGTGCTGGGGCTCGTCGCCGACCTGGAAGGCGAGGAGGGCGTGGCCGCCGGGCCGCAGGACGCGCCGGAACTCGGCGAACAGGCGGGGCAGTTCCTCCACCGGTGTGTGGATCGACGAGTACCAGGAGACGAGCCCGTCCAGCGAGCCGTCCCCGTGGGGCAGCTCCAGCATCGAACCCCGCTCGAACCGGATGCCCGGATTCTCCCGGCGCGCCACCGCCAGCATCGATTCCGACAGGTCCAGCCCGGACAGGGACAGCCCGAGCGACGCGAGGTGGCCGGTCACCCGCCCCGGTCCGCAGCCGAGATCGGCCACCCTCCCGCCGGAGCCGACGAGTTCGGCGTACACCGCGAACACGGCCCGGTCCCAGGGGAGCTTCGCGTGCAGGTCGCGGAAGCGGTCGGCGTAGTCCTCGGCGACGGCGTCGTAGAAGGTGCGGGTGGCGGTGAGGAAATCGGGAGCTCCGGTCATGCGCGGGACCGTAGCCGGTCCCTCCGACACCGGTCCCGGACGGCGGCCGACGCACGCGTACGGCCCTCGCCCCCGACCCGTACGGAAACAGCCCGCCGGGTGCCGCGGTGGCCGGTGCGGACGCCCGCCGTCGCGGAAAGGCAGGAGCCCCGTCGCCTTGCGGCGCGGGGCTCCTTGGGTACTGCTCTCAGAGACTTGCGTCAGGGAGTGGTGCGATCAGACGGGGGTGACGTTCTCCGCCTGCGGGCCCTTCGGGCCCTGGGTCACGTCGAAGGAGACCTGCTGGTTCTCCTCGAGCGAACGGAAACCCTGCGCGTTGATCGCGGAGTAGTGGACGAAGACGTCGGGGCCGCCGCCCTCCTGGGCGATGAAGCCAAAGCCCTTTTCGGCGTTGAACCACTTCACGGTTCCGGTAGCCATAAGCCCTCCTTGGGCCCAAAGGGTTGCCCTGCTCCAGAACCCTGCAAGCGTGAAAGCTAGTGCCGCACAACTGCATACGTCTGAAAACGACGAGAGCCCGCGGTTACATGCTCCGCAGGCTCTGTACTGCAAGGGAAACCAAACTGCAACTTGCGGGCGAGCCTAGCACGCGGGCAGCCGAAAGCAACAGAGGTCAAGATCACGCCACTCGGACGTTTGAAGATCTGGAAAAGGGGTTGACGTCTGCCGTGGCGGGGGGTGGACTCCGCAGGCTACCGGACGGGGTCTATCGTCGCGATGTGGACAATTCTCGCACCCGGCCGCGCGTCGGCCACATCCAGTTCCTGAACTGCCTGCCCCTGTACTGGGGGCTCGCGAGAACCGGCACCCTCCTCGACTTCGAGCTGACCAAGGACACCCCGGAGAAGCTCAGCGAGCGGCTGGTGCGGGGGGAGCTCGACATCGGGCCCGTCACCCTCGTCGAGTTCCTGAAGAACGCCGACGACCTGGTCGCCTTCCCCGACATCGCCGTCGGCTGCGACGGCCCCGTCATGTCCTGCGTCATCGTCTCGCAGGTGCCGCTGGAGGAACTGGACGGCGCCCGCGTCGCCCTCGGCTCCACGTCGCGCACCTCCGTGCGCCTGGCCCAGCTCCTGCTCTCCGACCGCTACGGCGTCCGGCCCGACTACTACACCTGCCCGCCCGACCTCAGCCTGATGATGCAGGAGGCCGAGGCGGCCGTCCTCATCGGCGACGCGGCCCTGCGGGCGAACCTGCTGGACGCCCCGAAGTACGGCCTCCAGGTGCACGACCTCGGCGCGCTCTGGAAGGAGTGGACCGGTCTGCCGTTCGTCTTCGCGGTGTGGGCCGCCCGCCGGGACTACCTGGAGCGCGAGCCGGTCATCACCCGCAAGGTCCACGAGGCCTTCCTCGCCTCCCGCAACCTCTCCCTGGAGGAGGTCGCCAAGGTCGCCGAGCAGGCGGCCCGCTGGGAGGCCTTCGACGAGCAGGTGCTGGAGCGGTACTTCACCACGCTGGACTTCCGTTTCGGCCCCGCGCAGCTGGCGGCCGTCACCGAGTTCGCCCGCCGCGTCGGCCCGACCACGGGTTTCCCGGCCGACGTGCACGTGGAGCTGCTCCAGCCGTAGCGCAGGCTCTAGGCTGCTGGCGGCCCCACCGGGGCCACGGAGGCCACGGGTCTACGGGGGAGGGGTGGTCGTCATGCAGCCGCTCGGTGCCGGCGAGCCCGCCGAGGTGGGCCCCTACCGGCTGCTCGGCCGGCTCGGCTCCGGCGGGATGGGCCGCGTCTACCTGGGGCGCAGCGCGGGCGGCCGCACGGTCGCCGTGAAGATCGTGCACCCGCACCTCGCGCTCGACGAGGAGTTCCGCGCCCGTTTCCGGCGCGAGGTCGACGCCGCCCGGCGGGTGGGCGGTGCCTGGACCGCGCCGGTCCTGGACGCCGACCCGGCGGCCGACGTCCCCTGGGTCGCCACGGCCTACGCGGCCGGGCCCTCGCTGGCCGCGGCCGTGGCGGGCGGCGGCGCGCTGCCCGAGCACACGGTGCGGGTGCTGGGAGCGGGCCTCGGCGAAGCGCTCGCGGCCGTCCACGGACTGGGCCTGGTGCACCGGGACGTGAAGCCCTCCAACATCCTGCTCACCGTCGACGGCCCCCTGCTGATCGACTTCGGCATCGCCCGCGCCACGGACGGCACCGCGTCCCTCACCTCGACCGGGGTGTCGGTCGGCTCCCCCGGCTACATGGCCCCCGAGCAGATCCTCGGCAGGAGCGTCACCGGCGCGGCCGACGTCTTCTCCCTCGGCGCGGTCCTGGCGTACGCGACGACCGGTGAGCCCCCGTTCCCCGGCGACTCCTCGGCCGCCCTGCTCTACAAGGTCGTCCACGAACAGCCCGAACTGGGCGCCCTCGACGGCGACCTGCGGGAGCTGGTCGCGGCCTGCCTGGCCAAGGAACCGGCCGAGCGGCCCGCCCCGGCGGAGGTCGCCCGCCGGCTCGCTCCGCGGGGGGCGGCCCGGCTGGTCGCCGCCGGCTGGCTGCCGGGGCGGCTGGTGGAACAGGTGGGGCGCGGCGCCGTGGAACTGCTGAACCTGGAGGCGGCGGGAGCGGGCACCGGGGCGGAGCCGGTCTCCGGGCCGGTCGGCTTCAGCAGCGCCTCGGTGGGGTTCGGCGGTACGCCGGCGGGAGGGGCGCAGGCCCCGGCCGCGACGGGGGAGGCCCGGGCCCCGGCCAGGGTGGGGGAGTTCGGGCCGGCGCCGGTGATGCCGGGGGCGACGCCGGCCGTGCCGGCGCCGCGGGGCGACGGCGGCAGCGGTGAGGGGGACGGCGGCGACCGGCGGCCCGGCGGGGTGTCCCTCTCCTTCGCGGCCGCGGCGACGCCCGGCGAGGGCGGACGCGGGCGGCGGCTGAGCTGCACCCTGGCGCTCGCGGTCGCGGGCGCGCTGGCGGCGGTGACCGTGGGCTCGGCGTTCCTCCTCGACCTGATGCCGGGTTCGGGCTCCGGCGACAAGGACAGCGCCGCGGGCGACGGCGCGTCCTCCCCGGCCCCGCCGGCGGGCACCGCCCCGGCCGGGTCCGCAACGGTGCCCACCGCCTACGTCGGCACCTGGGAGGGGCAGGGCAGCGGCCTGGGCGGCCGGCTCCCCATGGGCACCTTCCGGCTGACGGTGAGACAGGCCGCCGTGGGGCAGGAGCTGGGACGGCTGCGCCAGACGGACGTGCTCGGCGGCATCTGCCTCGACATCCTGACCCTGGAGAAGGCGACGCCGAAGGAGCTGACCGCCACCTCCGTCGGCGCGGCGACCAACCACGACGGCTGCAACCCGGCCCCCCACACCGTGCGGTTGACGCGCACGGGCGACGACCTGACGTACCGGTCGCGGAGTCCGGCCGAGGGCGACCCGGTGGCGCGGATGTCGCGGGTCGGGTAGCGGGCGGCACGGGCGGGCCGGCGAAGGCGTCGGCGACGAGCGGAGAGGGAGCGGATTTCCTTGACCGGTGGGCCGATCGACGCCCTGCTGATCGTCCTCGCCGTGGTGTGGGGCGCGACGACGGGAGCGGTGCTGCCACGGGCGGCGTACCGGTTCTCGGTGGAACTGGAGGACCCCGGCGAACCCGAGGCACCCGAGGAGGGCGGCGACGGGGACGGTGAGGGGCCCGGCTTCGTCGACCCGGGTCCGCGCCGGACCTGCCCGGCCGGCCACCGCCTGCGCGGCTGGCTCGGCCCCGCCCGCTGTCCGCGCTGCCCCCGCACGGACCCGCCGTACGGCCCCGGCGCCCTCCGCCTCCCCCTCGTCACCGCGCTGCTCTGCGCCGGCCTGGCGCTCGCCACCGGTGTCCGGCCCGAGCTGGCCGTGTGGCTGGCGCTGACGCCCGTCGGGGTGCTGCTGGCCGCCGTCGACCTGCGGGTGCGGCGGCTGCCCGACCCCCTCACCCTGCCCCTCGCGGCCACCGCCCTCGCCCTGCTCGGCGTGGCCGCGCTGCTGCCCGAGCACGCCGGCGACTGGACGACGGCCCTGCTGGGCTCCCTCGCGCTCGGCGCCGGTTACCTCGTGCTGCACCTGATCAACCCCGGCGGCATGGGATTCGGCGACGTGAAGCTCGCCCTCGGCGCGGGCGCCGCCCTCGGCTGGTACGGCTGGGCGACGGTCATGCTGGGCACCCTCGCCGGATTCCTGTCGGGCGCGCTGTACGGCGGGGCGCTCCTGCTCGCGGGCCGGGCCGGGCGCCGGACGGCGATCCCGTTCGGGCCGTTCCTGATCGCCGGCGCCTGGGCCGGTGTGCTGGCGGGGGCGTACGCGGCCTGAGGTGAGCCGGTCACAGGCGCTGGCGTAGGCTGGCCGGGTCCGTCCACAACCCTTGACGAAAGGGACGCCCCGGTGACCGAGAAGGCCGACCTCCAGTCCGTCCTCGACCGTGCCGCCGAGGGTGGGCGGATCACCCCCGAGGAGGCGCTCGCCCTCTACCGGGACGCGCCCCTGCACGCGTTGGGCGCCGCCGCCGACGCCGTGCGCCGCCGTCAGTACGCCGGCGTCGAGCACATCGCGACGTACATCATCGAGCGGAACATCAACTACACGAACGTGTGCGTCACGGCGTGCAAGTTCTGCGCCTTCTACGCGGCGCCCAAGGACACGGCCAAGGGCTGGACGCGCGATCTGGACGACATCCTGCGCCGGTGCGCGGAGACCGTCGAACTCGGCGGCACCCAGATCATGTTCCAGGGCGGACACCACCCGGACTACGGCGTGGAGTACTACGAGGAGCACTTCTCCGCCATCAAGAAGGACTTCCCGCAGCTCGTCATCCACAGCCTGGGGGCGAGCGAGATCGAGCACATGGCGCGGATCTCGAAGGTGTCCGTCGAGGAGGCGATCCGGCGCATCCACGCCGCCGGGCTCGACTCCTTCGCCGGCGCCGGCGCCGAACTGCTCCCCGCCCGCCCGCGCAAGGCGATCGCCCCGCTGAAGGAGTCCGGCGAGCGCTGGCTGGAGATCATGGAGATCGCGCACGGCCTCGGCGTGGAGTCCACGTCGACCATGCTGATGGGCACCGGCGAGACCAACGCCGAGCGCATCGAGCACCTGCGGATGATCCGTGACGTACAGGACCGGACGGGCGGCTTCCGGGCCTTCATCCCGTACACCTACCAGCCCGAGAACAACCACCTCAAGGGCCGCACCCAGGCGACCCTCTTCGAGTACCTGCGGATGATCGCGATCGCCCGCCTCTTCCTCGACAACGTCCGTCACATCCAGGGCTCCTGGCTGACCACGGGCAAGGAGGTCGGCCAGCTGTCGCTGCACTACGGCGCGGACGACCTCGGCTCGATCATGCTGGAGGAGAACGTCGTCTCCTCCGCCGGTGCCAAGCACCGCTCCAACCGCCTGGAGATCATCGACCTGATCCGCAGGGCGGGCCGCGTCCCGGCGCAGCGCGCGACGACGTACGAACACCTCGTCGTGCACGACGACCCGGCGGACGACCCCGTCGACGAGCGGGTCGTCTCCCACATCTCCTCCACCGCGATCGAGGGCGGCACCGCGCACCCCGAGCTGAAGCTGCTGGCCTCCAACTGACCGTCCCGTGCTGACGATCCACACCGCCGGCCTGCTGGTGTCCGGTGCCCCCGAGCGGCCCTCCCTGGCCGGCGGCGCGGTCCTGGTCGACGGCCGCGAGATCGCGGCCGTCGGTCCCTACGAGGAGCTGGCGGCCGCGTGTCCGACCGCGCGCGTACGGCGCTGGCCCGGGCTCCTGGCCCCCGGACTGCTGAACCCGTACGGGCCCGAACTGCTGGAGCGGGCCTACCATCCGGATCCGCGGGAGGCCGGCGAACTCGGCACCGAACCGCTCACGGGCGCCGCCCTGGCGGCCCTGCCCATGACCGACGCCCGCTGGGGCGCGAGCGCACGGCGGGGCGTGCAGCGGCTGCTGGCGCACGGGACCGTGGCGGTCGCCGGGGAGTTGCGGCGGCCCGCCGTGGTGGACGCCGTGCGCCGGGCCGGGCTGCGCGTCGAGGAGCGGCCGGAGGACCCCGGGGGAGAGCCGGGTCTCGACCCGCTGGCCGGGCGGAGCCTGGCGGAGGCCGTCCTGGCGCCGCTGCTCCCGTTCGTCGGCCGGCCCGCCACCTTCACGGTCTTCGACGTCCCCGACGAGGCGGCGCTGAGGACCCGGGGCGCCGCCTGCTGCGTGGCCACGGTGCTGGCGGGCCGGCTGCTCCACCGGTCCAGGTGAGCCCCGCTACCCCGAGAACGCCTCCCCGAAGGCGCCCGCCTCCTGCTCCACCCCGCTGCAGTCGGTCAGCGCGTCGTCCGCGTCGGTGCCCTCCTCGCACCGCCGGTCCCGGAACGTCGACCACATCGACACCCAGGAGACGCCCTTCTCCTCGGCGAACGCCCGCACCTGCGCGGCGTCCGCGAGCGTGAAGGTCTCGCCCGCGACGTCGTTGACGCCGATCATCGAGGTGAGCGCCATCCCCTTCCAGGCCTCGGCGTCCCCCGTGCCGAAGACCTCCTTGAGCTGGGCGTGCGCGGCGGTGGCCGAGGTGACGGCGTACCCGCCCATGTCCCCGGTGTACGACTCCCCGTAGTTCATCGTCATCAGGTTGACGGCGGACACCTGGACGTCGTACTTGTTCGCCGAGGCCAGCAGCGCGAGGCCGTCGGAGTCCAGCCCCGACGGCATCACCGGGAGGGTGAACGAGACCTCCAGGTCCGGGCGTTCCTCCTGGAGCGCGGCTATCGCCCGCGAGCGCAGGGCGACCGAGTCGGGGTCGGTCAGCTCCTCGCCCTCGATGTCGAAGTCGGCCCGGGTGGAGCCGGCCGCGTCGAGCGCCGCGCCGTAGGCCTCGGTCAGCTCCGCCACGCTGTCGCAGGCGGCCGCCAGCTCCTCGCCGGACGCGCCGCCGAAGGAGACCCGCACCGAGGCGCCCGTCGCGGTGAGCGCGGAGACGCGCGAGACCACGGTCGCGTCGTCGACCGCGTGGACGCCGTTCCACCGGGGGGTGCAGCCGCTGCCGTCGGAGATGACGAAGGCCAGGTTGTACGTCGCGGGGGAGCCCGCGGCGTCGTTGGCGGAGGCCTCCGCGGCGTTGACGTAGGGGGCGTACGCCGTGCCGGACGTCGCGCCGGCGCCGGCTCCGGGACTGGCGCCGGCGCTCTGCCGCGGTGTCGCGGGTGCCGCGTCCGACGTGCCGTCGGACCCCGCGGAGCATCCCGCCGTCGCCAAGGCGAACAGGCAGGTGAGCCCGGCCGCCGGCCTCAGGAAACTCCTCATTGCGCATGCACCCGCTCTCGTGATTTCTGTCTCAGGACGGAAACACATGCCGTTCCCGGACTCGAAATGTCTCACATTCGGGCGGCCCGAGCCCGGACGGGGAACACGTGGACACGTGAGGGATAAATGCGGTCAAAAGGGGGTTGAAAAACGACCAAAAGGCGCGATCTTTCCCGACCTCCCGAAGGCCGGTCCCGTGGGTCTCCGCCTCATCTCTCAGGCAAGGGACAGGTTCGGCCGTTCCTCACGGCTCTCTCACAAGAAGACCGGAGTTCGAGTCACATAAAGGCTCCCTAATATCCGGGGAATGCATTCCGAGCCCGCCATCGAAAGCCGTGCCGCCGCTCGTGGTCGCCGTCGCAAACGCGGCGACGACTCCGCCGCCGAGGGCCCCGTGTTCGTTGACAACTCCGGACGCCGGTCCAGACTGCTGCGCCGGATCGGCCTCCTCATGGGCGCCGGCTGCCTCGTCTACGCGGCCGTCCTCGGCGCCGCCTTCATGGGCTGGGGCACCTCGCTCGCCCCGTCCTCGCTGCTGCCGTTCGGCGGCGACGCCCAAGAGGGCCGGGGCCCCGGCGGGATGCGCCCGGAGGGCGGCCTCGGCGACCAGCTCGGTCTGCCGGGCGCCACCCCGCCCACCGGCGCGGCCTCCCCGTCCCCGTCCGCCCCCGTCTCCCCGTCCGTCCCCGCCTCCGCGGCCGCCAACTGACCGGAACGCAGCCACCCCCATGACGACGATTCCCTCCCGCGGCCGGCGCCGCGCCCCCTCCCGTATCGAGCGGGCGGCGGGCAAGGCCGCGGCCCTCCAGAAACCCCGCGTCATCCTGGCGGGGCTGCTGCTGCTCGCGCTCACCAGCGTGATGCTGCTCGACGGCTACCTGCGCGCCGAGGTCGGCGGCGACCAGCGGGTCCGCACCGGGGCCGGCGCGAGCAAGGTGCCCGACGACATCCTCGACGGCGGCCCGATCCTCACCTTCCGCGGCGGCCGGGCCACCACCGTCTCGGTCCCGGACAAGACGATCGCGCTCACCTTCGACGACGGCCCCGACCCCACCTGGACGCCCCAGGTCCTGGAGATCCTCGAGAAGTACGACGTCCCCGGGACCTTCTTCCTGGTCGGGTCGATGGTCTCGCGCTACCCGGGCATCGTGAAGGACATGGTCGAGCAGGGCGACGAGGTGGGCATCCACACCTTCACCCACATCGACCTCTCCTACCAGAGCGACGCCCGCGTCGACCGGGAGATGGAGCAGACCCAGCTGGCGCTCGCGGGCGCGGCGGGCATCACCACCACGCTGTTCCGCGCGCCGTACTCCTCCAAGACGGACGCCATCGACAACTACAGCTGGCCCGTCTACCAGCGGCTCGGCGAGGACGGCTACACCAGCGTCTTCGTCGACACCGACAGCGACGACTGGAAGAAGCCGGGCGTCTCCAAGATCATCGAGTGGGCCACGCCCGAGGACGGCGAGGGCGCGTCGGTCCTCTTCCACGACGCGGGTGGCGAGCGCTCCCAGACCATCGCCGCGCTGCCGGCGTACATCAAGAAGATGAAGGCGGCCGGCTACACCTTCACCACCATCAGCGGCGCGATGCAGGAGGAGGGCGCGGCGGCCCGCGAGGCCGCCGGGCAGCAGCAGGCGGCCGGTGCCTCCGCCGACGCCCCGGCCGGTGCCGAGGCGGCCGGCTCCGCCGGTGCCGGGGCAGGTGCGGCCGGGGGTGCGGCGGGCGGGCTGCAGGCCGCCCACCGCGAGGCCACCGGCGTGCTCCTGTACGAGGGCAAGGCGCTCGTCGCGGCGGTCGCCGTCGCCGAGTGGACGGTGCCGACGCTCTCCGTCGGACTGGCCGTGGTGGGCGTGGCCGTCATGGGCCGCTTCGGGATGATGCTGATCCTCGCCCGCCGTCACCACCGCAAGCGCAACAGACGCCGCTTCAGCTGGGGGCCGACCGTCACCCGGCCGGTCAGCGTGATCGTCCCGGCGTACAACGAGAAGGAGTGCATCGCCAACACCCTGGAGTCGCTGGCGCGCAGCACCCATCCGATCGAGGTCGTCGTCGTGGACGACGGATCGACGGACGGCACGTCCGAGATATCCCGCGAGGCGGCCGAGGCCCTGGGCATGACGAACGTCCGCGTCATCCGCCAGGAGAACGCGGGCAAGCCGGCCGCCCTCAACAACGGCGTCCAAAACGCCGGTTGCGACATCGTCGTGATGATGGACGGCGACACCGTCTTCGAGCCCGACACCGTGCGCCACCTGGTCCAGCCGTTCGCCGACCCGAAGGTCGGCGCGGTCGCCGGCAACGCCAAGGTCGGCAACCGCAACACGGTCATCGGCGCCTGGCAGCACATCGAGTACGTCATGGGCTTCAACCTCGACCGCCGCATGTACGACCTGCTGCGCTGCATGCCGACCATCCCCGGCGCGATCGGCGCCTTCCGCCGGGACGCCGTCCTGGAGGTCGGCGGCATGAGCGAGGACACCCTCGCCGAGGACACCGACATCACCATCGCCATGCACCGCGCCGGCTGGAACGTCGTCTACCAGGAGCACGCCCGCGCCTGGACCGAGGCCCCCGGCTCCCTCAAGCAGCTGTGGTCCCAGCGCTACCGCTGGTCCTACGGCACCATGCAGGCCCTGTGGAAGCACCGCGGGTCCCTCACGGACAGGGGGCCCTCGGGCCGCTTCGGCCGCGTCGGCATGCCGCTGGTCGTCCTCTTCCAGATCGTCACGCCGGTCTTCGCGCCGCTGATCGACGTGTTCACCGCCTACTCGATGATCTTCATCGACTTCCGGGCGGCCCTGCTGGCCTGGCTCGCGGTCCTGGGCGTGCAGCTCGTCTGCGCCGCGTACGCCTTCCGCCTCGACCGCGAGAAGTACCGCTACCTGCTGATGATGCCGCTCCAGCAGCTCGCCTACCGCCAGATGATGTACCTCGTCCTGATCCACTCCTGTGTCACCGCCCTCACCGGCGGCCGCCTGCGCTGGCAGAAGCTCAAGAGGACCGGCGAGGTCGGGACCCCGGCCGGGGTGAGCTGAGTGGGCGCGCACAGCAGGGGCGCGGCCCGCGGGCCGGCCCGCGGCACGGTTCGCGGCCCGGCCCGGCGGGCCGCCGTCACGGACGTCCCGTCCGACCCCGGTCCTGGTCCGGGCCCAGGCCCTGCCACCGCCCCCGCCTCCGGCCCCGGCTCCGCCTCCGGCCCCGGCCCCGGTCCTGGCCAGGGCTCAGGCCCCGGGCCCGGGTCCGCCACGGACACGGCTCCCCTGCCCGTGGTCGGGCCCCCGGCGGGGCGACCCCCGGCGGGACCCGCCGGGGCGGTGCCGCGGGCGCCCGGCCGGGACCGCTACTTCGACAGCCTCCGGGCCCTCGCCCTCGTCCGCGTCGTGGCGTACCACACCTTCGGCTGGGCCTGGGCGGGCCTGGTCTTCCCCTCCATGGGCGTCATGTTCGGCCTGGCCGGCACTCTGATGGCGAAGTCCCTGGAACGCCCGGCGCCCGCCGTGGTCCGCGGCCGCCTCCGCAGACTCCTGCCGCCCTTCTGGTTCTGGGGGATCTTCGTGGTCGTGGCGATGCTCGTCCACGGCTGGATGCCGGACTGGCGGATCGTCTACTGGATCGTGCCGCTGGGCGATCCGCCGGGCAACGCGTGGGGCGAGCAGGCCTGGGAGATCCTCTGGTACCTGCGCACCTACCTGTGGTTCGTGCTGCTCTCCCCGCTCCTGCTCCGGCTGTTCCGCCTCGCACCGGTCCCCGTCCTGGCCGCGTCCCTCGGCCCGGTCCTGGTCCTGAACTTCCTCTGGTCCGGCCCGGACGGCCGCGTCGGCACCGCCCTGTGGGACCTGTCGACGTACCTGTTCTGCTGGGTGCTCGGCTTCGCCCACCGCGACGGCGTGCTCCAGCGCGCGAAACCGGCCCCGGTGGTCGCCCTCTCCCTGGCGGCCATGGCGTACGGCGGCTGGTACGCCTTCGCGCACCGGGCCGAGTACGGCACCTACGACCTGGACGAGAACCCCCTCGCGCAGGCCTTCTGGTCGGCCGGCTTCGTGATGCTGCTGATGTGGGCGAAGGCGTACTTCCGGATCGACTTCGCCGGGCTCACCCGGCGCGGGCGCCTGAACCGGCTGGTCTCCGTCTTCAACGCGCGCGCGGTGACGATCTACCTCTGGCACGAGATCGCCCTGGTGCTGGCGGTCCCGCTGATCGACCGGTTCTGGGACGTGCCCGCCTTCGAGGCGTACCTGCCGCTGGAGAGCCAGTGGTTCCTGTTCACCGTCGGCTGGCTGCTGATCGTGGTGTTCGTGCTGCTGTGCGGCTGGGTCGAGGACGTGGCCGCCCGGAAGAAGCCGAGGCTGCTGCCGTGAGGGCCAAACCCCTGCTGCCACAATGGGCGGGTGACCCGTGCTTCCCTGAACAAGCAGCCCCACGAAGTCGCCTCGATGTTCGACCGCGTGGCGGAACGGTACGACCTCACCAACGACGTCCTCTCGCTCGGTCAGGACCGCAGATGGCGCAAGGAGGTCGCGCGCGCCGTCGACGCCCGCCCCGCGCAGAAGGTCCTCGACCTGGCGGCGGGCACGGCCACCTCCTCGCTGCCCTTCGCCAGGGCCGGCGCCTACGTCGTCCCCTGCGACTTCTCCCTCGGCATGCTCCAGGTGGGCAAGCAGAGGCACCCCTGGCTGCCGCTCACCGCGGGCGACGCGACGAGGCTGCCGTTCAAGGACGACACCTTCGACGCCGTCACCATCTCCTTCGGGCTGCGCAACGTGCAGGACTTCGACGGGGCCCTGCGGGAGATGCACCGGGTGACGCGGCCCGGCGGACGGGTCGTGATCTGCGAGTTCTCGCACCCGACCTGGGCGCCCTTCCGCCAGGTCTACACCGAGTACCTGATGCGCGCCCTGCCCCCGGTCGCCCGCGCGGTCTCCTCCAATCCCGACGCGTACGTCTACCTCGCCGAGTCCATCCGCGCCTGGCCCGACCAGCCCGCCCTCGCCGGGCACCTGCGCGAGGCCGGCTGGTCGAAGGTCGCCTGGCGCAACCTCACCGGCGGCGTGGTCACCCTGCACCGGGGCTTCAAGCAGGACCGACCGGCCGAGAACCGACCGGCCGAGGGCTGACCGGCCCAGGACGGGCGGGCCGACCACGGGCAGGCGGGCGACGGACAGGCCGGCGGCCGGCCTGCCGGCGACGGACCGGATCGGACCGCGGGCGGGGCCGGCCGGCGGGAGCCGGGCCGGTCCTCAGCCACCGACCGGTTCGAAGGGATCCCGCGACGGGGCCAGTTCCCGCCGTATGCCGCCGCCGCCCGGCGCCGGAAGCAGGGGCTCGCGGACGCCCGCACCGCCGCCGCCCTCCCCCTCCGCGAAGTCGAACCACACGGTGACGACCGCTCCGCGCGGCACCTCGGCACCGGGCGGCGGGTACTGCCGCACGACGTAGTCGACGACGGCCCGGTGGAAGTCGGGCCGGTCGGGCGCGGCCAGCAGCACTCCTCGAGCGGTGGCCGTCTCGCGCGCGTCCACGGCCATCAGGCCGACGAGCCTCGGTACGCGCACCTCGGGTGTTTTGGGCCGGATGAACACAGATGTCACCCCCTGCGACACCTGAAGGGTAACCGCGCGAGAGGCCATCCGGAAGCGTCCGGTCTCTTTCCGTGACAATCGGCTACTTGTCGTGACGGAAATGGAGTTGGAGAATCCGCTACAGCGCGAGCCGGTAGCAGTGCGCCTCCCGCTGTGACCCGGGGGTGGTGAACACGTCGGCGAGCCGCATGCCGAGCCGCCGGGTGACCGCGACGGACCGGGCGTTGTCGGCGAGGACCATGGCGACCACGTCCGGCACCCCCGCGTCCCGCACCCGTTCCAGCGTCATCCGCGCCGCGGCCGTGGCGTACCCCTGGCCCCAGTACTCCCGGCCGAGCCGCCAGCCGATCTCGATCTCACCGGTCGGGCCCCACTCCCGTTCCCAGGGCTGGGCGCCGGTGAAGCCGACGACCCGCCCCGAACCGTCGAGCACCGTCCACAGGCAGAACCCGCGCTCGGCGTCGTGCCGGCGCTGGCGGGCGGTGAGTTCCTCGTAGACGGAGAGCCCCGCGGAACGGCCGCCGTGGAACTCCATGACCTCCGGGTGGTCGAAGACCCGGTGCCACGCCACCGCGTCCTCGTCCGTGGGGACGCGCAGCCGTACTACGGGCGGAACTCGGTTCACGGGGGCAGCCCTTCAGCAGGTCGATCGACTCTCCTGAATAGACTGCCCGTGTCCAGTGCCGGTCGGCACGCGATTGCGAACCTTGGGGAGAACCCGCCGTGACCGAGCCCCTCTCCGAAAACACCGCCGATGTGATCGTGGTCGGCGCGGGGCCCGCCGGCTCCACGACCGCGTACCACCTCGCCAAGGCCGGCCTCGACGTGCTCCTGCTGGAGAAGACCGAGTTCCCGCGCGAGAAGGTATGCGGCGACGGCCTCACCCCGCGCGCCGTCAAGCAGCTCGTCGCCATGGGGATCGACGTCTCCGAGGAGGCCGGCTGGCTGCGCAACAAGGGACTGCGCATCATCGGCGGCGGCGTCCGCCTCCAGCTGGACTGGCCGGATCTCGCCTCCTTCCCCGACTACGGCCTCGTCCGCAAGCGCGACGACTTCGACGAGCAGCTCGCCCGCCAGGCCCAGAAGGCGGGCGCCCGGCTCTACGAACGCTGCAACGTCGGCGCCCCCGTCGTCGACGACCGCACCGGCCGGATCACCGGCGTGCACGCCAAGCTCGGCGAGGAGAAGCGCGAGGTCACCTTCCGCGCCCCGCTCGTCGTCGCCGCCGACGGCAACTCCACCCGCCTCTCCCTGGCGATGGGCCTGCACCGCCGCGAGGACCGCCCCATGGGCGTCGCGGTGCGCACCTACTTCACCAGCCCCCGCCACGAGGACGACTACCTCGAGTCCTGGCTCGAGCTCTGGGACCGGCGCGGGCCGGGCGAGGACCGCCTGCTGCCGGGCTACGGCTGGATCTTCGGCATGGGCGACGGCACCTCCAACGTGGGCCTGGGCGTCCTCAACACCTCCGACTCCTTCAAGGAGCTGGACTGGCGCGAGGTCCTCAAGGCCTGGTGCGCCTCCATGCCCGAGGACTGGGGCTACACGCCGGAGAACATGACCGGCCCCATCCGCGGGGCCGCGCTGCCGATGGCCTTCAACCGCCAGCCGCACTACACGCGCGGACTGCTGCTCGTCGGCGACGCCGGCGGCCTGGTGAACCCCTTCAACGGCGAGGGCATCGCCTACGCCATGGAGTCCGGCCAGCTCGCGGCCGACGTCATCGTCCAGGCCCACGCCCGCTCCACCCCCGCGGGACGCGAACTCGCCCTCCAGCGTTACCCCCGCGTCCTCAAGGACACCTACGGCGGCTACTACACGCTGGGCCGCGCCTTCGTGAAGCTCATCGGCAACCCCAAGGTCATGAAGATCGCGACCCAGCGCGGCCTGACGCACCCGCTGCTGATGAAGTTCACGCTCAAGATGCTCGCCAACCTCACCGACCCCACCGGCGGCGACGCGATGGACCGCATCATCAACGGCCTGAGCAAGGTGGCGCCCAAGGCCTGACCCGGCCGCGCGCGGCGGTGCGGCCGGGGCCGGGTGTCGGTTCCGGCCGCACCGCCCCGCGCTCCCGTCCCGGGGCTCCCGGCCCCGTTCGCCCGGAAAGCCCGAAGGGCCGCGGCCCCCGAGCGGCTGCGGCCCTTCGGTGGGTCCGCGCGTGCGGACCCGTGCGTCTCAGAGGACCCGCACCGCACCCGACGCCGGGTAGCCGGAGAGGTCCTGGATCACCACACCCTTGGAGGGGTTGGCCGCGTCGAGGTACTGGCCGCCCCCGATGTAGACGCCCACGTGGTACGCGGACCCCTTCCCGCCCCAGTACAGGATGTCGCCCACCTGGAGGTCGGACAGCGACACGTCCGTGCCGGCCATCGACTGGTCCTGCGAGACCCGCGGGAGGTCCACGCCGACCTGGCGGAACGCGGCCTGCACCAGGCTCGAACAGTCCCAGGCGTTGGGGCCCGTGGCACCCATGACGTACGCGTCGCCCACCTGGGCCCTGAGGAAGGAGACGACCGTCGCGACGCTGCCGCTCGCCGGAGCGGAGGCGGTCGTCGCGGTGGCGAGGGTGGTCCGCTCCGAGGAACGGGACACGGCGGCCTCGGCGGCCGCCTTGCGGGCCTCCTCGGCCGCCTTCTTCTTCGCCTCGGCCTTCTTGGCGGCGGCGAGGTCCTTCTTCGCCTCCGCGGCCGCCGCGGCGGCGGCCGCATCGCGCTCCGCCTCGAGGTGGTAGTTCGCGGCGGCCTGCTGCGTGGCGTTCGCGGACTGCGCGACCTGCGCGGCCACGTCGCCCGTCAGCACGGGCAGTTCGAGCGTCTGTGTCACCGGCTCGGCGGCATTGGCCGATCCGGCCGCGGTGGCCACGGCCAGCGAGCCGAGTACACCACTGGCGACTCCGGCCCGCATCGCGATCGTCGACGCGCTGCGGCGGGGCTTCCGGTGGCTGCGTATGTGAGCGGTGTGGGACATGGGTACAAGCGGTATCAGGGGCTCCTCCATACCTTCAAGAAACGTGTGCTGCGCCACATTTGTTCAACGGGGACCCCGAACACCTGGCGCGGCGCCCTTTATTGACGCCGTAACGGACATTGCGGACGCAGGTGGTCAAGCCTGTGATCATGGCCTTTCGTCGTTACGTCCGGATTGCGCCGCGCCTACCACTGGGGGAGATCGTTGGCCAAGCCCGGTTCCTGACCATGCCTCACGAGTGTGGCGGAGGTCACGGAACGATTAACGGAAGGCCCGCGTCCGACGCGAGCGGCGTGACTCGTTCCGCTCGTGAACGCATGCACGCGTCCACATCGACCCCTCGACTCCCCCTGATGTGTGAACGGGTCCACTACCAAGGCGACCCGTCCAGCACCAATTTGCATGCAGCGGAACCCTCTTGATATAGAGACGACCCTCGTGACCTGCGGCGACGAGCGTAAATGTCACTTCTTGTGATCACTCTGACGCTTCGCGTACGAAGATCACCGCTGATATGACTTCATGATCCTTCGTCAGGTGGTGGAGATCACAAAGCTTGTGCAATACCCCGTGTCGCAGATCACAGAGCCGCAGGCATAAGATGCGAGGCAGTTGGGCTTGTGACCTGCTTCACATGTTCGCGATCTTCGTCGGTGACGGTGGAGTTCGCGAAGCCGGTGGGACGGACGCGAGCCTCGACATCGCCAGCAGTCAGTGCCGACTGAGAGGAGCGAGGAGCGGTGAACGCGTATGCGCCCATCCTCGTACTGGGAGCCCTCGGGGCAGGCTTTGCGATCTTCTCCGTGGTCATGGCCACGCTGATCGGGCCGAAGCGGTACAACCGCGCCAAGCTCGAGGCCTACGAGTGCGGTATCGAGCCGACCCCCACGCCGGCCGGCGGCGGGCGCTTCCCCATCAAGTACTACCTGACGGCGATGCTCTTCATCGTCTTCGACATCGAGATCGTCTTCCTCTACCCCTGGGCCGTCACCTTCGACGCCCTGGGGGTCTTCGGGCTCGTGGAGATGCTGCTCTTCGTGCTCACCGTCTTCGTCGCCTACGCCTACGTGTGGCGGCGCGGCGGCCTGGAATGGGACTGAGGGGCCTTTAAGCCATGGGACTCGAAGAAAAACTGCCGAGCGGTTTCCTGCTGACCACCGTCGAACAGGCCGCGGGCTGGGTGCGCAAGGCGTCCGTCTTCCCCGCCACGTTCGGCCTCGCCTGCTGCGCCATCGAGATGATGACCACCGGCGCCGGCCGCTACGACCTGGCGCGCTTCGGCATGGAGGTCTTCCGCGGTTCGCCCCGTCAGGCGGACCTGATGATCGTGGCCGGCCGGGTCAGCCAGAAGATGGCGCCGGTGCTGCGGCAGGTCTACGACCAGATGCCGAACCCGAAGTGGGTGATCTCCATGGGGGTGTGCGCGTCCTCGGGCGGCATGTTCAACAACTACGCCATCGTCCAGGGGGTCGACCACATCGTCCCCGTCGACATCTACCTCCCCGGCTGCCCGCCGCGCCCCGAGATGCTGATGGACGCGATCCTCAAGCTCCACCACAAGATCCAGAACACCAAGCTGGGCGTGAACGCCGAGGAAGCGGCCCGCGAGGCGGAGGAAGCGGCGCTCAAGGCCCTGCCCATGATCGAGATGAAGGGGCTGCTGCGGTGAGCGACGCCAACGGCACCGGCGCGGGGGGCGGGGGGACGAACCCCGAGAAGGACCTCGCCGCCTCCAACCTCCCCGGACAGCGCGGCCAGGGCGGCGAGGAGATCCGCGTCCAGCGCGGCATGTTCGGCGCGAACAACGGCGGCGACACCTCCGGCTACGGCGGCCTGGTCCGCTCGGTGCGCCTGCCCGGCGCGACCGCCCGCCCCTACGGCGGCTGGTTCGACGAGGTCGCCGACGAACTCGAGGGCGCGCTGGAGGAGCAGGGCCTCCTGCCCGGGAACGCGATCGAGAAGACGGTCGTCGACCGCGGCGAACTCACCTTCCACGTCGAACGCGAACACCTCGTCCGGGTCGCCCGCACCCTGCGCGACGACCCGGCCCTGCGCTTCGAGCTCTGCACCGGGGTGAGCGGCGTCCACTACCCGCACGACAAGGGCCGCGAACTGCACGCCGTCTACCACCTGCGCTCGATCACCCACAACAGGCTGATCCGGCTCGAGGTCAGCGCCCCGGACTCCGACCGGCACGTCCCGTCCCTGGTCTCCGTCTACCCGACCAACGACTGGCACGAGCGCGAGGCCTACGACTTCTTCGGGATCGTCTTCGACGGCCACCCGGCCCTGACGCGGATCATGATGCCGGACGACTGGCAGGGCCACCCGCAGCGCAAGGACTACCCCCTCGGCGGCATCCCCGTCGAGTACAAGGGCGCCCAGATCCCGGCTCCGGACCAGCGGAGGTCGTACTCGTGAGCACGTCACACGCTTCTCCCCGCGAGACCACCGAGGGAACCGTCTACACGGTCACCGGTGGCGACTGGGACGAGGTCGTCCGGTCCGCGGCCCGCGCCGACGACGAACGCATCGTCGTCAACATGGGGCCCCAGCACCCCTCCACCCACGGTGTGCTCCGCCTGATCCTGGAGATCGACGGCGAGACGGTCACCGAGGCCCGCTGCGGCATCGGCTACCTGCACACCGGCATCGAGAAGAACCTCGAGTTCCGTACGTGGACACAGGGCACCACCTTCGTGACGCGCATGGACTACCTGACGTCCTTCTTCAACGAGACCGCCTACTGCCTCGCCGTCGAGAAACTCCTCGGCGTCGAGGACCAGGTCACCGAACGGGCCAAGATCATCCGAGTGCTCCTGATGGAGCTGAACCGGATGTCCTCCCACCTGGTGTGCATCGCCACCGGCGGCATGGAGCTGGGCGCCACCACGATCATGATCTACGGGTTCCGCGATCGTGAACTGATCCTCGACATCTACGAACTCATCACCGGCCTGCGGATGAACCACGCCTACATCCGCCCCGGCGGACTCGCCCAGGACCTCCCGCCCGGCGCGGTGGACCAGATCCGCGCGTTCGTGAAGAAGATGAAGAAGAACCTCCCGGAGTACGACAAGCTCGCCACCGGGAACCCCATCTTCAAGGCCCGCATGCAGGACATCGGCTATCTCGACCTGGCCGGCTGCACGGCCCTCGGCGCCACCGGCCCGATCCTGCGCGCCACCGGCCTGCCCCACGACCTGCGCAAGTCGCAGCCCTACTGCGACTACGAGACGTACGACTTCGACGTCCCGACCGCCGACTCCTGCGACGCCTACGGCCGCTTCCTGATCCGCCTGGAGGAGATGCGCCAGTCGCTCAGGATCGTCGAGCAGTGCCTGGACCGGCTCCAGCCCGGCCCGGTCATGGTCCCCGACAAGAAGATCGCCTGGCCCGCCCAGCTCGCCCTGGGCCCGGACGGTCTCGGCAACTCCCTCGACCACATCAAGAAGATCATGGGCACCTCCATGGAGGCCCTGATCCACCACTTCAAGCTGGTCACCGAGGGCTTCAGGGTCCCGCCGGGACAGGCGTACGCGGCCGTCGAGTCACCCAAGGGCGAACTCGGGGTGCACGCCGTGTCCGACGGCGGCACCCGTCCCTACCGGGTCCACTTCCGCGACCCGTCCTTCACCAATCTCCAGGCCATGGCGGCGATGTGCGAGGGCGGCCAGGTCGCCGACGTGATCGTCGCCGTGGCGTCCATCGACCCCGTGATGGGAGGCGTCGACCGGTGACCACCTCTTCTTCGGAGCGCGGCGTCAGCCTGGGCATGCCCGAGCTGCCCGCGCCGGCCTACCCGGACGACGTCCGGGCCCGGCTGGAGACCGACGCGCGCGAGATCATCGCCCGCTACCCCGACTCGCGCTCCGCGCTCCTGCCGCTGCTGCACCTCGTGCAGGCGGAGGAAGGACACGTCACGCGCACCGGGATGCGGTTCTGCGCGGACGTACTGGGGCTGACCACCGCCGAGGTCACCGCGGTCGCGACCTTCTACACCATGTACCGGCGCCGGCCGAGCGGCGACTACCAGGTGGGCGTGTGCACCAACACGCTCTGCGCGGTGATGGGCGGGGACGCCATCTTCGAGGCGCTCCAGGACCACCTCGGCGTCGGCAACGGCGAGACCACCGACGACGGCAAGGTCACCCTGGAGCACATCGAGTGCAACGCGGCCTGCGACTACGCGCCGGTCGTGATGGTCAACTGGGAGTTCTTCGACAACCAGACCGTGCAGAGCGCGAAGCGGCTGGTGGACGACCTGCGCGGCGGCCGTACCGTCTCGCCCACGCGCGGGGCGCCGCTGTGCACCTTCAAGGAGACCGCCCGGATCCTGGCGGGATTCCCCGACGAGCGCGAGGGCGCCGTCGAGGCGAGCGGCAGCGCGGGACCGGCGTCGCTGGTGGGCCTGCGCCTGGCGAAGGGCGAGACCGCACCCGCGCGCGTGGTGCATCCGCGCGACGGCGGACCGCACGACGGGACGCACGACGGACCGCACGACGGGACGCAGGACCGGGCCGTGCACGACCCGTCGCCGACGCGGCACCTCAGCTCGCACGACGCGCCGCAGGACACGTCGGCCTCCGACCCCGCCCACCCCGCAGGGCCCACCGCCGAGGAGGGGGAGTGATGACCTTGGCACCCGAGCTGAAGGACACCGGCCCCGAGAAGCTGCTGGCACCCGTGCTGTCGGCCTTCTGGGACGAGGACAGATCCTGGAGCCTGGACGTCTACCGACGGCACGAGGGATACGAGGGCCTGCGCAAGGCGCTCGCCATGCCGCCGGACGACCTGATCGCGTACGTCAAGGACTCCGGTCTGCGGGGCCGGGGCGGCGCGGGGTTCCCGACGGGGATGAAATGGCAGTTCATCCCCCAGGGGGACGGAAAGCCGCACTACCTGGTGGTGAACGCCGACGAATCGGAGCCCGGGACCTGCAAGGACATCCCGCTCCTCTTCGCCAACCCGCACAGCCTCATCGAAGGCATCGTGATCGCGTGCCACGCCATCCGCTCGTCCCACGCCTTCATCTATCTGCGCGGTGAGGTCGTCCCCGTCCTGCGGCGGCTGCACGAGGCCGTGCGCGAGGCCTACGCGGCGGGCTACCTCGGCGAGAACATCCTGGGCAGCGGACTCGACCTCGAACTCACCGTGCACGCCGGCGCCGGCGCGTACATCTGCGGCGAGGAGACCGCGCTGCTGGACTCGCTCGAAGGCCGCCGCGGCCAGCCGAGGCTGCGTCCCCCCTTCCCCGCGGTCGCGGGCCTCTACGCGTGCCCCACCGTGGTGAACAACGTCGAGTCGATCGCCTCGGTTCCCGCCATCCTGCAGAACGGCAAGGAATGGTTCCGGTCGATGGGCAGCGAGAAGTCCCCGGGCTTCACGCTCTACTCGCTCAGCGGCCACGTCGCCGCCCCCGGCCAGTACGAGGCCCCGCTCGGCATCACCCTCCGCCAGCTCCTGGAGATGAGCGGCGGGATGCGTCCCGGACACCGGCTGAAGTTCTGGACCCCGGGCGGCTCCTCGACGCCGATGTTCACCGACGAGCACCTCGACGTCCCGCTCGACTACGAGGGAGTGGGCGCCGCGGGTTCCATGCTCGGCACGAAGGCGCTCCAGTGCTTCGACGAGACGACCTGCGTGGTGCGGGCCGTGACGCGCTGGACGGAGTTCTACGCCCACGAGTCCTGCGGCAAGTGCACCCCGTGCCGTGAGGGCACCTACTGGCTGGTGCAGCTGCTGCGGGACATCGAGGCCGGCAAGGGCTCCATGTCCGACCTCGACAAGCTCAACGACATCGCCGACAACATCAACGGCAAGTCCTTCTGCGCCCTCGGCGACGGTGCCGCCTCGCCGATCTTCTCCTCGCTCAAGCACTTCCGCGAGGAGTACGAGCAGCACATCACGGGCCGCGGCTGCCCCTTCGACCCGGCCAAGTCGACGGCCTGGGCCGACCGCACGGAGGTGAACGCATGACGGTGACCACCAGCGCTCCCTCCGGGGGCGGGCAGGCCGCCCTCCCGCCGGAGGATCTGGTGACGCTGACCATCGACGGAGCGGAGATCAGCGTGCCCAAGGGCACCCTGGTCATCCGGGCCGCCGAACAGCTCGGCATCGAGATCCCGCGCTTCTGCGACCACCCGCTCCTCGACCCGGCCGGCGCCTGCCGCCAGTGCATCGTCGAGGTCGAGGGCCAGCGCAAACCGATGGCGTCCTGCACGATCACGTGCACGGACGGGATGGTGGTCAGGACCCAGCTCACCTCCCCGGTGGCCGAGAAGGCGCAGCACGGTGTGATGGAGCTGCTCCTCATCAACCACCCGCTGGACTGCCCGGTCTGCGACAAGGGCGGCGAGTGCCCCCTGCAGAACCAGGCCATGTCGCACGGCAACGCCGAGTCCCGGTTCGAGGGCCGCAAGCGGACCTACGAGAAGCCCGTCCCGATCTCCACGCAGGTGCTGCTCGACCGGGAGCGCTGCGTGCTGTGCGCCCGCTGCACCCGGTTCTCCAACCAGGTCGCGGGCGACCCGATGATCGAGCTGATCGAGCGGGGCGCGCTCCAGCAGGTCGGCACCGGAGAGGGCGACTCCTTCGAGTCGTACTTCTCCGGCAACACCATCCAGATCTGTCCGGTGGGCGCGCTCACCTCGGCGGCCTACCGGTTCCGTTCGCGGCCCTTCGACCTGATCTCCGCGCCGTCCGTCTGCGAGCACTGCTCGGGCGGCTGCGCGACGCGCACCGACCACCGGCGCGGCAAGGTCATGCGGCGGCTCGCCGCCGAGGACCCCGAGGTCAACGAGGAGTGGATCTGCGACAAGGGGCGGTTCGGGTTCCGGTACGCCCAGCAGCGCGACCGGCTCGAGACCCCGCTCGTGCGCGACGCCGAGGGCGACCTCGTGCCGGCCTCCTGGCCGGAGGCGCTGCAGATCGCCGCCCAGGGACTGCTCGCCTCGCGCGGCAGGACCGGCGTCCTGACCGGCGGCCGCCTCACCGTCGAGGACGCCTACGCGTACAGCAAGTTCGCGCGCGTGGCGCTCGACACCAACGACATCGACTTCCGCGCGCGCGTGCACAGCGGCGAGGAGGCCGACTTCCTGGCGTCCAGGGTGGCGGGCCGCGGCCGTGACCTCGACGGCGGCGGCATCACGTACACGACGCTGGAGAAGGCGCCCACCGTCCTGCTCGTCGGGTTCGAGTCCGAGGAGGAGGCGCCCGGCGTCTTCCTGCGGCTGCGCAAGGCCTGGCGCAAGCACGGGCAGAAGGTGTTCTCGCTGGCCACCCACGCCACCCGCGGCCTGGAGAAGGCCGGCGGCACGCTGCTGCCGGCCGCTCCGGGCACCGAGACCGAGTGGCTGGACGCGCTGGCCGGCGGTGTCGGCCTGGAGGACGAGCCGGGGAGCCGGGCCGCCGAGGCGCTGCGCGCCGGCGGCGCGGTGATCGTCGTCGGCGAACGGCTCGCCGCCGTCGCGGGCGGTCTGACCGCCGCCGTACGGGCGGCCACCGCGACCGGGGCGGAACTGGTGTGGATCCCGCGCCGGGCGGGGGAGCGGGGCGCCGTCGAGGCGGGCGCGCTGCCGTCGCTGCTGCCGGGCGGACGCCCGGCCACCGACCCGCGCGCGCGGGAGGAGGTCGCGGCCGCCTGGGGCGTCGCCGAACTCCCCTCCCGCCACGGCCGGGACACCGGACAGATCGTCGAGGCCGCCGCGAGCGGCGAGCTGCAGGCACTGCTCGTCGCCGGGGTTGAGGTCGCCGACCTGCCCGACCCCGCGCGCGCCCGCGTGGCGCTCGCCGAGGCCGGCTTCGTGGTGTCGCTGGAGCTGCGCCCCGGCGAGGTCACCGACCGCGCCGACGTCGTCCTGCCCGTCGCCGCGGTCGCCGAGAAGGCGGGGACCTTCCTCAACTGGGAGGGCCGGGTGCGGTTCTTCGAGGCCGCGCTCAAGCCCGACCAGATGACGCGCCGCGCGGCACCGACCGACGCGCGCGTGCTGCAGATGATCGCCGACGCCATGGACGTCCACCTGGGCCTGCCGGACCTGCGCACCACGCGCGCGGAGCTGGACCGGCTCGGCGCCTGGGACGGGCCGCGGGCCGCGACGCCGCTGGAGACCGCCGGTGTCCTGCCGCGGCCCGCCGCCGGCGAGGCCGTGCTCGCCGGGCACCGCCTCCTGCTCGACCAGGGGCTCCTCCAGCAGGGCGACGAGGCGCTCGCCGGCACCCGGCACGCCGCCCACGCGCGCGTGTCCGCCGCCACGGCCGCCGAGGCCGGCGTCGAGGACGGCGACACGCTCGCCGTGACCGGCACCGCGGGGACGGTGGAACTGCCCCTGCGGATCACCGAGATGCCCGACCGGGTGGTGTGGCTCCCGCTGAACTCCACGGGCGGGGGCGTCGCCTCCGACACCGGGGCCCGGCCCGGTTCCCTCGTCCGCATCGGCCCGGCGACGCCCGCCGAGGCCCCCAAGGAGGTGGAGGCATGAGCCCGTACCTCGCCGCTGAAGACCTCTCGATGTTCGGCCGCGACCCCTGGTGGCTGGTCGTGATCAAGGCGGTGTTCTGCTTCGCCTTCCTGATGCTGACCGTGCTGTTCTCCATCGTGTGGGAACGCAAGGTCGTCGCCTGGATGCAGCTGCGCATCGGCCCCAACCGGCACGGCCCCTGGGGCATGCTCCAGTCGCTCGCCGACGGCATCAAGCTGATGCTCAAGGAAGACCTCGTCGTCAAACGCGCCGACAAGGTGGTGTACGTCCTCGCACCGGTGGTCGCCGCCATCCCGGCCTTCATGGCGATCGCGGTGATCCCCTTCGGCCCGGCCGGCAACGAGATCTCGATCTTCGGGCAGCGCACCACGATGCAGCTCACCGACCTGCCGATCGCGATGCTCTACATCCTCGCGGTCGCCTCGATCGGCATCTACGGCATCGTCCTCGCGGGGTGGAGCTCCGGATCCACCTATCCGCTCCTGGGCGGCCTGCGCTCCTGCGCGCAGATGATCTCGTACGAGATCGCGATGGGCGCCGCGTTCGCCTCGGTGTTCCTCTACTCCGGGTCGATGTCGACGTCGACCATCGTCGAGCAGCAGCAGGACCGCTGGTACATCCTCCTGCTGCCGGTCTCCTTCATCCTCTACATCGTCACGATGGTCGGCGAGACGAACCGCGCCCCCTTCGACATGCCGGAGTCCGAGGGCGACCTGGTCGGCGGCTTCAACACCGAGTACTCGTCGATCAAGTTCGCGATGTTCATGCTCGCCGAGTACGTGAACATGGTGACGGTCTCGGCCGTGGCGACCACGCTCTTCCTCGGAGGCTGGCGGGCCCCCTGGCCGGTCAGCACCTTCTGGGAGGGCGCGAACCACGGCTGGTGGCCGATGCTCTGGTTCGTCGTCAAGGTGCAACTGCTGCTGTTCTTCTTCATCTGGCTGCGCGGCACGCTGCCCCGGGTCCGCTACGACCAGCTCATGAAGCTCGGCTGGAAGGTCCTCATCCCGGTCTCGGTGGTCTGGCTGATGCTCGTGGCGACCGTGCGGACGCTGCGCAACGAGAACTACGACTTCGCCGACATCGCCCTCTACGTCGGCGGCGGCGTCCTGGTCCTGCTGCTGCTCTCCTTCATCGCGGACATGTTCCGCGGCAGGGACAAGGAGGAGCCGGCCCCGGCCGAGCCCGCCGCCTTCGACCCGATGGCGGGCGGGTTCCCCGTACCGCCGCTGCCGGGGCAGGAGCTGCCGCCGGTGCCCCGGCGTCGTCCGCGCCGGGAGCGGGAGCTGATCGTCAGTGGCGGAGCCGACACCCACGGTGACGGATCGCTGGAGGAAAAGGAGGCGTCCGATGGCTGAGGAGCCCAAGGAGGCCGGGCGGTCCAAGCCCGGCTTCCAGAACCCGGTGGCCGGTTTCGGCGTGACCTTCAAGGCCATGTTCAAGAAGCGGCTCACCGAGCAGTACCCCGAGCAGGAGAAGACCACCGCTCCCCGGTTCCACGGACGGCACCAGCTCAACCGCCATCCGGACGGTCTGGAGAAGTGCGTCGGCTGCGAGCTGTGCGCCTGGGCCTGTCCCGCCGACGCCATCTACGTCGAGGGCGCCGACAACACCGAGGAGGAGCGCTACTCCCCGGGCGAGCGGTACGGGCGCGTCTACCAGATCAACTACGCCCGCTGCATCCTGTGCGGCCTGTGCATCGAGGCGTGCCCCACCCGCGCGCTGACGATGACCAACGAGTTCGAACTGGCCGACAGCAGCCGCGCCAACCTGATCTACACCAAGGAGCAGCTGCTGGCCGGCCTGGACGAGGGCATGGTCGACAGTCCGCACGCCATCTACCCCGGCATGGACGAACAGGACTACTACCGGGGCCTGGTGACGGAGGCCGCACCCGGCACCGAACGGCAGGCCGCGCTCTCCCGGGGCGAGGCCCCGCAGGAGGCCGCCGCCACGTCCGGCGAGGACGAGCCCGCCTCCGGGGAGGTGATCGGCCGATGAGCGCTCAGCTCGCCGCCTACTCCACCTCCACCGGCGAGGCGGTCCAGTTCTGGGTGCTGGGCACCGTCGCGGTGATCGGCGCCCTGTGCACCGTCTTCATGAGGAGAGCCGTGCACAGCGCGCTCTGCCTCGCCGGCACCATGATCGTCCTGGCGGTGTTCTACCTGGCCAACGGCGCCTACTTCCTGGGCGTCGTGCAGATCGTCGTCTACACCGGCGCGATCATGATGCTGTTCCTGTTCGTGGTGATGCTCGTCGGCGTCACCGCCGCGGACTCCCTGAAGGAGACCATCAGGGGCCAGCGCTGGCTGGCCCTCGTCTGCGGCCTCGGCTTCGGCACCCTGCTGGTCGCGGGCATCGGCAACGCCTCCCTGACGGAGTTCGGCGGCCTCACGGAGGCCAACGCGGGCGGCAACGTGGAGGGCCTGGCGGCCCTCATCTTCACCAAGTACGTCTTCGCCTTCGAGATCACCGGCGCCCTGCTGATCACGGCCGCCGTCGGCGCCATGGTGCTCACCCACCGCGAGCGCACCGAGCGGGCGAGGACCCAGCGCGAACTGTCCGAACAGCGCGTCCGCGAGGGCGTCCACCTGCCGCCGCTGCCGGCGCCCGGCGTGTACGCGCGGCACAACGCCGTGGACGTCGCCGGTCTGCTGCCCGACGGCACCCCCTCGGACCTCACCGTCAGCAGGACGCTGCGGGAGCGCGGCCAGGTCCGGGACGTGTCCGCCGAGGCGCTCGGCGACCTGAAGGCGATCGAGCAGCGCGCCGCGGAGCGCCTGGAACGCACCCCGGTCGAGCCGCCCACCTTCAAGCGGGCCGAGGAGGCGTCGAAGTGAACCCCGTCAACTACCTCTACCTCGCCGCCCTGTTGTTCACGATCGGCGCGACGGGCGTCCTGATCAGGCGCAACGCGATCGTCGTGTTCATGTGCATCGAGCTGATGCTCAACGCCTGCAACCTCGCGTTCGTCGCCTTCTCCCGCATGCACGGCAACCTCGACGGTCAGATCATCGCCTTCTTCACGATGGTCGTCGCCGCGGCGGAGGTCGTGGTGGGACTCGCGATCATCGTGTCGCTGTTCCGTTCCCGCCATTCGGCCTCGGTCGACGACGCCAGCCTGATGAAGCTGTAAGGGGTCGGAAGAATCGTGGAGAACCTGATTGCGCTGCTGATCGCGGCGCCCCTGCTCGGAGCGGCCGTCCTCCTGGTCGGTGGCCGGCGGCTCGACGCCGTCGGCCACTGGCTCGGCACACTGCTGGCGGCCGTCTCCTTCGTGATCGGCCTCGTCCTCTTCGCCGGCCTGCTCGGCAAGGACGCCGAGGACCGGACCCTCACGCAACACCTGTTCAGCTGGATCCCGGTCGAGGGCTTCCAGGCGGACGTCGCCTTCCGCCTCGACCAGCTGTCGATGACGTTCGTCCTGCTGATCACGGGCGTCGGCTCGCTGATCCACCTGTACTCGATCGGGTACATGGAGCACGACGAGCGCCGCCGCCGCTTCTTCGGCTACCTGAACCTGTTCCTGGCGGCGATGCTCCTGCTCGTCCTCGCCGACAACTACCTCCTGCTGTACGTCGGCTGGGAGGGCGTCGGCCTCGCCTCCTACCTGCTGATCGGCTTCTGGCAGCACAAGCCCAGCGCCGCCACCGCCGCGAAGAAGGCCTTCCTGGTCAACCGCGTCGGTGACGTGGGCCTGTCGATCGCCATCATGCTGATGTTCACCACCTTCGGCACCTTCGCCTTCGGTCCCCTGCTCGGCACGCCCGAGGAGGCCGGGCTCGCGGGCGGGGCGAGCGAGGGCACGCTCACCGCGATCGCCCTGATGCTGCTGCTCGCGGCCTGCGGCAAGTCCGCCCAGGTGCCGCTGCAGTCCTGGCTCGGGGACGCCATGGAGGGCCCGACGCCCGTCTCGGCCCTCATCCACGCGGCGACGATGGTGACCGCCGGCGTCTACCTGATCGTCCGCTCCGCGGCGATCTTCAACCTGGCGCCCGACGCACAGCTCGTCGTCACGATCGTCGGCGCCGTCACGCTCCTGTTCGGTGCGATCGTCGGTTGCGCCAAGGACGACATCAAGAAGGCCCTGGCCGGCTCGACCATGTCGCAGATCGGCTACATGGTGCTGGCCGCCGGCCTCGGCCCGATCGGCTACGTCTTCGCGATCATGCACCTCGTGACGCACGGCTTCTTCAAGGCCGGCCTGTTCCTCGGCGCCGGTTCGGTCATGCACGGCATGAACGACGAGGTCGACATGCGCAAGTACGGCGGCCTGCGCAGGTACATGCCGGTCACCTTCATCACCTTCGGCCTCGGCTACCTCGCCATCATCGGTTTCCCGGGCCTGTCCGGCTTCTTCTCCAAGGACAAGATCATCGAGGCCGCCTTCGCCAAGGGCGGCACCGAGGGCTGGATCCTCGGCGGCTGCGCGCTGCTGGGCGCGGCCATCACGGCGTACTACATGACGCGCGTGATGCTGATGACGTTCTTCGGCGAGGAGCGCTGGAAGAACCGGCCCACCCGCTCGCCCGAGGCGCCGAGCGCCGAGCCCGCCGCCGCGCACGGCGGTGAGGCCGCGTCCGGTCACGCCGCCGCGACGGCGGAGCCGCACCCGCACGAGTCCCCCAGGTCCATGACGATCCCGATGATCGTGCTGGCCTTCGGATCGGTCTTCGCCGGTGCCTTCTTCAGCATCGGCGACCGCTTCCTGCACTGGCTGGAGCCCGTCACGGGCCACAGCCACGGGGACGCGCCGGTCAGCGCGCTCACGGTCACCCTCGCCACCATGGTGGTGCTGGTGATCGGTGTCGCGGTCGCCTACCTCCAGTACGGCCGCCGCCCCGTCCCGGTCGTCGCCCCGCGCGGTTCCCTGCTCACCAGGGCCGCCCGCCGCGACCTCCTCCAGGACGACTTCAACCACGTCGTCCTGGTCCGCGGCGGCGAGCACCTCACCCGGTCCCTGGTGTACGTCGACCACACCCTGGTCGACGGCGTCGTCAACGGCACGGCGGCCTCGGTCGGCGGCCTCTCCGGGCGCATGCGCAAGCTCCAGAACGGCTTCGCGCGGTCGTACGCGGTCTCGATGTTCGGCGGTGCGGCGGTCCTCATCGCCGCGACCCTGCTGATGAGGGCGGTCTGATACCGATGTCCTTTCCTCTGCTGACAGCGACGGCGGTGCTCCCCGCGATCGGGGCGGTCGCCACGGCCGCCGTCCCGGCCGCGCGGCGCGACGCCGCCAAGACGCTGGCCCTGCTGTTCTCCCTGGCCACGCTCGTCCTCGCGATCGTCGTCCTGGTCCGCTTCGACCCGGACGGCGACCGCTACCAGCTCACCGAGTCCCACTCCTGGATCGCCGAGTTCGGCGTCCGCTACGAACTCGGCGTGGACGGCATCGCGGTGGCGCTCATCGCGCTCACGGCGCTGCTGATCCCGTTCATCGTCCTCGCGGGCTGGCACGACGCCGACCCGCTGGAGACGGGCAGCCGGCGGTGGCGGCCGACGCAGGGCTTCTTCGCCCTGATCCTCGCCGTCGAGGCGATGGTGATCATCTCCTTCGAGGCCACCGACGTCTTCCTGTTCTACATCTTCTTCGAAGCCATGCTGATCCCGATGTACTTCCTCATCGGCGGCTTCGGCGACCGGGCCCACGAGCACGGCGAGGCGGTGGCGTCCACCCAGCGGTCGTACGCGGCCGTGAAGTTCCTGCTCTACAACCTGGCCGGCGGACTGATCATGCTGGCCGCGGTGATCGGGCTGTACGTGGCCGCCGGGAACTTCTCGCTGACGGAGATCGCCCAGGCGCGGGCCGACGGCTCGCTCGACATGGCGACGAACACCGAACGCTGGCTGTTCCTCGGCTTCTTCTTCGCCTTCGCGGTGAAGGCGCCCCTGTGGCCGCTCCACACCTGGCTGCCCAACGCCATGGGAGAGGCCACCACCCCGGTCGCCGTCCTCATCACGGCGGTCGTCGACAAGGTCGGCACCTTCGCGATGCTGCGCTTCTGCCTGCAGCTCTTCCCGGAGGCCAGCAAGTGGGCCACGCCCGTGGTCCTCGTGCTCGCCGTGATCAGCATCATCTACGGCGCGCTGCTCGCCGTCGGGCAGCGGGACATCAAGCGGCTGGTGGCGTACGCGTCGATCTCGCACTTCGGCTTCATCGTCCTGGGCATCTTCGCGATGACCAGCCAGGGCCAGTCCGGCGCGACGCTCTACATGGTCAACCACGGCATCTCGACGGCCGCCCTGATGCTGGTCGCCGGCTTCCTCATCTCGCGGCGCGGCTCGCGGCTCATCGCCGACTACGGCGGTGTGCAGAAGGTCGCCCCCGTGCTCGCCGGCACCTTCCTGATCGGCGGCCTCGCGACCCTGTCGCTGCCCGGACTGGCGCCGTTCGTGAGCGAGTTCCTGGTCCTGGTGGGGACGTTCTCGCGCTATCCGGCGATCGGCGTCGTCGCCACGTTCGGCATCGTCCTCGCCGCGCTCTACACCCTCGTCCTCTACCAGCGGACGATGACCGGTCCGGTCAGGCCGGAGGTCGCCGCGATGCCGGACCTGCGCGTGCGCGAGCTGATGGTCGTCGCGCCGCTGATCGTCCTGCTGATCTTCCTGGGCGTCTACCCGAAGCCGGTCACGGACATCGTGGACCCGGCGGTCAAGCAGACGCTGTCCGACGTACACAAGAAGGACCCCCGGCCCGAGGTGGAGGCGGCCAAGTGAGCACAGCAGTCGTCCACAACCTGTGGACAACGGCGGCCGACCCGATCTCGAAGATCGACGCGCCGAAGATCGAATACGCACAGCTGTCGCCCACCCTGATCGTCGTGGGCGCGGCCGTCGTCGGGATCCTGGTCGAGGCGTTCGTGCCGCGACGGTTCCGCTACCACGCCCAACTGTTCCTGTCCGTCGTCGCGTTGATCGCCGCGTTCGCCGCGGTGGTGGCACTGGCGGCGGACGGGTACGGCACCACCAAGGCCCACATCGCGGCGATGGGCGCGATCGCGGTCGACGGACCGGCCCTGTTCCTCCAGGGCACGATCCTGCTGGCCGCCCTGGTGGGCCTGTTCACCTTCGCCGAACGGCGGCTCGATCCCGAGGCGCACGGCAACCGCGTCGACTCCTTCGCCGCCCAGGCCGCCTCGGTGCCGGGCAGCGACAGCGAGAAGGCGGCGGTCAGGGCGGGCTTCACCACCACCGAGGTCTTCCCGCTGCTGCTGTTCGCCGTCGCGGGCATGCTGGTCTTCCCGGCGGCCAACGACCTGCTGACCCTCTTCATCGCCCTGGAGGTCTTCTCGCTGCCGCTGTACCTGCTGTGCGCGCTGGCCCGTCGCAAGCGGCTGCTCTCCCAGGAGGCGGCGGTCAAGTACTTCCTGCTCGGCTCCTTCGCCTCCGCGTTCACCCTGTTCGGCATCGCCCTGCTGTACGGGTACGCCGGCTCGGTGTCGTACGCGACGATCGCGCAGGTCGTCGACGGCACGGTCCCCGACGTCAGCCCGGCCCTCGCCGACACCATGGGCAACGACGTGCTGCTGCTCATCGGCGCCGCGATGATCGTCATGGGGCTGCTGTTCAAGGTGGGCGCCGTGCCGTTCCACATGTGGACGCCGGACGTCTACCAGGGCGCGCCGACCCCCGTCACCGGCTTCATGGCCGCCGCCACCAAGGTGGCCGCCTTCGGCGCGCTGCTGCGGATCCTCTACGTCGTGCTGCCGGGCCTGCGCTGGGACTGGCGGCCGGTCATGTGGGGCGTCGCGGTCGTCACCATGCTGGGCGGCGCGATCGTCGCGATCACCCAGACCGACATCAAGCGGCTGCTGGCGTACTCGTCGATCGCGCACGCCGGGTTCATCCTCGCGGGTGTCATCGCGACCACGCCGGACGGTGTCTCCTCCGTCCTGTTCTACCTGGGCGCGTACTCGTTCGTGACGATCGGCGCCTTCGCCGTGGTGACGCTGGTGCGCGACGCCGGCGGCGAGGCGACGCACCTGTCCAAGTGGGCCGGTCTCGGCCGCCGGTCGCCGCTGGTGGCGGCCGTGTTCGCGGTGTTCCTGCTGGCCTTCGCCGGTATTCCGCTGACCTCCGGGTTCGCGGGCAAGTTCGCCGTGTTCAAGGCGGCGGCGGAGGGAGGTGCGGCGCCGCTCGTCGTGGTCGGTGTGATCTCGTCGGCGATCGCCGCGTTCTTCTACATCCGCGTCATCGTCCTGATGTTCTTCAGCGAGCCGCGGCCCGAGGGACCCACCGTCGCCGTGCCCTCGCCCCTGACGATGACGACGATCGGGGTGGGCGTGGCGGTCACCCTGGTGCTCGGCGTGGCACCGCAGTACTTCCTGGACCTGGCGAGCCAGGCGGGGGTGTTCGTGCGGTGACGCGCTGACGCGCTGAGTGCCTGTGCCGGGCCCCGGCTCCCCGAGGTGGGGGGCCGGGGCCCGCCGTGTGCGCCGGAGCGGGGGCGGGGGCGGGGGGCACGTCCGGCGGGGGTCCGGCGTCCCGTGGGTGTCCGGGGTCCGGCGGGGGTCCGGCACGCGGGGGAGTCCGGTGTCCGGTGGGTCTCCGGCCCGCGTGGTCGCGGCGTCGCGCGGCCGGCGGATCGGCGCGGACCTGTGGACAACTCCGGCGGTGTCGGTCCGGACCCCTATCGTGGACGCAGTGGTCGAGGGACGACGTACGGGGGACGGGACGATGCGAGGGACGGGCGGGATCAGGGAGATGCCAGCAACCACCGAGATGCCGGGCACGGAGAGCGAGGCGCTGGCCACGCTCCACCGGGTCTTCGGGTACGAGTCCTTCCGGGGCGAGCAGGGCGAGGTCATCGAGCACGTGGTGGCCGGCGGGGACGCGGTCGTCCTCATGCCGACCGGCGGCGGCAAGTCGCTCTGCTACCAGATCCCCTCCCTGGTCCGGCCGGGCACGGGCGTCGTCGTCTCCCCGCTGATCGCGCTGATGCAGGACCAGGTGGACGCGCTGCGGGCCCTGGGCGTGCGGGCCGGGTTCGTGAACTCCACGCAGGACTTCGACGAGCGGCGCACGGTCGAGGCCGAGTTCCTGGCCGGCGAGCTGGACCTGCTCTACCTGGCGCCGGAGCGGCTGCGCCTGGACGCCACGCTGAACCTGCTCTCGCGCGGCAAGATCTCCGTCTTCGCCATCGACGAGGCCCACTGCGTGTCCCAGTGGGGGCACGACTTCCGCCCCGACTACCTCGCCCTCTCCCTGCTGGGCGAGCGCTGGCCCGACGTCCCGCGGATCGCCCTCACCGCCACGGCCACCCACGCGACGCACCAGGAGATCACGCAGCGGCTGCGCATGCCGACGGCCCGGCACTTCGTGGCGAGCTTCGACCGGCCCAACGTCCAGTACCGGATCGTGCCGAAGGCCGACCCCAGGAAGCAGCTGCTGGGCTTCCTGCGCGAGGAGCACGCCGGCGACGCGGGCATCGTCTACTGCCTGTCGCGCAACTCCGTCGAGAAGACCGCCGAGTTCCTCTCCCGCAACGGCATCGAGGCCGTGCCGTACCACGCCGGTCTGGACGCGGGCACGCGCGCGGCGCACCAGTCGCGGTTCCTGCGGGAGGAGGGCCTGGTCGTGTGCGCGACCATCGCCTTCGGCATGGGCATCGACAAGCCGGACGTGCGGTTCGTCGCCCACCTCGACCTGCCCAAGTCGATCGAGGGCTACTACCAGGAGACGGGTCGCGCGGGCCGTGACGGACTGCCCTCGACGGCCTGGATGGCCTACGGACTCAACGACGTCATCCAGCAGCGCAAGATGATCCAGTCGAGCGAGGGCGACGAGGCGTTCCGGCGCCGAGCCGCCGCCCACCTCGACTCGATGCTGGCCCTGTGCGAGACCGCCCGGTGCCGCCGCGGGCAGCTCCTGGCCTACTTCGGCCAGGAACCGGACCCCCAGGGCTGCGGCAACTGCGACACCTGTCTCACGCCCCCGCAGACCTGGGACGGCACGGTCGCGGCGCAGAAGGTGCTGTCGACGGTGGTGCGGCTGCAGCGGGAGCGCGGGCAGAAGTTCGGCGCGGTGCAGATCATCGACATCCTGCTGGGCAGACGCACGGCCAAGGTGATCCAGTTCGACCACGACCGGCTGTCGGTGTTCGGCATCGGCGAGGAGCTGTCCGAGGGCGAATGGCGCGGCGTCGTGCGGCAGATGCTGGCACAGGGGCTGCTCGCCGTCGAGGGGGACTACGGCACGCTGGTGCTGACGGACTCCAGCGGGGAGGTGCTGCGCCGCGAGCGCGAGGTGCCGCTGCGCAAGGAGCCGGAGAAGCCGGTGTCGGCGAAGGCGGCGGGTTCCGCCTCCGGCAAGGGCAGGGGCAAGGCGAAGGCCGCCGCGGTCGAACTGCCCGAGGCGCTGCTCCCCGCCTTCGAGGCCCTGCGCGCCTGGCGCGCCGAACAGGCCCGTGAACAGGGCGTTCCGGCGTACGTCATCTTCCACGACGCCACGCTGCGGGAGATCGCCACGGCCTGGCCGACGTCCGTGCGGGAGCTGGGCGGGATCAGCGGAGTCGGCGAGAAGAAGCTGGCGACGTACGGGGAGGGGGTGATCGGCGTCCTGGCGTCGCTGGGCGAGGCCCCGGACCCGGCGTCCGGCACCGTACCGGCGTCCGGCACCGCACCGATCTCCGGTGCCGCTTCGGACCCCGCCCCGGCCCCGGCCCTCGGGGCGGACGCGGGCTCCGGGAAGGCCTCCGGCGCCGTGTCCGCCGCGGGCGGCGCGCCCTTCGCCGACGGGACCGACGACCACTGGCCCGAGATGGACGAGGAGCCGGAGCCCGAGGACTGGGGATAGGGGACCGGCAGCCGGGCGGGCAGCCGGGGCCGGCCATCCCGGCTCGGGCATCCGGGCTCAGACACCTGGGATCGGACACTCGAAGGCCGGGCGCCCGGGCTCGGGTGCCCCGTGGTCGGGTGTCCTGGGTCCGGTGTCCAGGGGCGGAGTTCCGGGTTCCGGCCGTCCCCGGGCCGGGTTCAGGCCAGTGCGGTCAGCCCCGGCGCGAAGGTGATCAGCAGCGGGAGCAGGGGGACCAGCGCCGCCACGGCCGTCGTCAGGGCCCGGTGCCTGCGCAGCAGCCGTGGGGGCGGCTGCAGGAGACGGTCCACCCGTTCGCCCAGGAGGCGGTGGGAGGACGCGCAGGACAGGACGCCCCGGTGCTGGTTCAGCTCGATCAGCGCGAGGGCGGTCGTGAGGTGACCGCAGCGGCGGGACGCCGTGTCGTCGGCGGAGAGCTCGACCAGGCGGTGGGTCTGGTCGCAGAAGTGGGCGAACAGCGGGACGCGCGGGAATCCGGTGGCCAGGGCCGTCGACAGGTGCAGCAGCCAGTCGTGGTGGGCGCGGGCGTGGCTCCGTTCGTGGGTGAGGACCGCGTCGATCTGGTGGGAGGTGAGGCGGTGCAGGGCGCCGGTGGTCACGACCAGCTGGGACGGGCTGCCGGGCATCCACCAGGCGTCCGGGTAGTCGTCCTCGAGCACCAGCAGGGGCCCCCGGGCGGAGGGCAGCCCCGCGGGCAGGTCGGGCGCGCGCTCCCGCAGGTGGGCGCGGGCCAGGCCGCGGCGCCGGCGGGCCTCGACCAGCTCGCGGGCGAGCATCGCGGTGGTCCAGGCGGCACCGCAGGCCAGCAGCAGCGTGAGCGCCGTCGCCCACGCCGGGGCGGTCGAGAGGTCGTAGGCCTCCGTCACGGCCGGTGGCGCCGGGGCGAAGACCTGGGTGCGCACGGTGTGGAAGACGGCGGCCGCCCCCAGCACGAGCGCCGTCAGACAGCACAGCAGCACCGTGGCGACCAGGCACTGCCACACCCACAGCGCCACCACCGGCTCCCGCTCGGGCCACTCGGCCCGGGTCAGCGTGCGCGGCACCGGCACGGCGGCGGCGAGGGCGACGACGCTCAACAGGAGCAGGCAGAGGGTCATCGCCGTGGGCTCCGGATCCTGGCCGGGGAGAACGGGCCGGTGACGACGGCGGTTCCGTGCTCCGGGACGGTGGGTGCGACGGGCCCGGCGCGGGACCGTTCCCGCCGTCAGTATGACGGCGGGAACGGCCGGAGTCAGCCCGTGCGCACCCGCCCGCTCACCTCGCCCAGACCGACCCGCAGCCCGTTCGGGCCGGGAGCCCAGGCCGACAGGGTCACCACGTCCCCGTCCTCCAGGTACGTCCGCTTGCCGTCGGGGAGTTCCAGGGGGTCGCGGCCGTTCCAGGACAGCTCCAGGAGGGAGCCGCGCTGGTGCGCGTCCGGGCCGCTCACCGTGCCGGAGCCGTAGAGGTCACCGGTGCGTAGGGAGGCGCCGTTGACCGTCAGGTGGGCGAGCTGCTGGGCGGCCGTCCAGTACATGGTGGAGAAGGGGGGCTCGGAGACGACGTGGCCGTTGACGGCGACCGAGATGCGCAGGTCGTAACCGGCGGGCTCGGTGGCGGAGTCGTCGAGGTAGGGCAGCAGGGGGTGGGTGCGCTCGGGGGGCGACAGCCGCGCCTCCTCCAGTGCCTCCAGCGGGGTGATCCACGCCGACACCGAGGTGGCGAAGGACTTCCCGAGGAAGGGGCCGAGGGGGACGTACTCCCAGGCCTGGATGTCACGCGCCGACCAGTCGTTGAGGAGGCACAGGCCGAAGACGTGCTCGCGGAAGCCGGTCAGCGGGACCGGGTGTCCCTGCCGCGACGGCGTGCCCACCACGAAGCCGACCTCCGCCTCGATGTCGAGCCGCCGGGTCGGGCCGAAGTCGGGGGCCGGATCGGCGGGTGCCTTGCGCTGGCCCGACGGGCGCACGACGTCCGTGCCGGAGACCACGACCGTGCCGGCACGGCCGTGGTAGCCGATCGGAAGGTGCTTCCAGTTCGGCAGCAGGGTGTCCGCGGCGTCCGGGCGGAAGATGGCGCCCGCGTTCCGGGCGTGGTGCTCGGAGGCGTAGAAGTCGACGTAGTCGGCCACCTCGAACGGCAGGTGCAGGGTCACCGAGGAGAGGGGGTGCAGGAAGGGGAGCAGCGTGTCCCGGCGGGAGGGGTCCGTGACCCACTCGGTCAGCTCCCGGCGCACCTGGGACCAGACCGTACGGCCCGCCGCCAGCAGCGGGTTGAGGGTCGGGCGGCCGAGCAGGCCGGCGTGCGGGGAGCCGAGGGCCCGGGCCGCCGCACCGGCGTCGAGCACGTGGTCGCCGAGCCGTACGCCGACGGTCCGCTGCCCGGAGCCGGAGCCGGAGCCGGAGCCGGAGTCGGAGTCGGAGTCGGAGCCGGAATCGGAGTCGGACAAGGACTCGGAGTCGGACAAGGACTCGGAGTCGGACAGGGAGAAGACGCCGTACGGGAGGTTGTGCGGGCCGAAGGGGTCGCCCTCGGGGAGGTCGAAGGGGGCCAAGGGGGGCATCGGGTGCTGCCTCACTTTCCTGCTCGCCATCTGTTCGCCAGGTCTGCGCCTGCGTTCGCCGTGGCCGGGTGCCGGCCACGCGCAGGTGCTCCGCGGGTGCTCTGCGGGTACGCCGAGCCGCGGCACACGTTACGGCCGACCTCGCGGGAGGGACACCGCGGCGGCACCGGAGCGACACGGGAACGAGAACGGGAACGACGACGGGAACGACACGGGGACCGCGGACGAGGCGGTCCGGCAGGAGCGCTCGGCCTCCGTTCGCGCGCGGTGAGTCAGGCCCGGCCCGCACCGGACGGACCCGGGCCCGCACGGGCGCCGTCGAACCCGCCGGACGCGTCGACCGGTGGCGGCGCGCGGCCCGGACGGGAAGGAGGCGGGCGCCGAACCGGGGGTGAGTGGGAGCCCGTTGCGGTCCGTATTCTCTGATCATGGCCGCACCCATCGCACCCGCCGCGCGCTGCGCGTACCCCCTCGTCGCCACCGACCTGGACGGCACGCTCCTGCGCGGCGACGACACCTTCTCCGACCGGTCGCTCGACGCGCTCGCGAGGGTGGCGGCCGCCGGCGCCCGCCACCTCGTGGTGACCGGCCGGCCGGCCCCCCGCGTACGGCCGCTGCTGGACGTCCTGCGCGGCCGCGGGCTCGCGGTGTGCGGACAGGGCGCGCAGCTGTACGACGCCGCGACGGACCGTCTGCTGTGGTCGGTCACCCTGGACCGGGAACTGGCCGAGACGGCGCTCGGCAAGATCGAGGCCGAGGTGGGCGAGGTGTACGCGGCGGTCGACCAGGACGGCGTCGACGGGCTCACGCTCATCGAACCGGGCTACCTGATGCCGCACCCGACGCTGCCGGCCCTGCGCGTCGCGGCGCGCGACGACCTGTGGTGCGAGCCGATCAGCAAGGTCCTGCTGCGCCATCCCACGCTGTCCGACGACGAGTTGGCGGCGACGGCCCGTTCGGTGGTCGGCTCGCTGGCCACCGTCACGATGTCCGGGCCGGGCACGGTGGAGCTCCAGCCGTGCGGCGTCACCAAGGCGACCGGACTGGCCCTGGCGGCCGAGCACCTCGGACTGCGGCCGCAGGACACGATCGCCTTCGGCGACATGCCCAACGACCTGCCGATGTTCCGGTGGGCGGCGCACGGCGTGGCGATGGCCAACGCCCATCCGGAACTCAAGGCGGTGGCGGACGAGGTGACGACGTCGAACGAGGACGACGGCGTGGCCGTCGTCCTCGAAAGACTGTTTCCCTAGGGCCCGCCCGGCGGATCACGCCGGAGACGCGGGCCCCGTCACCGAGGCCCCCGCCCCCTGGCGGACCGGTGGGGGGCGGCCGTCAGTAGGCGCCGAAGACGTTGTCGATGGAGCCGTACCGCTGGGCCGCGTAGTTGCAGGCGGCGGTGATGTTGGCGACCGGGTCGTACGGGTCGAAGGCGGTGCCGGCCACGTGGTACGCGGCGAAGGTCGGGTCGATGACCTGGAGCAGGCCCTTGGACGGGATGCCCGCGGCCGCGTTGGAGTCCCACAGGTTGATGGCGTTCGGGTTGCCCGAGGACTCGCGCATGACGTTGCGGTGGATGCCGTCGTAGGTGCCCGGAATGCCCTTTTCGGCCATGATCGCGAGGGACTCGCGGATCCAGCCGTCGAGGTTGTCGGTGTACCCGGCCGTCGTGGTGGCCGACGTCGTGGTGGCCGCGGAGGCGCTGGTCGAGCCGATGAGCGGGAGGGCCAGCACGGCGGCGCCGGTGGCGGCGACGGCGAGGGTGCGGGCGAGGCGGGTGCGGCGGGGCTGAACGGCGGCAGACATGCGAAAGGTTCCTCTCCAGCGCCTGCGAGGTGAGCTGTCGGGTTCGGGCTGGAAAGTGCCCGGCCGGTCGCCGCGGGGAGGCGGCGACGCGACTTCACCCCGAGCCGGTCCGGTGCGTGCGTGACGTACGGTCCGGCGACTTACCTGGGTCCCCCGCTCCTGCCGTGCGTGAGTGTCGGTCGATGGGAGCCGGGCGGCGGCAGGATGAGGCGTCTGCCCGACAGGCCGGGAACGTATGCGAGAGCGCGTGTCCGGAACAAGTGCCGGATTCACAGATCGCCCCTATTGACCTTGATCGGGGGAATGTGTCTGCTTGATCCTTTGTGTTCACCGGGCGCCAACTCGCCGAAGAACAAAGCGGAATCACAGCTTCCGATCCGGAGCGGCCGCGCGGGCGCGCAGTGAGCCAACTCACCAGCGTCCACAAGAAGGGTAAAACGGGCATTGAGTCTCAAGTCCCTTTTAAAGGGGCGTGCGTGAGGGCGCGTGCGGGGGGTGTGCCTTCGACGGGCCGGGAGGAACGTCGTCCCGTCGCCCCCTCGTTCCCTTCGTGCGTGCCGCTCCGGCCGCCGCCGGACGTGCCCGTCGACGCCGCCGCCGCGGGGCGGGCTCGTCCGGCGGCGGCCGGCGTGTGAGGGCGTGGGCGAGGGCTTCGTCGGGCAGACGGATGCGGAGGCGTTCGTGGGCGTCTCGCGGGTGCCTCGCTGAGGCGTCTCGCGGGGGAGGGGAGGACGGATGCACGGGTGCGCGGCTCCCTCCCGCGGGGGCGACGCAGGGGCGTGTCCGGTCGCCGCGGCCGGGAAGGGGCGCGGCCGGCCGGCCGGGATCGCCGGCCGGAACCGTCGGGCGGGGGTGTCGGCCGGAACCGTCGGGCGAGGATGTCGGCCGGTTCCGCGACCCGCCCGGACCGCTCGTACCGGCCGCCCGCCAGGCCGTTCTCACCGGCCGCTGCCACCGACCGGTCGGCGACATGACGGTCGCGATCCGGAGCCGTCCGGCCGCTCGGGGCGCGCCTCCCGGTCGGGCGAAGTTCGAGACGGGGGGACGTGGGGCCTGTCGGTGATCGAAACGTGACCGGATACGCTGACTTGAGTGAGGGCAGCGACCTATCGACAAGCCGCGTAATCGCCAGAAGACACCAGCAGACAGGAGACCCCTCGTGACCGTCGTCGGGCCGTTCGGGCTGAGCGTGCGGGACCAGGCTCTGGAAGCCGATGTCCAGGCCGGATTGACGGCTGTCGAGGAAGGCTTGCTCGAGGCCACCAAGAGCGAGGTCCCGTTCATCACGGGGGCCGCGCAGCACCTGGTCAGGGCGGGTGGGAAGCGGTTCAGGCCACTGCTCGTGATGCTCGCCGCGCAGTTCGGCGACCCGTACGCGCCCGGCATCGTGCCCTCCGCCGTGGTGGTGGAGCTGACCCACCTGGCCACGCTCTACCACGACGACGTGATGGACGAGGCCGAGGTGCGGCGCGGGGTCCCCAGCGCGAACACCCGCTGGGGGAACTCGGTCGCCGTCCTCACCGGCGACTTCCTGTTCGCCCGCGCCTCCCACATCCTCGCCGACCTCGGGCCCGAGGCGGTGCGGGTGCAGGCGGAGGCGTTCGAGCGGCTGGTCACCGGACAGATCCTGGAGACGGCCGGGCCCACCGACGGACGGGACCCCGTCGAGCACTACCTCGACGTGCTCGGCGGCAAGACCGGCTCGCTGGTCGCGGTGTCGTGCCGGTTCGGCGCGATGATGTCGGGCGCCGACGAGACGGTCGTGCACGTGCTCACCCAGTACGGCGAGCGGCTGGGCGTCGCCTTCCAGCTCGCCGACGACGTGCTCGACATCGCGTCGGACTCGCACGAGTCGGGGAAGACGCCCGGGACGGACCTGCGGGAGGGCATCCCCACGCTGCCGGTGCTGCGGCTGCGCGAGCGGGCCGCCCGGCTGGCCCTGCCCGAGGACATCGCGCTGTGCGAGCTGCTCGACTCCGACCTCAGCGACGACGCCCGGCTCGCCGAGGCGCTGGCGGCGCTGCGCGGCCACCCCGCGCTGGAGCAGGCCCGGCGGGACACCGTGCGGTACGCCGAGGAGGCCCGGGCGGCGCTGGTGCCGCTGCGGGAGTGCGACGCGAAGGTGGCGCTGATGGAGCTGTGCGACGCGGTGGTCCACCGGGCGGGATGAGCCGCGGCGGTCCGCCCGGCGGGGTGACGCGTACGGGGCGGGCCCTGCCCGCTCCGCCCGCCCTCCCCCCGTCGTCGGCCCGCCCCCTTCGGCCCCCGGTCTCCGCCCGCGCCCCCGGTCTCCGCCCGCCTCACCCGGTCTCCGTCCCCCACCCCACCCTGACGCCCCCGCCCCCGCGTCATACCCCAGGCGTACGCCGACTTGAGTCCTCGGGCTGACGCGAGCGGGTGGCTCGTTTGGTCAGATGGAGGCTACGGAAATCACCGCTCCTCACCGATTCGGGTGAGAATGGCGGCTCGGGCGGGGGACGACGACCCGCGCGACGACCGGCCGCCGCCGACGACGGAGGTAAGGCACACATGGCACCGTACGCATCCGACGACAGCACCCACGCCGGGGAGGCCGACGACCTGCGGGTCGGGCGGCGCAGGGCGGTGCGGTACATCGTTCCGGTCACCGTGGTGGGTGTCGCGGCGGCGACGATCGGGCTGGTCCCGGCGCTCGCCGACTCGGGGGACCCCGACCTGCCGAAGATCACCGCACAGCAGCTCATCGAGAAGATCGCCGCGTCGGACGTGCAGCAGCTCTCCGGCACGGTGAAGATCACCACCGACCTCGGCCTGCCCGACCTGGGCGGCCTGGAGAGCGGACTGCTCTCCGGAGCCGCCGGGGGCGACGACGGCGGGTCCTCCGCCGACCCCTCCACCAAACTCACCGCGCTCGCCTCCGGCACGCACACCCTGCGCGTCGCCGCCGACGGCCCGGACCGGCAGAAGCTGTCGCTCCTGGAGAGCGCCGCCGAGTACAGCCTCATCCACAACGGCAAGGACGTGTGGGGGTACGACAGCGCCTCCAACGAGGTCCACCACTCCACCGTCGAGCAGGGGAAGGCCGCCGAGCCCGTCCCGGCCACGCCCAAGGACCTCACCGACGAGGCGCTGAAGGCCGTGGACGACACCACGTCCGTGACCGTGGACGGCACCGTCCAGGTCGCCGGCCGCGACGCCTACAAGCTGCTGGTCGAGCCCAAGCAGTCCGGTTCGACCGTCGGCGCGATCAGCGTGGCCGTGGACGCGAGGACGGGGCTGCCGCTCAAGTTCACGCTCACCCCGGCGAGCGGCGGCGCCGCGGTCGTCGACGCCGGCTTCACCCAGGTCAGTTTCGCCAGGCCGAGTGCCGCCACCTTCGACTTCACCCCGCCCGAGGGGGCCCGGGTGACCGAGGGGGACGGCAAGGACACCACGGGCGCGGAGCCCGCGCCGTCCGAGGGGGCGAAGGAGGGCTTCGCCCAGGGCCTCGCCGGGCTCGACGTCCTCGGCGAGGGCTGGACCTCCGTCGCCACCTTCGACACCGGCGGTGAGGGTGTCCCCTCCTCCGGCGACCTTCCCGACGCGGGCGCTCTCGGCGGGTTCCTGGACTCCTTCGGCGACAAGGTCGACGGCGCGTTCGGCTCGGGCACCGTCTTCTCCACCCGCCTGGTCAACGCCCTGGTCACGGACGACGGCAAGCTCTACGTCGGCGCCGTCACCAAGGACGCCCTCGTGAAGGCGGCGGACGGGGAGCGCTGAGTACCCTGGCGTGAACCGACGATCGGGGGAGCCGATGGACGACGACGAGCCGGCGGCGCGGACGCCGTCCCCTCCGCCCGCTCCGGGCGTCGCCGGTGCCGGTTCGCACGGCGTCACGGACGGCGACACCGTCATCCGCACCCGCGCCCTCACCAAGCGCTACCGCGGCGGACAGCTCGCCGTCGACGGCCTCGACCTGGCCGTCCCGGCGGGCAGCGTCTTCGGCTTCCTCGGCCCGAACGGCTCCGGCAAGACCACCACCATCCGCATGCTGATGGGCCTGATCGCGCCCACCTCCGGCACGGCGCGGGTGCTGGGGCACCCCATGCCCCGCGCGTCCCGCGCCGTGCTCCCGCACGTCGGCGCCCTCATCGAGGGGCCCGCCCTCTACGGCTTCCTCTCCGGCCGCGACAACCTGCTGCGCTACGACGCCGCCGACCCGACCGCCGACCCCCGCACCCGGCGCGCCCGCGTGGCCGAGGCACTGGACCGGGTCGGCCTGACGACCGCCGCCGGCAAGAGGGCGAAGGCGTACTCGCTCGGCATGAAGCAGCGGCTGGGCCTGGCCGCGGCCCTGCTCCAGCCCCGTCGGCTGCTGGTCCTGGACGAGCCGACCAACGGTCTCGACCCGCAGGGCATGCGCGAGATCCGCGTCCTCGTGCGGGAACTGGCGGCGGACGGCACCACGGTCTTCCTCTCCTCCCACCTCCTCGACGAGATCGAGCAGGTCTGCACGCACGCGGCCGTCATGGCACGCGGACGGCTCCTCACCCAGGGGCCGGTGGCGGACCTGGCGGCCCGCGCACGCGGCCGGCTCGCCGTGACCACCCCGGACCCGGCGGACGCGGCCCGGGTGCTGAAGGAACAGGGTGTGGCGGACGTCGTCGTCACCGGGGACCGGGTGACGGGCGAGCCCGCCGACCGCGAACCCGCCGAACTGAACGCCGCGTTGGTGACGGCAGGCGTCCGGGTGCGGGGCTTCGGCGTGGAACGGGCCTCTCTGGAGGACGCGTTCGTCGCACTCACGGGAGAGGGTTTCGATGTCGCGGGCTGAGCGGACCGGACGTGCCGGAGCGGAGGCCGTGCCGGGGGCGGCACCGGAGGCCGTGCCGGCGGCGGGGGCGGCACCGCGAACCGTGCCGCGGGACGGGGGGAACCTCCGGCGGGTGAGCCCCTGGTGGGGCCTCGGCCTCTTCCGCAGCGAACTGTCCGTCACCCTGCGCCGCGGGCGCACCCTCGCCCTGCTCGGTGTGCTGGCCGCCGTACCGGTGCTCGTCGGGATCGCCGTGAAGATCGAGACCGGTGACGGGACGACCGGCGGCCGGCAGGGCGGCGGCGGTGAGGGACCGGCCTTCATGGCGCAGATCACCAACAACGGCCTGTTCCTGGTGTTCACGGCGCTGGCCGCCACGCTGCCGTTCTTCCTGCCGATGGCCGTCGGCGTCGTCGCGGGGGACGCGGTCGCCGGCGAGGCGAACGCCGGCACCCTGCGCTACCTCCTCGTCGCCCCCGCCGGCCGCACCCGCCTGCTGCTCGCCAAGTACGCGGCCACGGCGACCTTCTGCCTGCTGGCCACCCTGGTCGTCGCGGTGTCGGCACTGGCGGTCGGCGCGCTGCTGTTCCCGCTCGGCGACCTCACGACCATCTCCGGCACCCGCATCTCCTTCGCCGACGGCCTGGGCCGGGCCCTGCTGATCTCCCTGGCCGTCACCGCCTCGCTGCTCGGCGTGGCAGCGCTCGGAGTGTTCGTCTCCACGCTCACCGACAGTGGCATCGCGGCCATGGCGACGACCGTGGGCCTGCTCATCACCGTGCAGATCCTCGACCAGATCCCGCAGCTGCACGCGATCCAGCCGTACCTCTTCTCCCACCACTGGCTGTCCTTCGCCGACCTCGTGCGCGACCCCGTCCGCTGGGAGGAGATCCGCAAGAACCTCGGACTCCAGGCGGTGTACGTCGCCGTGTTCGGGTCGGCGGCCTGGGCGCGGTTCACGGCGAAGGACGTGACGGCGTGACGGTGTGACGGTGTGCCGGAGCGAAGGTGCGTCGGAGCGAGGGTGCGTCGGCGTGAGGGCGTGTCGGCGTGACGGCCTTCGCCCGCCGGCTTCCCCGCGGCGGGCGGGCGAAGGCCGTCAGCCGGTCTCGAACGTGTAGCGGGCGAGCGGCGCCGGCCCCTCGAAGAAGGTCTTCGCACGGGCCAGCGCCCGCGCGTCGTCCAGGACGTCACCCGGCTTGCTGCCGTTCCCGAGCAGCACCCCGCCGAACCGCATCCGCAGGTACGCGGCCGAGTTCCCCAACGCGCCGACCAGCGGGTCCGCCACCGCCCGCTCCTCCTCGGCGAGCACCGTGACACCCCACAGGGTGCGTCCGGCGAGGGTCGCCGCGAAGTCGACGCCGGGGGTGCGCAGCCAGCCGGACCAGTGGTCCAGGTAGCGCTTGGCCTGCCCGGACAGCGTGTACCAGTACAGCGGCGAGGCGATCACGATGTCCGTCGCCGCGAGCGTGGCGTCGAGCAGCAGGGCCGCCGCGCCCTCGGTGGGACGGACGTGGTCGGTGTCGTGGCGCCGGTCCTCGAAGTCGGGCAGCGGATGCTCGACGAGGCTGATCCACTCCTGCTCCACGTCGGCCGGCAGTTGTTCGGCGGCCGCGCGGGCGAGCTGCTCCGTGTTGCCGCCGGGGCGGCTGCTGCCCAGCACGAACAGGAAACGGCGAGTGCTCATGGGTTCCCCAGAAGGTCGGCGTGCGGTGAATACGCGCATCTGCATCATATGCACGTGCAATAAATTGTGCCAGGGGGTGCCCGGAACCCCGTGAGCGCCTCCGAGGCCGCCGCCAGGGCCAGCAGCACGTCCTCCCGCCCGTGCGCCGCCACGGCCTGGAGCCCCACCGGGCAGCCGTCCGCGCCGACCCCCGCCGGAATGCTGATCGCCGGATGCCCGCTCAGGTTGAACGCCCACGTCAGCGCCGTCGAGTAGCGGTCCCCGGGGCCTTCGTGGCCGTGCGCGGGATCGGGGGTCGTGGGGGTCAGCAGCAGGTCCGTCCGGTCGAAGAGGGCGGCCAGCCGGCGGTCGTTGACGTCCCGTGCCTCCCGCGCCGCCGGGGTGGCGCCCGGTCCGCGCAACGCGAGCCAGACGGGTGCGGGGTCCTCCAGCCGTACCGGCGTCCCCGGCCGCGGCAGCCGTACGACGCCGGCGTCGGCGAGGCGGCCCGCGGCGGCCCGGGCGAGGGCCAGCGGCTCCGGGCGGGGGTCGGCGAACCCGAGACCGGCGGAGAAGACGGCGGTGAGCGCCCCGCCCCGCCGCCCCGGGCCCGCTCCGGACGGCACCGCCCCGGCGTCCTTTGGGCCCGCTCCGGACGGCACCGCCCGGCCGGACAGCACCGCCCAGTACGCCGCCGCGTCCGCCGCGTACCGGGTCAGGACGCCCGGTGCCGCCAGCCCCGTACGGTCGGAGGACGGGAAGCGGCCGTTGGTGACCTTCAGGCCGAGGACGCCGCACCAGGCCGCCGGAACGCGCACCGAGCCGGCGCCGTCGCCGCCGGTCGCCAGCGGCACCAGGCCGGCCGCGACCGCCGCCGCCGCACCAGCCGAGGACCCGCCCGGCGTGCGGTCGGCCCGCCAGGGGTTCACGGTGCGGCCGTGGGCGCCGAGACCCCAGGTCCGCCAGGGGGTTCCGGGCCCGGGTACGGCCGTCGCGCCCACCGGTACGCACCCGGCGGCCACCAGCGGTTCCGCCGTCCGCAGCCCGTGCCGGCCCTTGACCCCGATCGGCACCCCGGCGAGCGGCAGCCGTTCACCGGCGGTGACCCGCGCGTCCACCTCGGCCGCCCGCTCCGTCGCCGCGTCCCCCCACACCTCGGCGAACGCCCCCAGCGCGCGGTCCGCCCGGTCGATCCGCTCCAGAGTCCGGCGCACCACGTCGACGGCCCGCAGCCGCCCCTGCCGTACGGCGGCCGCGAGCTCGACGGCCGAGGAGGCGGGCGCCGGCGGAGACACCGGCGGGGGTTTCCGCGATCCGGACGGATCCGCGCTCAGGACGTCCGCCGGGCGGCCGTGCCCGTGAGGCGGACGAGGGGTTCCGTCCCGCGGGGCGGAGGGCCCGACAGGTCGCCCAGGCGCCAGCCCTGGACCCACGGCACCCGGTACACGTCGACGGCCGACTCGAGCAGCCGTACCCGCCGCGCCAGCGGACGCGGCAGCCGGCCGGGCGCGTCCGCGACCAGGACGACCGCGTCCAGGTCGAGGCCCGCCGGGGCCCGCCCGCTCCGGAAGGCCTCCAGGGCCCGCAGCACCGAATCCAGTCCGCCCGCGTGGGTCCGGCCCACGAGCAGCACGGACGGCGGGTCGTGCGGACCGGGCCAGTCACGCCCGCAGTCGTGGCCGCCGTAGACCGCGGCGAGCGTGGAGGCACCGGACCCGCCGTGCGTGCCGAGCCAGGAGAAGCGACGGGGCCCGGCCGCCGCGCCGTACGGCCGCGGTGGCGGCTCCGGCGCGGGCACCGGACCGCGGATCCAGATCTCCGGGCCCGGCCGGCCGTCCGTCGTCCGCATGCGCGCACTCCTCGTCGTCGCCGCCCGCCCGCGCGGCCGGACCACCGCCGGCTCCCCGCGGCCACGAGCCTTGGAACGAGGCTGTGACGCCGCGGTGACGCGCGGACGGGCGTGGCCGGAGAGACTCAACAGTACGTGTACGCCTGGGTGCACGGGTGACGAGTGCAACGTACGTGCACGGCGATGTGTCAGGGTGAGGAACCGATGTCTCGACTCAGCCGCGAGAAGAAGCGGACACAGCAGGACGACGGGCGGCCGGCCCTCGTGGTGGCGCCGCTCGACGTGCGCGTCCCGGGGGGCGGGCCGGCGAGCGTCGGCGGCGTCCCCGTCGTCGCCGCCGACGGGCAGGAACCCCAGCAGGCCGTGCTCGGCCACCTCCACCGCATCGCCCTCGCCACCGGGCACCCGGTGCTCGCCACGGTCCACGACGAGCGCATCGGCTACGTCGTCCCGCTGCGCGTCGAGCCGGACGGATCCAGCCATTTCGCGGGCGAGCCCCTGCGGGCGACCCCGCCGGCGGAGCCGGACGTCAGGCTGTCGGGGGAGCCGGCCGACCGGCCGGCGGCCCGGCCCGCAGGGGCGCCCGCCCCGCCGGCACCGGCCGCGCCCCCCGCCGGGGGGCGGGCCCACGCCGGACCGGACAGGCCCACGCGCTTCCTGCGCCGTGAGCCGGCCGAGCCGCGGGACGGGGTCCCGGGCGTGGCGGCCGCCCCGGCGGGCGTCTTCGGTCCCCCGCCGGTGATGGACCGCGCCCCGCGGGACGCCCGCCCCGGGCTCGCGCCGGAGCCGGTTCAGGTCTCCCGGCCGTCCCCGGTCCCCGACGCGATCCCGACCCCGGTCCCGACCCCGGTCCCGGATCCGATCCCGATCCCGATCCCGGGACAGGCCTCGGGCCCGGCTCCGGACCCGGTCTCCGACGCCGTCCCGGACCCGGCCTCCGACGCCGTCCCGGACCCGGTCTCCGACGCCGTCCCGGGCGCCGTCTCCGACGCCGTCCCGCGCCCGGCGGCCGACCCCGTGCCGCTCCTCGACCCCGAAGTGGCCCGGGGCTTCGAGCCCGACCCCGAGCCCAGGCCGACCCCCGCCCGTGGTTTCGACGCCGTGGCGGAGGCCGTGCTCGGGGACGACCCGCGCCCGCTTCCCGGCACCGAGGGGACGCCCGCCCTGCTCGGCGAACCGGTGGCGCGGATCAACGAGGCCGTGCGGGCGGGACGCACGGACACGGCCGCGGCGCTCGCGGAGCGGACCGTGACCGAGGCCTCGGCGACGCTGGGACCCGAGCACCCCGAGGTGCTCCGGCTGCGCGAACTCGCCGCGTACATCGCCTACCTGGCCGGCGACCCGGTCCGCTCCTTCCACCTCTCGCTCGACCTGGCCGGCATCCACCGCCGCAACCGGGACGCGGAGGCCGCGTACGGCAACGTGCAGAGCGCGGCGACGGCCTGGCGGGCCGTGCGCGACCCCTTCCAGGGCCTGAACCTGGGCACCGAACTCCTCGGTCTGTGGAACGAGTTGGTCACCGAGGGCGGTCCGGCCGCCGACGACGCCGAGGAGTGGGAGTCGGCCCGGTCCCGGATGACCCGGCTGGCCCGCCGGGCCCACGACGCGGGCGCGGGCTCGCGAGGCTAGGGAGCGCGCGGCCGGGGATCGCGGAACCGGGGATCGCGCGGCCGGGGTCCGGGCCGGCGGGGCCGGGGTCCGGGCCCCGCCGGGTACGCGCCTACTGCGACAGCGTCCACACCGCGTACGCCAGCGCGTCCGCGTTGCGGTTGAGCGCCGTGTCGTTGACGTTGGCGGTGGTGTCGCAGGAGGAGTGGTAGCAGCGGTCGAAGGCCTGCCCGGCCGTACCGCCCCACTTGGTCACCTGCGCCGCCGTCTTGGTGCGGCTCGCCCCGGTGAACAGGCCGCCGACCGGGATGCCCGCGCTCTTGAAGGGCGCGTGGTCGGAGCGGCCGTCGCCCTCGGTCTCGATCTCCGTGGCGACGCCGATGCCCGCGAAGTAGTCCTTGAAGGTCTTCTCGATGGTCGGGTCGTCGTCGTAGACGAAGTAGCCGGGGTTCGGCGAGCCGATCATGTCGAAGTTGAGGTAGCCGCTGATGCGGGCGCGGTTCGCGGAGGACAGGTTGTTGACGTAGTACTTGGAGCCGACCAGGCCGAGTTCCTCCGCGCCCCACCAGGCGAATCTCAGGTGCTTGGTGGGCTGGTAACCGGTGCGGGCGACGGTGAGGGCGGCCTCCAGGACGGCGGCGGAGCCGGTCCCGTTGTCGTTGATGCCGGCACCGGAGGTGACGCTGTCGAGGTGCGCGCCGGCCATGACGACCTGGTCGGTGTTGCCGCCCGGCCAGTCGGCGATCAGGTTGTAGCCGACCCGGCTGGACGCGGTGAACTGCTGGATCGTGGTGGTGAACCCGGCGGCGTCCAGCTTGGCCTTCGCGTAGTCGAGGGAGGCCCGGTAGCCGGTCCGGCCGTGGGCGCGGTTGCCGCCGTTGGCGGTGGCGATCGACTGGAGCTGGGTCAGGTGCGCCTTGACGTTCGCCACCGGGATGTCCGGTGCGGCGGCGATCGCGACGGGCTCGGGGGCGGGCGCCGCGCCGGCTATGGATCCGGTGGCGAACAGCGAGGCGGCCGCGACGACGGCGGTCGCCGCCGCCCGCCCGGAAACGGAGAGCTTCATGGTGGGGGGCTCCGGGTTCCAGAGGGATTCCCCGCGGGGGTGACCACGGCGAACCCACAGTGAATGGGGTGCCTGGATGGTGAAGCTGTGGCCAACTCTCCGTCAAGAGTGCTATCTGGACAGCCAGTTCACGGGGCTGAGCCGCCGTCGCCGGTCGCCTCGAGCCCTCGGACCGGCCCGGGGCGGATCCCGCCGGCCCCCGCCCGGCTCACTGCACGCAGAACTCGTTCCCCTCCGGGTCCGCCATCACCACCCACGCCCCGGACGGCTCCTCGACCCTCCGCAGCACGCTCGCCCCGAGCGCGGTCAGCCGCTCGACCTCACCCTCCCGCCGCTCCGCGCCGGGGTGCAGGTCGAGGTGGAGCCGGTTCTTGACCGTCTTCTCCTCCGGCACCCGCTGGAACAGCAGCCGCCGCCCCAGCCCGGTGCCGGTGTCCGCGTCGAAGGGGTCCGCGGGATGCCGTACGGCGATCAGGTCCCGGAAGGCCGGGCGGCCGTGGTGCTCCACGGTCGCCGCGCCGGGCAGCGCGCCGAGTCCCAGCAGGCGCTCGACGAGCGCGCTGTTGTCCTCGACCGCGTAGTGCAGCGCGGCGGCCCAGAAGTCCGCCTGGGCGTGCGGGTCGAGGGAGTCGACGACGAGTTTCCAGTGGACGGGAGTGGGTTGCGCGGCGGGTGTCTCGCTCATGGAACCAGTCATAGTGGTCACACGAGCGCGCGGGCAACGGAAACGCCGGGACGTCAGGAGACGGCAGGTGGCCCCGGGAAGCCGGCCGGCCCCCCCGGCCTGATCCTGGTCCCGCACGACGGCAGGCCCCACCGCTTCGACCCGGGCGCCCTCTGCCCGGAGCTGCCGGTCACCGGCGGCCCCGGCGTCCTCGCCCGCCACGAGGCGCCGCACGAACCCGCCGGCCTCGTCGCCCGGGCCGTCCGCAGCCGTCTGCCCGAAGGGCTGGAACTCATCGTTTCGGAGGCGGAGCTGAGCCGGGTGCGCGCCGTGCGCGAAGCCCTCTTCCTCCTCACGGCCGACCGGGCCCACGGCCGACCGGGCCCACGGCCGACCGGGCCCACGGCCGCCCGGGCCCACGGCCGACCGCGACGGCCGGAACACCTCGGCGCTCTCGACGCGGCCGCGGCCGAGGCCCCGCTCGTCCCCCGCCTCACCCCGGACGGCACCCGCGCCCGGACCCCCGGCGCCACCGGCACCCAGGCGCTCTCGACCGTCGCCCGCGACGCGGTCGACCTCTTCACCGGCCCGCACGCGCGCCGCGTCCGCGAGTGCGGCGCGCACGACTGCCGGTTCCTCTTCGTCGGCATCTCCCGCCCCGGCCGCCGCCGCCGGCGCGCGACGGAACACCGCGGCAACCGCGAGAAGGTGCGGGCACACCGGGCCCGCGGACGACTCGACCAGCGACTCCCGTCCGGATCCCACCGGGGCACCACCGACGGGATCCGGCCACCGGCATCTCCCCGGTGACGGGGGCCACGGCGACGGGGGCCACGGCGACGGGGGCCACGGCGGCGACGGACACCTCACGACGGCCGGGACGCGCCCCGCGAGGGCCGAGGCGGGCGGCGACGGCCGCCCCGCGACGGCCGGGACGCGGGCTGGTGCCGCCGCCCCGCCGTCCGTCTACGGCTTGGCGACGGGGGAGGCCTCGGCCTCGGGTACCTCGGCCGCGGACGGCGCGCCGTCGTCCTCCCGCACGGCGCCGGAGCCGCCGGCCGAGAGGGAGGCGGCACCGGGCACGGCGGCGCCCGGCGCGGCGGCGCCGGGCATCCCGGCCTCGGCGACCAGCAGGCGGGACGCCCGGAGCGCCCGGGCCGCCCGGTGCGAGGTGCGCCACGCGTCGCCGGTGAGCAGCACCAGCGCCAGCCAGACCAGGGCGAAGCCCGCCCAGCGCTCGGGCGGCATGGCCTCGCCGAAGTACACGACGCCGAGCAGGAACTGGAAGACCGGCGCCATGTACTGCAGCAGGCCCAGCGTGGACAGCGGCACCCGGATCGCCGCCGCGCCGAAGCAGACCAGCGGGAGCGCGGTGACGATGCCGGTGGAGGCGAGGAGCGCGGAGTGCCCGACGCCCTCGCCGGTGAAGGTGGAACCGCCGTGCGCCGACAGCCACAGCAGGTAGCCGAGCGCCGGCAGGAACTGGATCGCGGTCTCGGCGGCCAGCGACTCGACCCCGCCGAGGTCGACCTTCTTCTTCACCAGCCCGTAGACGGCGAAGGAGAAGGCGAGGCAGAGCGAGATCCACGGCGGGTGGCCGTACCCGACGGTCAGGACGAGGACGGCGGCCAGGCCGACGCCGACCGCCACCCACTGCACGGGCCGCAGCCGCTCCTTCAGGAGCAGGACGCCCATGGCGATGGTGACCAGCGGGTTGATGAAGTAGCCGAGGGAGGCCTCGACGACATGGCCGCTGTTCACGGCCCAGATGTAGACGCCCCAGTTCACCGTGATGACGGCGGCGGCCACGGTGACGAGCGCGAGCCGGCGCGGCTGGCGCAGCAGCTCACCGGCCCACTTCCAGCGCCGTACGACGACCAGCGCGACGGCGACGAAGGCGAGGGACCACACCATGCGGTGGGCGAGGATCTCGCCCGCGCCGGCGGGCTTGAGCAGCGGCCAGAAGAGGGGGACGATCCCCCACATCCCGTAGGCGGCGAAACCGTTCAGCAGGCCTGTACGGCTCTCACCGGCCTTGGCGTTCCCGGCCACGGGCCCCTCCTTCTGACGATCGCACCGCCTCGTGACCGGCGCGCGTGGTCGAAGGTAACGCCGCACACCCCCGTCTGTCATGCCCGTATCGCCATACGGTCGTGACAGGCGGGGGCGGCGCGGCGGGTCAGCCCTCGAGCCCGGCGGTGATCGCCTCGGACAGCGGGGTGGTCGGGCGCCCGGCCAGCCGGGACAGGTCGCCGGTGGTGACGACCAGCTCGCCCTTCTCGATGGACGCGTCCACGCCGGCCAGGATCTCGGCGAACGGCCCGGGCAGCCCGGCGCCGGTCAGGATGCCGACCAGGGCCTCGACGGGCACGGCGTTGTAGGCGATCTCCCGGCCGGTTTGCCGGCTCAGCTCGGCCGCGTACTCCGCGAAGCTCCACGCCTCGTCGCCGCCCAGCTCGTACGTGGTGTTCTCGTGCCCCTCGCCGGTCAGTACGGCGACCGCGGCGGCGGCGTAGTCGGCGCGGGAGGCGGAGGAGACGCGGCCGTCACCGGCGGCGGCGACAACGGCGTCGTGCGCCAGCACCGGGGCGAGGTTCTCGGTGTAGTTCTCGTGGTACCAGCCGTTGCGCAGCAGGCTGTAGGGGAGACCGGAGGCCAGCAGCGCCTTCTCGGTGGCGCGGTGGTCGTCGGCCAGCGCGGCGCTCAGGCTGCCGGGCGCGCTCGTGTACGCCAGCAGTGCGACGCCCGCCGCCGCGGCGGCGTCGATGACGACCTGGTGCTGGGCCGGGCGGCCCTTGTCGAACTCGTTGCCCGAGATCAGCAGGACCTTGTCGCCCGCGGCGAACAGCCCGTCGAAGGTCTCGGGGGCGTTGTAGTCGGCGACCGCGAGCCTCACGCCGCGCCCGGCCAGGTCCGCGGCCCTGGCCTCGTCCCGCACGACGGCCGTGATCTCCCCGGCGGGGACCTTCTCCAGCAACTGCTCCACGACGTGACGGCCGAGGTGTCCGGTGGCTCCGGTGACGACGATGCTCATGATGCGGAACTCCTTGAGGGGGGTGCGATCTGGAACTAACCCTAAGGGGTGCGCTAACTGAGGGAAAGTACCCACTTTGAAGTAAGGTACTGGCGTCAGGGTAAGTGTGGCTGGGTCCAGGTGTCCGGGCGCGCGCGAGGGCCCGGAACCGCCGTGGTTCCGGGCCCTCGTACGACGCGCACGGCGCCCGTGACGCCTGTGACGCGTGCGGCGCGCCGCCTGTGACGCGTGCGCCTGTGACGTGTGCGGTGCGCCGCCGCCGTTCAGCCGACGACCGTCCAGGTGTCCCCGCCCGCCAGCAGCGCCGCCAGGTCCCCCTTGCCGTGGCGGTCGACGGCCGCGTCGAGCTGGTCGGACATCTGGGTGTCGTAGACCGGCCGCTCGACGGAGCGCAGGACGCCGATCGGCGTGTGGTGCAGGGTGTCCGGGTCGGCCAGCCGGGACAGCGCGAACGCCGTGGTCGGGGACGCGGAGTGCGCGTCGTGGACCAGGACCTCGGCCTCGTTCTCCGCGGTCACCGTCACCACCTCCAGATCGCCGGTCGCACGGTCGCGCACGACCCCTCTGGACCCGTCGGCGCCGAACCGGATCGGCCGGCCGTGCTCCAGCCGGATCACCGCCTCCTCGGCCGTCTCCCGGTCCTTCAACGCGTCGAAGGCGCCGTCGTTGAAGATGTTGCAGTTCTGGTAGATCTCCACCAGCGCCGTGCCCGGATGGGCGGCGGCCCGGCGCAGCACCTCCGTCAGGTGCTTGCGGTCGGAGTCGATCGTGCGCGCCACGAACGACGCCTCCGCGCCGAGCGCCAGCGACACCGGGTTGAACGGCGCGTCCAGCGAGCCCATCGGCGTCGACTTGGTGATCTTTCCGACCTCGGAGGTGGGCGAGTACTGCCCCTTGGTCAGCCCGTAGATCCGGTTGTTGAACAGCAGGATCTTGAGGTTCACATTGCGCCGCAGGGCGTGGATGAGGTGGTTGCCGCCGATGGACAGGGCGTCCCCGTCCCCGGTCACCACCCACACGCTCAGGTCGCGCCGGCTGGTGGCGAGCCCGGTCGCGATCGCCGGGGCCCGCCCGTGGATCGAGTGCATCCCGTAGGTGTTCAGGTAGTACGGGAAACGCGAGGAGCAGCCGATGCCCGAGACGAAGACGATGTTCTCCCTGGCCAGCCCCAGTTCCGGCATGAAGCCCTGGACGGCGGCCAGGATCGCGTAGTCACCGCAGCCGGGGCACCAGCGGACCTCCTGGTCGGACTTGAAGTCCTTCATGGTCTGGCGGCCCTCGGCCCTGGGGACGAGGGAGAGCGCCTCGATCGTGCCCGCGCCTTCCGTGGACGTCTCAGCCATCGATGGCCTCCTTGAGAGCCGAGGCGAGCTGTTCCGCCTTGAACGGCATGCCGTTGACCTGGTTGTACGAACGCGCGTCGACCAGGTATCTCGCCCGGATCAGGGTGGCGAGCTGGCCCAGGTTCATCTCCGGGACCACGACCTTGTCGTACGCCTTCAGTACCGCGCCCAGGTTCTTCGGGAACGGGTTCAGGTGCCGCAGGTGGGCCTGGGCGACCGGCTCCCCGGCCGCCCGCAGTCGCCGTACCGCCGCGGTGATCGGCCCGTAGGTGGAGCCCCAGCCCAGGACCAGGGTCCCCGCCCCGTGCGGGTCGTCGACCTCGACGTCCGGCACGTCGACGCCGTCGATCTTGGCCTGCCGGAGACGGACCATGAAGTCGTGGTTGGCGGGGTCGTAGGAGATGTTGCCGGTGCCGTCCTGCTTCTCGATCCCGCCGATCCGGTGCTCCAGGCCCGGCGTGCCCGGCACCGCCCACGGCCGGGCGAGGGTCCGCGGGTCGCGCTTGTACGGCCAGAAGACCTCGGAGCCGTCCTCCAGGGTGTGGTTGGGGCCCTGCGCGAACTGCACGGCCAGATCCGGCAGCTCGTCCAGCTCGGGGATCCGCCAGGGCTCGGAGCCGTTGGCGAGGTAGCCGTCGGACAGCAGCATCACCGGTGTGCGGTACGTCAGCGCGATCCGGGCCGCCTCCAGGGCGGCGTCGAAGCAGTCGGCGGGCGTGCGGGGCGCGACCACCGGGAGCGGGGCCTCGCCGTTGCGCCCGAACATCGCCTGCAGCAGGTCCGCCTGCTCGGTCTTGGTCGGCAGACCGGTCGACGGCCCGCCCCGCTGGATGTCGACGACCAGCAGCGGCAGTTCCAGCGACACGGCGAGCCCGATGGTCTCCGACTTCAGCGCCACCCCGGGACCGGAGGTCGTGGTCACCGCCAGCGACCCGCCGAAGGCGGCCCCGAGCGCCGCGCCGATGCCCGCGATCTCGTCCTCGGCCTGGAAGGTGCGCACGCCGAAGTTCTTGTGCCGGCTCAGCTCGTGCAGGATGTCCGAGGCCGGCGTGATCGGGTACGAGCCGAGGAACAGCGGGAGGTCGGCCTGCCGCGAGGCGGCGATCAGCCCGTACGCCAGCGCCAGGTTCCCGGAGATGTTCCGGTAGGTGCCGACGGGGAACGCCTTCGCCGCCGGGGCGACCTCGTAACTGACCGCGAAGTCCTCGGTCGTCTCACCGAAGTTCCAGCCCGCCCGGAACGCCGCGATGTTGGCGGCCGCGATGTCCGGCTTCTTCGCGAACTTCGACCTCAGGAACCTCTCGGTCCCTTCGGTCGGCCGGTGGTACATCCACGACAGGAGGCCGAGCGCGAACATGTTCTTGCTGCGCTCGGCCTCCTTGCGGGTGAGGTCGAAATCCTTGAGGGCCTCGACGGTCAGTGTGGTCAGCGGGACCGGGTGGATCTGGTAACCGTCGAGGGACCCGTCCTCCAGCGGCGAGGCCGCGTACCCCACCTTCTGCATCGCCCGTCTGCTGAACTCGTCCGTGTTGACGATGATCTCCGCGCCGCGCGGCACGTCGCCGATGTTCGCCTTCAGCGCCGCCGGGTTCATCGCGACCAGCACGTCCGGCGCGTCACCCGGCGTGAGGATGTCGTGGTCGGCGAAGTGCAGCTGGAACGAGGACACGCCGGGGAGGGTGCCGGCGGGCGCCCGGATCTCGGCGGGGAAGTTCGGCAGCGTCGACAGGTCGTTGCCGAACGACGCCGTCTCCGAGGTGAAGCGGTCCCCGGTGAGCTGCATGCCGTCACCCGAGTCCCCCGCGAACCTGATGATCACCCGGTCGAGACGGCGTACGTCCTTCGTCCCGCCCGGTTTGCGCTGCTCTCCCACGACGGCTGCGTCCGTTCCGTCGCTGCCGTCGGCCTGTTCCGCTGGGCTGCTGACCTGACTGGTCACTGAACTGGACCTCCCTCGAGGCGGCTGTCCGGGGGAGCGTCCTTCCCACAGACCCTCCCTGGATCAACCCTACGTCTGTAAGGGTCGCCTTCCTCGGCCATTCGCACGACGGTCACTGCCCTGGACCGGCCCGGCGTCCCGACGTGCCATGATTTCCGACCGCCCGGGATGTGCGAGAAGGCACGACGAAGAAAAAGCGCTCTTCCGCCGTCCTCAGGAATTGAGATAGGTGAGGACGGCGAGAACGCGCCGGTGATCCCCGTCGCTCGGGGACAGCCCGAGCTTCAGGAAGATGTTGCTGACGTGCTTCTCCACCGCGCCGTCGCTCACCACCAGCTGCCTGGCGATCGCCGAGTTCGTCCGCCCCTCGGCCATCAGCCCCAGCACCTCCCGCTCCCGCGGGGTCAGCCCGGCCAGCACGTCCTGCTTGCGGCTGCGTCCGAGCAGCTGCGCGACCACCTCGGGGTCCAGGGCCGTGCCCCCCTCGGCCACCCGCACCACCGCGTCCACGAACTCCCGCACCTCCGCGACCCGGTCCTTGAGCAGGTAACCCACCCCGCGGCTGGAACCGGCCAGCAGTTCGGTGGCGTACCTCTCCTCCACGTACTGCGACAGCACCAGCACCCCGAGCCCCGGATGCGACCTGCGCAGCAGCACGGCCGCCCGCACCCCCTCGTCGGTGTGCGTCGGGGGCATCCGCACGTCGGCCACGACCACGTCGGGCAACGCACCCTCCGCGTCCAGCTCGGTGACCGTCTTCACCAGCGCCTCGGCGTCCCCGACCCCGGCGACCACATCGTGCCCCCGGTCCGTCAGCAACCGCGTCAGCCCCTCCCGCAGCAACACCGAGTCCTCGGCGATGACCACCCGCACCCTGACCTCCACGCTCTCCGGCCCCCCAGCCACGACCCGTCCGCGAGACCCGTCCGTCCACGGAACAGCCCCAGCATCCCAGCAATCGCCGCGCGCCGGGGCGGACCGGCGACGACCACGGGAAATCTTCGGCAGCGGGAGCCCTCAGGCCTGCCGGCCCTCCGACCCGCGTCCGAAGCCGACCACGAACGACTGGTGGAGACACAGCGTCCGACTGGACCGGGGGTGGTGCCCCGGCCGGGACACGGGTGAGGTCGGGGCAGGATCCGGGCGACATCCGGGCGACATCCGGGCGATGTCCGTACGGGGCGCCGGGGCGGGGCCCGACGCGGGACGCGAGGGCTGGAGACCTGTCCGGAGCCCGTACGGGGGTGGGGCGGGGCGGGGTCCGGAGCCCGTACGGGAGTGGGGCGGGGTTCCGCGCGGGGCGCAGGGGGCGGGTTCCGCCGTGTTCCCGTGCGAGCGCGGGGTGCGGGGTGCGGGGGCGGGGGAGGAGGAGGGAGCCCCCGCCAGGTACGGGGGCGGAGCCCTTGGGGACGGGAAGGGCGGGGCGGCGGCGGGGGCGCGGAACCCCCTACTCCCCACCCCGCCAGGGCAGCTCCGCCGTCACCCGCGTCGGCCCGCCGACCGGGGAGTCCACCACCAGGATCCCGTCCACCGCGTCGAGCCGCCCGGCCAGCCCGGCCAGCCCCGACCCGCCGGAGGCGTCCGCGCCGCCCGCCCCGTCATCGCTCACCTGCACCAGCAACCGGTCCTCGGCCCGCCACACGTCCACCGACGCCGACCTCGCCCCGCTGTGCTTGCTGACGTTCTGCAGGAGCTCGGAGACCGTGAAGTACGCGATCCCCTCGATCGCCGCGGCGGGCCGCTCCACCAGGTCCACCTCCACCCGCACCGGCACCGTGCACCGCGAGGCCACCGACGACAGCGCCGCGTCCAGCCCCCGGTCGGTCAGCACGGCCGGATGGATCCCCCGCGCCAGGTCCCGCAACTCCTGCAACGCCGTCTTCACCTCGCCGTGCGCCTCGTCCACCATCCGTGCCGCCTCCCGCGGGTCCTCCCGCAGCTTCTCCTTCGCGAGGCCCAGATCCATCGCCAGCGCCACCAGCCGCGCCTGCGCCCCGTCGTGCAGGTCCCGCTCGATCCGCCGCAGGTCGGCGGCCGCCGTGTCGACCACGGTCCCCCGGTCGGACTCCAGCTCCACCACCCGCGACGCCAGCCGCGACGGCCCGAGCAGCCCGTGCACCATCACCCGGTCCACCGTGGTCAGCGCCCGCACGATCCACGGCGTGGCCAGCGTGAACAACAGCCCCACCAACGCCGTCACGGTGATCTCGAACGGGTTGTCCAGGTACACCCGGTGCTCCTCGTCGCCGTACAGCTGAAGCCCGCCCTGCCCGCCGTACAGCGGGAAGAGCCAGAACCACAGCGGATACGTCAGCGTCGCCCAGCCGTACACCCAGAACACGACCGCGACGCAGAAGGAGAACATCGCCCACGGCAGGTGCAGCACCGCGTACAGGAGGTGACGCCAGGACGCGCCGCTCCTGAGCACCGCGCCCGTCCACGCCAGCAGCCCCCGGCCCCGCGGCCGCAACGGCTCCGGCGCGGCCACGTCCAGTCCCAGCAGCCCCCGCGCCCGAGCCCGTTCCACCGACCCGAGGCCGCGGCACGCCGCCAGCCCCGCGGCCAGCACCGGAATTCCGAGGAACGTCACCAGCAGGCCCGCCCCCAACGACAGCATCGTGACCGCGAAGGTGAACAGCACGATGCTGATCGGCAGGCTCAGCAGCACGTAGAAGAACTCCCGCCAGGCACGTGCCTCGACCGGCGCCCGCAGCGCGGCCGGCAGCCGGTGCCGCCGCCGTCCACCGGCCTCGAAGCCGGGCGCACCCTCGTGCCGCGAGTGACTGCCGTGGTCCTTGTGGTCCCCGTGGCGCAGGTGGTTCCCGTGGTCCGGGTGGTCCCCGTGGCTCAGGTGGTCCCCGTGGCTCCCGTGGTCCAGGTGGTCCCCGTACTGCCCGTACTGCGTGGCCATCGGCGTCGTCCGTTCCGCTCGTCTCGTCCGCGGGTGTCGTTTCCTGCCTCCACCCTCCTCGACGCCGTCCCCGCGGGCCATGGAGTCCGTCGGCGTCTCGGGAGGGGGGTTTTCCCCACCCCGGGCGTCGGGGCCGGCAGGCCGCACGGGCCCGACGCCCGGGGTCGCCCCGTGATACCCGGCGGCGCCCCGCGGTGCCCGGTGGCGGGGTCGCCTACCCCGTCGGCTCCGCCGGCTCCGTCCGGTCCCGCCAGGGCAACTCAGCCGTCACGGTCGTGGGCCCCCCGGCCGGGGAGTCCACGATGAACAGGCCGTCCACGGCGCCCAGCCGGTCCGCCAGACCTCGCATCCCCGATCCGCCGTCGAGCCGCGCACCGCCCCGGCCGTCGTCGGACACCTGGATGAGGAGCCGGTCCTCCACCCGCCACACGTCGACCGACGCCGACTTCGCCCCGCTGTGCTTGCTGACGTTCTGGAGCAGTTCGGAGACGGTGAAGTAGGCGATGCCCTCGATGGCCGGCGCCGGCCGCGCCGGCAGCTCGGCCGTCACCTGCACCGGCACCGTGCACCGCGAGGCCACCGACGACAGTGCCGCGTCCAGCCCCCGGTCGGTCAGCACGGCCGGATGGATCCCCCGCGCCAGGTCCCGCAGCTCCTGGAGGGCGAGCTTCACCTCGCCGTGCGCCTCCTCGACCATCACCGAGGCCGCGTCCGGGTCCTCCAGCAGCTTCTCCTTGGCCAGGCCGAGCCCCATCGCCAGATTGACCAGCCGCGCCTGCGCGCCGTCGTGCAGATCCCGTTCGATCCGCCGCAGATCCGCCGCGGCGGTGTCCACCACGACTCCCCGGTCGGACTCCAGTTCCGCGATCCGCCGCTCCAGCTCGTCCGAGGGACACAGCAGGGCCCGCACCATCGCCCGGTCCGCGTTGGTCAGCCCGCGCGCGAGGAAGGGCAGCACCGGCCACAGCACGAACAACGACACCATCGTCACCAGGAAGGTGAGGATCCCCCACGGCAGCCGGATGAAGTCGTACAGCACCGTCCGCCAGGCCACCGGGTCCTTCAGGACCAGCCACATGCCCTGGAGGACGTTGCCCGCCCGGCGCAGCGGCAGCGGGCTCGGCTCGTCGACCCGCACCGCGAGCAGCATCCGTGCCCGGCCCCGCTCGAACCGGCCCATCAGCCGCGCCCCCAGCAGCCCGAGCGCGAGGAGCGGCAGCCCGACCACCGTGAGCGTCAGCGTGGCGCCGGTGAACAGCACCGTCATGACGTAGACGAAGCCGACGACCGACAGGGGCAGGTTCGTCAGGAGGTGGACGATCTCCTTCCACGTCTGCGGGTCGTAGGCGAACCGGACGCGCGGCAACGGCGCGTCGCGCCCCGGCGCACCCGGGCCGACGGCGGGCACGGCGGGCACGGCGCGCGGACGCGCGGCCGTGGGAGCGGCTTTGGATACGGTCATGTGCGTCAGCGTGCCGTGCGACGCGTCCCCGCGCCATGGAGTTCGCCGCCGGGAACCCCTGGGGAAAACCCCACCCCCCTGGCCCCGGCTGTGACGGCCTGCTTACCGTGTCTTTATCAGGCCCTAGACTCCCGTGCGTACAGATCGTCGAACAGGCCGAGGTCGGGTCGGGGAGCGAGGGACGGACCGTGCCGCAGTCGTCGCAAGCAGCGCTGGGAGAACCCACGGTCGTCGTGGCGTCGGACTACTTCGACTCCTACGCGGTCGTCGGACTCCTCGCCGTCATCGGCGTGCTCTTCGTCGCGGTCGCGTTCGGCGCGGGCCGTCTGCTGCGCCCCGTGGTCCCCACCCCCGAGAAACTCCTGACGTACGAGTGCGGCGTCGACCCCGTCGGCGAGGGCTGGGCCCACACCCAGGTCCGCTACTACGTCTACGCCTTCCTCTACGTCGTCTTCGCCGTCGACTCGATCTTCCTGTTCCCCTGGGCGACGGTCTTCGCCGCCCCCGGCTACGGCGCGGCCACGCTCGTGGAGATGTTCGTCTTCCTCGGCTTCCTGGCCGTGGGCCTGCTGTACGCCTACAAGAAGGGCGTCCTGACATGGACGTGAACCCGCCCACCCCCGAGCCGACGGCGACTCCCGAGCCGGTGCCGCTTCCCGACCCGGTGCGGATCCCCCCGACCGAGCAGGGCCGGGAGCCGGGTCCGGAGCAGAGCCGGGAGCGGGGGAGGCTCGGCGTCCTCGCCCGTCTCGCCCCGGAGCCGATGAAGGTCGTCCTGAACTGGGGCCGCCGCTACTCGCTCTGGGTCTTCAACTTCGGCCTCGCCTGCTGCGCGATCGAGTTCATCGCCGCCTCCATGGCCCGCCACGACTTCATCCGCCTGGGCGTCATCCCCTTCGCGCCCGGCCCGCGCCAGGCCGACCTGATGGTCGTCTCCGGCACGGTCACGGACAAGATGGCCCCGGCCGTCAAGCGCCTCTACGAACAGATGCCCGAGCCGAAGTACGTCATCTCCTTCGGCGCGTGCAGCAACTGCGGCGGCCCCTACTGGGACTCCTACTCCGTCACCAAGGGCGTCGACCAGATCATCCCCGTCGACGTGTACGTCCCCGGCTGCCCGCCACGCCCCGAGGCGCTGCTCCAGGGCATCCTCAAGCTCCAGGAGAAGATCGCCCGCGAGTCGCTGGGGGAGCGCTACGCCACCGCCACCGACCGTCCCTCGGCGGCGGCCCTCCAGAGCGGGCTCGTCCGGCCGCCGGCCGTGGAGAGAGGCGCGGCCGGAGACGCTGAGGGGGACGCCCGATGACCACCGTCGGCTGGCTCCCCGCCCCCGCCGAGGAACTCTTCGGCCCGGAGGCCACCGCCGAGGAGTCGTACGACCTCCTGACGGTCGACGTACCGCCGCAGTCCTGGACCGCGGCACTGCTCGCGGCCCGCGACCGGCTGTCCTGCACCTACTTCGACTGGCTCAGCGCGGTCGACGAACCGGGCACCGGCTTCCGCGTCTCGGCCCACGTCGTCGCCCTGGGGCCGGTCCGCCGGCTGCTGCTGCGTACGACGGTCCCCCACGAGGCGCCGGCGCTCGCCTCCGCCGTGGACGTCTACGCGGGCGCGGCCTGGCACGAGCGCGAGACCCACGAGATGTTCGGCGTCGTCTTCGACGACCATCCCGCCCTGGACCACCTCCTCCTCCCCGAGAACTTCGAGGGCCACCCCCTCCGCAAGGACTTCGTCCTCGCCGCCCGCGTCGCCAAGGCCTGGCCGGGCGCGAAGGAACCCGGCGAGTCCGAGCACGGCGGCCCCAAGCGCCGCCAGATGCTCCCCCCGGGAGTCCCCGACCCCAATGAGTGGGGCCCCCTGAAGGGCCGGCTCCCCGCGGCCCCCGCCCGCCCCGTCCGAGCACCCCGCACGGCCCCCGGCGACCGCCCGGCCCGCCCGGCGGGCGACCGCCCGGTCCGGCGAGCACGAACGGCGTCCGAGGGCTCGGCCAGCCAGAAGACGGAGCAGCCGACCGGTCAGACAACCGGCCAGACAACCGGCCAGGCGGCAGAACAGTCGGTCGGCCGGGTGACGGAGCGACCGGCCGGCCGGACGGCAGCGCGGGAAACCGGTCGGGAAGCCGGCCTGGAAACGGGCCGCCCGGCGGGCGAAGAGGCGAGCCCGGCGGCAGACCGGCCTGCCGCGTCCGAGGCCGAGAAGGCACCGCCCGCCGCGGCCACGGAAGTGCCGCCCCCCGCGCCCGCACGCCCCGCACGACGAGCGCGGACGGCCGCCGAGGGCTCGGTCAGCCAGTCCTCCGACCGGACCCCGACCCGGCCCATCGCCGGACCGGGGACCCCGTCGGCGGCCGGAACCGGAGGCGCTCCGGCTCCGGTTCCTCCCCGGAGCACCTCCGGATCCGGCCCCCGCCGTTCCCGAAGCGCGAGCGGAGGGTCGGCCTCCCAGCGGACGGGGCACTTGTCTCCGGAGGAGACGCCTCCGCACGACAAGTCCCCGGCCCCGGAAGCCTCGGCCCTGGAGCCCTCGGCCCCGGAGCCCTCGGCCCTGGAGGCCCTGGCTCCCTCGGCGCCCGAACCTCCCGCGGCTCCACGCGATGCGGCGTCGTCCGACCCGTCCGACTCCTTCGACCGCTCCGGCCCGTCCGACCGCTCCGGCCCACCCGCCTCGTCGGCCGCTTCCGAAGGTTCCACCGTCCGCCGGCCGGTCACCGGCGGCGGGGCGTCCCGCCGCGCACAGGCTCCCCGCAGCGCCGACGCTCCCTGGCACCACGCCCGCCCCGCGTTCGACGACCGGCAACCGGACCCGGAGCATCCCGACCCCGACCCCGACACGGATCACCCGGACGACCCGGACGCCGCACCCGGGGACGACCACTCCGGGGTCGACCGCCCCCACACCGACCACTCCGACACCGACCGCCCCGGCAACGACACCCCCACGAATCCCCAGGGAGGCCCGCAGTGAACGACGCTCTCGACGTCGCCCTGCGGCTCCTGATCGTCTTCGTCGTCTTCCTCACCTTCCCCCTGATCGTCGGTCAGGCCGAGCACAAGGTGATGGCCCACATGCAGGGCCGCCTCGGCCCGATGTACGCCGGTGGCTTCCACGGCTGGGCCCAGCTCATCGCGGACGGCGTGAAGTTCGCGCAGAAGGAGGACATCGTCCCCGCGGGCGCGGACCGCCGTATCTTCCAGCTGGCCCCCGCCGTGGCCCTGCTCCCGTACCTCCTGGTGCTCCTCGCCATCCCCGTCGGCCCCGGCGAGGGCGCCGTCGGCGAGGTGGTCGACGCCGGCGTCTTCTTCGTCCTGGCCGTCATGGGCGTCGGTGTCCTCGGCTCGCTCATGGCCGGCTGGGCCAGCGCCAACAAGTTCTCCCTCCTCGGCGGCCTGCGCACCGCCGCCCAGCTCCTCGCCTACGAACTTCCGATGCTGCTCACCGCCGCCTCCGTCGCCATGGCGGCCGGCACGGTGTCCCTCCCCGGGATCGTCGACGCCTTCGAGTGGTGGTGGCTGCCCTGGCAGATCGTCGGCGCGATCGTCTTCTTCGTCGCCGGTCTCGCCGAGCTGCAGCGCCCCCCGTTCGACATGCCCGTCGCCGACTCGGAGATCATCTTCGGCGCCTACACCGAGTACACCGGCCTCCGCTTCGCCCTGTTCCTCCTCGCCGAGTACGCCGGGATCGTCGTCCTGTGCGGTCTGACCACCGTCCTCTTCCTGGGTGGCTGGCACGGCCCCTGGGGCGCCGACGGCCTCGGCTGGGTCTGGACCCTGCTGAAGTCCGCCGTCCTCGCCTTCGTCGTGATCTGGCTGCGCGTCACCTACCCCCGCTTGCGCGAGGACCAGCTCCAGAAGCTGTCCTGGACCCTCCTCGTCCCCCTCTCCCTCGCCCAGATCGCCCTCACCGGCGTCGTCAAGGTGGTGATCTCCTAGTGTCCCGCCCGTCACCCGACCACCACTCCTCGACGACGCCCTCCGCGCGGCCCCGTCTCTCGATCCCCGGATCCGGCCTCGCCAAAGGCCTGGCCGTCACCCTGCGCACGATGACGCGGAAGACCGTCACCGAGCAGTACCCGGACGTCCAGCCCGACCTCCCGCCCCGCACCCGCGGGGTGATCGGTCTGTTCGAGGAGAACTGCACGGTCTGCATGCTGTGCGCCCGCGAGTGCCCGGACTGGTGCATCTACATCGACTCCCACAAGGAGACGGTCCCGGCGGCGACCCCCGGCGGCCGCGAACGCAGCCGCAACGTCCTCGACCGCTTCGCCATCGACTTCTCCCTGTGCATGTACTGCGGCATCTGCATCGAGGTCTGTCCTTTCGACGCGCTGTTCTGGTCCCCGGAGTTCGAGTACGCCGAGACCGACATCCGCGAACTCACCCACGAGCGGGACAAACTCCGCGAGTGGATGTGGACCGTGCCGGCCCCGCCCGCCCTCGACCCCGGCGCGGAGGAACCGAAGGAGATCGCCGCCGCCCGCAAGACGGCCGAGAAGCTGGCCGCCGCCCGGACCGCCCCGGAGACGGGGACCGAGGCGGAGACGCGCACGCCCCCGACACCGCGGGACACCCAGGCGGGCCGGGCCACTCCGCCCACACCGGACAACCCCCAGGGAGGCGAGGCGTGACCCTCGCTCAGGCACCCCACGGCTTCCTCTCCCCGACCGGCGTGGAGATCGCCTTCGTCCTCGTCGGCCTGGTGACCTTCGGCGCCGCCCTCGTCACCGTCACCACCAAACAGCTGGTGCACGCCGCCCTCTGGCTGGTGGTGGCCCTCGGCGGACTGGCCGTCGAGTACCTCCTGCTCACCGCGGAGTTCATCGCCTGGGTGCAGGTACTGATCTACGTGGGTTCCGTCGTCGTCCTCCTCCTCTTCGGTCTGATGCTCACCAGAGCGCCCATCGGCCGCTCCCCGGACGCGGACTCCGGCAACCGCTGGGCCGCCCTCACGGTCGCCGTCGCCGCCGCGGCCGCCCTCGTCTGGGTCGTCGTCGACGCCTTCCGCACCACCTGGATCGACCTCGACGGCCCGGCCGCCGGCTCCACCGAGGTCACCGGCGCGAGCCTCTTCCAGAACTGGGTCCTGCCCTTCGAGGCCCTCTCCGTCCTGCTCCTCGCGGCCCTGGTCGGCGCGATCGTCCTGTCCCGCAAGGCGAAGGCGGAGTCGAGCTCTCCCCCTCTGAACTCCCGGGACACCGGCAAGAGTTCCCGGTCCGTCCCGGATGCCCGGAAAAATCCGGCCGAGCAGGAAGGCGCCCACTGATGCACCTCGCCTATCCCGCCGTCCTCTCCGCCCTCCTCTTCTGCACCGGCCTGTACGGCGTCCTCGCACGCCGCAACGCGATCCTGGTCCTGATGTCGGTCGAGTTGATGCTCAACGCCGTCAACCTGAACCTCGTCGCCTTCGACGTCTGGCTCAGCCGGACCGCCGAGGAGACCCTGCACTCCGGTCAGGCCCTGACCCTGTTCACCATCGCCATCGCCGCCGCCGAGATCGGCATCGGCCTGGCCATCGTCCTCGCCGTCCACCGCAACCACGGCACCGCGGACATCGACAGGCTCCGCGACACCGCCGAGGGCCACGACGGCGCCGGGGGCGGCCGGCCCCCCGCGGACGACGGCACCGCACCCACGGCCGAGAAGGCTGAGGCCACCGCGTGACCACGACCACCCTCGCCGTCCTCGTCCCCCTCCTGCCGTTCCTCGGCGCCGTCGCCGGCCTGCTCCTCGGCCGCACCGCCCCCGGCTTCGTGCGCCCGCTCGCCGTCCTGCCGACCCTCGCCTCCCTCGTCCTGGCCGCGACCGTCGCGGTACGCCAGGGCGGGAACGCGGCCGTCGACGCCGCCACCGAGCTGACGCCCACCGGCTCCGTCCCGATCGAACTCGCCCTGTACGTCGACGGCTTCGCCGCCCTCGTCGCCACCCTGGTCGGCCTCGTCGCCACCTGCGTGCAGATCTACTCGACGGGCTACCTGCGCGACGACCCGCGCTACCCCTCGTACGCCGCCCTCGTCTCCCTGTTCACCTCCGCGATGTTCCTCGTCGTCTACTCGGGCGACCTGATCGTGCTGCTGGTCGGCTGGGAGGTGATGGGCATCTGCTCCTACTTCCTGGTCGGCCACTACTGGGAGACCCCGGAGGCCCGCGCCGCATCCATCAAGGCCTTCCTCGTCACCAAGCTCGGCGACGTCCCCTTCCTCATCGGTCTGTTCGCCCTCGCCACCGACGCCGGCTCCTTCCGGATCACCGAGGTCCTCGCCACGGTCGCCCGCGGCGGACTCGACCACCCCACGCCCATCGCCCTGCTGCTCCTGGCCGGCGTGGCCGGCAAGTCGGCGCAGTTCCCGCTGCACACCTGGCTCCCGGACGCGATGGCCGGCCCGACACCCGTCTCCGCGCTCATCCACGCCGCGACCATGGTCGCCGCCGGTGTCTACTTCGTCGCCCGTCTCCTCCCGGTGTTCGAGGCCTCCCGGGCCGCGATGGTCGTCCTCGCCGTCATGGCCGCCGTCACCATGGCCGGCTCGGGCCTCGCCGCGCTCGCCCAGGACGACATCAAACGGGTCCTCGCCTACTCGACGATCGGCCAACTCGGCTACATGACCGGCGCCCTCGCCGTCGGCGACCGCGGTGCCGCCGTCTTCCACCTCCTCTCCCACGGCGCCTTCAAGGCCCTGCTGTTCCTCGCGGCCGGCGTGATCATCCACGCGGCCGGCACCAACTCGCTGGCCGCCATGTCCCGCACGAGCGGCCTGCGCGACCGCGTCCCGGACGCCTTCTGGACGATCACCGTGGCCCTCCTCGCGCTCGCCGCGATCCCGCCCTTCAGCGGCTTCTTCTCCAAGGAGACCGTCCTCGGCGCCGCCGAGCACGTCTCGACCGGCCACACCGGGCACGCCCCCGCCGCGGCCGGCTGGATCGTCCTCGTCGCCGGCCTGCTCACCGCGGTTCTCACCGCCGCCTACGCGGCCCGGCTGTGGCTGCTGGCCTTCCGGGGCCACGGCGCCGAGGCCCCCGACCACGGCCGCCAGCCGCTGACGATGACCGTGGTGCTGTGGGTGCTCACGGTCCCGTCCCTCGCCCTCGGCGGGCTCGCCTACCGCTCGCTGCCCGACTGGTTCGACGGCCGTGACCTCGCCCCGACCCTCACGACCTCCGTCCTCGGCACCGGCCTGGCCCTCGTCGGCGGCCTGGCCGTCCACACCGCCTGGCGGCACACCACCGCCCTCGCGGCCCGCTTCCCGCTCGGCGCCGTCGCCGCCCACCCCGAGGGCGACGCCGCACTCGTCGAGGCCGAGGCCATCGCGACCCACACACCCGCCTACGGAGACGTGGCCTCCGCACCCGACCCGGCAGACCCCGGACGGCTCCTGCTCGGTCCCCTGCACCGTCACGCGGCCGCCGGCTTCCACCTGGACGCCGTCTGCACCACCGTGTTCGTCCGCCCCGTGCAGGCCGCGGCGAGCCTCGTCCGGTTCCTCGACCGCGAGGTCGTCGACACCTACGTACGCGGCGCGGGCACCCTGCCCCGCTGGCTCGGCGCCGCCGTACGGCGCGCCCAGACCGGCAACGTCCAGACCTATGTGAGCGCGCTGCTCGCCGGCACCGTCGTCCTGGTGGTCGCCGCCGTCCTCGTCGCCACGGGAGCGTGAGCAGGCGTGATCGATATCAGTGAGTCCCTGATGCAGTTCCTTCTGGCATTGATCGTGGCCGGCCCGCTCCTCGGCGCGGTCACCGCTCTCCTGCCCGCCCCGCCGGGGCTGAAGGGGAAGTCGCCCGAGCAGGCCGTCCTGCGGCACGGTGTCACCGTCACCGGTGCGATCCTCGTCGCCACGATCGTCCTCGCGCTCGGCTTCGACCACGACCAGCCGTCGAAGATGCAGGCCACGACGGACATCAGCTGGATCCCCGCGCTCGACGTGCGCATCCACCTCGGCATCGACGGCATCTCCCTCCCCCTTCTGGTCCTGACCGCGCTGCTGACCTTCCTGTGCGCGCTCTACTCGTACTTCAACCCGCCCGCGGGCCCGAGCCCGAAGGCCTTCGTCGCGCTCCTGCTCCTCCTCGAGGCCGGCACCCTCGCCACCTTCGCCGTCCTCGACCTGCTGCTGTTCTTCCTCGCCTTCGAGACGGTCCTGATCCCGATGTACTTCCTCATCGCCCGCTGGGGCGGAGGGGACCGGACCCGGGCGGCCTGGAAGTTCATCCTGTACACGCTGCTCGGATCCGTCCTCATGCTGCTCGGCCTGCTCCTGATCGGAATCAGGGCCGGCACCTTCGACATGGTGGCACTCGCCACTGACAATGGCCGGTCCCTGACCACATCCGTGCAGGTCATCGCCGTTCTGGCGATCGGGATCGGACTCGCGGTGAAGACCCCGATGTGGCCCCTGCACAGCTGGCTGCCGGACGCCCACACCGCCGCCCCGACCGTCGGTTCGGTCCTCCTCGCCGGCGTCCTGCTGAAGATGGGTACGTACGGGTTCGTCCGGATCGTCCTCCCGGTCGCGCCCGACGGCTTCCACACCTTCGCGCCCTGCCTCGCCGCCCTCGCCGTCGTCGGCATCGTCTACGGCTCCCTGGCCTGCCTCGCCCTCGCCAAAGAGGGCGCCAAGGGCGACCTCAAGCGCCTGATCGCCTACTCCTCCGTCGGACACATGGGCTTCGTCCTGCTCGGCATCGCCTCCACGACCCCGACCGGAGTCAACGGCGCCCTCTTCGCCAACATCGCCCACGGACTCATCACCGGCCTGCTGTTCTTCCTGGTCGGTGCCCTGAAGGACCGCACCGGCACCACCGACCTGGACACCCTCGCGCAGGAGACCGGTGCCGCCCTCTACGGCAGGGCCCCCCGCCTCGGCGGCCTCCTCGCCTTCGCCGCGGTCGCCTCCCTCGGCCTGCCCGGCCTGGCCGGGTTCTGGGGCGAGATGCTGGCCCTGTTCGGCGCCTTCGACCCCGCCGACGACCTCAGCCGCCCCGCCTTCCTCGCCTTCACCGCGATCGCCGCCTTCGGAACGCTCCTGACCGCGGCCTACCTCCTCGTCGTGGTCCGCCGCGTCTGCATGGGCGCCGTCCCGCAGGACGCCCCGCGCCTCACCGACGTCCGTGCCTACGAGTTCGCGGCCTGGACACCGCTCGTCGTCCTCACCGTCGTCGCCGGCCTCTGGCCCAAGGCACTCCTCGGCCTGACCGACCCGGCCGTGCAGCAGCTCCTCGCAGGAGGCAACCGATGAGCCACCTCGCCGCCGCCCCCTCGCTCGTCCAGTCCGTCGACTGGCTCGCCATCGCCCCGCCCACCCTCACGGCGGTCGTCGCACTCGTCGTCCTCGTCGCCGACCTGTTCGTGCCCGACAAGCGCAAGCCGCTCCTCGGCCTGCTCTCCGTCGCGGGCCTCGCCGCCGCCACCGCCCTCCTGCTCCCGCTCCTGGACGGCGACCGCTCCACCTTCTGCCTGACCGGCGACACCCGCGTGTGCAGCTACACGGCCGACCACTTCACCCTCGCCATCCAGTTCCTGGTGCTGGGCGGAGCGCTGCTGGCCGCCCTCCTGTCGGTCACCGCCCTGAAGGACGAGCGCGGACGGCTCCCCGAGGGCGAGTTCTGGTTCCTGCTGCTGTCCTCCGCCGCGGGCGCGGCCCTGCTGCCCGCCTCCCGAGACCTCGCCACCCTCGTCGTCGCGCTCGAGGTCGCCTCCCTGCCCGCCTTCGCCCTCGTCGGCATCCGGCACGGCGACCGCCGCTCCTCGGAGGCGGCCCTGAAGTTCTTCCTGTCGTCCGTCACCGCGACCGCCGTCAGCCTCCTGGGCATCAGCTTCGTCTACGCCACGACCGGCACCCTGTACCTCACCCAGGTGGCCGACCGCCTCCAGGACGTCGACGGACAACTGCACACCCTCGCCCAGACCGGCGTCGTCCTCACCCTCATCGGCTTCGCCTTCAAGACGGCCGCCGTCCCCTTCCACTTCTGGGTCCCCGACACCTACGTCGGCGCGCCCCTCCCCATCGCCGCCTACCTGTCGGTCGTCGGCAAGGCCGTGGGCTTCTCCGGCCTCATCCTCGTCACGGTCGTCGCCTTCCCGTCGTACGCCGACGTCTGGGGACCCGCGCTGGCGGCACTGGCCGCCCTCACCATGACCGTCGGCAACGTCGGAGCCCTCCGCCAGCAGGCCACGCGCGCGTACAGCGCCGTACGTCTGCTCGCCTGGTCCTCCGTCGGACAGGCCGGCTACCTCCTCGTCCCGATCGCCGCCGCCGCGTACTCCGACGACCCCGAGCACGCCGTCGGCTCCACCGTCGCCTACGCCCTCATGTATGCCGCCGTGAACCTGGGAGCCTTCGCCGTCGCGGCCCTGGTCGGCCGTACGCACGCCGCGAACCGCGTCACGGACTACCAGGGCCTGTACGCGAGGAACCCGCTCTCCGCGCTCGTCCTGGCCTTCTTCCTGCTCTGCCTCGCCGGGCTGCCGCCCGGCATCATCGGGCTCTTCGCCAAGGTCACCGTCTTCTCGGCCGCCGTCGACGCCGGCCTCGGCTGGCTCGCCGTCGTCATGGCCGCCAACGTCGTGATCGCCCTGTACTACTACCTCCGGTGGACGGCGCTCCTCTTCCGCGCCCCCGAGGGCGAAACCGGCGAGCACCCCGTCCCCGCCCCCCTCACCGCCGCGATCGCCCTCACCGCGGTCCTCGGCGTCGCCCTCTCCGGCGCCCCGCAACTCGTCCTGAGCTTCGCCGGCACCACCCTCTTCTGAGCCGTCACCCGGACGGCCCACGCCCGCCGCCGGGAGCACAAGGGAACCCGGGGCCGTCGTCTGGCGTTGTCCAAAACGGGAGGTTCCACTGGACGTGGCACCACGACACCAGCGGAACCGCAGATCAGAAGGCAAGATCCGCAAGCGAAGGGTTCCCTGCCGCACGATTTGGAGGGCGTACCGTGCACCGCCGGCACAACGGGCTCAGGACCGCAGTACTCCTCGGGGGACTGTCGGCACTCATCATCGTCATCGGCAGCTTCTTCGGCCGTGCGGGACTCGTCGTCGCGGTCCTGATCGCCCTCGGCACCAACGCGTACGCGTACTGGAACAGCGACAAGCTGGCCCTGCGTGCCATGCGCGCCCGCCCCGTGAGCGAGTTCGAGGCCCCCGGCCTCTACCGCATGGTCCGCGAGCTCTCCACCCAGGCCCGCCAGCCCATGCCCCGCCTCTACATCTCCCCGACCGAGGCCCCCAACGCCTTCGCCACCGGCCGCAACCCGCGCAATGCCGCCGTGTGTTGCACGGAGGGCATCCTGCGCCTCCTCGACGAGCGCGAACTGCGCGGTGTCATCGGCCACGAGCTGAGCCACGTCTACAACCGCGACATCCTCATCTCCTCGGTGGCCGGCGCCCTCGCCTCAGTGATCATGTTCCTGGTCAACTTCGCCTGGCTGATCCCGGTGGGGCGCTCCAACGACGACGACGGCCCCGGCATCCTCGGCATGCTGCTGATCATGATCCTCGGCCCGCTCGCCGCCAGCCTCATCCAACTGGCCATCAGCCGCTCCCGCGAGTACGAGGCAGACGCCTCCGGCGCCCAGCTCACCGGCGACCCCCTGGCCCTCGCCGGCGCCCTGCGCAAGCTCGAACTGGGCACCAAGCAGCTCCCGCTGCCCCCCGAGCCCCGTATCGAGACCGCGAGCCACATGATGATCGCGAACCCGTTCCGCCCGGGCCAGGGCCTCTCCAAGATGTTTTCGACGCACCCGCCGATGGCGGAGCGCATCGCCCGTCTCGAGAAGATGGCAGGACACCAGTGAAGACCATCCTGAACGTCATATGGCTCATCCTCAGCGGCTTCTGGCTGTTCCTCGGTTACGTGTTCGCAGGCCTGCTGCTGTGCGTCACCATCATCGGCATCCCCTTCGGCGTCGCGGCCTTCCGCATCGGCGTCTACGCCCTGTGGCCCTTCGGGTACACGACGGTCGAGCGCCGCGACGCGGGAGCCCCGTCCTGTCTCGGGAACGTCCTCTGGCTGGTCCTCGCCGGCTGGTGGCTGGCCCTCGCCCACATCGTCACCGGCATCGCCCTGTGCATCACGATCATCGGCATCCCGTTCGGCATCGCCAACTTCAAGCTGATCCCGGTCTCGCTGCTCCCGCTGGGCCGCGAGATCGTGCCCACGGACCAGCCGTTCGCCGCACGCTGATCGCCGCCTGCCCACCACGGCGGTCGGAGCGCGGTCGTCCACAGCCCACTGCTTTTCCACAGGCCGCCCCGGCTGTCAGGAGCAGCCCGCACCATGGACGCATGACGCAGAACGAGCAGACGGGAAAACCACCCGCAGGAGCCCGGGCCCACGCCCGACCGCACGGTGCGTCCCGCATACCCGGACGGCACACCCCGACCGCGTAGCGGGCGCGGTTTCCTGCGGGCCGGGCCCGGTGACGCCCCGGCGCCACGGGCGGTGTCGTGGAGGACGCCACCCAGCCACGCCCACCTCCGCCACGCCGGCATCCCACCCGCCGGCGTCCCGGCCCGCCTACCCCCGCCCTCTCCCCGCACCCACCCGCGCCCGCACTCCGTACACGGCCACGCCCAGCGCCAGCACCCCCACCCCCACGACCACCGAGGTTCCCGGCAGCGCGAAGGCCAGGACCAGGCAGCCGAGGAGGCCCACCGCCGGCAGCGCCCGCCTCAGGGGAGCCGAATCCAGGGTCCACGCCGACGCGTTGGCCACCGCGTAGTACGCCAGCACACCGAAGGAGGAGAAACCGATCGCGCCGCGCACGTCCACCGTGGCGGCGAGGACGGCGACCACCGCGCCCACGGCCAGCTCGGCCCGGTGCGGCACCTGGAAGCGCGGATGCACGGCCGACAGCACGCCGGGCAGATGACGGTCCCGGGCCATGGCCAGCGTGGTCCGTGAGACACCCAGGATCAGGGCCAGCAGCGAACCCAGCGCGGCCACGGCGGCCCCCACCCGGACCACCGGCACCAGCTCCGGCACACCCGCGGCGCGCACCGCGTCCACCAGCGGCGCGGCAGCCCGCCCGAGACCCCCCGACCCCAGCACGGAAAGGACGGAGACCGCCACACAGACGTACACGGCCAGCGCGATGCCGAGCGCGAGCGGAATCGCGCGGGGAATGGTCCTTGCCGGATCCCGCACCTCCTCGCCGAGGGTCGCGATGCGCGCGTACCCCGCGAAGGCGAAGAACAGCAGGCCGGCGGCCTCCAGCACCCCACTGAGCCCTTCGGACGTCCCGATGTCCAGCCGCCCGGCGTCGGACTGCCCGGAGCCCGCGCACACGACGACCACGGAAGCGAGGACCGCCAGGACCACCGCCACGATCAGCCGTGTCAGCCGGGCCGACTTGTGGACGCCGCCGTAGTTCACCGCGGTCAGGACCACCACGGCCGCGACCGCCACCGCGTGCGCCTGCCCCGGCCAGACGTACGCCCCGACCGTCAGCGCCATCGCCGCGCAGGAGGCCGTCTTGCCGACCACGAAGGACCAGCCCGCGAGATAACCCCAGAAAGGACCGAGCCGTTCGCGCCCGTACACATAGGTGCCGCCCGAGGCCGGGTACAGCGCGGCCAGACGGGCCGACGACGTGGCGTTGCAGTAGGCGATCACGGCGGCGAGCGCGAGTCCGAGCAGCAGCCCCGAGCCGGCGGCGCGGGCGGCGGGCGCGAGGGCGGCGAAGATGCCGGCGCCGATCATCGAGCCGAGCCCGACGACCACGGCGTCCCCGACGCCCAGGGTGCGCCGCAGTTCGGCGGCCGATCCGGACTGTGTCATGGGCCGCACCCTACTGAGCAGGGGAACCACCGGGTGTCGCCAGGACGTCGTCCCCGGCGACACGGAACGAACGGGTCGTGGACGCGTGCGGACGCGCAGCCTGACCGGAGCGAGATCACAGCACCGGGACGGTGCGGGCACAGCGCGGAAGGGCAGGGTCAGGACATGAGCATCATCAGCTGGATCATTCTGGGGCTGTTGGCCGGAGTCATCGCCAAGGTACTGCTGCCGGGCCGGGACCCGGGCGGTCTCATCGGCACCACCGTCATCGGCGTGGCGGGCGCGTTCATCGGCGGTTGGATATCGGCCCGCTGGCTGGACCACCCCGTCACCAAGGACTTCTACGACGGTGCCACCTGGGCGGCGGCGATCGGCGGGTCGCTGGTGCTCCTGATCGTCTACCGCATCCTGTTCGGCAACTCCCGGGACTGAGAACCCGCCGTTCCGGCGTCGGCTCCACTCTCTCCGGCCCGTCCGTCCGTCCGCCTGCCCGTCCGCCGGGACGGACGGGCAGCGCGACTGCTGCCGCGACGCCTGCCCTTCCGTCCCGCTGCCAGATCCTGGAGAGGCAGGACCTACCGGTAGTTCACGAACTGCAGCGCGAAGTCGAAGTCCTGACCCTTCAGCAGGGAGATGACGGCCTGGAGGTCGTCACGGCTCTTGGAGCTGACGCGCAGTTCTTCACCCTGGACCTGGGCCTTGACGCCCTTGGGGCCCTCGTCGCGGATGAGCTTGGCGACCTTCTTCGCGTTGTCCTGGGAGATGCCCTCCTTGATCTCCGCGAAGAGCTTGTACTCCTTGCCGGAGAGCTGGGGCTCGCCCGCCTCCAGAGCCTTCAGCGAGATCCCGCGCTTGATCAGCTTCGACTGGAAGACGTCGAGGACGGCGTTCACCCGGTCCTCGGAGTTCGCCTCCATGAGGATCTTTTCTCCGGACCATGAGATCGAGGCGCCGACGCCCTTGAAGTCGTAGCGCTGGGAGATCTCCTTGGCGGCCTGGTTGAGGGCGTTGTCGACCTCCTGCCGCTCGACCTTCGAGACGATGTCGAAACTGGAGTCGGCCATGTCCTGTGGCTCCTTGGTATCGGGGTGCGTATCGGATGCGTGTCGGCGTGTGTGGGGCTGCCGTCGAGCCCGGCGTGGGACGCGGGCCGCATCCGGACAAGCCTAGCCACCCGGCCCGGTCGTGGCGGGGAGGAATCCAGGTGGCGGAGCACCCCTACCCATCGGGTATCGTTTACGTCGTTGCCGAAGAGCACCGCCGAAAAGCGGTTCGAACGGCGGCAAACCCGGCGGTGTGCCCGAGCGGCCAAAGGGAGCAGACTGTAAATCTGCCGGCTCAGCCTTCCCAGGTTCGAATCCTGGCGCCGCCACGCTGAGTAAGACCCCCTCCGAACTGCGGAAACGCAGCGCGGAGGGGGTCTGCTTCGTTTTCGGCCGTTTTCTCCGGTCCGGTTTCTCGGATCCGGTCGGGCGGCGGCGGGGCGCCGCCCGACTCATCGGCCGCCGGAGGGCGGCTCCACCGACGAGTCGAGCCCGGGCGCCGGCTCCGATCCCGGCCCCGACCCCGGTGTCGGCCCGGGCGACGGCTCCGACGCCTCCCCCCGTTCCCGGGCCTTCGCCGCCTTCCGCACGTCCGTTTCGACGTCGTTGCGGGGTCTGTTCTCGTCCTTGGCGTACTCCGCCAGCGCGGCCTGGGTGTCGCGGTCGAGGTCGCGCCAAGCGCGCAAGGCGGTCTCATAGGTGTCGGTCTGGGCCTGGGACCAGGGGGCCGTCGTGGGCGCGCCGTAGGTGTCCCGCAGATGCAGGACCCTGGCGTGCGCCTCGTCGGCCGCACGCTGTTTCGCCACGAGTTCCTCGAAGGTATGTGCCATATGTAGCGATGCTAGGGAGAGGACGGCGGTCGCGCGCGGCGAACGGGGCGTCCGTCGCCGTACGCGACCCGCGTGGCGCACTGGGGCAGACTGAGCGCATGTCCAGCCGTCGCAGAACCTGCCCCGAATGCCGTCGGGAGATCGCCGTCGTCGCCGGACGGTTCGCCCGGCACGACCCGCCCGGCACGCGCGAGAACGGCCGGCTGACGTCCTGCCCCGGCTCGCGCAGCTCGGCACAACTGGGCGCCGCCCAGCCTTCCTTGGACGGTTACGTGGTGTCCGACATCCCCGGCCAGCTGCCCCTGTTCTGAACGCGCCCCAAAGCGCGCTCAGTTGCCCGCGACCGACCTCACGGCCACCGGCACGGGCGTCGACCCGGAGATCAGTTCCAGGGTCAGGCCGGCCGTCGCCGGGGTCTCCAGCAGTTCCGCGAGGACGGCGGCCACGTCGTCGCGAGGGATCGCCCCGCGGCCGGTCCGTGCCTCCAGCCGGACGACGCCCTTGCCCGGGTCGTCCGTGAGCGAACCGGGGCGCAGGATCGTCCAGTCGAGACCGTCCAGCCCCTGGACGTGGGCGTCGGCCTCGCCCTTGGCGCGCAGGTAGACGTCGAAGACCTCGTCACCCCGGCGGCCGGGGTCGGCGCCGTAGGAGGACACGACGAGGAAGCGGCGTACGCCCGCGCGGACCGCCGCGTCCGCGAACAGGACCGCCGCGCCCTTGTCGACGGTCTCCTTGCGGGACGTTTCGCTGCCCGGCCCGGCACCCGCGGCGAACACCGCCGCGTCCGCGCCCCGCAGGACGTCCGCCACCTCCTGCTCCGATGCCGACTCCAGGTCCAGTACGACCGGTTCGGCACCGACGGCCCGCAGGTCGTCGCTCTGTTCGGCCTTGCGGACGATGCCCGCGACCTCGACTCCGCGTGCGGCGAGCAGGCGCTCCAGCCGCAGCGCGATCTGACCATGACCTCCGGCGATGACAATGCGCATGTCTTCGACCGTACGCCCGGCCGGCCCGTACGGCGCGACACCGGTGCCGCACGCCGTGTCCCGCGAGCATCGGACCCCGGCGGCCTCCGGCTCCCCGCGGACCCCCGGCCCGCCATGTCCCGCGGCCCCCGCACCCCGCGGCACCGCCCCCCGGCCCACGGCGGCAAGCCCCACTTCCACCCCCACCCCCGGTCCCGGCCTACGGCAGCAAGCCCCGTCCCTGCCGCGGCAGCCCCGACTCCTCCGCCGGCGCCGAGTCGCAGTACTCGCGCACCGCGCTGGTGCGGGCCACCACCCGCCCCCGGTGGATCACGATCCGGCTGTACGCCAGCGACAGCACGCCCGCCAGACGGTCGCCGCGGACGGCCAGCAGGTCGGCGGGGAAGCCCGCCTCCACCCGCACCTCGGGCAGCCCCAGGGCCGCCCGCGCGGACGTGCTGACGGCGTCGTACGCGTCCTCGGGGCGCAGGCCGTGGCGGGAGGCCAGGAGGTACGCCGCCTCCAGCGGGTCGCCCCGGCCGACCGGGTTGGAGACGTCCCGGAGGGTGCCGCTGCCGGCCGCGACCCGGACCCCGGCCGCGCGCAGCAGCCGTACCGGGGGCGTCTCGCGGCGGTCGGTGGCGCCGCAGCCGCCCTGGGGGAGGCACACCACCGTCACGCCCGCCGCGGCGAGTCGGTCGGCGGTGCGGGCCGCGGACTCGGCGGGGAGGCGGGCGAGGGCGGCGCACGGGCCCAGGGTGACGCCGGGACGCAGACCGCCCGCCATCGCGGCCAGGCGTGCCAGACGTGCCGGGTCGGCGGCGTCGGTGTGCAGGTCGACGGGGCAGCCGTGTTCGGAGGCGACCTCCAGGACCGCCTCCACGTACCCGGTCGGGTCGGGGTCGAGGTCCGGGCAGCCGCCCACCACCGAGGCGCCCATCTTCAGGGCGTCCCGCAGCATCGCGAGCCCGTCCGCGCCCGCCGCCCCGGTCAGCAGCCGGGGCATCGCCACCGTCGTCAGCTCGGCCAGCCCGCGCAGCGAGCGCCGGGCCTGGAGGACGGCCGCCAGCGAGCCGAGCCCCTGGACGTCGCCGACGCGCACGTGCGCGCGGGACGCCGTCGCCCCGTGCCCGAGTTGCAGCAGGACGGCCTCGGTGGCCCGGCGCCGGACGTCCCCCGCGGCGTGCGAGACGGGTCCGTCGGTGTCCGCGGAGAGAGCGGTGTCGGCGTGGGCGTGGGGTTCGGCGGGGGCGGGCAGGAGGAGGTACCCGGCGAGGTCCACACGGGTGCCGGGGACGGGAGCGGGGCCTGCCGTCAGGCTGCCGGCGGTGCCGACCGCCTCGATGCGCCCGCTGCCCAGCCGCACGTCCACGGTCCGGCCGTCCGTGAGGCGGGCGCCGCACAGCAGCAGGGCGCCGGGGTCCGGCTGCCCGTCCGGGGAACCCGGCCACCCGGACGGCGTGGGCGGCTGCGGCTGGCTGTCGGGCATCGCGCTCCAAGGGCTCGGCGGAGAGTGGGGGGCTCGCTGCCCGGGGGCTCGGGCAAGATCACGCAGAGTGAGTCGAGCCTAGGGCGGCCGTCCGGCGCTGTCGGGGAGGAGCGCAATAGTCGTACCGGTGTGGCCCGGTGGGCCGGAGGGGCTCAGGAGCCGTGTGGCGCCCGGGTGGAACGGGGACCGGTGGGGCCCGGCAAACGGATTTGGGTGAACGGCTGCGGACCGTGTAATGTCTTCATCGCTCGCCCCAATAGCTCAGTCGGTAGAGCGTCTCCATGGTAAGGAGAAGGTCTACGGTTCGATTCCGTATTGGGGCTCTGGTGGGTGAGGTTCCCGTCGTGAGGCGGGACCTGATCCCATCAAAGCGGTGTAGCTCAGTCGGTAGAGCAAGCGGCTCATAATCGCTGTGTCACCGGTTCAAGTCCGGTCACCGCTACTGACAGTAGCCGATTGTGGGGTCGGTCCTTCGATCGGCTACTCTTTATTGCGTATATATGTCCCATCCGTTCGTCAAGGAGCACTCACGTGGCTGCCACCGACGTCCGCCCGAAGATCACGCTGGCCTGCGTGGAGTGCAAGGAGCGGAACTACATCACCAAGAAGAACCGGCGTAACAACCCGGATCGACTGGAGATGAAGAAGCACTGCCCGCGTTGCAACGCGCACACCGCGCACCGCGAAACGCGATAATTCAGGCTCGTACGTGAGGCCGTCCCCGAGTGATCGGGGGCGGCCTCACGTCGTTGAGCGACCAGTACCGGTCAGTAGAGCGACGCAGAGCAAGCAGGAGGTGCCGAGCCGATGGCGCTCGACCAGTCCTTCGTGGGGCGGACCTACCCGCCCACCGATCCCTATGAGGTCGGCCGGGAGAAGATCCGCGAGTTCGCGGAGGCCGTGGGGGACACCAACCCGGCCCACACCGACCCGGAGGCCGCCAAGGCGCTCGGGCATCCCGACGTGATCGCCCCGCCGACCTTCGTGTTCTCCATCACGTTCAAGGCCGCGGGCCAGGTCGTCCGGGACCCGCAGCTCGGTCTCGACTACAGCCGGGTGGTGCACGGCGACCAGAAGTTCGCCTACCGGCGCCCGGTGCGGGCCGGTGACCGGCTGACCGTGACCTCCACCATCGAGGCGATCAAGTCCATGGCGGGCAACGACATCGTGGACGTCCGGGGCGAGGTCCACGACGAGGCCGGTGAGCACGTCGTGACCGCCTGGACCAAGCTCGTCGCCCGTGCGGCGGAAGAGGGCTGACATGACCGCGAAGATCTCCTACGACGACGTCGAGGTCGGCACCGAGCTGCCGGCGCAGTCGTTCGGCGTGACCCGGGCCACCCTCGTCCAGTACGCGGGTGCCTCCGGGGACTTCAACCCGATCCACTGGAACGAGAGGTTCGCCAAGGAGGTGGGCCTGCCGGACGTCATCGCGCACGGCATGTTCACCATGGCCGAGGCGATCCGGGTCGTGACCGACTGGACCGGCGACCCGGGCGCCGTCGTCGAGTACGGCGTCCGCTTCACCCGGCCCGTCGTCGTCCCCGACGACGAACACGGCGCGACCATCGAGGTCACCGGCAAGATCGGCGCCAAGCTCGACGACAACACCGTCCGCGTGGACCTGACCGCGACCAGCGGCGGGCAGAAGGTGCTGGGGATGTCCCGGGCGGTCGTACGACTGGCCTGAACCCGGCCCGGTCCTGCGGCCGATGCGGGCGCGGCCGGCCCGGACGACGCCCGTTCCGGGCCGGAGCCGTCCCGCCGACACCGCTGAGGTGAGAGGGGCGTCCTCCCGCGCGGGGGCGCCCCTCACCCACGGGTGCGTGCGCGGCCGGGGCTGTCGGTGCCGTCTCGTAGGCTTGGGCGCGTGCTGGAACTCCACGACGCCCCGCTCGCCCCGCTGACCACCTTCCGGCTGGGCGGCCCCGCCACCCGGCTGGTGACCGCGACGACCGACGCCGAGGTGGTCGCCGCCGTGCGCGAGGCCGACGCCGACGGCACGCCGCTGCTCGTCGTCGGCGGCGGCTCCAACCTCGTCATCGGCGACAAGGGCTTCGCGGGCACCGCCCTGCGCATCGCCACCAGCGGCTTCGACCTCACCGGCACGACGCTGGAGCTGGCCGCCGGAGAGGTGTGGAGCGACGCCGTCGCCCGCACCGTCGAAGCCGGACTGGCCGGCGTCGAATGCCTGGCCGGCATCCCCGGCTCGGCCGGCGCGACCCCGATCCAGAACGTGGGGGCGTACGGCCAGGAGGTCTCCGCCACGATCTCCGAGGTGATCGCCTACGACCGCCGCACCGGCGGGACGGTCGCGCTGGGCAACGAGGAGTGCGCCTTCTCCTACCGGCACAGCCGCTTCAAGGCCGACCCCGAGCGCTACGTCGTCCTGCGCGTCCGCTTCGCCCTGGAGGACGCCGACGGCCTGTCCGCGCCCCTCAGGTACGCCGAGACGGCACGCGCCCTGGGCGTGGAGCCCGGCGACCGGGTGCCGCTCGAGCAGGCCCGCGAGACCGTGCTGAAGCTGCGCGCGGGCAAGGGGATGGTCCTGGACGCCGAGGACCACGACACCTGGTCCGCCGGGTCCTTCTTCACCAACCCGATCCTCACCGAGGCCGACTTCGCGGCGTTCCGGGCACGCGTGAGGGAGCGGCTCGGCGAGGACGCCGTACCGCCCGCCTACCCGGCGGGGGAGGGACGCACCAAGACCTCCGCGGCCTGGCTGATCGACAGGGCCGGCTTCACCAAGGGCTACGGCGGCGGCCCCGCCCGCATCTCCACCAAGCACACCCTCGCCCTCACCAACCGCGGCGAGGCCACCACGGAGGACCTGCTCGCACTGGCCCGGGAGGTCGTGGCCGGAGTGCGGGAGGCGTTCGGCGTCACACTGGTGAACGAGCCGGTGATGGTGGGGGTCGAACTGTAGGGGTCCTCCGCGGGCGTCCACGGCGCGCGGCACCGCCCGCCGGGGCCGGCGCGGAGCGCGCCGAGCCGGCCCCGGAGCGGCCGGTGAACCGCGGGACGACGGCCGCAGGTCAGGCGGCCAGCCAGTCGTCCACCCCCTCCAGCAGCTTCTTCTGCACCTCCTTCGGGGCCGCCGAACCCTGGATCGAGTGGCGGGCCAGTTCGGCCAGCTCCTCGTCGGTGAAGGCGTGGTGGCGGCGGGCCAGTTCGTACTGGTCGGCCAGCCGGGAGCCGAACAACAGGGGGTCGTCGGCTCCCAGGGCCAGCGGCACCCCGGCCTCGTACAGGGTGCGCAACGGCACGTCCTCCGGCTTGTCGTAGACGCCCAGGGCCACGTTCGAGGCGGGGCAGACCTCGCAGGTGACACCGCGCTCCGCGAGCCGCCTCATCAGCCGCGGGTCGTCCGCCGCCCGGACGCCGTGCCCGATCCGTGTGGCGTGCAGGTCGTCGAGGCAGTCCCGCACCGAGGAGGGCCCGGCCAGCTCGCCGCCGTGCGGGGCCGACAGCAGCCCGCCCTCCCGGGCGATGGCGAAGGCGCGGTCGAAGTCCCGTGCCATGCCCCGGCGTTCGTCGTTCGACAGTCCGAAGCCCACCACGCCCCGGTCGGCGTACCGCACCGCCAGCCGGGCCAGTGTGCGGGCGTCCAGCGGATGCTTCATCCGGTTCGCCGCCACCAGCACCCGCATCCCGAGCCCGGTCTCGCGGGACGCCGACTCCACGGCGTCCAGGATGACCTCCAGCGTCGGGATCAGGCCGCCCAGCCGCGGCGCGTACGACGTCGGGTCCACCTGGATCTCCAGCCAGCCCGAACCGTCCTTCACGTCCTCCTCGGCGGCCTCGCGCACCAGCCGCCGGATGTCCTCGGGCTCTCTGATGCAGGAGCGGGCCGCGTCGTACAGCCGCTGGAAGCGGAACCAGCCCCGTTCGTCGGTCGCCCGCAACCGGGGCGGCTCCCCACTGGTCAGGGCCTCGCTCAGCGTCTCCGGCAGACGCACGCCGTACTTGTCGGCGAGTTCCAGCACGGTGCCGGGCCGCATGGACCCGGTGAAGTGCAGGTGCAGATGGGCTTTCGGCAGCTCAGAGACATCACGTACACGCTCCATTCCGGAATCCTGCCGTACGCCGAGGCCGTCCGGGTAGCCGTTTCCCCGAACGTGGACCTGCTCGCACACAGCGACGGGCCGCCTCCCGGAGGAGACGGCCCGCGGAATCCTGCAGGGGGCAGGTCAGTCCCTGGCCTCCGCCAGCAGCTTCTGGACGCGGCTCACGCCCTCGACGAGGTCCTCGTCGCCGAGCGCGTACGACAGCCGCAGGTAGCCCGGCGTGCCGAAGGCCTCGCCCGGGACGACCGCGACCTCCGCCTCCTCCAGGATGAGCGCCGCCAGCTCGACGGAGTCCTGCGGGCGCTTCCCGCGGATCTCCTTGCCGAGCAGCCCCTTCACCGACGGGTAGGCGTAGAAGGCGCCCTCGGGCTCCGGGCAGAGCACACCGTCGATCTCGTTGAGCATGCGCACGATCGTCCGGCGACGGCGGTCGAAGGCCTCCCGCATCTTCGCGACCGCCTCCAGATCACCGGAGACGGCGGCCAGCGCGGCCACCTGGGCCACGTTCGAGACGTTCGAGGTGGCGTGCGACTGGAGGTTCGTCGCCGCCTTCACCACGTCCTTCGGGCCGATGATCCAGCCCACCCGCCAGCCCGTCATCGCGTACGTCTTGGCGACACCGTTGACCACGATGCACTTGTCGCGCAGCTCGGGCAGGACCGCCGGCAGCGAGACGAACTTCGCGTCGCCGTAGACGAGGTGCTCGTAGATCTCGTCGGTCAGCACCCACAGACCGTGCTCCACGGCCCAGCGGCCGATCGCCTCCGCCTCGGCCTCGCTGTAGACGGCGCCGGTCGGGTTGGAGGGCGAGACGAAAAGGACGACCTTGGTCCGCTCGGTCCGCGCCGCCTCCAGCTGCTCCACGCTGACCCGGTAGCCGGTCGTCTCGTCGGCGACGACCTCCACGGGCACACCGCCGGCCAGCCGGATCGACTCGGGGTACGTCGTCCAGTACGGCGCCGGGACGATGACCTCGTCGCCCGGGTCGAGGATCGCGGCGAAGGCCTCGTAGATGGCCTGCTTGCCGCCGTTGGTGACGAGGATCTGCGACGCCTCGACCTCGTAGCCCGAATCGCGCAGCGTCTTCGCGGCGATCGCGGCCTTCAGCTCGGGCAGGCCGCCGGCCGGCGTGTAGCGGTGGTACTTCGGGTTCTTGCAGGCCTCGACGGCGGCCTCGACGATGTAGTCCGGGGTCGGGAAGTCGGGCTCACCGGCGCCGAAGCCGATCACCGGCCGCCCGGCGGCCTTCAGGGCCTTGGCCTTGGCGTCCACGGCGAGGGTGGCGGACTCGGAGATCGCACCGACCCGGGCGGAGACCCGGCGTTCGGTGGGAGGGGTTGCAGGGCTCATGACCCCATGTTTCCAGACGGGAAACACGCCGGGCACACGGGTTTCACGGACTGAACAAGGACGGGCTCCCCTGCGAACACCCGTGCCGATCCGGGCGATGGCCTGGTGATCTTCCGGCCGTTTCCCGGCGATCTTCCCCCGCCGGGGCCCCCATCGGGCGCTTCACGTTCGACGGGGCGCCCCGAAGCACGTACACTCCTACGTCGTTGGCCCTCAACAGCCGTGCCACAACCGGTGCACACCAAGCATCCGGACGGATGCGGTACGTTGGGGAACGCACAAAGGGTCGTAGCTCAATTGGTAGAGCACTGGTCTCCAAAACCAGCGGTTGGGGGTTCAAGTCCCTCCGGCCCTGCTACACACTCCTTGCCAGGACGTGTGCGCATGTACGTACAGAAATGCACCGCCGTGCGGCTCAGACCGGGCGCGGCACGGCCACGACCCGGGAACAGGTGAGGACGAATGGCGGATGCCGTGGGCTCCATCGACACGCCTGATGCCCAGGACGAGGTGCCTGAGGCGCAGAAGAAGTCCCGCAAGGGCGGCAAGCGCGCCAAGAAGGGCCCGCTGAAGCGGCTCGCGCTCTTCTACCGCCAGATCGTCGCGGAGCTTCGCAAGGTCGTATGGCCGACGCGGGGCCAGCTGACGACGTACACCATGGTCGTGATCGTGTTCGTGGTCATCATGATCGGTCTGGTGACCGTGATTGACTATGGACTCGACCACGCCGCGAAGTACGTATTCGGCTGAGCCGAGAGCGAAGGGCGCCGGGTGATCGGCGCCCCTTTCGCGTGTTCCACCCCTATGTATCCAGGAAGAAGCAGCCACCGTGTCTGACCAGAACCTGAACGACGCCATGGAGCCGCGCGGGGCGGATGCCGAGTCGGCTGACGACGAGCTCGACATCGTCGAGGGCGCTGACGAGGACCTGGACGAGTTCGAGGCTGCCGACGCCGAGGCGGGCGAGCCCGCCGAGGAAGCCGCGCTGCACGTCGAGGACTCCGACGAGGACGAGGCCGAGCAGGTCGAGGACTCCGACGAAGAGGACGCCGACGAAGAGGGCTCCGAGGACGACGAGGCCGTCGCGGAGGAGACCGAGGAAGCCGAGCCGGCCGAGCCCGTCGACCCCGTCGCCGCCCTGCGCGAGGAACTCCGCACCCTGCCCGGCGAGTGGTACGTCATCCACACGTACGCCGGCTACGAGAACCGCGTGAAGACCAACCTCGAGCAGCGCGCCGTCTCGCTGAACGTCGAGGACTTCATCTTCCAGGCCGAGGTGCCGCAGGAAGAGGTCGCGCAGATCAAGAACGGCGAGCGCAAGACGATCCGTCAGAACAAGCTCCCCGGCTACGTGCTGGTGCGCATGGACCTGACGAACGAGTCCTGGGGCGTCGTCCGCAACACCCCCGGCGTCACCGGCTTCGTGGGCAACGCCTACGACCCGTACCCGCTGACCCTGGACGAGATCGTCAAGATGCTCGCCCCGGAGGCCGAGGAGAAGGCCGCCCGCGAGGCCGCCGAGGCCGAGGGCAAGCCGGCTCCGCAGCGCAAGGTCGAGGTCCAGGTCCTGGACTTCGAGGTCGGCGACTCGGTCACCGTCACCGACGGTCCGTTCGCCACGCTCCAGGCCACGATCAACGAAATCAACGCCGACTCGAAGAAGGTCAAGGGCCTCGTCGAGATCTTCGGCCGCGAGACCCCGGTCGAGCTGAGCTTCGACCAGATCCAGAAGAACTAGCCCCTCCCGGCGACTTCTGGAACGCAAGCCTCCGACCAGGTCAGGTGGCCGCTCGCGCGGCGCCTGACCTGGTCGGTTTTTGGCCGCGCAAGGATACCCGTTATCGTTGTGCGGTATGCCTCCATCCGGATCATCCGGACCGGACGGCTGAAAACTCTCACTAGGACCCGGAGAGAGCAATGCCTCCCAAGAAGAAGAAGGTCACGGGGCTCATCAAGCTCCAGATCAACGCCGGTGCGGCGAACCCCGCCCCGCCGGTCGGCCCCGCGCTCGGCCAGCACGGCGTCAACATCATGGAGTTCTGCAAGGCCTACAACGCCGCGACCGAGTCGCAGCGTGGCTGGGTGATCCCGGTGGAGATCACGGTCTACGAGGACCGTTCCTTCACCTTCATCACCAAGACGCCGCCGGCCGCGAAGATGATCCTCAAGGCCGCGGGTGTCGAGAAGGGCTCGGGCGAGCCGCACAAGACCAAGGTCGCCAAGATCACCGAGGCGCAGGTCCGCGAGATCGCCACGACCAAGCTTCCCGACCTGAACGCCAACGACCTGGACGCCGCGTCGAAGATCATCGCCGGCACCGCCCGCTCCATGGGCATCACGGTCGAGGGCTGAACCCCAAGCCCCGCAGCACCTTCGTAGCAGTCGCGGCTCCGGCCGCACGTGGCAGGGCCTGCTCGGCCCGTACCACGACTCCTCAGAACCCCCAGGAGCAGTAGTGAGCAAGCGCAGCAAGTCTCTCCGCGCTGCGGACGCCAAGATCGACCGGGAGAAGCTGTACGCCCCGCTCGAGGCCGTCCGTCTCGCCAAGGAGACCTCCACGAGCAAGTTCGACGGCACCGTCGAGGTCGCCTTCCGTCTGGGTGTCGACCCGCGCAAGGCCGACCAGATGGTCCGTGGCACCGTGAACCTGCCGCACGGCACCGGCAAGACCGCCCGGGTCCTGGTCTTCGCGACCGGTGACCGTGCTGCGGCCGCGGAGGCCGCGGGCGCCGACATCGTCGGCTCCGACGAACTGATCGACGAGGTCGCGAAGGGCCGTCTGGACTTCGACGCCGTCGTCGCCACCCCGGACCTCATGGGCAAGGTCGGCCGCCTCGGCCGCGTGCTCGGTCCGCGTGGTCTGATGCCGAACCCGAAGACCGGCACCGTCACCCCCGACGTGGCCAAGGCCGTCACGGAGATCAAGGGCGGCAAGATCGAGTTCCGCGTCGACAAGCACTCGAACCTGCACTTCATCATCGGCAAGTCGTCGTTCGACGACGCCCAGCTGGTGGAGAACTACGGCGCGGCGCTGGAGGAGATCCTCCGTCTGAAGCCGTCCGCCGCCAAGGGCCGCTACATCAAGAAGGCCGCGATCAGCACCACGATCGGCCCCGGCATCCAGGTCGACCCCAACCGCACCCGGAACCTCCTCGTCGAGGAGGACCCGGCCGCGGTCTGAACCTGACGGTTCGCACCGGTCGGCGACGAGCCCCGCAACCTTTCGAGGTGCGGGGCTCGTCCCTTTTCCCGTACGGCTGTCGGTGCCGTGCGTTACCGTGCGGACACGGGGACAAGATGGGGGTGAGGGCATGAAGGGCACGCGTGCACGCCGGGCGGGCCTCTCGGTCGTCGTGGCGGCCCTGCTGACCGGAGCGGCCGCCTGCGGCCCGGACCCGGGGGGATCCGCCGGGGACGAGGGCTCCGCCTCCTCCGGCGAGGGCGGCGACAGCGGCTTCAGCCCGACGGCCGCGCTGCGCACCGCCGAGAAGTCCACCGGCGGCGCCGACTCCGCCAAGGTCGAGTCGACGACCACCATGGGCTCGGTGATGGCGATGACGGCCGACGGCTCCCTCGGCTGGGGCGACGGCCTCACCGGCACCCTCACCATCACCTACACCGGCGGCACCATGGCCGACACCATGCGGCAGCTGGGTACCACCTCGATGCAGGCCCGCTACCTGCCCGACGCGTACTACGCGCGCATGGGTGACGCCTTCGCCGAGCAGGCCGGCGGCAAGCACTGGATCAAGTACCCGTACGACGCGCTGGAGACCCTCGGCGGCGGCTCGGGGGCCTATCTCAAGGACCAGATGGAGAACTCCACCCCGAGCCGGTCGGTGAAGCTCCTGCTGGCCTCCGGGGACGTGCGCAGGGTCGGCGAGGAGACGGTCCGCGGCGAGCGCACCACGCACTACTCGGGCACCGTCGAGGTCGCCGACCTCGCCGGCCGCAACTCCAGCCTCGACGAGAGCCAGCTCGCCGGCCTGAGGAAACAGCTGGAACAGGCCGGCGTCACCACCGAGACCGTCGACATCTGGGTCGACGACGACGACCTGCTGGTCAAGAAGGTCGAGAAGGGCCGGTCGGCCAACGGCACGTACAGCCAGACCGCCTACTACAGCGACTACGGCACCCCGGTCGACACCGAGGCGCCCCCGGCGGCCGACACCGCCGACTTCTCCGAGCTGCTCCGGCAGCAGGGGGCCGGCCCCACGCCCTGAGGGCGGACCGCCGGGAATTCACGGGCCTCCGCCCGCACCCGTGGGATACCTTCGCACCCTCGCCGTGAACCGACCAGGTGTTCACCGTGTGCTGCGTGGGGGAATGTGCATGAGATCTTCCGTGGGTGTCCTCGGGTTGTCCGCCCTGCTCGTCACGGGCTGTGCGGCGGCGTCGGAGGGCACGGCGGACGGGGGCGACCCGAAGGCCGCGGCCGCGGCCGTCACGCGGGCCGCGGAGAAGACGGAGCGGATCGGCTCCCTGCGCTACCGGATGACCGGCCGGATGCCGGAGGAGGGCCGGATCAGGGCCGAGGCCGCGATGGCCGTCGAACCGCCGGCCATGAGCCTGAGGACGACCGTCCTCGGCGGCCCCGACAAGGGCGTCGGCGAGATCCGCCTCGTCGACGGAGTGATCTACGTCGGCAGCGACGAGGCCACCGAGGACGGCAGGCACTGGATGAAGTTCGGGGCACCCGGAACCTCCGACACCCCGAGCGGCCTCAAGGTCGACACCACGTCGGCGGCCGACCAGGTCCGCCGCAACCCGGCCCACGAGAGCACCTTCCTCACCGCGGCCGACGACCTCAGGACGACCGGCACGGAGAGCGTCGACGGCGTGACCACCACCCACTACGAGGGCACGGCCACCGTCGACGAGATCCGGGCCTCCTACCGGGACGAGGCCAAGAGCGTCCGTCAGCGGCGCGAGCAGTCCCTCGCGCAGTACGAGAAGCTCGGCGTCGACGAGCTGGACATGGACGTCTGGATCGACGAGGCCGGCCGCACCAGACAGCTGCGGTTCCAGGGCTTCGGCCGGCACGGCCAGCTCGACCTCACCATCACCTTCCTCGACTTCGGCAAGCCCGTCACCGTGCAGGCCCCGCCCGCCTCGGACACCCTCGACCTGGCCGAGGAGACGGAGAGGGCCGGGCGCTGAGCGCCCTTACGGGCGGATTTGCTTGACGGCGACCCGTTCACGTACGCTCCTACAGAAGCCAAAGACCGCTGGTCGTCGCCGTGCGCTCGCGAGAGGGTGCGGTGGCCGAAGGATCCGCTGCCACGCGGACGACCCGCGCAGGTGACTGTGGAAGTGCTCCCGGGCCGTGATCCGTACACGGATTTCGTTCGGTCGAGCTCTCGCCCCGTGCGCCTGCGCCGGGGCGTTTCGTTTGTCCCAGCCCCTTCCGAGCGGTCGTCAACACCCGGAAGGAGGCCGACGCTCATGGCAAGGCCCGACAAGGCTGCCGCGGTGGCCGAGCTCGCGGAGCAGTTCCGCAGCTCGAACGCCGCCGTGCTGACCGAGTACCGGGGTCTCACCGTGGCGCAGCTCAAGACGCTGCGTCGTTCGCTCGGTGAGAACGCCCAGTACGCCGTGGTGAAGAACACGCTGACCAAGATTGCGGCCAACGAGGCCGGGATCTCGACGCTCGACGACCTGTTCAACGGTCCGACGGCGGTCGCCTTCGTCACCGGTGACCCGGTGGAGTCGGCGAAGGGTCTTCGTGACTTCGCCAAGGACAACCCCAACCTCGTCATCAAGGGCGGTGTCCTTGACGGCAAGGCGCTGTCCGCCGACGAGATCAAGAAGCTTGCGGACCTCGAGTCCCGCGAGGTTCTGCTCTCCAAGCTGGCGGGTGCCTTCAAGGGCAAGCAGTCCCAGGCTGCACAGCTCTTCCAGGCGCTTCCCTCGAAGCTCGTCCGCACCGTGGACGCCCTTCGCGCCAAGCAGGAGGAGCAGGGCGGTGCCGAGTAACTCGGCTCGCGCAGTGACCGCCGCCTGAGGCAGCGGTCTTAGCGGGCCGACCGTACGCCCGCCGAACAAGTACATCCGGCACCTGCCGAATTAGTGGAAGGATCGCCCACCATGGCGAAGCTCAGCCAGGAAGACCTGCTCGCGCAGTTCGAGGAGATGACCCTCATCGAGCTCTCCGAGTTCGTGAAGGCCTTCGAGGAGAAGTTCGACGTCACCGCCGCCGCGGCGACCGTCGTTGCCGGTGGCCCGGCCGCCCCCGTCGCCGAGGCCGAGGAGGAGAAGGACGAGTTCGACGTCATCCTCACCGGTGCGGGCGACAAGAAGATCCAGGTCATCAAGGTCGTGCGCGAGCTGACCTCCCTGGGTCTGAAGGAGGCCAAGGACCTCGTGGACGGCGCCCCGAAGCCCGTCCTCGAGAAGGTCGCCAAGGACGCCGCCGAGAAGGCCGCCGAGTCCCTCAAGGGCGCCGGCGCCTCGGTCGAGGTCAAGTAACACCCCCGCGGTCGGCGACGACCGCAGCGACGGCCGAAACAGTTCCTCCGGGGCTGTAACGCCGGCGCACCGAGGAGCGATCATCCATCCGGGTGGTCGCTCTTCGGCGTTCCCGAGGGCCGGCCACGGTTGCCTTGCACCTGTGTTCGCGAGGGGTAGGGTGATCTTCGTCTTGTCCCCGGACGCCCCGCGTCCGGGCATGGGGGCCTTGACGAACCGCACGCAGCGCGCAATTCTCAGGACGCGTCGTCACAAGGATCCGTATCCGAGGCATGGATCGACGGCGAAGAGGGCAGTATCACCGTGCGTTGAGGGCTACCGGACCGAGGGCGTTGAGAGCTACGAGGGTCTCGAAAAACCCGCACTGGACATCAGTGTGCCAAGTGGCTACACTGACCCTTTGCGCTGCCTGTTAGCTGTCCCCTGCCCGTCACCAGGGGCATGCCCTCGCCCGACCATCGATGACCGGACCCTCTCTGACCTGGCCTTTCGGCCGATTCCGGAGAGTCTGTCTCGTCGTGCGGGAGAGGGGCCGGTACGCGCGTAGTGAGTCCGAGCCCTCGGAAGGACCCCCTCTTGGCCGCCTCGCGCAACGCCTCGACCGCGAATACGAACAACGCTGCCAGCACCGCCCCGCTGCGCATCTCCTTTGCAAAGATCAAGGAGCCCCTCGAGGTTCCGAACCTTCTCGCACTGCAGACCGAGAGCTTCGACTGGCTGCTCGGCAACGAAGCGTGGAAGGCTCGCGTCGAGGAGGCTCTCGAGAACGGTCAGGACGTCCCCACCAAGTCCGGCCTCGAGGAGATCTTCGAGGAGATCTCCCCGATCGAGGACTTCTCCGGGTCGATGTCGCTGACCTTCCGCGACCACCGTTTCGAGCCGCCGAAGAACAGCATCGACGAGTGCAAGGACCGCGACTTCACGTACGCGGCCCCGCTCTTCGTGACGGCCGAGTTCACCAACAACGAGACCGGCGAGATCAAGTCCCAGACGGTCTTCATGGGCGACTTCCCGCTCATGACCAACAAGGGCACCTTCGTCATCAACGGCACCGAGCGTGTCGTCGTGTCGCAGCTGGTCCGCTCGCCCGGCGTCTACTTCGACTCCTCCATCGACAAGACGTCCGACAAGGACATCTTCTCCGCCAAGATCATCCCGTCCCGGGGTGCCTGGCTGGAGATGGAGATCGACAAGCGCGACATGGTCGGTGTCCGCATCGACCGCAAGCGCAAGCAGTCCGTCACCGTCCTCCTGAAGGCTCTCGGCTGGACCACCGAGCAGATCCTCGAGGAGTTCGGCGAGTACGAGTCGATGCGCGCCACCCTGGAGAAGGACCACACCCAGGGCCAGGACGACGCGCTCCTGGACATCTACCGCAAGCTGCGCCCGGGCGAGCCGCCGACCCGCGAGGCCGCTCAGACGCTGCTCGAGAACCTCTACTTCAACCCCAAGCGCTACGACCTCGCCAAGGTCGGCCGCTACAAGGTGAACAAGAAGCTCGGCGCCGACGAGCCGCTGGACGCCGGCGTGCTCACCACCGACGACATCATCGCCACCATCAAGTACCTGGTGAAGCTGCACGCCGGTGAGACCGAGACGCTCGGCGAGTCGGGCCGCTCGATCATGGTCGAGACCGACGACATCGACCACTTCGGCAACCGCCGCATCCGCAGCGTCGGCGAGCTGATCCAGAACCAGGTCCGTACGGGTCTCGCCCGTATGGAGCGCGTCGTGCGCGAGCGCATGACCACCCAGGACGTCGAGGCGATCACGCCGCAGACCCTGATCAACATCCGGCCGGTCGTCGCCTCCATCAAGGAGTTCTTCGGCACCAGCCAGCTGTCGCAGTTCATGGACCAGAACAACCCGCTGTCGGGTCTGACGCACAAGCGTCGTCTCAACGCGCTCGGCCCGGGTGGTCTGTCCCGTGAGCGGGCCGGCTTCGAGGTCCGTGACGTGCACCCCTCGCACTACGGCCGCATGTGCCCGATCGAGACGCCGGAAGGCCCGAACATCGGTCTGATCGGCTCGCTCGCCTCGTACGGCCGGATCAACCCGTTCGGTTTCATCGAGACGCCGTACCGCAAGGTCACCGGTGGTGTCGTCACCGACGAGGTCGACTACCTCACGGCCGACGAAGAGGACCGGTTCGTCATCGCGCAGGCCAACGCGCCGCTCAACGACGAGTTCCAGTTCGAGGAGGCCCGCGTCCTGGTCCGCCGTCGTGGCGGCGAGGTCGACTACGTCCCCGGTGACGACGTCGACTACATGGACGTCTCCCCGCGCCAGATGGTGTCGGTCGCGACCGCCATGATCCCGTTCCTCGAGCACGACGACGCCAACCGTGCCCTCATGGGCGCGAACATGATGCGCCAGGCCGTGCCGCTCATCAAGAGCGAGGCCCCGCTCGTCGGCACCGGCATGGAGTACCGCTCCGCCGTCGACGCCGGCGACGTGGTCAAGGCCGAGAAGGACGGTGTGGTCCAGGAGGTCTCCGCGGACTACATCACCACCACCAACGACGACGGCACGTACATCACGTACCGCCTGGCCAAGTTCTCGCGCTCCAACCAGGGCACCTCGGTCAACCAGAAGGTCATCGTCAACGAGGGCGACCGGATCATCACCGGTCAGGTCCTCGCCGACGGACCGGCGACCGAGAACGGCGAGATGGCGCTGGGCAAGAACCTGCTCGTGGCGTTCATGCCGTGGGAGGGTCACAACTACGAGGACGCGATCATCCTGTCGCAGCGCCTCGTGCAGGACGACGTCCTCTCCTCGATCCACATCGAGGAGCACGAGGTCGACGCCCGTGACACCAAGCTCGGCCCCGAGGAGATCACCCGGGACATCCCGAACGTCTCCGAGGAGGTCCTCGCCGACCTCGACGAGCGCGGCATCATCCGCATCGGCGCCGAGGTCGTCGCCGGCGACATCCTGGTCGGCAAGGTCACGCCCAAGGGCGAGACCGAGCTGACCCCGGAGGAGCGCCTGCTGCGCGCCATCTTCGGCGAGAAGGCCCGTGAGGTCCGTGACACCTCGCTGAAGGTGCCGCACGGCGAGATCGGCAAGGTCATCGGCGTCCGCGTCTTCGACCGTGAGGAGGGCGACGAGCTGCCGCCGGGCGTGAACCAGCTGGTTCGCGTCTACGTGGCGCAGAAGCGCAAGATCACGGACGGTGACAAGCTCGCCGGCCGCCACGGCAACAAGGGTGTCATCTCCAAGATCCTGCCGATCGAGGACATGCCGTTCCTGGAGGACGGGACCCCGGTCGACATCATCCTCAACCCGCTGGGTGTGCCGTCCCGAATGAACCCGGGACAGGTCCTGGAGATCCACCTCGGCTGGCTCGCCAGCCGCGGCTGGGACGTCTCCGGCCTCGCGGACGACTGGGCGCAGCGCCTCCAGGCGATCGGCGCCGACAGCGTCGCCCCCGGCACCAACGTCGCCACCCCGGTGTTCGACGGCGCCCGCGAGGACGAGCTGACCGGTCTGCTGCAGCACACCATCCCGAACCGCGACGGCGGGCGCATGGTGCTCCCGTCCGGCAAGGCCCCGCTGTTCGACGGCCGCTCGGGTGAGCCCTTCCCGGAGCCGATCTCGGTCGGCTACATGTACATCCTCAAGCTCCACCACCTGGTCGACGACAAGCTGCACGCCCGTTCGACCGGTCCGTACTCGATGATCACCCAGCAGCCGCTGGGTGGTAAGGCCCAGTTCGGTGGCCAGCGCTTCGGTGAGATGGAGGTGTGGGCGCTGGAGGCGTACGGCGCCGCTTACGCCCTCCAGGAGCTGCTGACCATCAAGTCCGACGACGTCACCGGCCGCGTGAAGGTCTACGAGGCCATCGTCAAGGGCGAGAACATCCCCGAGCCCGGCATCCCCGAGTCCTTCAAGGTGCTCATCAAGGAGATGCAGTCCCTGTGCCTCAACGTGGAGGTGCTGTCCTCGGACGGCATGTCCATCGAGATGCGCGACACCGACGAGGACGTCTTCCGCGCGGCGGAAGAGCTCGGCATCGACCTGTCCCGGCGCGAGCCGAGCAGCGTCGAAGAGGTCTGACGGGAGTCCGGCGGGGCCCCTCCAGCAGAGGCCCCGCCGATCCCGCGACCCCCGTTTCAGACCACAGACTTACAACCCTGAGAGGGATTGACGCATAGTGCTCGACGTCAACTTCTTCGATGAGCTCCGGATCGGTCTGGCCACCGCTGACGACATCCGTCAGTGGAGCCACGGCGAGGTCAAGAAGCCCGAGACCATCAACTACCGCACCCTCAAGCCCGAAAAGGACGGACTCTTCTGCGAGAAGATCTTCGGTCCGACCCGGGACTGGGAGTGCTACTGCGGCAAGTACAAGCGTGTCCGCTTCAAGGGCATCATCTGTGAGCGCTGCGGCGTCGAGGTGACCCGCGCCAAGGTGCGCCGCGAGCGGATGGGCCACATCGAGCTGGCCGCCCCCGTCACGCACATCTGGTACTTCAAGGGTGTCCCGAGCCGGCTGGGCTACCTGCTCGACCTGGCTCCCAAGGACCTCGAGAAGGTCATCTACTTCGCGGCGTACATGATCACGTACGTCGACGAGGAGCGCCGCACGCGTGACCTGCCCTCGCTGGAGGCGCACGTCTCCGTCGAGCGGCAGCAGATCGAGAACCGCCGGGACGCCGACCTGGAGGCCCGCGCCAAGAAGCTCGAGACCGACCTGGCCGAGCTCGAGGCCGAGGGCGCCAAGGCCGACGTGCGTCGCAAGGTGCGCGAAGGCGCCGAGCGGGAGATGAAGCAGCTGCGCGACCGCGCCCAGCGCGAGATCGACCGCCTGGACGAGGTGTGGACCCGCTTCAAGAACCTCAAGGTCCAGGACCTCGAGGGTGACGAGCTGCTCTACCGCGAGCTGCGTGACCGCTTCGGCACCTACTTCGACGGTTCGATGGGTGCCGCGGCGCTGCAGAAGCGCCTGGAGTCCTTCGACCTCGACGAGGAGGCCGAGAAGCTCCGCGAGATCATCCGCACCGGCAAGGGCCAGAAGAAGACCCGCGCGCTCAAGCGCCTCAAGGTCGTCTCCGCGTTCCTGCAGACCAGCAACAGCCCCAAGGGCATGGTGCTGGACTGCGTGCCGGTCATCCCGCCGGACCTGCGTCCGATGGTGCAGCTGGACGGTGGCCGCTTCGCGACCTCCGACCTGAACGACCTGTACCGCCGTGTCATCAACCGCAACAACCGCCTGAAGCGCCTTCTCGACCTCGGTGCGCCCGAGATCATCGTGAACAACGAGAAGCGCATGCTCCAGGAGGCCGTGGACGCGCTCTTCGACAACGGCCGTCGTGGCCGTCCGGTCACCGGTCCCGGCAACCGCCCGCTGAAGTCCCTCAGCGACATGCTGAAGGGCAAGCAGGGCCGCTTCCGCCAGAACCTGCTCGGCAAGCGAGTCGACTACTCGGCGCGTTCCGTCATCGTCGTCGGCCCGCAGCTGAAGCTGCACCAGTGCGGTCTGCCCAAGGCCATGGCGCTGGAGCTCTTCAAGCCGTTCGTGATGAAGCGCCTGGTCGACCTGAACCACGCGCAGAACATCAAGTCGGCCAAGCGCATGGTCGAGCGCGGCCGCACCGTGGTGTACGACGTCCTCGAAGAGGTCATCGCCGAGCACCCGGTGCTGCTGAACCGTGCGCCCACGCTGCACCGCCTCGGCATCCAGGCCTTCGAGCCGCAGCTGGTCGAGGGCAAGGCCATCCAGATCCACCCGCTCGTGTGCACCGCGTTCAACGCGGACTTCGACGGTGACCAGATGGCCGTGCACCTGCCGCTGTCCGCGGAGGCGCAGGCCGAGGCCCGCATCCTGATGCTGTCCTCGAACAACATCCTCAAGCCCGCCGACGGCCGTCCGGTGACGATGCCGACCCAGGACATGGTCCTCGGTCTGTTCTTCCTCACCACCGACGGCGAGCTGCGCGACGTCAAGGGCGAGGAGCGTTCCTTCTCGTCCGTGGCCGAGGCGATCATGGCGTTCGACGCCGGCGAGCTGTCGCTGCAGTCGCGTGTCGACGTCCGCTTCCCGGTGGGCACCATCCCGCCGCGCGGCTGGACCCCGCCGGCGCAGGAGGACGGGGACGACCGCGTCGGGGAGGGGGAGTGGCAGCAGGGTGACTCGTTCCGGCTGCGCACGACCCTGGGCCGCGCGCTCTTCAACGAGCTGCTGCCCGAGGACTACCCGTTCGTCGACTACGAGGTCGGCAAGAAGCAGCTCTCGGAGATCGTCAACGACCTCGCCGAGCGCTACCCCAAGGTCATCGTGGCGGCGACGCTCGACAACCTGAAGGCGGCCGGCTTCTACTGGGCGACCCGTTCCGGCGTCACCGTGGCCATCTCCGACATCGTCGTTCCCGACGCGAAGCGGGGGATCGTCCAGGGCTACGAGGCGCAGGACGAGAAGGTCCAGAAGCAGTACGAGCGCGGTCTGATCACCAAGGAAGAGCGCACGCAGGAGCTCATCGCGATCTGGACCAAGGCGACCAACGAGGTCGCCGAGGCGATGAACGCGAACTTCCCGAAGACCAACCCGGTCTCGATGATGGTCAACTCGGGTGCCCGAGGCAACATGATGCAGATGCGTCAGATCGCCGGTATGCGTGGTCTGGTGTCGAACGCGAAGAACGAGACCATCCCGCGTCCGATCAAGGCCTCGTTCCGTGAGGGCCTGTCCGTGCTGGAGTACTTCATCTCCACCCACGGTGCCCGTAAGGGTCTGGCGGACACCGCCCTGCGTACCGCCGACTCGGGTTACCTCACCCGTCGTCTGGTGGACGTCTCGCAGGACGTCATCATCCGCGAGGAGGACTGCGGCACCGAGCGCGGCCTCAAGCTGGCCATCGCCGAGCGCGGCGAGGACGGTGTGCTGCGCAAGGCGGACGACGCCGAGACCAGCGTGTACGCGCGCTGCCTCGCCGAGGACATCGTCGTCGACGGCAAGGTGCTCGCCCCGGCGGGCGTCGACCTCGGTGACGTCCTCATCGACCAGCTGGTCAAGGCCGGCGTCGAGGAGGTCAAGACCCGCTCGGTCCTGACCTGCGAGTCCGCCGTCGGCACCTGCGCCATGTGCTACGGCCGTTCGCTGGCCACCGGCAAGCTGGTCGACATCGGTGAGGCGGTCGGCATCATCGCCGCCCAGTCCATCGGTGAGCCCGGTACCCAGCTGACGATGCGTACCTTCCACACCGGTGGTGTGGCAGGTGACGACATCACCCAGGGTCTGCCGCGTGTCGTCGAGCTCTTCGAGGCCCGTACCCCGAAGGGTGTCGCCCCGATCTCCGAGGCCTCCGGCCGTGTGCGGATCGAGGAGACGGAGAAGACCAAGAAGATCGTCATCACGCCGGACGACGGCAGCGACGAGACGGCGTTCCCGATCTCGAAGCGCGCCCGTCTGAAGGTCGAGGAGGGCGAGCACGTCGAGGTGGGCCAGCAGCTCACCGTGGGTACCCAGAACCCGCACGACGTGCTGCGCATCCTGGGCCAGCGTGCCGTCCAGGTCCACCTGGTGGCCGAGGTCCAGCGGGTGTACAACTCGCAGGGTGTGTCGATCCACGACAAGCACATCGAGATCATCATCCGGCAGATGCTCCGCCGCGTGACGATCATCGAGTCCGGCGACGCCGAGCTGCTGCCCGGCGAGCTGGTCGAGCGCTCGAAGTTCGAGACCGAGAACCGTCGTGTGGTGCAGGAGGGCGGTCACCCGGCCTCCGGTCGTCCGCAGCTCATGGGTATCACCAAGGCCTCGCTGGCCACGGAGTCCTGGCTGTCGGCGGCGTCCTTCCAGGAGACGACCAGGGTGCTGACGGACGCGGCGATCAACGCCAAGTCCGACTCCCTGATCGGCCTCAAGGAGAACGTCATCATCGGTAAGCTCATCCCGGCCGGTACGGGTCTGTCCCGCTACCGCAACATCCGGGTCGAGCCGACCGAGGAGGCCAAGGCCGCGATGTACTCGGCCGTCGGCTACGACGACATCGACTACTCGCCGTTCGGCACCGGCTCCGGCCAGGCCGTCCCGCTGGAGGACTACGACTACGGTCCGTACAACCAGTAAGGCGTACGTCTGAAGCACTGAAGGGCGGTCACCCGTGCGGGTGGCCGCCCTTCGGCGTGTCCGCGGCAGTCGTTCGGCGTGTCCGCGGGTGGTGCGGCCGCCTCCGTGCGGCGCCGTGCCCTGCCGGACGTCCGACCGGCGCTCCGCCGTCCCCGTGGCCGTCCCCGCAGCCGTTCCGGCCGTCCGTGGTCCCCGGGGGGCCTCTCCGTCCCCGTCCCGTCACGGGACGAGGTGCGAGGGGTGAGCGGGGGAACCATCGCGGTCCGCCGAGCGTAGGAGAATGATGGGAGGCAGTTCACGCCGAGCGGGGGAGGTGTCCGTGTCGTATCCGTCGCCATGGCAGCCGTGGCAGGGCCAGAGCGGTCCGCCGATGCTGGCCGCCCACGCGGACCGCGAGCGCACGGTCGACGTGCTCAGAGCGGGTTTCGCCGAGGGCCGTCTCCAGCAGGTGGAGTTCGAGCGCCGGGTGGCGCGGGCGTACGAGGCCCGCACGGTCGGTGAGCTGTCCCTGATCGTCGCCGACCTGCCGCAGGGGCCCGTCGCCGTACAGCCGGCCGTCCCGCGGCCGCACGGCTACCCGGTGCAGGTCCCGCGGACCTTCCTGCCCGCCCCGCCGCCGACGAACGGCAAGGCGGTCGGCTCCATGGTCTGCGGCGTCCTCACCACGATGACGATGGGCCTCACCGGCATCCCCGCGGTGATCCTCGGGCACTCGGCCAGAGCCGAGATCCGCCGCACCGGCGAGGGCGGTGACGGCTTCGCCATGGCCGGCCTGGTCCTGGGCTGGCTGTCGGTGGCGGGCTGGGCGGTCTTCCTGGCCGTCCTGTTCCTGGCGGCGGTCGCGTCGAACTGAGACCGGATCGCGGCGCGGTGCGGGGCGGTGCACCGCGGGGCGCCGGTCCGGCGGTGTCCGTCAGGGGATGCCCAGCTCGAACATGACGTAGTGGGCGTACCAGCCCGATGCGACGGCGGCCGTGGTGAAGAAGACCGCCAGACTCGGCCACTTCAGGCGGCCCAGCGCCGCCGCGGGGGCCAGGAGCAGCGGGAAGCAGGGCAGCAGGTAACGCGGTGTGTTGCCGAACATCTGCTGGGTGCCGAGCACGGTCACCACGCTGGCCAGCGTGTACGCGACGAGCACCAGCGGCGGCTTCTTCCGCAGCATCAGCGCGATCAGGAACGGCAGTGCCAGCACCACCTGGACGGCTATCAGGTCGGGGACGGCGAAGGCGAACAGGTAGTCGTGCCGGCCGACGGCCGTGTCGCCCAGCACGTCGAGGGTGTAGGCGCCGAAGTCGAAGTAGTGAGCCCAGCCCTCGCGCTGGAGCGTGAAGTACGCCGTCAGGTCGCCCATGCTCAGCCCGACCCAGGCGACGTAGGTGAGCAGGCCGAGCGGCGCGGCGACCATCGCGTACACCGGTCCCGCCACCCCGTGCTCGCGTCTGCCCTCGCGCCGGGCGAGGGTGACCAGCGCGGCGAGCCCGACCGCGCCGATGAGCGCGGCGGAGGTGGGCCGGTTCAGTCCGGCGACGAAGGCGAGGAGTCCGGCCGTGAGCCACCGGCCCTTCATCACGGCGTAGCAGCACCAGGCGGCGACGGCCACGAACAGGGACTCCGAGTACACCGCCCACTCGACGCCGGCACCCGGTACGACCGCCCACAGCCCGGCGGCGAGGGTGCCGGCCCGCGCCCCCGCGAGCGCGGCGACGACGGCGTAGATCCCGGCGGCGGCGACGAAGGACGCGAGCACCGAGACGAGGATCCCGGACCCGAACAGGCCGAGCCCGGTGATCTCGGAGACCCCGCGGATCAGCCCCGGGTACAGCGGGAAGAAGGCGACGGAGTTCTGCTCGACCGTGAACAGGCCGCCCGGGGCGAGAGGGGTCAGGGGCCGCGGGTCGTAACCCTTCTCGGCGACCTGGAGGTACCACCAGCCGTCCCAGGTGGCGAGCACGTCCCACCAGTGGGCGCCGCCGCCGAAGCGGGGCTGCTTCTCCCGGTAGTCGCCGGCGGCCTCCAGCAGGAGTGCGAAGACGGTCAGCCCGACCAGCTTCGTGACGCCGTACAGGAGCAGCGGGGCACGGTACGGTCGTAGACCATCCGGCAGCGCGAGCCGGCGCGGCACCCGCGGCCGCCGCCACCGCCCGTCCGGTTCGTCGGGCTCTTCGGGCATCGCGGAGTCCGCCGCCGCGTCGCTGCGGGCCGTGCTCATGACTGGGGTCCCCCCTCGGACGGGCCGGGGCCGGCCGCGCGACCGCTGTCCGGATGAACGTGAAGTGTGGTCATAAGATCGCAACAGCGTCGCACATGCGCGGCACAGCTTGGGGGAGGACGGGTGCCTGAAGCGCCGGACACCACGGCGGCGGCGACCGTCTTGTCGGTCGTCATACCCATGTACAACGAGGAAGAGGTCCTTCCCGCACTGGTCGGCAGGCTGCGCCCGGTCCTGGCCGGGATGGGCGTCGGCTACGAGGTCGTCGCCGTCGACGACGGCAGTACCGACCGTACCGCCGAGCTGCTCGCCGCGTTCCGCCTCGGCTGGCCCGAGCTGCGGGTGATCGGCCTGCGCCGCAACTCCGGTCACCAGGCGGCCCTCACCGCCGGCCTGGACCGCGCCCACGGCGCGTACGTGGTGAGCCTCGACGCCGACCTGCAGGACCCGCCCGAGAAGATCCCCGACATGCTGGCGCTGGCCCGCGCCGAGGGCCTCGACATCGTCTACGGCATCCGGGCCGACCGGGCCAGCGACACCGGCTTCAAACGGTGGACCGCCGGCCTGTACTACCGGCTCGTCCGCCGGCTGGCCGGCCCTTCCGTGCCCGCCCAGGCCGGTGACTTCCGGCTGCTCAGCCGGGCCGCCGTCGACGCCCTCAAAGCGCTGCCGGACCAGCAGCGCGTCTACCGCCTCCTGGTGCCCTGGCTCGGCTTCCCGAGCGGTGAGGTCGCTTACGAGCGCGCCCCGCGGCCCGCGGGCCGCAGCAAATACCCCCTGGGCCGGATGATCCGCCTCGCGATCGACAGCGTCACCGGCTTCTCGGCGGCCCCGCTGCGCATCGCCACCTGGCTCGGTGGCTTCGCCTTCCTGGTCTGCCTGGCCCTGATGGTCTACACGCTCGGCGCCCACGCCCTGCGGCACACCGTCCCCGGCTGGACCTCCCTGTTCACCGGCGTGCTGTTCATCGGCGCGGTCCAGCTGATCTGCGTCGGCCTGCTCGGTGAGTACGTGGGGCGCATCTACACGGCCGTGCAGAACCGTCCGACGTACTTCGTCGGCCACGACACGGCGCACGGGGCGGCGGGCGCCCGCGCCGCGGTGCCCGTGCCCGTGCCTGCACCCGCGCCCGTGCCTGCACCCGTGTCCGAGGCCACGCCCGTGCCTGCACCCGTGTCCGAGTCCGCGCCCGCGTCCGGTGCCGGGCAGGGCGCGGACGTCGGCGCGGCGGCCGTGCCGTCGCCCGCCGCGCAGGCCGGAAACCCGCTACCACAGGGGCCGTCGGGGGCGCGGACGTGACGCCGGTGTGTCGGCGGCGCTGCTTCTGTTTTGACCGGAGTGACTGCGCTGGGTACGCTCAGACCTTGTGCCTGGGGTGTGCCCTGGCCTTCGTGCGTGCCTTCAACCGCACAGAGGCCTAAGGAGCGGCCACCGCGATCTGTGCCTCTTCCCGCTTCGCGGCGGGGGTCCGCCGGATTCGACACACCCGACCGCGTGGGTCGGCGAAGTTCCAGGTTAGCTGTACACATCGGCACACAGAAACCGGAGAAGTAGTGCCTACGATCCAGCAGCTGGTCCGTAAGGGCCGGCAGGACAAGGTCGAAAAGAACAAGACGCCCGCACTCGAGGGTTCTCCTCAGCGTCGCGGCGTCTGCACGCGTGTGTTCACGACCACCCCGAAGAAGCCGAACTCGGCCCTGCGTAAGGTCGCGCGTGTGCGTCTGACCAGCGGGATCGAGGTCACCGCTTACATTCCGGGTGAGGGACACAACCTGCAGGAGCACTCCATCGTGCTCGTGCGTGGTGGCCGTGTGAAGGACCTGCCGGGTGTTCGCTACAAGATCATTCGCGGTTCCCTCGACACCCAGGGTGTCAAGAACCGCAAGCAGGCCCGCAGCCGCTACGGCGCCAAGAAGGAGAAGTAAGACATGCCTCGTAAGGGCCCTGCCCCGAAGCGCCCGGTCATCATCGACCCGGTCTACGGTTCTCCTCTTGTCACGTCGCTCATCAACAAGGTGCTGCTGAACGGCAAGCGCTCCACCGCCGAGCGCATCGTCTACGGCGCCATGGAGGGCCTGCGCGAGAAGACCGGCAACGACCCGGTCATCACGCTGAAGCGCGCTCTCGAGAACATCAAGCCGACCCTCGAGGTCAAGTCCCGCCGTGTCGGTGGCGCGACCTACCAGGTCCCGGTCGAGGTCAAGCCCGGCCGCGCGAGCACCCTGGCGCTGCGCTGGCTCGTCGGCTACTCCCGCGCCCGCCGCGAGAAGACCATGACCGAGCGTCTGCTCAACGAGCTTCTCGACGCCTCCAACGGCCTCGGTGCGGCCGTGAAGAAGCGCGAGGACACCCACAAGATGGCCGAGTCCAACAAGGCCTTCGCGCACTACCGCTGGTAGTCGCTACCCACATCGAGACCGAGAGAAGACTGAAGCCTTATGGCTACCACTTCACTTGACCTGGCCAAGGTCCGCAACATCGGGATCATGGCCCACATCGACGCGGGCAAGACGACCACCACCGAGCGGATCCTGTTCTACACCGGTGTGTCCTACAAGATCGGTGAGGTCCACGACGGCGCTGCCACCATGGACTGGATGGAGCAGGAGCAGGAGCGTGGCATCACGATCACCTCTGCTGCCACCACCTGTCACTGGCCGCTCGCCGACGTCGACCACACCATCAACATCATCGACACCCCGGGCCACGTCGACTTCACCGTCGAGGTGGAGCGTTCGCTCCGCGTGCTCGACGGTGCCGTGACGGTGTTCGACGGCGTCGCGGGTGTCGAACCCCAGTCCGAGACCGTGTGGCGTCAGGCGGACCGCTACGGCGTCCCGCGCATCTGCTTCGTCAACAAGCTCGACCGGACCGGTGCCGAGTTCCACCGCTGTGTCGACATGATCAGCAACCGCCTGGGTGCGACGCCGATCGTGATGCAGCTCCCGATCGGTGCCGAGGCCGACTTCAAGGGCGTCGTCGACCTGGTCACGATGAAGGCCTTCGTGTGGTCCGCCGAGGCGGAGAAGGGCGAGATGTACGACATCGTCGACATCCCGGCCACCCACACCGAGGCTGCCGAGGAGTACCGCGGCAAGCTCGTCGAGACCGTCGCCGAGAACGACGACGAGATCATGGAGCTGTACCTGGAGGGCCAGGAGCCTTCCGTGGAGCAGCTGTACGCCGCGATCCGTCGCATCACCATCGCGTCCGGCAAGTCCGACGGCGTCACGGTCACCCCCGTGTTCTGCGGTACCGCGTTCAAGAACAAGGGCGTCCAGCCCCTGCTCGACGCGGTCGTGCGCTACCTCCCCTCCCCCCTGGACGTCGAGGCCATCGAGGGCCACGACGTCAAGGACCCGGAGCAGGTCGTCAAGCGCAAGCCGTCCGAGGACGAGCCGCTGTCCGCCCTCGCGTTCAAGATCATGAGCGACCCGCACCTGGGCAAGCTCACCTTCGTCCGGGTCTACTCGGGCCGCCTGGTGTCCGGCACCGCCGTGCTGAACTCCGTCAAGGGCAAGAAGGAGCGCATCGGCAAGATCTACCGCATGCACGCGAACAAGCGTGAGGAGATCGAGTCGGTCGGCGCCGGCGACATCGTCGCCGTCATGGGTCTGAAGCAGACCACGACCGGCGAGACGCTGTGCGACGACAAGGCGCCGGTCATCCTGGAGTCCATGGACTTCCCGGCCCCGGTCATCCAGGTCGCCATCGAGCCCAAGTCCAAGGGTGACCAGGAGAAGCTGGGTGTCGCCATCCAGCGTCTCGCGGAGGAGGACCCCTCCTTCCAGGTTCACTCGGACGAGGAGACCGGCCAGACCATCATCGGTGGCATGGGCGAGCTGCACCTCGAGGTGCTGGTCGACCGCATGCGCCGTGAGTTCAAGGTCGAGGCCAACGTCGGCAAGCCGCAGGTCGCGTACCGCGAGACCATCCGCAAGACGGTCGACCGGCTCGACTACACGCACAAGAAGCAGACCGGTGGTACCGGTCAGTTCGCCAAGGTGCAGATCGCGATCGAGCCGATCGAGGGCGGCGACGCCTCGTACGAGTTCGTGAACAAGGTGACCGGTGGCCGCATCCCGAAGGAGTACATCCCTTCGGTGGACGCCGGTGCGCAGGAGGCCATGCAGTTCGGCATCCTCGCCGGTTACGAGATGACCGGCGTGCGCGTCATCCTGCTCGACGGTGGCTACCACGAGGTGGACTCCTCCGAGCTCGCCTTCAAGATCGCCGGTTCGCAGGCGTTCAAGGAGGCCGCGCGCAAGGCCGGCCCCGTGCTGCTCGAGCCGATGATGGCCGTCGAGGTCACCACGCCCGAGGACTACATGGGTGAGGTCATCGGCGACATCAACTCCCGCCGTGGCCAGATCCAGGCCATGGAGGAGCGTGCCGGCGCCCGCGTGGTGAAGGGCCTCGTGCCCCTCTCGGAGATGTTCGGCTACGTCGGAGACCTCCGCAGCAAGACCTCGGGTCGCGCAAGCTACTCGATGCAGTTCGACTCCTACGCCGAGGTTCCGCGGAACGTCGCCGAGGAGATCATCGCGAAGGCCAAGGGCGAGTAACGCACTCCGTGCGCACGCCGTAGGCTTGACTCCGGAGCCTCTTGGGGCGAACGGCCGTATTCCCGGCCTTTCGCCCCTGGGCCCGGGCATTCCAGCAAAGATCACCTGGCGCCGATGAAGTAAGGCGTACCAGAACCACTCCCAGGAGGACCCCAGTGGCGAAGGCGAAGTTCGAGCGGACTAAGCCGCACGTCAACATCGGCACCATCGGTCACATCGACCACGGTAAGACGACCCTCACGGCCGCCATTACCAAGGTGCTGCACGACAAGTACCCGGACCTGAACGAGGCCTCGGCCTTCGACCAGATCGACAAGGCTCCCGAAGAGCGCCAGCGCGGTATCACCATCTCCATCGCGCACGTCGAGTACCAGACGGAGACGCGTCACTACGCGCACGTCGACTGCCCGGGTCACGCGGACTACATCAAGAACATGATCACCGGTGCTGCCCAGATGGACGGCGCCATCCTCGTGGTCGCCGCCACCGACGGCCCGATGCCGCAGACCAAGGAGCACGTGCTCCTGGCCCGCCAGGTCGGCGTTCCGTACATCGTCGTCGCCCTGAACAAGGCCGACATGGTGGACGACGAGGAGATCCTGGAGCTCGTCGAGCTCGAGGTCCGTGAGCTCCTCTCCGAGTACGAGTTCCCGGGCGACGACCTGCCGGTCGTCAAGGTGTCCGCTCTCAAGGCGCTCGAGGGCGACCCGGAGTGGGCCCAGACCGTCCTCGACCTGATGCAGGCCGTCGACGAGTCCATCCCGGAGCCCGAGCGTGACGTCGACAAGCCGTTCCTCATGCCGATCGAGGACGTCTTCACGATCACCGGTCGCGGTACGGTCGTCACCGGCCGTATCGAGCGTGGTGTCCTGAAGGTCAACGAGACCGTCGACATCATCGGCATCAAGACCGAGAAGACCACCACCACGGTCACCGGCATCGAGATGTTCCGCAAGCTGCTCGACGAGGGCCAGGCCGGTGAGAACGTCGGTCTGCTGCTCCGCGGCATCAAGCGCGAGGACGTCGAGCGCGGCCAGGTCATCATCAAGCCGGGTTCGGTCACCCCGCACACCGAGTTCGAGGCGCAGGCGTACATCCTGTCCAAGGACGAGGGCGGCCGTCACACGCCGTTCTTCAACAACTACCGCCCGCAGTTCTACTTCCGTACCACGGACGTGACCGGCGTCGTGACCCTCCCCGAGGGCACCGAGATGGTCATGCCGGGCGACAACACCGAAATGAAGGTGGAGCTGATCCAGCCCATCGCCATGGAGGAGGGCCTGAAGTTCGCCATCCGTGAGGGTGGTCGGACCGTGGGCGCCGGCCAGGTCACCAAGATCAACAAGTAAGTCTTGTTGTTCGACCTGGTTGCTCCAGCCTGAGCTGAGCACCTGAGAGGGCCCGTACGACTCCGGTCGTACGGGCCCTTTCGCGTGCCCGCGAGGTGCCGGGGACGCCGCGTGTGCGACAGATGAACCATGGACAAACGTTCGGCTGTGGGACCTGTGGGGCGGCTGTCCCGGCCGTAGCCTGACTCGTCGGACCCCCCCGACGAGGATGACTGGCTTGGCTCTCACCCGCGGCGCGCAGCCGCTTCCCCCGCTCGCCGTGCTGCCGCCGACCGACGCCCCGCGCGCCCGCGACCGACGCCCCCGCCTCTACGCCGTGGACGGCATCCGGCTGCTGGCCGCCCTGATGGTCGCGCTCCACCACTACGCGGGCACCTACCGGGTGGACCGGCCCGACAACCCGATCTGGGGGCGCCCGGTCTCCGAGATCATGCCGACGGTGTTCCACGTGGCGTCCTACGGCTGGATCGGCGTGGAGATCTTCTTCGTCATCAGCGGCTTCGTGATCTGCATGTCCTGCTGGGGCCGGACGCCCCGCCAGTTCTTCGTCTCCCGCGTCATCAGGCTGTACCCGGCGTACTGGTTCGCGGTGCTGTTCACGACGGGCGTGCTGGCGGCGGTGCCGGGCGTCTGGGAGCGGCTGCGCGCCCGGGACGTGCTGCTGAACCTGACGATGCTCCAGTCCGGCTCCGGCGTGCGGAACGTGGACGGCGTGTACTGGACGCTCTGGTCGGAGCTGCGCTTCTACCTGCTGTTCCTGCTGGTCGTCGCGACCGGCCTGACGTACCGCAAGGTCGTCCTGTTCTGCTGCGTGTGGGGCGCGGCCGCCATGCTCGCCCCGGTGTCCGGCCTGCCCCTGCTGAAACTGCTGGCCAACCCCGAGGGCGCCTGGTACTTCATCGCCGGCCTCGCCCTCTACCTCATGCACCGCTTCGGCCAGGACCTGCTCCTGTGGGGAATCCTCGGCACGGCCTGGCTGATGGGGCAGCGGGAGCTGGGGATGCGCGTCGACGAGGTCGAACACGTGTCGAGCTGGCGGGGCGCGGTGCTGATCTTCACCCTGTTCCTGCTGCTGATGGTGGCGGTGGCACTCGGCCACACCGACCGCGTCCGGTGGCGCTGGCTGGTGACGGCGGGAAGCCTGACGTACCCCCTCTACCTCATGCACTACGCGGCCGGTACGGCGGTCATCAGCCGCCTGCACGGCGAGCTGGACGCCCGGCTCCTGGTGGCGGCGGTACTGGCGGGCTTCCTGCTGCTGAGCTGGGCGGTGCACCGGTTCGTGGAGCGGCCGCTGGCGGGGGCGGTGAAGCGGGGGCTGGAGACGGCGTTCGCCCGGGCGCGGAGCGGCGTGGGATAGGTCGGCCGGCGCGGCTTGCCGACCGACGCGACTGGTCGGCTGGTCGGACCCACCCCCTGTCCGGCCTCCCCGCCCGCTTCGCCCTCTCTGCCCTCTCCGTCTCGCCGTCTCGGCGTCAGGCGGAGAACATCACGGCGAGCAGCACCAGGAGCCCCACCGGGAACACCGTGATCGCCAGCGCGGCGCAGGCCGCCAGGACGCGCGGCGTGCGCATCGAACGGCGGTGGGGCAGCGCCCAGGCCACGGCGAAGAGCGCCAGGGCCGTGTGGAGCATGCCGCCGTACTGCTCCATGCCGGCCTGGGCGAGCACCATGGCGTACTCGAGCGAGAGAAGCGGCACGCCGGGCACGGAGACGATGAGGGGCGCCTTCCACCAGGTCCTGTGGGGGACGCGGGACGGCCGTGGGTCCTTCGCTGTCATGGACCCCACTCCAGCAGCGACGGTGGCACGGGGACATCGGGGCGGATACTCACACGCGCCGTCGGTCGTCTGAGTACGGGGAGGCCGGAGCCGCGCGGACCGCGTGACGGTGGCCTCCTGCCCTGCCGGGGCGGCGCGCTACGGTACATGTCGATCAGGACCACGGGGACGTGTGTTGTCGCGTGGTGCGTGTGCAGTGATGACGGGGACAACGGGGAGACGCGCATGGCGTGGGAAGAGTGGGAGCAGCTCAAGAGCGCGGCGGCCGAGCAGCACGGGACGCAGATGCAGCTGAACCATGTGCCGCTGGATCCGGGCGGGAGCGGCACGCTGGTGTCGAACAAGCCGGCCTGGTCCAAGGCGGGTCGTGACGTCGGTTCGCTCCGTGACGACATCGGCAAGGCCATGGGGAAACTGACGGACGGGCAGCAGGGGCTGGGCGAGGACGCCGGCTGCCTGACGGCCGCGGCGCAGAAGGACGTCCACACGTCCTGGGAGGCATACGTCAAGAAGGTGAGCGGGCGCTGCGGGAAGCTCTCCGGGCTGCTGGAGAAGGCGGGCAACGACCAGCTGAAGACCGATGAGTCGATCGAGGCCGAGATCGGCAACCTGAAGGTGGAGTACGGGGACACGCCCGCTGTCGGCGGCAAGGGCTGAGGGAGGTAACGGGACGTCATGGACCTCGCAACGCTCAAGGCCCTCAAGCCCACCGAGTACTCGGAGGCGGCCGACGGGTACCGCACCACCTCGGACATGGCGAGCGCGGCCAAGGACCGCGTCGAGAACCAGATCGTCGTGGCCATGAGGAACTCGCTGAAGGGCGAGGCGGCGACGGCGGCGATCGGGCAACTGGGGGAGCTCGGCAAGAACTTCCACTACATTCAGGTCGAGTGCGGTCTGGTGAGTGCCGCACTGGAGGCGTTCTCCTGGGAGATGGCGGCCGCCAAGTCCAAGCTCGACGCGGCTCTCGAGGGCGCGCGGGCCGCGAAGCTGACGGTGAACGCCGACGGCTCCATCACCTATCCGGCCGGCGGGGAGAAGGACGCCGACGGCAAGGTTCCCGACGGCGGCACGGTGAGCGGCCTGACGGACGGCACGGCCGCGGCGATCGGCCGGCAGTCGGCCAACTTCGACCCCAATCCGAACCACCGTCTCGCCCAGGACTACGCCGACCAGATAGCCGCGGCGCTCAAGGAGGCGACGGAGGCCGACGGGAAGTGGGCGCCGAAGCTGCGCGCGCTGAAGGCCGACGACGACCTGACCGTCTCCGACGGCGACTGGTCCGACGCGGCCTCGGACACGAGCGGCGTGAAGGACGCGGGCAAGAAGTACCTCGACTCCCTGCCCCAGCCGCCGGGGGACGGCCTCCCGGCGAGCAACGCGGAGTGGTGGAAGGGCCTCGACGCGGAGCAGCAGGCGGCATGGATCTCCCTGCGCCCCGACACCGTGGGCGCGCTGGACGGACTGCCGGCCACGGTCCGGGACGAGGCGAACCGCATCGTGTTCGACGAGACGCGCGGCAAGATGCAGACCGAGCTGAACTCGATCCCCAAACCACCGCTCAACGAGTGGACCTGGATCACCGCGGGGGGCTACCCGTCCAAGGTCCACACCGACGAGTGGATGGACTGGCACCGGCAGTACGGGGACCGGTACGAGCAGGTGACGAAATCCCTCAAGGGCATGCAGGCCATCCAGAACCGGTTCGACGCGACAGGAACCGGCGGGCTGCCGGAGGCGTACCTGCTGGGGTTCAGCGCCGACAAGGACGGCCGTGCGATCGTCGCCAACGGAAACCCGGACACCGCGGATCACCGGGCGGTCTACGTTCCCGGAACGACGGCGGAACTGGGAAAGGTCGGCGGCGACATCAACCGGATGACCGACCTGTGGCGCGTGGCCGACACCGAGGCGCACGGCCAGTCGGTCTCCACGATCACCTGGCTCGGCTACGACGCACCGGACGACGTCGTCAAGGACGCGCCGTTCGAACACTACGCGTACGACGGCGCTCCCGCGTTCCGCTCCTTCATGGACGGGCTGGACGCGTCCCGTTCCGGTGATTCCGCGGGACACACCACCGTGATCGCGCACTCGTACGGCACCACCCTCGTCGGTGCCGCGGCCGAGACGGGGCACCTCAAGGCCGACGACCTCGTTTTCGCCGGCAGCCCCGGCGTCAAGGTGTCCGGCGCCGACGAACTGGACGTCCCCAAGGGGCACGTGTGGAACGAGGAGGCCGACGGAGACGCGGTTCCCGACATCGGCCGCTGGGGCCACGGCGGCGACGGCTTCGTCATTCCCAGCGATCCGAGCTTCGGCGCCAACCAGATGACCACGGACACCGAGGGGCACAGCGGGTACTGGGACACGGGCTCGGACAGCCTGCGCAACCAGGCGCTCGTCATGGTCGGGAAGGGGGACGACGTCCAGCTGAAGCCGCCCCCGGACCCCTGGGCGCACGTGAAGTAGGAAGCACGGTCCGCCCGACCAGGAGACCGGCCCGTGGCCCGGATCGAACAAGCGAGGCCCTCAACGTGAAACTGAAGACGGGCGCGATCGCCCTCACCCTGCCCATCGCCCTTGCGACCCTGACCGGATGCAGCATGACTGACAGCAAGAGTTCCGACGACATTCCGTCCTCCGGTGTCAGCACATCGAGGGATGCGGCCAAGGACGCCCAGGAGGTGTCCAGCGAGCTGTACAACCTGATCGGGATCAAAGGAAAGGCTTCCGACACGGGTCCGGGGGTCAAGGAGTGCGGAAAGAAGGATCCGGACAAGTACTTCCAGATCTTCCACTCCTGGTCCTTCACCCCGGCTTCCTCCGAGCAGCTCGAGGGATCCATGGAGCGGCTGAAGGACGAACTGGCCAAGAACGGCTGGGAGATCGTCGACTACGGACCTGACAACAGCCGGAACAAGAACCTCGGTCTCACGGCCGACAACGACGCCAAGAAGTTCAGCGTCGACATCAGCCACCGGGCCAAGGACGATCCGCCGAACCTCAACTTCTTCGTCATGTCCGGTTGTTACCAGGTTCCGGACGGCCAGGAGATCGAACAGTTCTGAGAAGAACGGCTCGGCGCGGCGTGCCCCCGGCCCCGGCTGACGCCGTCGGGCCGGAGCCGGGGGAGGTGCGGGGGCCGGCCCGTCACTCGTCCTCGAAGATCTCCTCGGCCGCCGGGGCCGTGACGGCGCGGGTGAGCCAGCGGCGGAGGAGTTCGGGGTCGGTGCAGCCCATGACGCGCCCGCGGACGTCCTCGGAGACGTCGAGGCCACGCTGTTCCAGGATGACGAGGATGTCCTCGGCGCGACTCTGGGCCCGGATCTCTTCCGAGATGTACGACGTGTAGAAGGAAAGGTCCACGGCCACCAGGTTCCTCCAGAGATGCTTGGCCGGGCGGTTGCCCAGGCCCTGTGCGGTGAATTCGACGATGGGGTCCGCGATGTCCTCGGGTACGTCCCGCAACGCTGTGGACAGGGCCTTCAGTATCACATCCACGACCGGATCGGCCGCGTGCGTGATGGCCGCCAGGCTGGCCAGGACCAGGTCGGCGCGGGCTTCCTCCGGGTCGGTGATCACCGGCATGTTGTGCGGGCCGGCGACCAGGGGGCGCAGGGTGAGGGTGGGCAGCTGGGGAGGCCCGCTGCTCACCGCCTGCCCGGCCCACCTGGCGGTGGCGTGGTCCTGGCAGACGACCAGGAGAGCCGTGGGCAGCCGGTACTTCGTCCACAGGTACGCGGCGTAGTACGCCCAGCTCGCGGGCTTGTCCGGGTCCTTCTTGCCCTGCGCCTCGACGGCCAGGAGGAAGGGCCCCTGTTCCGCGGTCTCGAAGCGCAGGAGCGTGTCCACGCGGCGCTCGACGGGACTCGCCTCCGTGAGGTCGGTCGGCAGAGCCGTCGCCTTCACGGGGATGGGGACGTCGACTCCCAGGAAGCGGGAGAGGCGGCTGAACAGTCCGGGGTCGTGCTGGAAGATGCGGTGCATCGCCTCGTGAGGCGGACTGACCATGGGTTTCCTTCGTCGGTTCAGGAGCGGGCGACGGCTGCCCGGCGGTCCCGGCAGCGGTCGTCGGGGCCGGGGGAGCGGATGCCGCGGTCGCAGCCCTCGCAGCGGGGCAGAGGGCACCGGACGGGCGGAGTTCGTCCGGGGCGCCGCGGACCGGGCCGGCAGGCGCGCGGTGAGGCGGTGCGCGGACTCGGCCGTGCAGAGGTCCGCCGGCTTCCCCGGGAGGGGCGTTTGCGCTGAGCGTAGGGGAGCCGGGAACCCGGAAATCCGGTCGAACCGATGATGTTCACCCACCCGAGTGAATGCGGGCCTCGGGCGGGAAGAGCGGGTCAGAGGGCGGCCTGGTACCGGGGCTGCGCCGGGACGTCCGGGGAGCCGGCCGTCGGCTCACGTACCGCGCGGCCCGTGTCGCCGCCTCGCCGCCTCGTCGGCGCGCGTGGCCGTCGGTCGGGCGGCCCCGCGGGCACGAGCGGCCGGCACGTGCGCGGTGTCAAGGAGCCGGGGCGGCCCGGTGACGACGGACGAGTGGTCGACGTGCATCGGGTTCATGCCGGGACCCTGGAAGCGTGACGGCACCGGGTCCCGCATACGCCTGACGGGACATCGGGCAAATAAGGACGTCAGGCCTATTTCGGGCGACCTGTTCTCACATGGTGGCGTGTGGGCCGCGGGGCGCCGGTCGTCGTGTTACACACGGGTAACACCGAAGTTTCCCGCGCGCGGCAAAGGCGCCGAGCGCCACCCCCTCACCGAACGGATCGGGCCGGATCATCGGCTGCCCGGTCTCCGGTGGCGGCCGTGCCAGAAAGGGCTCCCGTGACGACGCGACCCGAGACCACCTCGCTCGAACACCTGCATGCCGAGATCGTGCGCCGCAACCCGGCGGAACCCGAGTTCCACCAGGCCGCGCGCGAGGTGCTGGACAGTCTCGGCCCGGCGCTCGCGGCCCGCTCCGAGTACCGGGACCCGGGACTCGTCGAGCGGCTGATCGAGCCGGAGCGACAGGTCATCTTCCGCGTGCCGTGGACGGACGACAACGGCCGGGTGCACGTCAACCGGGGCTTCCGGATCGAATACAACAGCGCCCTCGGCCCGTACAAGGGCGGTCTGCGCTTCCACCCCTCGGTGAACCTCGGCATCATCAAGTTCCTCGGCTTCGAACAGATCTTCAAGAACGCGCTGACCGGGCTCGGCATCGGCGGCGGCAAGGGCGGCAGCGACTTCGACCCGCAGGGCCGCAGCGACGCCGAGGTCATGCGGTTCTGCCAGTCCTTCATGACCGAGCTGTACCGGCACATCGGCGAGTACACCGACATCCCGGCCGGTGACATCGGAGTTGGCACCCGTGAGATCGGTTACCTGTTCGGCCAGTACCGGCGGATCACCAACCGCTGGGAGGGCGGCGTGCTGACCGGCAAGAGCGCCGGCTGGGGCGGCTCGCTGATCCGGCCCGAGGCGACCGGATACGGCAACGTGCTGTTCGCGGAGGCCATGCTGCGCGCACGCGGCGAGGACCTGGAGGGGCAGACGGCGGTCGTCTCCGGCTCCGGGAACGTCGCGATCCACACCATCCAGAAGCTGGCCGCCCTCGGGGCCCACCCCGTCACCTGCTCCGACTCCGGCGGCTACGTCGTCGACGACAAGGGCATCGACCTGGAGCTGCTGCGCCAGGTCAAGGAGGTCGAGCGCGGCCGGGTGAGCACGTACGCCGAGCGGCGCGGCGGCTCCGCGCGGTTCGTGCCCGGCGGGCGGGTCTGGGAGGTCCCGGCCGACGTCGCGCTGCCGTCCGCCACGCAGAACGAGCTGAACGCCGACGACGCGGCCGTCCTCGTCCGCAACGGCGTGAAGGCGGTCTCCGAGGGCGCGAACATGCCGACCACGCCGGAGGCCGTGCAGTTGTTCCAGCGGGCCGGCGTCGCCTTCGGCCCCGGCAAGGCGGCCAACGCGGGCGGGGTCGCGGTGAGCGCGCTGGAGATGACGCAGAACGCGTCGCGCACGTCGTGGAAGGCCGACCAGGTCGAGGACGAGCTGGCCAGGATCATGACCGACATCCACACCACCTGCGCCGAGACCGCCGAGCGCTACGGCGCCCCCGGCGACTACGTGGCGGGCGCGAACATCGCCGGCTTCGAACGGGTGGCGGACGCGATGCTGGCCCAGGGCGTCATCTGACGCACCCGCATCACGCGTGACGCGCCGTGCATCACGCGTCACGGTGTCAGGCCGTCAGGCCGTCAGGGCTCCGCGCGGCCGACCGGCCGGGCAGGGCGGCCGGGCAGGGCGGGCGGGAACGCCGGGCGAGGGCAGTACGTCCACCGGCTCCCGGCCGGCCCCGGCGGGCGTTCTTCGGCAGGTACGTCCCGAGCGGCCGAGGAACGCCCCGCGCCCGTCGCTTCCGGGGAGCGCGTCCGGTGACGGCGGGGGGCCGCGCCCCACCCGGCTCCTCCGACTGCCCCACACGGCCCTGGCGGCCGTCCGCCCGTCCGGGAAGACTCGCTGTCATGCAGACGAAGCTCTCCCTCGACGCACTCACCCGCGAACAGCTCGAACGCGCCGCCGCCTCCTCCACCGGCCGCAGCGCGAGCACCGTCTACGGCGGCCACGAGCACAGCCTGCGCCAGACCCTCCTCGCGCTGACCGCCGGCACCTCCCTCGCCGACCACGAGAGCCCCGGCGAGGCGACGCTGCTGGTGCTGCGCGGACGGGTCCGGCTCACCAGCGGCGACACCGTGTGGGAGGGCCGCGACGGCGACCTCCTCGTCGTCCCGCGGGCCCGCCACGGGCTGGAGGCGACGGAGGACTCCGCGGTCCTCCTCACGGTCGCCACGCAGGGCTGACGGGCTCGCACGGGCGCCGTCACCGTCCACAACCACGTGCCGTACGGCCGCGGCCGTGAGCACTCCGCCCCCGAGCACCCCGGCAGCCGCAGGCGGCCGACCGCCCGGAAACGAGGGCCGACCGTGTTTGACCTACGTCACTCCGGGGGTAATCTGTTCGGCCCGATTGGCCAGGCCCCCGCCCCATATGGCAGACTGTCCGAGTTGCTCGGCCGAGTGTTGATGCTGCGCGCCTCCCGCCGGGAGGACCGGAAGCGAGTCCCACAGTACTCGTCGCCCCAACTGCCTCACGGCAGCGCTGGGGCGGACGTACGGGAATCTTCCGGGAAGCGTGGGTGCGACACCGGCCAGGCACCCGGTGGGTCTTCCGCCCCCGGTCTGCGGTTCCGGTAGGGCCGTGTGCATTCCCCGCAGGGATGTTCGAACACTGGGACATCCGTGTCAGCGGGAGCGCGACACGCCCGACCGCGTGGGTCGGAGGAAACGGTACGGGGCCCACCAGGTCCAGAGCGTGAGAAGAGACAGGACTACTGAGTAGCCATGGCGGGACAGAAGATCCGCATCCGGCTCAAGGCCTACGACCACGAGGTCATCGACAGCTCGGCGAAGAAGATCGTCGAGACGGTGACGCGTACTGGTGCGTCGGTCGCGGGCCCGGTGCCGCTGCCCACTGAGAAGAACGTGTACTGCGTCATCAAGTCGCCGCACAAGTACAAGGACTCGCGCGAGCACTTCGAGATGCGCACGCACAAGCGCCTGATCGACATCCTCGACCCGACCCCCAAGACCGTTGACTCTCTGATGCGACTCGACCTCCCGGCCGGTGTCGACATCGAGATCAAGCTCTGAGGCCGGTGATCTGAAGATGACCAAGCAGATCAAGGGCATCCTGGGCGAGAAGCTCGGCATGACGCAGGTGTGGGACGAGAACAACCGTGTTGTTCCGGTCACCGTCGTCAAGGCCGGCCCCAACGTCGTCACCCAGGTCCGTACGAACGACGCCGACGGCTACGAGTCGGTGCAGATCGCCTTCGGCGAGATCGACCCGCGCAAGGTGAACAAGCCCCTCAAGGGCCACTTCGCCAAGGCCGACGTCACTCCCCGCCGCCACCTCGTCGAGATCCGTACCGCTGACGCCAGCGAGTACACCCTCGGCCAGGAGATCACCGCCGAGGTGTTCGAGGCCGGCATCAAGGTCGACGTGACCGGCAAGAGCAAGGGCAAGGGCTTCGCCGGTGTCATGAAGCGTCACAACTTCAAGGGCCTCGGCGCCGGACACGGCACCCAGCGCAAGCACCGCTCCCCCGGTTCCATCGGTGGCTGCGCCACCCCGGGCCGCGTGTTCAAGGGCCTCCGCATGGCGGGTCGCATGGGCAACGAGCGGGTCACCACCCAGAACCTGACCGTCCACGCCGTTGACGCGGAGAAGGGTCTGCTGCTCATCAAGGGCGCGGTTCCCGGTCCGAACGGCGGCCTCGTCCTGGTCCGCACCGCGGCCAAGGGGGCCTGAGGTAACCGATGAGCACTGTTGACATCCTTTCGCCTGCCGGCGAGAAGACCGGTAGCGTCGAGCTCCCCGCGGAGATCTTCGGCGTGGAGAAGGTCAGCATCCCGCTGATCCACCAGGTCGTCGTCGCGCAGAACGCCGCTGCCCGTCAGGGCACGCACAAGACCAAGCGTCGCGGCGAAGTCCGCGGTGGCGGCAAGAAGCCGTACCGCCAGAAGGGCACCGGCCGCGCCCGTCAGGGCTCGACCCGCGCGCCGCAGTTCGCCGGTGGTGGCGTCGTGCACGGTCCCGTGCCGCGTGACTACTCGCAGCGGACCCCGAAGAAGATGAAGGCCGCGGCCCTGCGCCACGCCCTCACCGACCGGGCCCGCCACAACCGCATCCACGTCGTCACCGGCGTGATCGAGGGCGACACCCCGTCCACGAAGTCCGCCCGGACGCTGTTCGGCAAGATCTCGGAGCGCAAGAACCTGCTCCTGGTCGTCGACCGCGCCGACGAGGCCGCGTGGCTGTCCGCCCGCAACCTGCCCCAGGTGCACATCCTGGAGCCGGGCCAGCTGAACACGTACGACGTGATCGTCTCGGACGACGTGGTCTTCACCCAGGCCGCTCTTGAGTCCTTCGTGTCCGGCCCGAACAAGGCCAACGACACCGAAGGGAGTGACGCCTGATGGCTACGCGTCACCCGAGCATCGCCTCCAAGGCGGCCAAGGCCGCCAAGGCCGCGCGCGTCGCCAAGGCGAAGCGCCACGAGGCCGAGGGCAAGAACACCGTCGTCACCCCGGTCAGCAAGTCGTTCACGGACCACCGTGACGTGCTGCTGAAGCCGGTCGTGTCGGAGAAGAGCTACGCGCTGCTCGACGAGGGCAAGTACACCTTCATCGTCGCGCCCGGAGCCAACAAGACCCAGATCAAGCAGGCCGTCCAGGCGGTCTTCTCGGTCAAGGTCACCGGGGTCAACACGATCAACCGCCAGGGCAAGCGCAAGCGCACCAAGACCGGTTTCGGTCAGCGCGCTTCCACCAAGCGGGCGATCGTGACCCTCGCCGAGGGCGACCGTATCGACATCTTCGGCGGTCCGACCGCGTAAGCGGGTCGGAGCGTCCAGATAATCGGAAACTTCCGAGGACTGAGAGACAATGGGTATCCGCAAGTACAAGCCGACTACGCCGGGCCGTCGTGGCTCCAGCGTCGCCGACTTCGTCGAGGTCACGCGGTCCACGCCGGAGAAGTCGCTGGTCCGCCCGCTGCACAGCAAGGGCGGCCGTAACAACGCCGGTCGTGTGACCGTTCGCCACCAGGGTGGCGGACACAAGCGCGCCTACCGAGTGATCGACTTCCGTCGTCACGACAAGGACGGCGTGCCGGCGAAGGTCGCGCACATCGAGTACGACCCCAACCGCACCGCGCGCATCGCGCTGCTGCACTACGCGGACGGCGAGAAGCGCTACATCCTCGCCCCGCGCAACCTGCAGCAGGGTGACCGCGTCGAGAACGGTGCCGGGGCCGACATCAAGCCGGGCAACAACCTGGCGCTCCGCAACATCCCGGTCGGTACCACGATCCACGCGATCGAGATCCGTCCCGGTGGCGGCGCCAAGTTCGCCCGCTCCGCCGGTGCCTCCGTGCAGCTGCTCGCGAAGGAGGGCACCATGGCCCACCTCCGCATGCCGTCCGGTGAGATCCGCCTGGTCGACCAGCGCTGCCGCGCCACGGTCGGCGAGGTCGGCAACGCCGAGCAGAGCAACATCAACTGGGGCAAGGCCGGCCGCAAGCGCTGGCTGGGCGTCCGCCCGACCGTTCGTGGTGTGGCGATGAACCCGGTCGACCACCCCCACGGTGGTGGTGAGGGCAAGACCTCCGGTGGTCGCCACCCGGTCAGCCCCTGGGGTCAGAAGGAGGGTCGTACTCGTTCGCCGAAGAAGGCTTCGAACAAGTACATCGTCCGCCGCCGCAAGACGAACAAGAAGCGCTAGGAGCGGGTTTAGATGCCGCGCAGTCTCAAGAAGGGGCCCTTCGTCGACGACCACCTGATCAAGAAGGTGGACGTACAGAACGAGGCAGGCACCAAGAACGTCATCAAGACCTGGTCCCGTCGCTCGATGATCACCCCCAGCATGCTGGGTCACACGATCGCGGTGCACAACGGCAAGACCCACATTCCGGTGTTTGTCACCGAGTCGATGGTCGGCCACAAGCTCGGCGAGTTCTCGCCGACGCGCACCTTCCGGGGTCACGTCAAGGACGACCGGAAGTCGAAGCGCCGCTAACGCGGGGTGGAATGACCATGACAGACACTGGAAGGACAACCATGGAAGCCAGGGCCCAGGCGCGGTACATCCGCGTCACGCCCATGAAGGCCCGCCGCGTGGTGGACCTTATCCGTGGCATGGATGCCACGGAGGCTCAGGCGGTCCTGCGTTTCGCCCCGCAGGCCGCGAGCGTGCCGGTCGGCAAGGTGCTGGACAGCGCCATCGCCAACGCCGCGCACAACTACGACCACACTGACGCCGGCAGCCTCTTCATCTCCGAGGCGTACGTCGACGAGGGCCCGACCCTGAAGCGGTTCCGTCCGCGTGCCCAGGGCCGCGCCTACCGGATCCGCAAGCGGACCAGCCACATCACCGTGGTCGTCAGCAGCAAGGAAGGGACCCGGTAATGGGCCAGAAGGTTAACCCGCATGGGTTCCGGCTCGGCATCACCACGGACTTCAAGTCCCGTTGGTACGCCGACAAGCTGTACAAGGACTACGTCAAGGAAGACGTCGCCATCCGTCGGATGATGACGTCCGGCATGGAGCGCGCCGGCATCTCGAAGGTGGAGATCGAGCGCACCCGTGACCGCGTGCGTGTGGACATCCACACCGCTCGTCCGGGCATCGTCATCGGCCGCCGTGGCGCCGAGGCCGACCGCATCCGCGGCGACCTCGAGAAGCTCACGGGCAAGCAGGTCCAGCTGAACATCCTCGAGGTCAAGAACCCCGAGACGGATGCCCAGCTGGTCGCCCAGGCCGTCGCCGAGCAGCTCTCCTCCCGCGTCTCCTTCCGCCGCGCCATGCGTAAGAGCATGCAGTCGGCGATGAAGGCCGGCGCCAAGGGCATCAAGATCCAGTGCGGTGGCCGCCTCGGCGGCGCCGAGATGTCCCGCTCGGAGTTCTACCGCGAGGGCCGTGTGCCCCTGCACACGCTCCGCGCGAACGTGGACTACGGCTTCTTCGAGGCCAAGACGACCTTCGGCCGCATCGGCGTGAAGGTCTGGATCTACAAGGGCGACGTCAAGAACATCGCCGAGGTCCGTGCCGAGAACGCCGCTGCCCGCGCCGGCAACCGCCCGGCCCGTGGCGGCGGCGGCGCCGACCGCCCGGCCCGTGGTGGCCGCGGTGGCGGTGGCGAGCGGCGCGGTCGCAAGCCGCAGCAGGCTGCCGGTGCCGAGGCCCCCAAGGCCGAGGCCCCCGCCGCCGCTCCGGCTGAGAGCACCGGAACGGAGGCCTGACCGACATGCTGATCCCCCGTAGGGTCAAGCACCGCAAGCAGCACCACCCGAAGCGCCGCGGTCAGGCCAAGGGTGGTACGACGGTCGCGTTCGGCGAGTACGGCATCCAGGCCCTCACGCCGGCGTACGTGACCAACCGCCAGATCGAGGCGGCTCGTATCGCGATGACCCGCCACATCAAGCGTGGCGGCAAGGTCTGGATCAACATCTACCCGGACCGCCCGCTCACGAAGAAGCCTGCCGAGACCCGCATGGGTTCCGGTAAGGGTTCGCCGGAGTGGTGGATCGCGAACGTGCACCCGGGTCGGGTCATGTTCGAGCTGTCCTACCCCAACGAGAAGATCGCCCGTGAGGCCCTCACTCGCGCAGCCCACAAGCTGCCGATGAAGTGCCGGATCGTCAAGCGCGAGGCAGGTGAAGCGTGATGTCGGCCGGTACCAAGGCGTCCGAGCTGCGCGAACTGGGTGACGAGGAGCTTCTCGCGAAGCTCCGCGAAGCCAAGGAAGAGCTGTTCAACCTCCGCTTCCAGGCGGCGACCGGTCAGCTCGAGAACCACGGTCGGCTGAAGGCCGTCCGCAAGGACATCGCGCGGATCTACACCCTGATGCGTGAGCGCGAGCTGGGCATCGAGACGGTGGAGAGCGCCTGATGAGTGAGAGCAACGTGACTGAGCAGACTGCAGAGGCCCGCGGCTTCCGCAAGACCCGCGAGGGTCTCGTCGTCAGCGACAAGATGGACAAGACCGTCGTCGTCGCCGTCGAGGACCGCGTCAAGCACGCGCTGTACGGCAAGGTCATCCGCCGTACCAACAAGCTCAAGGCCCACGACGAGCAGAACGCTGCGGGCGTCGGCGACCGCGTCCTCCTCATGGAGACGCGTCCGCTGTCCGCGACGAAGCGCTGGCGCGTCGTCGAGATCCTCGAGAAGGCCAAGTAGGTAGTTCCCGCAAGGGAATTCCCACCAGTACGCCTGCGGGCAACCCCGCAGGACAGTTCCGCCAGGCTCGGCAGGGGCTCACCTCGTGACGAGGCGGCCCCTGCCGGGAACCGGCAGACAAACAGGAGATAGACGTGATCCAGCAGGAGTCGCGACTGCGTGTCGCCGACAACACTGGTGCGAAGGAGATCCTTTGCATCCGTGTGCTCGGTGGCTCCGGTCGCCGCTACGCGGGCATCGGTGACGTCATCGTCGCCACCGTCAAGGACGCGATCCCCGGTGGCAACGTGAAGAAGGGTGACGTCGTCAAGGCGGTCATCGTTCGCACCGTCAAGGAGCGCCGCCGTCCGGACGGCTCGTACATCCGCTTCGACGAGAACGCCGCCGTCATTCTGAAGAACGACGGCGACCCTCGCGGCACCCGTATCTTCGGCCCCGTCGGCCGTGAGCTGCGCGAGAAGAAGTTCATGAAGATCATCTCGCTCGCGCCGGAGGTGCTGTAAGCATGAAGATCAAGAAGGGCGACCTGGTCCAGGTCATCACCGGTAAGGACAAGGGCAAGCAGGGCAAGGTCATCGCGGCCTTCCCCCGCGAGGACCGCGTCCTGGTCGAGGGTGTCAACCGGGTCAAGAAGCACACCAAGGCCGGCCCGACCGCCAGCGGTTCCCAGGCCGGCGGCATCGTGACCACCGAGGCCCCGATCCACGTGTCCAACGTTCAGCTGGTCGTGGAGAAGGACGGCAACAAGGTCGTCACGCGTGTCGGTTACCGCTTCGACGACGAGGGCAACAAGATCCGCGTTGCCAAGCGGACGGGTGAGGACATCTGATGGCTACCACCACCACTCCGCGTCTCAAGACGAAGTACCGCGAGGAGATCGCGGGCAAGCTGCGTGAAGAGTTCCAGTACGAGAACGTCATGCAGATCCCCGGCCTCGTCAAGATCGTGGTCAACATGGGTGTGGGCGACGCCGCCCGCGACTCCAAGCTGATCGAGGGCGCCATCCGCGACCTCACCACGATCACCGGTCAGAAGCCGGCCGTCACCAAGGCCCGCAAGTCCATCGCGCAGTTCAAGCTGCGTGAGGGTCAGCCGATCGGTGCTCACGTCACGCTCCGTGGCGACCGCATGTGGGAGTTCCTGGACCGCACCCTGTCGCTGGCGCTTCCGCGCATCCGCGACTTCCGCGGCCTGTCCCCCAAGCAGTTCGACGGCCGTGGCAACTACACCTTCGGTCTCACGGAGCAGGTCATGTTCCACGAGATCGACCAGGACAAGATCGACCGCGTCCGGGGTATGGACATCACCGTGGTCACCACGGCGACCAACGACGCTGAGGGCCGCGCGCTCCTTCGTCACCTCGGCTTCCCCTTCAAGGAGGCGTGAGCGAGATGGCGAAGAAGGCTCTGATTGCCAAGGCTGCTCGTAAGCCCAAGTTCGGAGTACGCGGCTACACGCGCTGCCAGCGCTGCGGCCGTCCGCACTCCGTGTACCGCAAGTTCGGCCTCTGCCGCGTGTGCCTTCGTGAGATGGCTCACCGTGGCGAGCTGCCGGGCGTGACCAAGAGCTCCTGGTAATCCCCGTACTTCGGGATTCCTGAGCTCTCGGTAAGTAAAGGGCAGTGTCAGGTGCCCGTCCCTCCATGCCGTAGGCTGGGAGGGTTGGGCGCCTGACGCCCGTACGACTTACTACGCCGTAGGTCCACCGCGCCGCACCCGTCCCGTCTCGGATCGGGGAGAGGGATGGCGCACCAGGAAACCCCGGCGAGAGAGGCCACAGGCCAACTCATGACCATGACTGATCCGATCGCAGACATGCTGACGCGTCTGCGGAACGCGAACTCGGCGTACCACGACTCCGTGACGATGCCGGCATCGAAGATCAAGTCTCACATCGCGGAGATCCTCCAGCAGGAGGGCTTCATCACGGGCTGGAAGATCGAGGACGCCGAGGTGGGCAAGAACCTCACCCTCGAGCTGAAGTTCGGTCCCAACCGTGAGCGCTCCATCGCGGGCATCAAGCGGATCTCCAAGCCCGGTCTCCGGGTTTACGCGAAGTCCACCTCCCTGCCCAAGGTGCTGGGCGGCCTCGGCGTGGCGATCATCTCCACGTCGCACGGTCTCCTCACCGACAAGCAGGCCGGCAAGAAGGGCGTAGGCGGAGAAGTTCTCGCCTACGTCTGGTAGCGGAAGGGAACGGAGGAAACAGCTATGTCGCGCATTGGCAAGCTCCCCATCACGGTTCCCGCCGGCGTGGACGTCACCATCGACGGCCAGACGGTCTCGGTCAAGGGCCCCAAGGGCTCGCTGACCCACACCGTCGTTTCGCCGATCGAGATCGCCAAGGGTGAGGACGGCGTTCTGAACGTCACCCGCCCCAACGACGAGCGTCAGAGCAAGGCCCTGCACGGCCTGTCCCGCACGCTGGTGGCGAACATGATCACCGGCGTGACCCAGGGTTACGTGAAGAAGCTCGAGATCAGTGGTGTCGGTTACCGCGTGACCGCGAAGGGTTCGAACCTCGAGTTCGCGCTCGGTTACAGCCACCCGATCACCGTCGAGGCGCCCGAGGGCATCACCTTCAAGGTGGAGACCCCGACCCGCTTCCAGGTCGAGGGCATCGACAAGCAGAAGGTCGGCGAGGTTGCGGCCAACATCCGCAAGCTGCGCAAGCCCGACCCGTACAAGGCCAAGGGTGTCAAGTACGAGGGCGAAGTCATCCGCCGCAAGGTCGGAAAGGCGGGTAAGTAAGCCATGGCATACGGGCAGAAGATCCTGAAGGGCGACGCCTACAAGCGCGCCGCGATCAAGCGCCGTCACATCCGGATCCGCAAGCGGATCGCCGGTACGTCGGAGCGCCCGCGTCTGGTCGTGACTCGCTCCAACCGCCACATCGTGGCGCAGGTGATCGACGACCTGAAGGGCCACACCCTGGCTTCGGCGTCCACGCTGGACACGTCGATCCGCGGTGGCGAGGGCGACAAGTCGGCCCAGGCCAAGCAGGTCGGCGCCCTGGTCGCCGAGCGTGCCAAGGCCGCCGGTGTCGAGGCCGTCGTTTTCGACCGTGGTGGTAACCAGTACGCCGGGCGCATTGCCGCTCTGGCGGACGCAGCCCGCGAGGCCGGACTCAAGTTCTGAGTCCTGGTTCCGTAGCTAGCGGAGACAGAGAGAGGTAATTCCAATGGCTGGACCCCAGCGCCGCGGTGGCGGTGCCGGTGGCGGCGAGCGGCGGGACCGGAAGGGCCGTGACGGCGGCGCAGCTGCCGCCGAGAAGACCGCGTACGTTGAGCGCGTCGTCGCGATCAACCGCGTCGCCAAGGTAGTGAAGGGTGGTCGTCGCTTCAGCTTCACCGCGCTGGTCGTGGTGGGCGATGGTGACGGCACCGTCGGTGTCGGTTACGGCAAGGCCAAGGAGGTGCCGGCCGCCATCGCCAAGGGTGTGGAGGAGGCCAAGAAGCACTTCTTCAAGGTCCCCCGTATCCAGGGCACCATCCCGCACCCGATCACGGGTGAGAAGGCGGCGGGCGTCGTCCTGCTCAAGCCGGCGTCCCCCGGTACCGGCGTCATCGCCGGTGGCCCGGTGCGTGCCGTGCTCGAGTGCGCCGGCGTTCACGACATCCTGTCGAAGTCGCTCGGTTCGTCGAACGCGATCAACATCGTGCACGCGACCGTGGAGGCCCTGAAGGGCCTGCAGCGTCCCGAGGAGATCGCGGCCCGCCGTGGTCTGCCCCTCGAGGACGTCGCGCCCGCGGCTCTGCTCCGTGCGCGTGCCGGGGCTGGTGCTGCGTAATGGCCCAGCTCAAGATCACGCAGACGAAGTCGTACATCGGCAGCAAGCAGAACCACCGTGACACCCTGCGTTCGCTCGGGCTCAAGCGCCTGAACGACGTGGTCGTCAAGGAGGACCGCCCCGAGTTCCGCGGCATGGTGCACACCGTCCGCCACCTCGTGACGGTCGAGGAGGTCGACTGATCATGGCGGAGAACAACCCGCTCAAGATCCACAACCTCCGTCCCGCCCCGGGCGCCAAGACCGCCAAGACCCGTGTGGGTCGTGGTGAGGCGTCGAAGGGTAAGACGGCCGGTCGTGGTACCAAGGGCACGAAGGCCCGCTACCAGGTTCCGGAGCGCTTCGAGGGTGGGCAGATGCCCCTCCACATGCGTCTTCCGAAGCTCAAGGGCTTCAAGAACCCGTTCAAGACCGAGTTCCAGGTCGTGAACCTCGACAAGCTGGCGGCGCTGTACCCGGAGGGTGGCGAGGTCACCGTCGAGGGTCTCGTCGCCAAGGGTGCCGTTCGCAAGAACAGCCTCGTCAAGGTGCTCGGCCAGGGCGAGATCTCCGTGGCGCTGCAGGTGACGGTCGACGCCGTCTCCGGCTCCGCCAAGGAGAAGATCACCGCCGCCGGCGGTACCGTCACCGAGCTCGTCTGACTCCATCAGGCGTCTCGATGACTTGAGCGATCCCGACCGGGGATACCCCACAAATGGGGTATCCCCGGTCGGTCGTTCCTAGGGTGGCAGGGTCGCCGGTAAGGTGGCCTGCACTGCCCTCTTTCACAAGGTGCCTCCGATGGGGCACCTTGGGCGGCAGTCGACCGTTACACATGTCGTCGTTCTTATTGGAACCTCAACACCGTCACCCTTGACGCAGACGCGCGGGGGTCGCAGGAGGCACCGTGCTCACCGCGTTCGCCCGGGCGTTCAAGACGCCCGACCTGCGCAAGAAGCTGCTCTTCACGCTCGGCATCATCGTGGTCTACCGGGTCGGCACCCATGTCCCGATCCCGGGTGTCGACTACAAGAGCGTCCAGATCTGCGTGGACGAGGCATCCGGCAACCAGGGCCTCTTCGGTCTCGTCAACATGTTCAGCGGCGGCGCGCTGCTGCAGATCACGATCTTCGCGCTGGGCATCATGCCGTACATCACGGCGAGCATCATCCTTCAGCTGCTGACCGTGGTGATCCCGCGTCTGGAAGCGCTCAAGAAGGAGGGCCAGTCCGGTACGGCGAAGATCACCCAGTACACCCGGTACCTCACCGTGGCGCTCGCCATCCTCCAGGGCACCGGCCTGGTGGCCACCGCCCGCAGCGGTGCGCTCTTCTCGGGCTGCTCGGTCGCCGGCCAGATCGTCCCGGACCGCGCGATCTTCAGCACCATCACGATGGTCATCTGCATGACGGCCGGTACGGCCATGGTCATGTGGCTCGGTGAGCTGATCACCGACCGCGGCATCGGCAACGGCATGTCGATCCTGATGTTCATCTCGATCGCCGCCACCTTCCCCTCCGCGCTGTGGGCCATCAAGAAGCAGGGCACGCTGGCCGACGGCTGGATCGAGTTCGGCACGGTCATCCTCGTCGGCCTGGTCATGGTCGGCCTGGTGGTCTTCGTCGAGCAGGCCCAGCGCCGCATCCCCGTGCAGTACGCGAAGCGCATGATCGGCCGTCGCTCCTACGGCGGCACGTCGACGTACATCCCGCTGAAGGTGAACCAGGCCGGTGTGATCCCGGTCATCTTCGCCTCGTCGCTGCTCTACATCCCGGCGCTGATCGTGCAGTTCTCCAACTCGCAGGCGGGCTGGGCGACCTGGATCACGCAGAACCTGGCGGACACGGCGGCGCCCGCGCACATCACCCTCTACTTCTTCCTGATCGTCTTCTTCGCCTTCTTCTACGTGGCCATCTCCTTCAACCCCGAGGAAGTCGCCGACAACATGAAGAAGTATGGTGGCTTCATCCCGGGCATCCGGGCTGGCCGACCGACCGCTGAGTACCTCAGCTACGTACTCAACCGGATCACCTGGCCGGGTTCGCTGTATCTGGGGCTCATCGCTCTCGTGCCGACGATGGCGTTGGCTGGTTTCGGGGCAAACCAGAACTTCCCGTTCGGTGGCACCAGCATCCTGATCATCGTGGGTGTGGGCCTCGAGACGGTGAAGCAGATCGAGAGCCAGCTTCAGCAGCGCAATTACGAAGGGTTCCTCCGCTGATGCGTATCGTCCTCGTCGGGCCGCCGGGCGCCGGTAAGGGAACGCAGGCCACTCGCCTAGCCGAGAAGCTGCGCGTACCTCACATCTCCACGGGCGACCTGTTCCGCGCCAACATCAGCCAGCAGACGGAGCTCGGGAAGCTCGCGAAGTCCTACATGGACGCCGGCAACCTCGTCCCCGACGAGGTCACCATCGCCATGGCGAAGGACCGCATGGAACAGCCGGACGCCGAGCGCGGCTTCCTGCTCGACGGTTTCCCGCGCAACGTCTCGCAGGCCGAGGCGCTGGACGAGCTGCTCACCACCGAGGGCATCGAGCTGGACGCGGTACTGGACCTGGAGGCTCCCGAGGAGGAGGTCGTCAAGCGGATCGCCGGCCGGCGCATCTGCCGCAACGACTCCTCGCACGTCTTCCACGTGACGTACAAGAAGCCGTCGAAGGACGGTGTCTGCGACGTCTGCGGCGGGGAGCTGTACCAGCGCGACGACGACTCCGAGGACACCGTCCGCACGCGGCTGGAGGTCTACCACACGCAGACCGAGCCGATCATCGACTACTACAAGGCGCAGGGCCTGGTCGTGACGATCGAGGCCATGGGCCCGGTCGACGAGGTCACCGGCCGTGCGCTGACGGCACTGAAGCGCGAGGACGACGGCCAGTAGGCTCCGTCCCGGTACGGCCGTGGAGTCCTCCGGGACGCCACGGCCGTACTGTTGTGTACATATGTCATCGACCGACCTGAGTGACGGAGAGCGCAGGCCCCCCATGGTGCAGATCAAGAGCCCCGAGCAGATCGCCAAGATGCGTGCGGCGGGCCTGGTCGTCGCCGCCGTCCACGCGGCGACGCGGGAAGCGGCGGTGCCGGGGGCGACCACGAGGGACCTCGACCAGGTCGCCCGCAAGGTCCTGGCCGAGCACGGCGCGAAGTCGAACTTCCTCGGCTACGGCGGCTTCCCCGCGACCATCTGCACCTCGGTGAACGACGTCGTCGTCCACGGCATCCCCTCCGACGAGGTCGTCCTCAAGGACGGGGACGTCATCTCCGTCGACTGCGGGGCGATCGTCGACGGCTGGCACGGCGACGCCGCCTACACCGCCTTCGTCGGCTCCGGCCACGCCCCGGAGCTGATCGAGCTCTCCCGGGTGACCGAGGAGTCGATGTGGGCCGGCATCGCGGCGATGAGGCAGGGCAACCGGCTGGTGGACGTGTCGCGGGCCATCGAGACGTACATCCGCCGCCAGCCCAAGCCGGGCGGCGGCCGCTACGGGATCATCGAGGACTACGGCGGCCACGGCATCGGCACCGAGATGCACATGGACCCGCACCTGCTGAACTACGTCGACCGCAAGCGGGGCAAGGGGCCCAAGCTGGTTCCCGGCCTCTGCCTGGCCATCGAGCCGATGGTGTCGCTGGGGACGCCGCGGACCGAGGTCCTCGCGGACGACTGGACCGTCATCACCACGGACGGGACCTGGTCGTCGCACTGGGAGCACTCGGTGGCGCTGACCGAGCAGGGGCCGCTGGTGCTGACCGCCGTGGACGGCGGGAAGGCCAAGCTCGCCGAGCACGGGGTCGTCGCCGCGCCGGACCCGCTGGGCTGACGGCGTCGGGCGGGGGCTCGAGGTGTCTCGCCCCCGCCGCCCCCGCCCCGTCCCCGGGCCGCTCCTGGTACCGGGGACCTCTTGTGGACCTTCTCGGACGGACCGCTTAAGGATCTCCTCGGACGGGCAGACTTCCCCGATTCGTGTTTCCGGGTGCGCTGACGTAGACTGACTCGTCGGCTCTTGTGCACCCGCATGTCTGTATGCGCCCGTAAGGGAAAGCCCAGGAGTCGATCAAGGTAGTCGATTCGAAGGGCGAAGCGTGGCCAAGAAGCAAGGTGCCATCGAGATCGAGGGCACTGTCGTCGAGTCTCTTCCGAACGCCATGTTCAGGGTCGAGCTCCAGAACGGCCACCAGGTCCTGGCACACATCAGCGGCAAGATGCGCATGCACTACATCCGCATCCTCCCTGACGACCGGGTCGTGGTGGAGCTGTCTCCGTACGACCTGACGCGTGGCCGGATCGTCTACCGGTACAAGTAGATCTTGCCCAGGCCCCGTGCGTTCCCGCCCGGGGTGGCCGGCAACTGACCCGGAGAACCTCACATCCCATGAAGGTCAAGCCGAGCGTCAAGAAGATCTGCGACAAGTGCAGGGTGATCCGCCGTCACGGTCGGGTCATGGTCATCTGCGAGAACCCGCGCCACAAGCAGCGCCAGGGCTGATCGCACACAGATCGCACCCTCTGCATCACGCAGAATCTTCGCGCGACGCGAGCTGAATTGTTCATACGCAGAACCCAGACCTGTGGTCTGACACCCCCGGTTCGGAGGCCGGGGACCCAGTCCGTACCAAGTCTTCCCAGGGATTCCCGGGAGGAGGACGGCGGCTGGGGGGCGGTTCTGCGGAAGACCTCCGAAGATCACCAGGAGCCATTGAATGGCACGCGTTTCCGGTGTTGACATCCCGCGCGAAAAGCGCGTGGAGGTCGCCCTCACCTACGTGTTCGGCATCGGCCGGACCCTGTCCCAGGAGACGCTGGCTGCGACCGGCGTCGACCCCAACACCCGCGTTCGCGACCTCTCCGAGGAGCAGCTCGTCGCGATCCGCGAGTACGTGGACGCCAACATCAAGACCGAGGGTGACCTCCGTCGCGAGATCCAGGCCGACATCCGCCGCAAGGTCGAGATCGGCAGCTACCAGGGTCTCCGTCACCGTCGTGGTCTGCCCGTCCGCGGTCAGCGCACCAGCACGAACGCCCGTACCCGCAAGGGCCCGCGTCGCGCCATCGCCGGCAAGAAGAAGCCGGGCAAGAAGTAGTCCTCAGCGGACGCTCACCAGCGGTCTTCGCTGTAGGACCGACCACCTCCCGTAGGAGTAATAGATGCCCCCCAAGGGTCGTCAGGGCGCTGCCAAGAAGGTGCGCCGCAAGGAAAAGAAGAACGTCGCGCACGGCCAGGCGCACATCAAGAGCACGTTCAACAACACGATCGTGTCCATCACGGACCCGGCCGGAAACGTGATCTCGTGGGCCTCCGCCGGCCACGTCGGCTTCAAGGGCTCGCGCAAGTCCACGCCGTTCGCCGCGCAGATGGCCGCCGAGTCGGCCGCCCGTCGCGCGCAGGAGCACGGCATGCGCAAGGTCGACGTCTTCGTCAAGGGCCCGGGCGCCGGTCGTGAGACCGCCATCCGTTCCCTGCAGGCCACGGGCCTCGAGGTCGGCTCCATCCAGGACGTCACCCCGACCCCGCACAACGGCTGCCGTCCGCCCAAGCGCCGCCGCGTCTGACGCACGGGCTCACGGCGACTCGGCCGTCGGCCGGGGGTGTGGGGGTCGCCCCCCACATGCCGCGGCACGGCTGCCGTCCGCCCAAGCGCCGCCGCGTCTGACGCACGGTCGCTTGCCGGACTGAGGTTCTCGGGCGGTACGGCTCATTCGAGCCGTGTCGCCCGTACCCTTGTCTCACATCAGGGCGTCAAATAGCGGGCGCCCCTGACAGAAGGAACGCACCATGCTGATTGCTCAGCGTCCCTCGTTGACCGAAGAGGTCGTCGACGAGTTCCGCTCCCGGTTCGTGATCGAGCCGCTGGAGCCGGGCTTCGGCTACACCCTCGGCAACTCCCTCCGCCGGACCCTCCTGTCCTCGATCCCGGGTGCGGCGGTCACGTCCATCCGCATCGACGGCGTGCTGCACGAGTTCACCACCGTGCCGGGCGTCAAGGAGGACGTCACCGACCTGATCCTCAACATCAAGCAGCTGGTCGTCTCCTCGGAGCACGACGAGCCGGTCGTGATGTACCTGCGCAAGCAGGGCCCGGGTCTGGTCACCGCCGCCGACATCGCGCCCCCGGCCGGTGTCGAGGTGCACAACCCCGACCTCGTCCTCGCCACGCTCAACGGCAAGGGCAAGCTGGAGATGGAGCTGACCGTCGAGCGCGGTCGCGGCTACGTCTCCGCCGTGCAGAACAAGCAGGTCGGTCAGGAGATCGGGCGCATCCCGGTCGACTCGATCTACTCGCCGGTCCTCAAGGTCACGTACAAGGTCGAGGCGACGCGTGTCGAGCAGCGCACCGACTTCGACAAGCTGATCGTCGACGTCGAGACCAAGCAGGCGATGCGTCCGCGTGACGCCATGGCCTCCGCGGGCAAGACGCTGGTCGAGCTGTTCGGTCTCGCCCGCGAGCTGAACATCGACGCCGAGGGCATCGACATGGGTCCGTCCCCCACGGACGCCGCCCTCGCCGCCGATCTCGCCCTGCCGATCGAGGAGCTGGAGCTCACCGTTCGGTCGTACAACTGCCTCAAGCGTGAGGGCATCCACTCCGTGGGTGAGCTCGTCGCCCGCTCCGAGGCCGACCTGCTCGACATCCGCAACTTCGGTGCGAAGTCGATCGACGAGGTCAAGGCGAAGCTGGCCGGCATGGGCCTGGCCCTCAAGGACAGCCCGCCCGGATTCGACCCGACCGCCGCGGCGGACGCCTTCGGCGCCGATGACGACGCGGACGCGGGCTTCGTCGAGACCGAGCAGTACTAAGAGCTCGGGCCTGCGGGTCCGTACCCGGGCGCGGGTGCGTTGTGCTTGATCGCGCAGTTCCCCGCGCCCCCTCCGGCAGCGCCCCTTCGGGGCTGCTTCCGGATCTCCGACAGACGACCGTCTGCTCGGATACTGACCCCGGTACCTGATACGGCCGGGGCAGACACTGAGGAGAAAGACCATGCCGAAGCCCACCAAGGGTGCCCGTCTGGGCGGCAGTGCCGCGCACGAGAAGATGCTTCTGGCGAACCTCGCCAAGCAGCTGTTCGAGCACGGCCGCATCACCACCACCGAGGCGAAGGCCCGCCGTCTGCGGCCCTACGCCGAGCGTCTGGTCACCAAGGCGAAGAAGGGCGACCTTCACAACCGTCGCCAGGTGCTCCAGGTCATCTCGGACAAGGGCATCGTGCACACGCTCTTCACCGAGATCGGTCCGCGCTACGAGAACCGCCCGGGTGGCTACACCCGCATCACCAAGATCGGTAACCGCCGCGGCGACAACGCGCCCATGGCCGTCATCGAGCTGGTCGAGGCGCTGACCGTGGCGCAGCAGGCGACCGGTGAGGCCGAGGCCGCGACGAAGCGCGCGGTCAAGGAAGACACCCTGAAGAAGGACGAGGCCGTCGAGGCCAAGTCCGACGAGGTCGTCGAGGACGCCGCCGAGGCCAAGGCCGAGGACGCGTCCGAGGAGTCGAAGGACGCCTGAGGCTTCTGCCTTGCGTCGAGCGGGTCCGCCCTTCGGGGCGGGCCCGCTCTCGCGTTGTTGAGAGGATCCAGGAGTGAGTGACGAAGTACAGCCCGGGTTCGTACGGGTGCGGCTGGACCTGTCCTACGACGGGACGGAGTTCTCCGGCTGGGCCAAGCAGGCCGGCGGGCGGCGGACCGTGCAGGGCGAGATCGAGGACGCCCTGCGGACCGTCACGCGGTCCGGGGAGACGTACGAGCTGACCGTGGCCGGGCGCACGGACGCCGGTGTGCACGCGCGGGGGCAGGTCGCGCACGTCGACCTGCCGGGCGAGGTCTGGGCGGAGCACCACGCCAAGCTGCTCAAGCGGCTCGCCGGCCGGCTCCCCAGGGACGTCCGGGTGTGGGCGCTGCGGGAGGCGCCCGCCGGGTTCAACGCACGGTTCTCGGCCGTCTGGCGGCGCTACGCCTACCGGGTCACCGACAACCCCGGCGGGGTGGACCCGCTGCTGCGCGGTCACGTCCTCTGGCACGACTGGCCCCTCGACGTCGACGCCATGAACGAGGCCGCCGGGCGGCTGCTCGGGGAGCACGACTTCGCGGCCTACTGCAAACGGCGGGAGGGGGCGACCACGATCCGCACGCTCCAGGAGCTGAGCCTGGCGCGCGGCGGGGACGGGATCGTCACGGCGACCGTGCGGGCCGACGCCTTCTGCCACAACATGGTGCGCTCGCTGATCGGGGCGCTGCTGTTCGTGGGGGACGGGCACCGGGGCCCGGAGTGGCCGGGCAAGGTGCTGGCCGCGGGCGTACGGGACTCGGCGGTGCACGTCGTACGGCCGCACGGGCTGACGCTGGAGGAGGTCGGCTATCCGGCCGACGAACTGCTGGCCGCGCGCAGCAAGGAGGCGCGCAACCGGCGGACGCTGCCCGGGGCCGGGTGCTGCTGACCCGTCCCCGGGGGAGGGGTCACTGGTTCGCCGCCGCCGACGCCTGGGTCTCGCCGCGGCGGCGGATCTGCTGGAACGCGAACTCCGCGAGGCCGTCCCCGGCGGCGAAGACCTGGGTGTCCTTCGTCGTCACGTCCTTGCCGTCGGTGAAGCCCGCGATCGTGAAGTAGGCGTACCGGCCGTAGGAGTTGGTCGTCGAGCGGCAGATCGCGCCGGCGCAGAAGGACTTGGCGCCGGTGCCGGGCAGCGCCTTGATGATGCTGTTCTTGTCGGCCTGGCCCTTGGCCTTGAGCGCCTGGGCCTCGGTGTCGAAGACGGCGACCCCGACGGTCGCCGCGACACCGTCCTTGACGTAGGTCACGCGCATGAGGCGGGTGCAGCCGTTGGCGGTCAGCACCTTGGGCAGGGTGCCCGCGGCGGCGGTGACGCAGTTGGTGGTGTCGGCCTTCGCGGCCTTCTGGTGGACGGCCGAGCCCATCGTCAGCTGCCTGCCCGGGAACATGATGTCCGGGCCGTTGGGCGCGCCGTCCTTGGCCTTGCTGGAGACGAACTCCTTCGGGTCCAGCGGCGGCGGCGCGCTGGTCGGTGCGAAGGACGGCGTCGCGGACGCGCTCGGCAGGTCGGCGGTGGCGGGCAGCGAGGAGGCCGGCCGGCCGGACGCCTCGTCACTGCCGTTCGCCGACACCACGGCCATGGCCACGGCGGTGCCGACGCCGAGCGTCGCGAGCACGCCCCCGCCTATCAGCAGCAGCCGACGGCGTTTGTTGCGCGTCTCCGACGCCTCGGCGAGCGCGGCCCAGTCCGGCGAAGGGTCCGCGGCGCCGCTGGTCCACGGCTGCTCGGAGTTCGGTTTCCAGGGATCCCACTGGGACTGAGGTCCCCCCTGCCCATAGCTCATGCGCCGCATCTTAGACGGGGTGAGAGGTGTGCTGTTCCGCCCCAACGGGCTCCGCTGCCCCTAGCGTTCGGGGAATGAGTACGGGCAAAGGTGACATCTCGGGGTGGTTGGTGCGGCGTTCTCCCTGGCCGCCGTGGCTGGGACTGGTGGCGGTGCTGGGCGCGCTGACCGGGCATGTGGCGCGGGCCACCCCGGACGGCGGTATGGACAACGCGATCGTCGTCCGGGCGGCGCGCGCCTGGCTGGAGGGGCGCTCCCCGTACGACGACCCGCACTTCCTGTACCTGCCGGGGGCGGTGCTCGCCGCCGTGCCGCAGGCGCTGCTGCCGCCGGAGGTGCTGCGGGTGCTGGTGCCGGCGGTGGTCACGGCCTGTCTGGTGGGCGGCTGGGCGTGTGCGCTGCGGCTGCACCGGGTGCCGCTGGACAGCCGGCTCGCGGTGCTCGGGCTGATCGCGCTCGCGGCCGGGTTCGCGCCCTTCGGGCACCTGGTGCGGCTGGGCAACTGGACGGCGACGGCGGTCCTGGCCCTGCCGCTGGGGCTGCTGCTGGCGAGCCGGGGCCGGTGGACGGCGGCGGGCGCGGTGCTCGGCACGGCCCTGGCGCTGAAGCCGCTGCTGGCCCCGCTGGCCCTGCTGCTGCTGTTCGCGGGCCGCTGGAGGGCACTCGCCGTCATGGCCGCGGTCCCGGCGCTGCTCTCCGGCGCGTGCGCCCTGCTGCTGCCCGACCCGGCCGGGTTCCTCACCCGGACCCTGCCCTTCCTCCTGCACGGCCAGGACGCCTTCGTGCGGCTCTACGAGGCCTCCTGGGGGGCCGTGCTGCCGCGGCTGGGGGTGCCGGCGCCGGTGGCCCGGGCGCTCGCGCTGGCCGCCTGCGCGGCGGGGCTGGCCGCTGCGTACCGGCGCTGGGGCCGGGCCGACCCCGGCCCGCTGCGGCTCTCCGAGACCGCGGCGGGGCTGATGCTGTCGGTGTTCCTCGTCTCACGGCCGTCGTACGACCACTACCTGCTCGTCGTGGTGCCGCTGCTGCTGGCCGGGCTGCCGCATCCGGGCTCGGTGGCGCGCGGACCGTGGTTCTGGCTGGCGATGGTCCCGCAGCTGCCTGGCCTGACCTGGCCTTATCTGGAGACGGTGCAGCGCCGGGCCTTCCGGGACGCGGTGACGCTGGGGGTCCTGGCCGTGACGGTGGCCTGCCGGTGCGGCCGGCGTCCGCGGGCGTCCGGGCCGCGGGGCGCGGTCCCGCGGGCGGCGGCTCCCGGGAACGATCACCTTTACACTGGATGAGGAGAAGCAGCGACACCGACGGCCGCCCGCCTCGTTTTGACCCGGTCGAGCCACCGAAGGTATCCTGCATCTTCGTTGTGTATTGGCTTGCTCATTCTCACGGGACGGGCCCTTACACCGGTCCACCGGGCCGATGACCAGCGACCTGCACGCGGTATGCGTCACCGCAGTGCGGTCAGGGCTGTCGTGATCGTCTTCGGTGACCTTGTCAGGACCACTCACTCGAAGCGAAGGCTACGAACCGTGCGTACGTACAGCCCCAAGCCCGGCGATGTGACGCGCCAGTGGCACGTCATCGACGCTCAGGACATCGTCCTGGGTCGTCTCGCCAGCACCGCCGCCTCCATCCTGCGCGGCAAGCACAAGCCGATCTACGCCCCTCACGTCGACACCGGTGACTTCGTCATCATCATCAACGCCGACAAGGTGCACCTGTCCGGCAACAAGCGGACCCAGAAGATGGCGTACCGCCACTCCGGCTACCCGGGTGGTCTGCGCTCCGTCCGTTACGACGAGCTGCTGGACAAGAACCCCGAGAAGGCCATCGAGAAGGCCGTCAAGGGCATGCTCCCGAAGAACACGCTGGGCCGTCAGATGCTCTCGAAGCTGAAGGTCTACAAGGGTGACCAGCACCCGCACGGCGCGCAGCAGCCGCAGCCGTTCGAGATCACCCAGGTCGCGCAGTAACACCGGCCAGACCAAACCGAGCCAAGAGAATCTGAGGAATCACCGTGGCCGAGACCACTGCCGAGCAGCCGCTCGAAGAGCTTGACATCGACAGCTACACCACCGAGTCCGAGGTGCCCGTCGAGGGCGAGTACACCTCCGAGTCGCTGGCCTCCCGCTTCGGCGACCCGCAGCCGGCCGCCGGCCTGGGCCGTCGCAAGAACGCCATCGCCCGCGTCCGGATCGTCCCGGGCTCCGGCAAGTGGAAGATCAACGGTCGCACCCTCGAGGACTACTTCCCGAACAAGGTGCACCAGCAGGAAGTCAACGAGCCGTTCAAGGTCCTCGAGCTCGAGGGTCGTTACGACGTCATCGCCCGCATCGCCGGTGGCGGTGTCTCCGGCCAGGCCGGTGCGCTCCGTCTCGGTGTCGCCCGCGCGCTGAACGAGGCCGACGTCGACAACAACCGCGGCCCGCTGAAGAAGGCCGGCTTCCTCACGCGTGACGACCGTGCGGTCGAGCGCAAGAAGGCCGGTCTCAAGAAGGCCCGCAAGGCCCCGCAGTACAGCAAGCGTTAAGCTTCGCTGCCTGCTCGTACGGGCTGCGGGCCGACCGGCCCGCCCCTCCGTACTCCGAACGCCCCGGCGGCACGCCACAGTGCCGTCGGGGCGTTCGTTTTCTCTCAGCTGTAGGCGTATAACGGCACAAGGTGTTCAAAGGCTTGTGTGATCGGATGTTCAGGGCATTGCATGCCTGAACGCGGGAGCCGCCGCTGATCCCTCGACGCGCCGCACGGCTTTCGACTTCGACAACGACGCTTCCTCAGGAGGACAAGTGGGACGACTCTTCGGCACGGACGGCGTGCGCGGTGTCGCCAACGTGGATCTCACGGCCGAGATGGCGCTGGGCCTCTCCGTCGCGGCGGCGCACGTGCTGGCCGAGGCGGGCACCTTCGCGGGTCACCGCCCGGTGGCGGTCGTCGGACGGGATCCGCGTGCCTCCGGGGAGTTCCTCGAAGCGGCCGTCGTGGCCGGTCTGGCCAGTGCGGGCGTCGACGTCCTGCGGGTCGGCGTGCTGCCGACGCCCGCGGTCGCCTACCTCACCGGCTCGCTCGGCGCCGACCTCGGCGTGATGCTCTCCGCCAGCCACAACGCCATGCCCGACAACGGCATCAAGTTCTTCGCCCGCGGCGGCCACAAGCTCGCCGACGAGCTGGAGAACCGGATCGAGACGGTCTACGACGAGCACCGCACCGGCGCCCCCTGGGACCGTCCGACCGGAGCCGGCGTCGGCCGGGTGCGCTCGTACGACGAGGGGTTCGACCGGTACGTCGCCCACCTGATCGCCGTACTGCCCAACCGGCTCGACGGGCTGAGGATCGTCCTGGACGAGGCGCACGGAGCCGCCGCCCGTGTCTCGCCCGAGGCCTTCACGCGGGCCGGCGCCGAGGTCGTCACGATCGGTGCCGAGCCGGACGGCCTCAACATCAACGACGGCTGCGGCTCCACCCACCTGGACAAGCTGAAGGCCGCCGTCGTCGAGCACGGGGCCGCGTTCGGCATCGCGCACGACGGTGACGCCGACCGCTGCCTGGCCGTGGACCACACCGGCGAGGAGATCGACGGGGACCAGATCCTCGCCGTGCTCGCGCTCGCGATGAGGGAGCGGGGCGTCCTGCGCTCGGACACCGTCGTCGCGACCGTCATGTCCAACCTCGGCTTCAAGATGGCGATGGAGCGCGAGGGCATCTCGCTCGTGCAGGCCGCCGTGGGCGACCGGTACGTGCTGGAGGAGATGAAGCAGCACGGGTACGCGCTCGGCGGTGAGCAGTCCGGGCACGTGATCATCCTCGACCACGCGACCACCGGCGACGGCACCCTGACCGGGCTGATGCTGGCGGCGCGGGTCGTCGAGAGCGGACGGACGCTCCGGGAGCTGGCGTCCGTCATGGAGCGACTGCCGCAGGTGCTGGTCAACGTGCCCGACGTGGACCGGTCCCGGGTCGGCAGTTCCGCGGACCTCGCGGCCGCGGTCGGCGAGGCGGAGCGGGAGCTGGGCGCCACCGGACGGGTGCTGCTGCGGCCCTCCGGTACCGAGCCGCTGGTGCGGGTCATGGTGGAGGCGGCCGACATCGACCAGGCCCGCTCCGTCGCGGGGCGGCTGGCCGACGCCGTGAAGTCGGCGCTCGGTTAGGACCTCCCGTTCGGATCACGCCGGGCTCGCGAGGTCCGACCTGATCCCGACGAGGGACCTCAGGGCTTGGGCGGGGCCTACTTCGTCCCGGCTGCCCTGGCTCTCGGGCGGGACGTCGCCTGGCGCCTCCTCGCGAGCGACCAGAGCCATTTCTGCACCAGCAGGGTCAGGATCCCCGCCAGGACGATGCCCAGCAGGTTCAGCAGGAGCTGCTCCGAGGAGCGCAGGGCCTGGTGGGTGTCGCCGTAGATCACGGCCACGGCCGCGTTGGCGGCGGCCGGGACGGTGGTGACCGAGATGGCGACGCCGACCAGGGCGCCCGACTTCGCCGAGGTGAGGGAGAGGGTGCCGGCGGCGCCGGCGAGGACCGCCACCACGAAGGAGAACCAGTCCGGGGCGTAGACGAACCCGGTGTTCGGACGGTCGCCCTCCAGTTGGCCCTTGGTGAACAGGCCCACGGCGTCCATGAAGAGGCTGAAGCCCGCGGTCACCGCCATGGCCGCGGCGAAGCCCACCAGCAGGGCGACCAGGGAACGCAGGGCCAGGCGCGGCGCGCGCTGCACGGCCGCCGTGCAGATGCCGGCCAGGGGGCCGAACTCCGGGCCGACCGCCATCGCGCCCACGATCAGGATCGCGTTGTCCAGCACCACACCGCAGGCCGCGATCATCGTCGCCAGGGTGATGAAGGCGACGTAGGTGACCGAGAGGGTCGACTCCTCGTGGGTCGCCTCGACCAGGTGCTCCCACAGGACCGCGTCGGCGGCCTCGCCCGGGGCTTCCGCCTCGGCCCGGTCGGCACGCCGGGACAGAGACAGGTCGATGCTCTCGGCGGCGATCGAACCGGTGTCCTCCAGGCCCAGTTCCTGCAGCGCGGTGAGGAGTTGGTCGCCCGCCTCGCGCGCCACGTCGCACATGACGACGTCGCCCTCGGGGTCGCGGGCGGCGCCCGGCAGGACCACCAGGTGGGTGGCGCCGACCGTGTTCTCGATCAGGCGGACCGCGTCGTCGGTGCGGTCGGGCGGGGTGATCAGGCGCAGGTGCAGCATGGCGCCCTTTCTAACAGGCCCGGACCACGGCCCGTCCACGGGCCCGGATCAGAGCTTGCGCAGGCTCAGCCGTTGCACCTTGTGGTCCGGTCCCTTGCGCAGGACGAGGGCCGCGCGGCCGCGGGTGGGGGCGATGTTCTCCACCAGGTTGGGCTTGTTGATGGTGCGCCACATCGTGCGGGCGTAGTCGAGGGCCTCGTCCTCGGAGACCTGGGTGTACTTCCGGAAGTACGAGTGCGGGTCCTGGAAGGCGGTCGCGCGCAGCTTGCGGAAGCGGTTGAGGTACCAGCGCTCGATGTCCTCGACGCGGGCGTCGACGTAGACGCTGAAGTCGAAGTAGTCGGCGAGACCGACGCGGGTGCGGCCGTCCTTGCCGGGGAGCGCGGGCTGGAGGACGTTCAGGCCCTCGACGATGAGGATGTCGGGGCGGCGGACCGTCAGGCGCCGGTCGGGCACGATGTCGTAGATCAGGTGGGAGTAGACGGGGGCGCTGACCTCGTTCTTCCCGGCCTTGATGTCGGCGACGAACCGGGTGAGGGCGCGGCGGTCGTACGACTCGGGGAAACCTTTCCGCGACATCAGGCCGCGGGCCTCCAGCTCCTTGGTGGGCAGCAGGAAGCCGTCGGTGGTGACCAGCTCGACGCGGGGGTGTTCCGGCCAGCGGGAGAGGAGGGCCCGCAGGAGGCGGGCGACCGTGGACTTGCCCACCGCCACCGAGCCGGCGACCCCTATGACGAACGGGGTGCCGGACTGGGAGCCCTGTTCGCCGAGGAAGGTGTTCAGCGCCGAGCGCAGGCCGTCGGTGGCGCCCACGTACAGGTTCAGCAGCCGGGACAGCGGGAGGTAGATGTCACGGACCTCGTCGAGATCGATGACGTCGCCGAGGCCGCGCAGCTGCTCGACCTCCTCGGCCGTGAGGGGCTGCGGCGTCTTGTCGCGCAGCGCGCTCCACTCGGAACGGGTGAGGTCGACGTAGGGAGTCGCCTCCGGCCTGGGCCGGTGGGCGCTCCGCGGTGTCGAGGAGGCCGAAGAGATCACAGTCCATTGTTAACGGAGTTCGAACAGGATGGCGGGTGGGATCCGTCACCCCGGCGCGGTGCCCGTGTCCTCCTCCGGAGGGGGACACGGGCACCGGGCTGCTCAGCGGCTCACCCACCGGTCCGGTGGTTCACCCGTGGGACCGGCGGCTCACTCGTTGAACCACTCGGACCACACGCAGCCGCCGCCGTTCCAGCAGACGCGCATCTGGTAGCTGGCCAGCTGGCCGACGTTGTAGCCCTTCTTGTCGCAGCCGGAGTCGCCGCCGTCGTCGACGGTCGTGGCCACCGAGACCAGGCCGCTGGCGTTGCGGACGAACAGGGTGCCCGAGACGCCGTAGCCGTCGGCCTTGGTGTCGCAGACCTGGAAGACGTCGCCGTCGTCGATGAACTTCATGTAGCCGCGACCGCTCGGCAGGTTGATGGTCTTGTCGCTGGCGGCCTGGGCCGGAGCGGACAGGGAGACGGCCAGGGCGGCGGCGGCCGCGCCGACCATGGCGACGCGGGTGATCGTGGACTTGATCATCGGATTCCTCTCTTCTGGGGGCGCGCGAAGGCCCCGGGCGTGACGGAACGAGGTCGTCGTGCCGGAGGGGTGACAGTGATCAGGGGGAAGGCGCTTCGCCTCGGGCCCACGCCCCCACGTCGAGGGCGTGCCGGACATGCCGGCCGCGCCCGCGGCCGATCAGGGTGAACGGCGCGGACGTGCGCACGGCATGACGGAAGGGATGCGGCCCGGACCGGACGTGTCGGCCCGGTGTGGCCGAGGCGATGAGGACGCCTGGAGGTGACGGTCGGTCAGTGCGGCGTGGACGACGCCGGCGACGGTCTGTCCGGCCACGCCCGTCGTCCGGGACATTGCGCAGGAGCGGGCGTGGAAAACACGGCCCGCAGGTATGACGGCATGCAAGGTCCTCCCCGTAGCGACACTGTTCCCCCGGTCGCCGACCGGACTGCACGACGGCTGCTGTGGTCAAGATCAGCCAGGCGCGGAGCCAGTCTAGGTACGGGTGTTCGAGGCGGCAAGGGAGTTTCTGGATGAACACCAGGTGTCGTCGTGGCGTGCGTATCCCCGTGGGAATTTCCGAATTCGGGCACGTGGAGGCCCTTTCGGGGCGTCGTCCCGCCGTACGCTGCCGGTCATGTGTGGAATCGTGGGATACGTGGGCAATCAGTCGGCTCTCGAGGTCGTCATGGCCGGGCTGAAGCGGCTGGAGTACCGGGGATACGACTCGGCGGGTGTCGCCGTCCTGGCGGACGGCGGCCTGGCCGCCGCCAAGAAGGCGGGCAGACTCGTCAATCTGGAGAAGGAACTGGGGGCCCGGCCGCTGCCGGCCGGCACCACCGGCCTCGGGCACACGCGGTGGGCCACGCACGGCGGGCCCACCGACGCCAACGCCCATCCGCACCTCGACAACGCCGGACGCGTCGGCGTCGTGCACAACGGGATCATCGAGAACTTCGCCGCGCTGCGGGCCGAGTCGGCCGGGCGCGGACACGAGCTGGCCTCCGAGACCGACACCGAGGCCGTGGCCCATCTGCTCGCCGAGGAGTACGCGGCCACCGGTGACCTCGCGGAGGCCATGCGGCTGGTGTGCCGGCGGCTGGAGGGGGCGTTCACGCTCGTCGCGGTGCACGCCGACGAGCCGGACGTGGTGGTCGGGGCGCGCCGCAACTCGCCGCTGGTGGTGGGTGTCGGGGACGGCGAGGCCTTCCTCGCCTCGGACGTCGCCGCGTTCATCGCCCACACGCGGTCGGCGATCGAGCTGGGCCAGGACCAGGTGGTGGAGCTGCGCCGGGACGGGGTGACGGTCACCGGCTTCGACGGCCGCCCGGCCGAGGTGCGGTCGTACCACGTCGACTGGGACGCCTCCGCCGCGGAGAAGGGCGGCTACGACTACTTCATGCTCAAGGAGATCGCCGAGCAGCCCAAGGCGGTCGCCGACACCCTGCTCGGGCGGATCGACGCGGCGGGGTCGCTGACGCTGGACGAGGTGCGGATCGGCGCTCCGGAGCTGCGCGAGCTGGACAAGGTGGTCATCGTCGCCTGCGGTACGGCGTTCCACGCGGGACTCATCGCCAAGTACGCCATCGAGCACTGGACGCGCATCCCGTGCGAGGTGGAGCCGGCCAGCGAGTTCCGCTACCGGGACCCCATCCTCGACCAGCGGACGCTGGTGATCGCGATCTCCCAGTCCGGCGAGACCATGGACACGCTCATGGCGCTGCGGCACGCCCGCGAGCAGGGCTCCAAGGTGCTGGCGATCTGCAACACCAACGGGTCGACCATCCCGCGCGAGTCGGACGCGGTGCTCTACACCCACGCCGGGCCCGAGGTGGCCGTCGCCTCCACCAAGGCGTTCCTGACGCAGCTGGTGGCCTGCTACCTCGTCGCCCTCCACCTCGGCCAGGTGCGCGGCACCCAGTGGGGGGACGAGATCCGGGCCGTCGTGCGGGACCTGGCGCGGATCTCCGGGCAGGTCGAGCGGGTGCTGGAGACCATGGAACCGGTGCGGGAGCTGGCGCGCTCGCTCGCCGGCAAGGACACCGTGCTGTTCCTCGGGCGGCACGTGGGCCATCCGGTGGCCCTGGAGGGCGCGCTGAAGCTGAAGGAGCTGGCGTACATGCACGCCGAGGGCTTCGCGGCCGGTGAGCTGAAGCACGGGCCGATCGCGCTCATCGAGGAGGACCTGCCGGTCGTCGTCGTGGTGCCGTCCCCGCGGGGGCGGTCCGTGCTGCACGACAAGATCGTCTCCAACATCCAGGAGATCCGGGCGCGGGGCGCGCGCACGATCGTGATCGCGGAGGAGGGCGACGAGGCGGTCGTGCCGTACGCCGACCACCTCGTACGGATCCCCGCGACGCCGACGCTGCTGCAGCCGCTGGTGGCGACGGTGCCGTTGCAGGTGTTCGCCTGCGAGCTGGCCACGGCACGGGGGAACGAGGTGGACCAGCCCCGGAACCTGGCGAAGTCGGTCACGGTGGAGTAGGCGCGGCGGCCGCCCCCGGGGGCGCCCTCCCGCCGGTCAGCCGCGGGCCTGCTTGCGGCGCGTGTTCGCCGTGCCGGTCCAGCGCAGCAGGGCCAGTTCCAGGGCGATGATGCCGAGCGTCCCCCCGATCGGCGGTACGCGGCCCTCGTCGATCCGGTCGACGACCAGGTACACGCCGAGTGCGGCCCAGGCCACGGCCAGCACGGCCAGCAGGACGACGAGGGCCGCCCAGCCCCAGCCGCCCGCCCGGCCCCGCCCGCCCGTCCGGCCCCGCCCGGCGGCGGGCTCCGGGGTCCGCTCGCGCGGCCGCGGGATCTCCTCGGGGGCGCGGGAGGGCATCGGCACGACGCACGCGGCGGGGACCGCCGCGTCCAGGGCCGCGACGCGTTCGGCGGTGACGCCCTCGAAGAGGGTCGGTTCGACGGTGACCGCGAAGCCGTCGTGACCGGTGAGCGCGCGGGCCCCGTCCGGCCGGGTGGTCATCGCGGCGCAGGCGTCGTGGCGGACCGTGACCGGGCCCTTCGGCGTCTCCAGGGTGACGCCCTCGGCGCCGATGACCAGCGTGACCCGGTCGTCCTCCAGGGACGGGTGCCGGGTGCCGGTGACGGCGGCCGCGGAGAACTGCGGCGCCAGGGTGAAGCCGGCCCAGTCCACGCCCCGGCCGGGCACCTGGAGCAGGGCGGAGTCCCAGGTCTGCCGGGCCACCTCGTGCAGGTCGGCGACCGTGACCGCGTTCAGCTCGGCCCGGTGTCGCTCGGGGGAGAGGACCGGGTGCCCGAGCAGCAGGCTCAGCGCGTACGACGGGAGGGCGGCGGCACCGAGGTCGGGGTTGTCGTACGTCTTGAGGAGCCTGCCGCGCGCGGAGTCCAGTTCGGACTGCTCGATGCGGCCCGCGCGCAGCCGGGCGAGGGTGTCGACGAAGCCGCCGACGACCGCGTCCTGCTTCTGCGGCAGGGCGTCCGCGTGGGCGGTGAGGGTGGCGAAGGCGGCGTCGCGCGGGGAGTAGTCGGCCTCCGCGGCGTAGGAGTAGCCGCCCTCCTGGCGCAGGTCGTGGAAGAGGGCCCGACCGAGGACGTCCGCGAAGACGGCGGCCGCGGTGGAGCGGGGCAGCACCGCGGTGAGGACGACGTGGCCGTCGTCGCCGTGGATGTAGGCGGGGGTGACGGGCAGCGCACTGGTCGCGGCCGGGGCCGGGAAGCGGGTCCCCGCGGGCAGGCCGAGGTCGAGGCCCTCCGGCACGTGGTCGCTGGTGATCCACAGCACCGCGTTGTCCCGGGTGAAGCGGGTCTCGGCCCAGTCCCGGACCCGGTCCGGGGTGAGGCTCCAGGTGCCCAGTTCGTGGTAACTGGACAGGCCGTACCCCTGGGCGCCGTAACGCCACAGCGCGAGCGGGGAGTGGGGGCCGCCGCGGCCCGCCGCCTCCGTGCGCAGGATCTCCTTCTCGGTCTCCAGCCGTTCCATCGGCAGGTCCCGCAGGGCCGCGCACACGCTGTTGAGGTGGGCGACGACCTCCTCCTCGCTGCCGGTGACGTGGAAGAGGGTGTACGCGTTCGCCGTCGCGCCGTTGTGGTGCAGGTCGGACAGGCCGAGGCGGTGCAGGGCGAGGTGCTCGACGAGGTGCGTGATCCCCGCGGTGGCCAGGGTCTCGTCGGCGCGGCCCACCCGGAAGAACAGCCCGGCGCTGATCTCGTTGCCGGAGCCGGCGGCGTGGAGGGTGGGGACGCCCTGGACGCTGGTGCGGGAGATCAGGCCGTCGAGGGCGGCGAGGCCGCTCGGGTCGTGCAGGTCGGTGGTCATGTGCCGGTGCCCCCTCAGGCCTGTGCCGCGAGCTTGCGGAACTTCAGGAACGACGCCTTCGGGTCGTTCGTGTACTGCCACGGGAACTCCGTGGCCCGGTCGCCGAGGAAGGCGAAGTGCCGGGCCGCGTCGGCGTGGTGGCCGCCGACGGAGAAGGCGAACGCGAAGGCGTTGTGCGCGCCGGCGGAGTACCAGCCGGGGCGGTGGTCCGGGTGCAGGACCGAGACCTGCGCGGCGAAGCGCAGGTCGTCGCGGACCGGCACACCGCGCAGGTAGGCGGTGCCGTCGGGGCTGCCCAGGTCCAGCCAGTGCTCGATGTGGGCGAGGGCCACCACGGCACCGGAGGTCGAGCCGTCCGGCGCGGCGGTCGCGCACTCGCGGGCGAAGGCGTGCGCCGCCTCCCAGCTGCCGCCCCACTTCGGGCAGAGCTGCTGGAGCAGCTGCGTCTGCGCGCGGTAGTGGTGCGGGTGGTGGGCGGACAGCCGGTCGTAGCGGCGGCGCGCCTCGGCCTGCCCCAGCTCCAGGCCGCGCGCGGTGGTCAGCCGGACCGCCCAGGCGGGGGCGTACGCCGGCTGCTGCGCGCACACCTCGATCAGCAGCTGCTCGGCCCGGCGCAGCCAGGAGTGGAACTGCTCGAACTGGTCCCGCGAGACGTGCTGCGCGCGGGCGCCGCTGCGGATGTCCCACCCGATGTGGACGTACCGTTCCGCGAGCAGGGTGCGCGGCAGCGGGTCGGCGGGGTGTTCGGCGACGGCCCGCTCCAGGAGGGTCTCGACGCCGGGGACCTCGGCGAGGACGGACGAGGCCATCGAGATCTTCTCCACCGCGTCCAGCCCCCTGACGAAGGCCAGGACGGCGGGCAGGTCACTGGCCCGCGCGGCCGTGCGCAGCGGGACCAGCCCGGGTGTGTTGTCGTACGGGTCGAAGGTCGGTCCCGGAGAGCCCGTGGATCCGCCGTCGGTGGTACTGCTCATGCCCCCGCCCCCTGGCGTTGCCGTCCGCGCGCGCCGACTGGCCCCCCAGGGCGCGGGCGGTGAAGTGATGGTGTGACGTGTGCTGATCGGCCGGTGATCGGTCCGTGGCCGGTCCGTGTGCGATCGGCGCGACCGTGTGATCAAGTCCGCCGCAGGCTAGCAGCCGCCTCCGACAGCCGCGTGGGCGACCGGGCGGTGCCGTCCCGTCGCCGTAGGGTGCTCGGCATGAGCATCATCGGGGTCGGTATCGACGTGGCCGAGATCGACCGGTTCGCGGCGTCGCTGGAACGTACGCCCGCACTGGCCCGACGCCTTTTCCTGGACGGCGAGTTGCTGCTGCCGAGCGGGGAGCGGCGGGGCGTCGCCTCGCTCGCGGCCCGGTTCGCGGCGAAGGAGGCCCTCGCCAAGGCGCTGGGCGCTCCCGCGGGTCTGCTGTGGACCGACGCGGAGGTGTACGTGGAGGACAGCGGGCAGCCGCGGCTGCGGGTGCGCGGGAGCGTCGCCGCCCGGGCCGCCGAACTGGGCGTGCAGGCCTGGCACGTGTCGCTCAGTCATGACGCCGGGGTCGCCTCGGCGGTGGTGATCGCGGAGGGGTAGGAGGGCGGGGCGGGTCCGCCCGCGGCGGGGTGCCCGGTGTTTGACTGGGCGTATGCGTACTGCCTATTGCGTGGACACGGTCCGGGCCGCCGAGCGGGACCTGATGGCGCGGCTCCCGGAGGGGGCCCTGATGCAGCGGGCCGCCGCCGGACTCGCCGCCGCCTGTGCCGATCTGATGGGGCGGGTGTACGGACGCCGGGTCGTCCTGCTCGTCGGGAGCGGCGACAACGGCGGTGACGCCCTGTACGCCGGGGCCCGGCTGGCGCGGCGCGGCGCGGGCGTGACGGCCGTACCGCTCGCCGCCGGGCGCGCGCACGCCGGCGGGCTGGCCGCGCTGCTGCGGGCCGGTGGGCGGACCGTGGCGCCCGGGGACGCCGACGGGCCGGTCCGGCGGGCCGACCTCGTCCTCGACGGCGTCGTCGGCATCGGCGGGCGCGGCGGACTGCGCGAGGACGCGGCCCGGCTCGCCGCGCTGGCCGAAGCGTCCCGGGCCGCCGTCGTCGCCGTCGACCTGCCCAGCGGCGTCGAGGCCGACACGGGGGAGGTGCGGGGCGCCGCCGTGCGGGCCGACCTCACCGTCACGTTCGGGACGCACAAGCCGGCGCTGCTGGTCGACCCGGCGCGCGGGCACGCCGGGTCGGTGCGGCTCGTCGACATCGGCCTCGACCTGCCCGGCGAGCCGGACCTGGAGGCGCTCCAGCACGCCGACGTGGCCCGGCTGCTGCCCGTGCCGGGCGCCGAGAGCGACAAGTACCGGCGCGGGGTGGTCGGGATCGCCGCCGGGTCCGCGCGCTATCCGGGCGCGGCCGTCCTGGCGGTCGCCGGCGCCCTGCGGGGCGGGGCGGGGGCCGTGCGGTACGTCGGGCCCGCCGGGCAGGCCGTGCTCGCGCGCCACCCCGAGACGCTGGTGTCCGACCGGGGGCCCGCGCGGGCCGGGCGGGTGCAGGCGTGGGTCGTCGGGCCCGGCGCCGGGGACGACGCCGGCACCGTGGCGGAGGTGCTCGCCTCCGACGTGCCGGTGCTGATCGACGCCGACGGGCTGCGGCTCGCCGACGTGGACGCGGTGCGCGGGCGGACGGCGCCGACGCTGATGACCCCGCACGCCGGGGAGGCGGCGGCGTTGCTGGGGGTGGAGCGGGAGGAGGTCGAGGCGGGACGGCTGGCCGCCGTGCGGGAACTGGCGGGGCGCTACGGGGCGGCCGTGCTGCTGAAGGGGGCCACGACGCTGGTCGCGGCGGAGGGCGGTACGGGGACGGTGCGGGTGAACCCGACGGGGACGCCGTGGCTGGCCACGGCCGGCAGCGGGGACGTGCTGTCGGGGACGGCGGGGTCGCTGCTGGCCGCGGGGCTGTCGGCGGTGGACGCCGGCAGCGCGGGGGCGTACCTGCACGGGCTGGCCGGGCGGTTCGCGGCGGCGGGGGCGCCGGTGGGGGCGTACGAGGTGGCGGAGGCGGTGCCGAGGGCCTGGCGCGACGTCGTACGGGAGTGAGGCGGAGGGCGTTCCCGTCCGCGCGACGCCGTCCCCGGGGCCCGTACCCGGACCCGTCCTCCGCGGGTTCCGTTCCCGGGCTCGCTTCCCGCGGGTTCCGCAGCCGGACCCGCTCCTCGGGGATCTCCTGTCCGGACCCGCCCTTCCCGGACCCGCCCTTCCCGGGCCCGTCCCCGTGCCCGACCCCGGTGACCCCGTCCCCGGGGTCCTCCGGGGAGGCCCCGGACGGGTGGGGCGCCCCGTGGCGGCCGCCGTCCGGGGCGGCTCTTCGGGCGGGTCCCGGGGGCTCTGAGAGACTGGGCGTGATGAGTGAGACTGCACAGCCGACCGCCGCCCCGCTGCGCGCCCGCGCCGAGATCGACCTGGCCGCACTGCGGGCCAACGTGCGCGCGCTGCGCGCGAAGGCGCCCGGCGCGGCGTTCATGGCCGTGGTGAAGGCCGACGGATACGGCCACGGCGCGGTTCCCTGCGCCCGTGCCGCCGTCGAGGCGGGCGCCACCTGGATCGGCACCGCCACCCCGGAGGAGGCCCTCGCGCTGCGCGCCGGGGCGGGCCTGCCGGCGGACGTCCGGATCATGTGCTGGCTGTGGACTCCGGGCGGGCCCTGGCGGGAGGCCGTCGAGGCGGACCTGGACGTGTCCGTGAGCGCTTTGTGGGCGCTGCGCGAGGCCGTCCGGGGGGCGCGGCTCGCCGGACGGGCCGCCCGCGTGCAGCTCAAGGCCGACACGGGCCTCGGGCGCAACGGCTGCCAGCCCGCCGACTGGCCCGACCTGGTCGCCGAGGCGCTGGCCGCCGAGGGCGCGGGCCTCGTGCGGATCACCGGCCTGTGGTCGCACTTCGCCTGCGCCGACGAGCCCGGCCACCCGTCCGTCGCGGCCCAGCTCGCCCGCTTCCACGAGATGGTGGCGTACGCCGAGGAGCAGGGCGTACGGCCCGAGGTGCGGCACATCGCCAACTCGCCGGCCGTGCTGACCCTCCCCGAGACCCACTTCGACCTGATCCGGCCGGGCATCGCCATGTACGGCGTCTCCCCGGGCCCGGAGCTGGGCTCCGCCGCCGACCTGGGACTGCGCCCGGTGATGACGCTGTCGGCCTCGCTGGCCCTGGTCAAGCAGGTGCCGGGCGGCCACGGCGTCAGCTACGGCCACCACTACACGACCTCCGGCGGGACCACCCTCGGCCTGGTTCCCCTCGGCTACGCCGACGGCGTCCCCCGGCACGCCTCCGGCACCGGCCCCGTCCTCGTCGCCGGCAAGCGGCGCACGGTCGCCGGACGGATCGCGATGGACCAGTTCGTCGTCGACCTCGGCGGCGACGAGCCCGCCCCCGGCGAGGAAGCCGTGCTCTTCGGCCCCGGCGACCGGGGCGAGCCCACCGCCGAGGACTGGGCGCAGGCCGCGGGCACCATCGCCTACGAGATCGTCACGCGCATCGGGACGCGCGTCCCGCGCGTCCACGTGGACGAGGCGGACCGGACCCCGTGAGCGCGCTCTTCTGAGCGCGCCCGCGCCCCCGGCACATACGCGGGCGATTCCCGTGCATGCGGTTCATGTGAACGAGGAACCAAACGGGTGTGCGCGCGCCGGGCACCCCGGCACCCGGCGGCCCCTGACGGCACCCGACCACACCCGGCGACATCCGGTGACACCCGGCGAAGAGGAGCGGTACGTGAGCGAGAGCAGCGCGGAGGCGTTGACGAGTGCCGCCTCGGCGGTCGTCGACGCCGCCTCCGCCACGGGGGCCGGCGGCTGGCGCCGGGCGACCGGCGTCGCGGGGGCCGCGATAGGCGTGATCGCCGCGGGTGCCGCCGCCGGAGTCGCCCTGGAGCGGATGACCGTCGGGCGGGGCATGCGGGCCAGGGCCCGCCTCGCCCTGGACGCGACGGGTCCGTACGGCGCCCTGCGCGGCACCCCCGGCAAGGCCCTCGCCGACGACGGCACCGAGCTGTACTACGAGGTCGACGACGTCGAGCCGCAGGGCGGACCGCCGAACCGGCGGCGCCGGCTGTTCGGCCGCAAGGCCCCGCTCCCCGTCACCGTCGTCCTCAGCCACGGCTACTGCCTCACCCAGGACTCCTGGCACTTCCAGCGGGCGGCCCTGCGGGGCGTCGTGCGGACCGTGCACTGGGACCAGCGCAGTCACGGCCGGTCCGCACGCGGCGCGGCCCAGCTGCGGGACGGCGAGCCGCTCACCATCGACCAGCTCGGACGCGATCTGAAGGCCGTCATCGACGCGGCCGCGCCGGAGGGGCCGATCGTGCTCGTCGGGCACTCGATGGGCGGCATGACCGTCATGGCGCTGGCCGCGCAGTTCCCCGAGCTGATCCTCGAGCGGGTCGTCGCCACCGCCTTCGTCGGTACGTCGTCCGGGCGGCTCGGCGAGGTGAACTTCGGCCTGCCGGTCGCCGGGGTGAACGCCGTGCGGCGGGTGCTGCCGGGCGTGCTGAAGGCGCTGGGCCGGCAGGCCGAGCTGGTGGAGAAGGGACGGCGGGCCACCGCCGACCTGTTCGCCGGGATCATCAAGCGGTACTCGTTCGCCTCCCGGGACGTGGATCCGGCCGTCGCCCGGTTCGCCGAGCGCATGATCGAGGGCACGCCGATCGACGTGGTCGCCGAGTTCTACCCGGCCTTCACCGACCACGACAAGACCGAGGCGCTCGCCTGCTTCACGGACATGCCGGTACTGGTCCTGGCGGGCATCGGGGACCTGGTGACGCCGAGCGAGCACAGCGAGGCCATCGCCGACCTGCTGCCGGACGCCGAGCTGGTGCTCGTCCCCGACGCCGGTCACCTCGTGATGCTGGAGCACCCCGAGGTCGTCACCGACCGGCTCGCCGACCTGCTCACCCGCGCGGGCGCCGTACCGGCAGGCGTTACCGTGGGTGGCTATGGAAGCACCAGCAGCAGCGCGCAACCCGGCTGAGACCGAGCTGACCGTCACCTCCCCCGAGCAGATGCGGGACCTGGGCCGGCGCCTGGCCGGACTGCTGCGCGCGGGCGATCTCGTGATGCTCAGCGGGGAGCTGGGCGCGGGCAAGACGACACTGACGCGCGGCCTCGGCGAGGGACTCGGCGTGCGGGGCGCGGTCACCTCGCCCACCTTCGTGATCGCCCGGGTCCACCCGTCCCTGCGGGGCGGTCCGCCGCTCGTCCACGTCGACGCGTACCGCCTGGGCGGCGGGCTCGACGAGATGGAGGACTTGGACCTCGACGTGTCCCTGCCCGAGTCCGTGGTCGTCGTGGAGTGGGGCGAGGGCAAGGTCGAGGAGCTGACCGAGGAGCGGCTCCAGGTGCGCATCCACCGGGCCGTGGGCGACACGACGGACGAGGTGCGGCAGGTGACGGTCACCGGTCTGGGCGACCGGTGGTCGTCGGCGGACCTGAGCGGGCTGACGGGCTGACGGGCCGGTGGGCCGGACGAGCTGAGCGGGCTGAGCGGGCGGACGGTCTGAGTGGCCCGACGGCCTGAGCGGGCTGGCCGCCCCGGACGGAGGCGGCGAAGGTTCCGACAGGGCGTCGGCAAAATGTTGCGTTCGGCGCACCGGGCGTGGTCACATGGTGTTCCGCCCTTGGTTAGGTCTGCCTGACTAGGTCCGCCCGGCCCCAGGAGGCGTCCATGCCGGCCACCGAGCCCCAGGTCCCGCGGCGCCCGTCCGCCCCCGCCGGGGTGTCCATGCGCGACCTGCTGGCGTCCTGCGCCGCCGCGGAGGTCGTCTCCCGGCCACCGCGCGAGCCGGAGCCCTCCCGCCCGCGGGAGCGGCCCTCCCGCGCGGGGGAGCGGCACCGCGAAGCCGCCTGACCGTCCGCCCCCGGGAGCGGGCGTTCCCGGGGACGCGCCGACGGTCCCCAGGGCGTGTCTGACGATTCCCGTCGGGCGCGCGACGCCCGGCACGGCTCCCCCACGCTCGGCTCCGCTCGCGCGGGAGGGACCCCCACCGCCGCGTCGCCGGACCATCCGGGTGCATCCGGTGCACGGGCGGTCCTCCGCCGTGCGACGCACCGCCACCGCACCGGACGCCGCGCGCCGACCCGACGCGAGGGGCCGGACACGCCCTAGCCGATCACGACGACCTGCCGGCCGATCGTCGCGAACTTCCAGACGGCGTTCCCGTCCGCCCGCGAGACGCGGATGCCACCCGTCCTGCGGGCCGGGTCGGGGGCCGGCGTCGAGCCGTCGACGGCCGCGCTGAAGCCGATGGACACGCCCTTGACGCCGGTGAAGCGGACCACGTGCTCGATGGGGGTGCCGTCGGTGCCGGTGACGGCGCCCGAGCGGGAGGTGACGGCGTAGGTGCCGGGCAGCGGGTCGACGCTGCCGGGGGCGACCCGGAAGGTGCGCTCGGCCCTGCCGCCCGCGGTCACCAGCCACACCCGGTCGTCGGCCACCGAGTACACCACCCGCGCGCCCGTGCCGGAGCCGGCCGGCAGCGCGGTGGGGTTCCTGGTGTCGCGCGGCGCCTTCGTCGTGGCGGCGACGTCCGCGCGCGGCGCGGCGAGGTCCGCCGGCACGCTCGCGGAGGCCCGGTAGGCGAGGAACCCGACGGTCGCGACGGCCGCCGCGGTGAGCACGGCCACGAAAGTCGAGCTGCTGCCTGCCACCGCGACCACCTCTTCGTTGTACGCCGGTGTACGTCCGTGCCTCGCCGCGACGTTAGCAGCCGGTGGCCTCCGGGCCCGGGCGGCCGTGCCCGGGTCCCGCGAGCCGTACGCTGTTTGCGTGCTCTTGCTCGCTCTGGATACCGCCACCCCCGCCGTCACCGTCGCCCTGCACGACGGAACGGACGTCCTCGCCTCCGCCGGCCAGGTGGACGCGCGCCGGCACGGTGAGCTGCTGCTGCCGGCCGTCGACCGCCTCCTGGCCGCCACGGGGCACCGGCTCGACGCCGTCACCGGGATCGTCGTCGGCACCGGCCCCGGCCCGTACACCGGGCTGCGCGTCGGCCTGATGACCGCCGACACCTTCGGGCTCGCGCTCGGCGTGCCCGTGCACGGCCTGTGCACCCTCGACGGACTCGCGTACGCCGCCGACCTCGAAGGCCCCTTCGTCGTGGCGACCGACGCCCGCCGCAAGGAGGTCTACTGGGCGCGCTACGCCGACTCCCGCACCCGCCTCACCGGGCCCGCCGTCGACCGGCCGGCCGACATCGCCGAGCAGGTGGCGGGGCTGCCCGCGGTCGGCGCGGGCGCGCTGCTCTACCCGGACACCTTCCCCGCGGTGCACGAGCCGGAGCACGTGTCCGCCGCCGCGCTCGCCTGCCTGGCCGCCGAGAGGCTGGCCGCGGGCGAGGAGCTCCTGGAGCCGCGCCCGCTCTACCTGCGCCGGCCCGACGCCCAGGTCCCCAAGAACTACAAGGTGGTCACCCCCAAGTGACCGAATCCGCCACCCCCGCGCTGCGCGAGATGCGCTGGTGGGACATCGATCCCGTCCTGGAACTCGAGAAGGCCCTCTTTCCCGAGGACGCCTGGTCGCGCGGCATGTTCTGGTCCGAGCTGGCGCACTCCCGCGGCCCCGAGGCGACCCGCCGGTACGTGGTCGCCGAGGACGGCGGCCGCATCGTCGGCTACGCGGGCCTCGCCTCCTCCGGAGACCTGGCCGACGTGCAGACCATCGCCGTCGCCCAGGACCACTGGGGCACCGGACTGGGCGGCCGGCTGCTGGCCGAGCTGCTGCGGGCCGCGACCGCCTTCGAGTGCGCCGAGGTCATGCTGGAGTGCCGCGTCGACAACGTCCGCGCGCAGAAGCTGTACCAGCGCTTCGGCTTCCAGCCCATCGGCTTCCGGCGCGGCTACTACCAGCCGGGGAACGTGGACGCCCTGGTCATGCGCCTGACCACGGCATCCGACAGCGGCCCCGCCACGGAATCGACACCAGTGCAAGGAACCGGGACCAATGACTGACGAACCGCTCGTCCTCGGCATCGAGACCTCCTGTGACGAGACCGGCGTCGGCATCGTCCGCGGCACCACGCTGCTGGCGGACGCCGTCGCCTCCAGCGTCGACGAGCACGCCCGCTTCGGCGGGGTGGTGCCGGAGGTGGCGAGCCGGGCGCACCTGGAGGCGATGGTCCCGACCGTCGACCGGGCGCTGAAGGAGGCCGGCGTGTCCGCGCGGGACCTCGACGGCATCGCCGTGACGGCGGGGCCCGGTCTGGCGGGCGCGCTGCTGGTCGGCGTGTCGGCGGCGAAGGCGTACGCGTACGCCCTCGGCAAGCCGCTGTACGGCGTGAACCACCTCGCCTCGCACATCTGCGTGGACCAGCTGGAGCACGGCCCGCTGCCGGAACCGACGATGGCGCTGCTGGTGAGCGGCGGCCACTCCTCCCTGCTGCTCTCCTCGGACATCACCTCCGACGTCCGCCCGATGGGCGCGACCATCGACGACGCGGCGGGCGAGGCCTTCGACAAGATCGCCCGCGTGCTGAACCTGGGCTTCCCCGGCGGCCCGGTCATCGACCGGTACGCGCGCGAGGGCGACCCGTCCGCGATCGCCTTCCCGCGCGGCCTGACCGGGCCGCGCGACCCGGCGTACGACTTCTCCTTCTCCGGTCTCAAGACGGCGGTCGCCCGCTGGATCGAGGCGAAGCGGGCCGCCGGCGAGGAGGTGCCGGTGCGGGACGTGGCGGCCTCCTTCCAGGAGGCGGTGATGGACGTGCTGACCCGCAAGGCCGTCCGCGCCTGCCGCGACGAGGGCGTCGACCACCTGATGATCGGCGGCGGCGTCGCGGCCAACTCCCGGCTGCGCGCCCTGGCCCGGGAGCGCTGCGAGGCGGCCGGCATCCGGCTGCGGGTGCCCCGGCCCAAGCTGTGCACGGACAACGGCGCGATGGTCGCGGCGCTCGGCGCGGAGATGGTGGCCCGGGGCCGGTCCGCCTCCGACTGGGACCTGTCGGCCGACTCGTCCCTGCCGGTGACCGACCCGCACGTGCCGGGCCGGGCCCACGACCACGACCACGTGCACGCGGTCGGCGAGGACAACCTGTACTCATGACCGTCGCGCTGATGTGGGAGGCCCGGGCCGCGGCCGGCCGGGGCGCGGAACTGCTGGCGTGGGCGCGGGAGCAGCGGCTCCCGCGCCCTCCCGTGCGCCGTGAGACCTTCCGCGCCCCGCAGGACCGCGTCCTCGTCATCACCTGGTGGGACGCGGAGTTCGACGCGGACCTCCCGGAACTGCCGGACCCCGAGGAGGGCCTGGTCACCCGGGCCGTGCACCGGTGGCGGTTCGAGGCGCTGGACCCGGACTGACCCGGGCCCCCGCCCGTGGCCCTATCCCTCCCGCGACACCCGCGTCTCGCAGTGCAGCCGCCGGTCCGGTCCCGTCTCCCGCACCGGTCCCGTGAGGCTGAGCCGTGCCGTGTGCCGGACGTCCGCGCTGGACGTCCCCAGCCGCAGCTCCAGGTCGCCCGGCTCCACCACGCGCCGTCCGGCGCGGTCGGTGAAGGCCGACAGGTCGGTGTGGAAGCCGAAGGTCACGCGCGCCGACCCGCCCGCGGGCAGCTCCAGCCGTTGGTAGCCGATCAGCCGCACGTCGGGGCGGGTCACGCCGGCCACCGGGTCGTGCAGGTAGAGCTGTACGACCTCGGCACCCGCCCGGTCGCCGGTGTTGCGGACGGTCAGCGAGAGGTCGCAGGAGCCGTCCGTGCCGAGGACGGTCTGCGGCGCCTCGACGTCCTCCCAGGCGAACGTGGTGTACGAGCGGCCGTGTCCGAAGGGGTACAGCGGGGTCGGGTCCAGGTTGCTGACCTCCCCGGCCAGGCCCAGGGGCGGCTGGAGGTAGGTCCACGGCTGACCGCCCGTCACCCGGGGCACGCTCACGGGCAGCCGGCCCGAGGGGTTGACGCGGCCGGAGAGCACCCCCGCGACCGCCGGGCCGCCCTCCTCGCCGGGGAAGAAGGCCTGGACGACGGCGCCCAGACGGCCGTGCCAGCGGCCGAGCGCGTAGGGGCGGCCGGTGAGCAGGACCAGCACCACCGGCACGCCGGTGGCGACCAGCGCGTCCAGCAGCGCGCCCTGCACGCCGGGCAGCCGCAGGTCCGCCACGTCGCAGCCCTCGCCCGAGGTGCCCCGGCCGAACAGGCCCGCCCGGTCGCCCAGGACCGCCACGCACACGTCCGACTCCGCGGTGCGGGCCACGGCCTCCTCGATGCCCGTGACGTCCGGGTCGGAGACCGGGCAGCCCTCGGCGAACGTCACCTTGGCGTCGGGGAGTTCGGCGCGCAGCGACTCGAGGACCGTGGGGATCCCGATGCCCTGCTCGGTCCCGGGGTGGTGGGTCAGGACGTGGGAGGGGAAGGAGTAGCAGCCGAGCATCGCCAGCGCGTCCGCCGCCCTCGGGCCGACGACCGCGATCCGGGTGTCGGGGGCGAGGGGGAGCAGGCCGTCGGGGTTGTCCAGCAGGACCACGGACTCCTCGGCCAGCCGGCGGGCCACCGCGCGGTTGGCCGGGGAGTCGAGGTCGATCCGCTCCGGGGTCTCCCGCTGCCAGTCCTCGTCCAGGAGGCCCAGCTCGCACTTCTGGAGCAGGACCCGGCGTGCGGACCGGTCGATCAGGTCCTCGGGGACCTCGCCCGCGCGGACGGCCGCCACCAGCGCGTCGCCGTAGTACTTCACCGTCGGCAGCTCGACGTCGATGCCGGCCTCCAGCGCCAGCCGGGCGGCCTGCACGGGGGTGCCCGCCACCCGGTGCAGGGTCTGGAGGAACCCGATGCCGAAGTAGTCGGCGACCACGGTGCCCGTGAAGCCCCACTCCTCCCGCAGGAGCCGGGTGAGCAGCTCCGGGTCGGCGGAGGCCGGGACGCCGTCGCGTTCGGTGTAGGCCGCCATGACGGAACGGGCGCCGCCCTCGCGCAGCGCCATCTCGAACGGCGGCAGGGTGACGTCCGCGAACTCGCGGGTGCCCGCCCGCACCGGGGCCAGGTTGCGGGCGCCGGCCGAGGAGGCGTACCCGGCGAAGTGCTTGAGCGTGGCGACGACCCCCGCCGACTCCAGGCCGCGCACGTAGGCCGTGCCGACCGTGCCGACCAGGTACGGGTCCTCGCCGATGGTCTCCTCGACCCGTCCCCAGCGCGGATCGCGTACGACGTCCAGGACCGGGGCGAGGCCCTGGTGGACGCCGACCGTGCGCAGGTCGCGGCCGATGTGCCGGGCCATCTCCTCCACCAGCGGCGGGTCGAAGGCGGCGCCCCAGGCGAGCGGGACCGGGTAGGCGGTGGCGCGCCAGGCGGTGAAGCCGGCCAGGCACTCCTCGTGCGCCATCGCGGGGATGCCGAAGCGGCCCGCGGCGGCGATCCGGCGCTGGGCGCCGGCCAGCGCGCGGGCGCCCAGCGCCGGGTCCACGGGGGCCGTGCCGAAGGGGCGGGTCAGCTGGCCGAGACCCCTGGTGATCAGCTCGTCCCAACCGTCGGCGGAGTCGACGGCGGAGTCCGCGGTCATGTCGTGCTGGTGCGGGGCGACTCCTTCGCCGTCCGTCGCGGCGCCGACCCACACGCCGTACAGCTGGGCGGTCTTCTCCTCGAGGGTCATCCGGGAGAGGAGGTCGTCGACGCGGGCGGCCGCGGGCAGGGCGGGGTCACGCCAGGGGGCGGTGGTCATGAAGCTCCTGTCAGAGGTCGGTGAGCCACCAGAGCGGGAATCAACGGTACGAATGTTTCGAGCTTTACTTCGAATGTTCCGGGAACCTATGGCGTCCTCATGGGTTCGTCAAGAGGGAGGGCGGGGATACGATCGCCGCCATGACACCCTCGGAGCCCACTGAGACGCGGGCGGAAGACCGGCCCACACGGCGACCCGTGGCGCGGACCGCCACCCTCGCGGAGATCGCGCGCGAGGCCGGCGTCTCGGCGCCGACTGTTTCGAAGGTCCTCAACGGCCGCGCCGACGTCGCCCCCGCCACCCGGTCCCGCGTCGAGGAGCTGCTGCGCGCCCACGGCTACCGGCGGCGCCGGGCCGAGGCGACCCGCTCGCCCCTGATCGACCTGGTCTTCCACGAGCTGGAGAGCGCCTGGGCGATGGAGGTCATCCGGGGGGTGGAGAACGTGGCCCGGGACGCCGGGCTGAGCGTGGTGCTCAGCGAGAGCGCCGGGCGGCTCACCCCCGGACGGAGCTGGGCCGACCAGGTGGCCGCGCGCCGGCCGCACGGCGTGGTGCTCGTGCTCTCCGGGCTCGACGTGTCCCAGCGGGCGCTGCTCACCAGCCGGTCCATCCCGTTCGTGGTGATGGACCCGGCGGGCGATCCCGGCGCCGACGTGCCGTCCATCGGCGCCACCAACTGGCAGGGCGGCCTCGCCGCCACCCGGCACCTGGTCGAACTGGGCCACCGGCGGATCGGGGCCGTCAGCGGGCCCCCGCAGATGATGTGCAGCCGGGCCCGGCTCGACGGCTACCGCGCGGCCCTGGAGACGGCCGGGCTGCCGGTCGACCCGGAGATGATCAGGACCGGCGACTTCCACCACGAGACCGGCTACCGGCTCGGCCGCGAGCTGCTCGCCCGCCCCGACCGGCCCACCGCCGTGTTCGCGGGCAACGACCTGCAGGCGCTCGGCCTTTATGAGGCCGCCCGTGAACTCGGGCTGCGCATCCCCGAGGACGTGAGCGTGGTCGGCTTCGACGACCTGCCGGTGGCCCGCTGGGTCGGCCCGCCGCTGACGACCGTACGGCAGCCGCTGACGGAGATGGCCGAGGCGGCCGCCCGGCTGGTGCTGGAGCTGGGGCGCTCCGGGGACGCGCCCGCCGCGACCCGGGTGGAGCTGGCGACCAGTCTGGTGGTGCGGGCGAGCACGGGGGCGCCGCCGTTGGCCGGAAGGTGACGTGTTGACGGGTGGTGGGGACGCCTCCACACTCCTCCGAAGTCAATCGGTTGCACAGCCGAAACTTTCGGAGGCGCCCGTCATGAGATCCTCCCGTCCCGTTCCGTCCTCCCGCCCGTCGAGGACGGGTCCCCGTCCGGAGGGGGCGCCCCCGGCCCCGTCGGCTCCGCCGAGGAGGAGCCCGCGTCCGTCGCTCCGTGCCAGGCCGGCCGCCCTGCCGGCCGGGGCGGCCGCCGTCGGCGCGCTGATCACCGCCGGTACCGCCCACGCCGCCGACACGCCGCTGGCGGCCGTCACCTGTTCCAACGCCTCGTACAACGGGACGGTTCCCGACGGCGGTTCGGTGACCTTCGGGTTCAACGGGTCGTGGAGCGGGAGCAATCCGGTGCCCACGGTGACTCTGGGGTGAACGTGACACTTCAATCGTAAGATTTTCCGAAGAAAGTCTGTTCGCTGCGCCGTTCCTCACATTCCGCTCATCATGCGGACGTACGTTCCCCTCTGTGACGGGACACGAGGCGAGCGAGCACGAGGCGAACGGACACGGGGACGCGCACGGCGGCACGCCCGGGGCCGGGCCCGAGGGGGTGAGCGGGGGAGGGCGGCGGGGCCGGCGGTCGAGAGCGTTCAAGGCCGTCGGCCTCACCCTGGCCGGCGCCCTGGTGCTGGGCGCGGCCGCGGCGGGCTGGGCCTACTGGCACCTGAACGACAACATCCGCGGCGTCGACGTCGACAGCGCGCTCGGCGACGACCGTCCGGCCCGCGCGGTCACCACCCCGTCCGGCACCGCCTCCGCCGCCCCACTGCCCACCGGGGCCGTCACCGTCCTGGTCCTCGGCTCGGACTCGCGCAGCGGCGAGGAGAACCGGGAGCTCGGCGGCGGGGACAGCTCCGGGGCCCGCTCCGACACCGCGATGGTCGTGCACGTCGACGCCGGCCGCACCGGCGCCACAGTGGTCAGCATCCCGCGCGACACCCTCGTCACCCGCCCCTCCTGCCCGCTGCCCTCCGGCGGCTCGACCGAGGCCGCCCGCGGCGCGATGTTCAACAGCGCCTACGCGCTGGGCGGTCCGGTCTGCGCGGTCAAGACCGTGGAGTCGCTCACGGGTGTCCGCATGGACCACTTCGTCGAGGTCGACTTCGCCGGCTTCGCGAAACTCGTGGACGCGCTCGGCGGGGTCACCGTCACCACCACCGAGGACATCGAGGACGAGGACAGCCGTCTCAGCCTCGCGGCCGGCACCCACCACCTCGACGGCACCCGGGCCCTCGCCCTCGCCCGCACCCGGCACGGCATCGGCGACGGCAGCGACCTCGGCCGCATCGGGCTCCAGCAGACCCTGGTGAAGGCCCTGCTGGAGCAGATCTCCACGACCGACCTGCTGACCGACCCCGCCCGGCTCTACCGGGTCGCCGACGCGGCCACCGGCAGCCTCACCACCGACACCGGCCTCGACTCCCTCACCGAACTGACGGAACTCGCCCGGAGCCTGGAGGGCCTGTCCGCCGCGAACGTCACCACCGTCACCATGCCGGTCGTGCCGGCCCCCTCGGACCCCAACCGGGTCGTCCCCGACGAGCCCGGGGCGGGCGACCTGTGGGAAACGCTCGGACGGGCCTGATCCCCGCTCTCCGGATCCTGGTTCCCGGCCCTGTTCGCCGGCCACCGCCCCCTGGTTCCCGCCCCTTGAACCCTGGTTCCCGTCGCCCGATCCCCGTCCCGGAAAAAAAATCCCGAAGTTTTCCGTCGGGGGTGTCGATCCGGCCGTTCCCCGTTCGACGTACGGGTGAGAGGCCGGGAGGAGCCCGGCCCGCACCACCCGAGGAGTCACCATGCCCCGCTACCTGTCCCTCGTGAAGATCGACGAGTCGACCAGGCCGGCCGGCGGCCCGAGCCCCGAGCTGATGCAGCGGATGGGCGAGCTGATCGAGGAGATCACCAAGGCCGGCGTCATGCTCGACACGGGCGGTCTGCTCCCCTCCGAGCAGGGCACCCGCGTCCACCTGAACGGCGGCGAGCTCTCCGTCACCGACGGCCCCTTCACCGAGACCAAGGAGGTCGTCGGCGGCTACGCGCTCATGCAGTGCAAGGACATGGCCGAGGCGATCGAGTGGTCCAAGCGCTTCCTGAAGGTCCACGGCGACGACTGGACCATGACCCTGGAGGTCCGGGAGATCGCGGAGGGCTGAGGCCGGGCGCGGAGGCCGGCGGGGAAGACCGGGGCGGGAGGCCGGGGTGAGGCCGGGGCGGGCCGGAGCCGCTTCCCCGCGGCCCCCGGAAGGTGTTCGATGGTGGGCTGTGAACCGACAGCCCACCGCCGGCCCCCGCACCGCCACGGCAGCCCTGGAGACCGTCTTCCGCCTGGAGTCGCCCCGCGTCGTCGCCGCCGTCGCCCGGATCGTCCGGGACGTCGGCATCGCCGAGGAACTCACGCAGGACGCCCTGGTGGCCGCGCTGGAGCGCTGGCCCCGCGAGGGCGTCCCCGACAACCCCGGCGCCTGGCTCACCGCCACCGCCCGGCACCGCGCCGTCGACCTGGTCCGCCGCCGGGAGACGTACGCCCGCAAACTCGCCGAGATCGGCCGGGACCTGGAGACCACGGCACCCGCGCCCGAGCCCTCCGACCCCGAGGACATCGACGACGACCTGCTCCGTCTCGTCTTCACCACCTGTCACCCCGTGCTGTCCGCCGAGGCCCGCACCGCGCTCACCCTGCGGCTCCTCGGCGGACTCACCACGGCCGAGATCGCGCGTGCCTTCCTCGCGCCCGAGCCGACGGTCGCCCAGCGGATCGTCCGCGCCAAACGCACCCTGGCCAGGAAGAACGTCGCCTTCGAGGTGCCGTACGGACCCGATCGCGAGGCCCGGCTCGGCTCCGTCCTCGACGTCATCTACCTGATCTTCAACGAGGGGTACGCGGCCACCGCGGGCGACGACTGGCTGCGTCCGGGGCTGTGCGAGGACGCCCTGCGGCTGGCCCGCCTGCTGGCGGCCCTGATGCCGAAGGAGCCCGAGGTGCACGGCCTGGCCGCGCTGCTGGAGTTCCAGTGCTCGCGCACGGCCGCCCGCACCGCCCCCGACGGCACCCCGGTACTGCTGGCGGACCAGGACCGCCGCCGCTGGAACCGCCTGCTCGTCGCCCGCGGCATCACCGCCCTCGGCCGGGCCGGGGCCACCGCCGGCGGCCCGCCCGGCCCGTACGTCCTCCAGGCAGCCATCGCCGCCTGCCACGCGCACGCGTACTCCTACGAGGAGACCGACTGGCGTGCCATCGCCGCCCTCTACGGCCTCCTCGCGGCCCGCGCCCCGTCCCCGGTGGTCGAACTCAACCGGGCGGTCGCCGTGTCGATGGCCGAGGGACCGGAACCGGCCCTGCGGATCGTCGACGCCCTCGCCGCCGAACCGGCCCTGCGCGACTACCACCTGCTCCCCAGCGTCCGCGGCGACCTGCTCCGGCGCCTGAGCCGTACGGCGGAGGCGTCCGCGGAGTTCGAGCGGGCCGCGCGGCTGACCGGCAACGCGCGGGAACGGGAGCTGCTGCTGCGCCGCGCCGCTCAGGCCGGGTGACCGACGAGCGCCGGGTGGCCGACCAGCATCGTCGGCGCCCCCGCGACCCGGGTCAGGAACACGGTCGCCGAGTGCGGTCCCTGAGGCTTGACCTTCCTGCGCAGTTCCTCCGGCTCCACCGCCGAACCGCGCTTCTTCACGGTGAGGATCCCCACCCCCCGCTCCCGCAGCAGCGCCTTGAGCTTCTTGACGTTGAAGGGCAGCCGGTCGGTGATCTCGTAGGCGGTGGCGTACGGCGTCGGCCGCAGGGTGTCCGCGGTGACGTAGGCGATGGTCTCGTCGACCAGGCCGCCGCCCAGGTCCCGGGCGACCTCGGCCACCAGGTGGGCCCGGATGACGGCGCCGTCCGGCTCGTACAGGTAGCGCCCCACCGGCCGCACCGCGGGGTCGGGCAGGCCGGTGCCGAGCAGGGTGCGCGGGCCGGGCAGGAGGGTGGCGCGCACCGCGCCCGGTTCGGTGCCGAACCACAGCACGGCCTCCTTCACGTCCCCGCCGTCGGAGATCCACTCGGCCTCGGCCCCGGCGGGCACGACCTCGTGCGGGATGCCGGGGGCGACCTTCAGCGCGCCGTGCGGGGCCTTCAGGGCCGCCCCGACCGCCCAGGACAGCGGCGGTGAGTAGGCCTCCGGGTCGAAGATCCGTCCCCGGCCGCCCCGCCGCGCGGGGTCGACGAACACGGCGTCGTACCCGTCCGTGTCGACCTCCGTGACGTCCGCCTCGCGCACCTCGATCAGAGCGGCGAGCCCCAGCGCCTCGGCGTTGGCCCGCGCCACCGCCGCCGTCAGCGGGTCGCGGTCCACGGCGAGCACCCTGATCCCCGCGCGGGCCAGCGCGATCGCGTCGCCGCCGATCCCGCAGCACAGGTCGGCGACCGAGGCCACGCCGAGCGACCGCATCCGCTCGGCGCGGTGGGCGGCGACGCTCGCGCGCGTCGACTGCTCGACCCCGTTCGGGGTGAAGAACATCCGCTCCGCGTCCCCGGCCCCGAACTTCGCCGCCGCGCGCTGCCGCAGCCGGGCCTGTCCGAGCGCCGCCGAGACCAGCTCGGCGGGATGGTCGCGGCGCAGCCTGGTGGCGACGGCCAGTTCGTCGGCCGGGGCGGTGCCGCGCACGGCGTCGAGGAGGGCGCGGCCCTCGGGGGTGAGGAGCGGGGCGAGGTCGTTCACCGGGTCATTGTGGGCCAGTCGGTGGATGGTGCGCCTCCGGCGGAGGTGTCGGGCCGGATCGCGCGGACGCGACTGCGAGGATCCGGCGCCATGGGATCAGGATCAGTCGTACAAAACTATAAAAAGGGGATGCGGCGGGTGGGGGTCAGGACCGGCGTCGCGGTCCTCGCCGTGGCCGCCCTCGCCTCCGGCTGTGCTTCCGGCACCCCGGCTGCCGGCCGTCCCGCCCCCGGCCGGCAGCCGCTCCAGGGACAGCCCGCCGACGCCCTGCGCGCCTACGCCGCCGGACTGCGTGCCGAGCACGCCGCCCGGACCGCGGCCGCCGCCCGCTGGCGACTGCGGAAGGTCCCCCTGGCACCCCCCGCCCCGCCCGCGACGAAGCCGAGGATCACCACCCGCCAGGGCTTCGAGGTCGACGGCCACGAGGAACTGGGCCTCCCGCCGGTCTTCACCACCGTCCCCACCGAGGACAAGATCGTCTTCCTCACCATCGACGACGGCGCCGAGAAGGACCCGGCGTTCCTGCGCATGATGAGCGACCTGAAGATCCCCTACACGGCCTTCCTCAGCGACTACCTCGTCAAGGAGGACTACGGCTACTTCACGAGGATGCGGGACGCGGGGGTGACCCTGAACAACCACACCCTCCACCACCCCTACCTGCCCGCCCTCTCCTACAGCGGCCAGAAGCGCGAGATCTGCGGCATGCAGGACGTCATCGAGAAGCGCTACGGCAGGCGCCCCGCCCTCTTCCGCCCGCCCTTCGGCAACTACGACCGCGACACCCTGCGCGCCGCGAAGACCTGCGGAGTGAAGTACGCGCCGCTGTGGAACGAGGAGGTCTTCGCCGACCACTGGGACTACCGCGAGTGGGACCGCGACCTCCACCCCGGCGACATCGTCCTCACCCACTTCCGCGGCCGCGCCGACTGGAAGGGCACCATGCCCGACATGGTCCGCCGCTTCCTGGACCTGGTCACCGAGAAGGGCTACGCGGTGGCCCGGCTGGAGGACTACCTGTGAGGAGGCGGACCGCGCCGCTCACGTCCGTCGTGGCCCTCGCGGTGGCGCTGACCGGCTGCGCCGGGCCGGCCGACCCGATCGGGCACCCGGGCCGCACGGCGACGGACCGGGCACGCTCCACGGGGCCGCCCACGGGAGCGGACGCCGGGCGGACCGCACGCCCGCACCCGCCGGTCGCGGAGCGGCCGTACCGCCGCTGGGGTCTGGCCGCCCCGCTCGCCCCCGCTCCCGTTCCCACCCGCACGCCGGTGGCGGGCCCCCTCGCGGGCGGCTCGGCCGGCCCCGCGCTCCCGCCGGTCGTCGACCGCGTCCCGACCCGCGACAAGGTCGTCTTCCTCACCTACGACGACGGCGCCGAACGCGACCCCCGCTTCGTCACCATGGTCCGCGAACTGCGCCTCCCTGTCAGCATGTTCCTCACCGACAGCGTGGTGGGCCCGGGCTACGCCCACTTCGCCCGGCTGCGGTCGGTCGGCGCCGGCCTCCACAACCACACCCTCGACCACGCCGCCCTGCGCGGCCTGCCCTACGCGGGCCAGCGCGCCGAGATCTGCGGCCAGCAGGACAAGCTCAGGGCCCGCTTCGGCCTGCGCCCCCGCCTGTTCCGGCCGCCCTACGGCACGTACGACGCGACCACCCTGCGCGCGGCCGCCGACTGCGGGATCACCGCCGTCGTCCTCTGGCGGGCCTCCATGGGCCCCGCCGACCTCACCTACACCCACGGCTCCCGCCGCCTGCGCCCCGGGGACGTCGTCGCCGTCGACCCCGACGGGACCCGGGGGCCGAGCCTGCGGGAACGCACGACGAGGCTGCTGCGGCGCGTCCAGGAACAGGGCCTGACGGTGGGCCGACTGGAGGACTACCTCTGAGGGCTCCCCTTGCCGCGGTGACACCGGGCGCCGGGCAGAGGGCACAGGGCACCAGGTACCGGGCGTCGGCTTCCCGCACGGCCCGGATCCCGACCCGGATTCCGGCACGCGCGACGCACGGCATTGGCACTCCGCTTGACCGAGTGCTAATCGCGGTCATAGTCTCAGTCCTGGCACTCCCCACTGGAGAGTGCCAACTACGCGACGGGCAGGTCCGGCACCCGCGACGACGGATCCACCTGGTCGCCACCTCAGACAGTTAACCCCGTGAGATCTCCGAAGGGGGAGGTCGGATCGTGACGACCACCAGCTCCAAGGTTGCCATCAAGCCGCTCGAGGACCGCATTGTGGTCCAGCCGCTCGACGCCGAGCAGACCACGGCTTCTGGCCTGGTCATCCCGGACACCGCGAAGGAGAAGCCCCAGGAGGGCGCCGTCCTCGCCGTGGGCCCGGGCCGCTTCGAGAACGGCGAGCGCCTGCCGCTCGACGTCAAGGTCGGCGACGTCGTCCTTTACAGCAAGTACGGCGGCACCGAGGTGAAGTACAACGGCGAGGAGTACCTCGTCCTCTCGGCTCGCGACGTGCTCGCGATCATCGAGAAGTAATTCACCCAGTTTTGCAGTGAACTGCGCTCCTGGCCCCGCGTGTTTGTGAAGCCGGGTGCCGGGGGCGCAGTTCGTTTCTCCCACTTTTTCCGAGAGGGCTGAACCGCTCCCATGGCGAAGATCCTGAAGTTCGACGAGGACGCCCGTCGCGCCCTCGAGCGCGGCGTCAACAAGCTTGCCGACACGGTCAAGGTGACGATCGGCCCCAAGGGCCGCAACGTCGTCATCGACAAGAAGTTCGGCGCCCCCACCATCACCAACGACGGTGTCACCATCGCCCGCGAGGTCGAGCTCGACGACCCGTACGAGAACCTCGGCGCGCAGCTGGTGAAGGAGGTGGCGACCAAGACCAACGACATCGCGGGTGACGGCACCACCACCGCCACCGTGCTCGCCCAGGCGCTGGTCCGCGAGGGCCTGCGGAACGTCGCCGCCGGCGCGTCGCCCGCCCTGCTCAAGAAGGGCATCGACGCCGCGGTCAAGGCCGTCTCCGACGAGCTGCTCGCCACGGCCCGCCCGATCGACGAGAAGTCCGACATCGCCGCCGTCGCCGCGCTGTCCGCCCAGGACCAGCAGGTCGGCGAGCTCATCGCCGAGGCCATGGACAAGGTCGGCAAGGACGGTGTCATCACCGTCGAGGAGTCCAACACCTTCGGTCTGGAGCTGGACTTCACCGAGGGCATGGCCTTCGACAAGGGTTACCTGTCGCCGTACTTCGTGACGGACCAGGAGCGCATGGAGGCCGTCCTCGAGGACCCCTACATCCTCATCAACCAGGGCAAGATCTCCTCCATCGCCGACCTGCTGCCGCTGCTGGAGAAGGTCATCCAGACCAACTCCTCCCGCCCGCTGCTGATCATCGCCGAGGACGTCGAGGGCGAGGCCCTGTCGACCCTGGTCGTGAACAAGATCCGCGGCACCTTCAACGCCGTCGCGGTGAAGGCCCCCGGCTTCGGCGACCGCCGCAAGGCGATGCTCCAGGACCTGGCCGTCCTCACCGGCGCCACCGTCATCTCCGAGGAGGTCGGCCTCAAGCTCGACCAGGTCGGCATCGACGTGCTCGGCTCCGCCCGCCGCGTCACCGTCACCAAGGACGACACCACGGTCGTCGACGGTGCCGGCAACTCCGAAGAGGTCACGGGCCGCGTCGCCCAGATCAAGGCCGAGATCGAGAACACGGACTCCGACTGGGACCGCGAGAAGCTCCAGGAGCGCCTCGCGAAGCTGGCCGGCGGCGTGTGCGTGATCAAGGTCGGCGCCGCCACCGAGGTGGAGCTGAAGGAGAAGAAGCACCGCCTGGAGGACGCCATCTCCGCGACCCGCGCCGCGGTCGAGGAGGGCATCGTCTCCGGTGGTGGCTCCGCGCTCGTCCACGCTGTGAAGGTTCTCGAGGGCAACCTCGACAAGACCGGCGACGAGGCCACCGGTGTCGCCGTCGTCCGCCGCGCCGCCGTCGAGCCGCTGCGCTGGATCGCCGAGAACGCCGGCCTGGAGGGCTACGTCATCACCTCCAAGGTCGCCGAGCTGGACAAGGGCCAGGGCTTCAACGCCGCGACCGGCGAGTACGGCGACCTGGTCAAGGCCGGCGTCATCGACCCGGTCAAGGTCACCCGCTCCGCCCTGGAGAACGCCGCCTCCATCGCCTCCCTCCTCCTGACGACCGAGACCCTGGTCGTCGAGAAGAAGGAAGAAGAGGAGCCCGCCGCCGCCGGACACGGCCACGGCCACTCCCACTGACGCACGTCGGTCACCGAGGCCCGGCCCCCGAGAGGGGTGCCGGGCCTCGGCGTTTCCACGACGTCGTCGTGCTCGGCGATGACCTCCCGCAGCCGGGGCCCGGCCGCGCCGCGGCGTCCCCGTCGAGGACGGCGTGCAGCACGGTCAGGAAGTGGCTCTTGCCGACGCCGAAGGAGCCGTGGAGGCAGGCGGCGTACGAGGCGTTCTTGCGCACCGCGCCGCGCACCGGTTTCAGCGCCTTGTCGAACTGTTCCCGGAGCTGCGGCGTGACGACGTACTCCTCGACCCGCCCGGCCGAGTCGCCCTTGAACCCCTTGGACAGCTCGACCTTGAAGTCGCCGGCGTAGACATCCTCCTTGAGTCGAGGACGTCCCTCGGTACGACGGTGTCGCCACCCCTGGCCATCGGCTGCTCCCGTTCCCCTCGGTGTCCCTCGCATGTGCTTCTCGTCCTGCCAGCCCGGGACATCGAGGCGGGATGGCCCGCAGAGATGTGAAGGGAGCGGAGCGACGGGCGAGCCGGGAGAGGACACGAGCAGGGCTCTCCATATGCTGGTTGCTGCATTTTCAGGGATCGATGACACCCATGGGGCGGGGGTGCGATATGGGGCAGCACGGGGCCGGCTTCCGGGCGGGAGGCACCTCGGACCTCAAAGTGACCGATGCGGATCTGACGAAGCTCGCGGGTGATCTCGACGACATGCGTGATCACCTGGACAGACAGGTCACGCGTATGGACGCGATCGTGGACCGGATCGAGGCGGGCTGGCGGGGCCCGGCGGGGACGGCGTACCGGGAGTTCCACCGGGCCGCCGCCGAGGACGCCGTACGTATCCGGGAAGTGGTGAAGCTGTTGCGACAGGCCGTGCTGCTGAGCAGAGACGGTTTCTCCGGGACCGACCTCGATGTGCTCGACGGGATGCGCCGGATCCAGGTGGACGTCACCGGGGAGGTCGACCGGCTCTCCACCCCGAACCCGGAGCCGACGACGCCCCCGCGCAGCCCTCTCGACGGGTACTGACGTACGGCGTCGGATTCCGCACACGGCCGCCACGGATCACATCAAGGGGGAAGCATGTCGGACGGGACGACGCCGCAGGAGCAGATCACGGTCTCCTTCGGAACGCTCCAGGAACTGGCCGGTGACCTGGAGGACATCCTCAAGCAGCTCAACGAGAGGCTGGAGGCACTGTACGGCCGCGTGGAGCCGGTGGTGCTGTCCTGGCGGGGCGATACCAGGGAGGTCTTCGTCGAGAAGCTCGACGAATGGGACCGCTCGGCCCAGGACCTGGAAGCGGCTCAGAAGTGGCTGCACGACTTCGTCACCACCGGGCATCTCAACTACACGGCGGCGCACCGGGCGGTGCTGCGCGGCTGGGGTGCGCTCTGATGGCCACGCCGGTCCCCACACCCACCCCGTCGACGGGCGGCGGAACCGTCCAGCCGTCCGGGACGGGCGCCACCGTGCCCACGCCCCACCCGTCGCCCGGCGGGCTGACCGACCCCGACGGCAAGGACATCTCCCGCGGCGACTCGAACTCGGACCGTGATGAGCGCGCGGCCGAACTGGAGGCGTTGAAACCGGCACCGCCGGGCAACCTCGTCGGCTTCGACGTCCAGCCGCAGCACGTGTACTACGCGTCGTACATGTTGCGCAACGCGCAGTACGACTTCGCCGGCCGTGCCAGGAACCTGGTCGGTGCGCTCGACGGGTACGCGCACGCGGTCGGATGCGGCACGGGTCCGGAGGCTTTCGTCAAAGCGTATGCCGATGTCGCCGCCTCCTTCCTCGACGTGTGGAACAAGACGACGGAGGGCGTCGGCGGTGCGGCCGTCGGCCTCACGGTGACGGCCAACAACTACGCGCAGGCGGACCACGCCACCCACCCGCTGACCCCGGCGGTGGCGACGAAGAACCCGCCGGACGTCCTCAGGAACGCGGGCGTGGCCGGCCCCGTCGCCGACCTCGGCTGGGGCGGTGCCCGGGGCGAGGACGGCTGGGGCAACGCGATCATCGACGAGGTCTCCGGGGCGTTGAGCACGATCGGCGCCGAGGTCCTGCGCCCGATCCTCGGTCACGCCCTGCGCCACGGCAAGGTCGCCGACATCACCCCCGGCGGCGACGACCTCGCCCTGCCGGAGATCGCCAAGCTCTGGCGGCAGGCCGCCAAGGACGCCAAGACGTCCGCGGAGGCCTTCGACGACGCCATCGCCTACCTCACCAACCCCGCGGTGGGGCACGACGAGTGGCAGGGCGCGATGAAGCAGTTCTGCTCGGCGATGTGGGGCACGTCGGACTGGGGCAAGGAGCACCACGGCTACAAGTGGGCCCACCGCGAGGGCAAGCAACCCGCGCTGGACGTTCTCCAGGACACCGCGCGGGACGTGGCGACAGCGTGCGACGGGGTCGGCACGGAAGTGACGAAGGTCCGGTCCGTCATCATCGAGGTCTACAAGGACGCGGCGGCCAAAACCTTCACGATGAAGAGCTTCAAGGATCTCTTCGAACTCCTCGGGAAGCTCCCCGAGCTCGCCGGTGAGTTCATCGCCAACATCGACACCGGCCGCCTCGATGAGGCGGTGGACTCCTACAACCGCAGGATCCACGATCTCGGCGACGGCTTGGTGAGGCTCAAGCCGGCATTGGACGAGGCCGGGAACAGCGTCCCCACGTACGCCGCCGAGGAGGCACGGGCCGAGGCCTTCGGCGCCCGCTCGCTCAACGACTTCAGGGAGCAGCCGCTCTACACCGTCCCGGGCGAGGACAAGGACAACCACTTCTACACGGTCGACCTCGCGAACCAGGAGGGCGTGCACAAGAGCCACGTCATCGACAAGCACGTCGGGCAGAGCGACGCGCAACTCCTGAACCGCCTTCGCGACCAGCCGGGGATCAACGCCGCATCCACCTTCACCGACCTCGCCACCGCGCAGAAGGCGACCCAGGGCGCCATGGACGAGATCGGCCCCTCCGACAGTCCGGCCAACGCCGGCAAACCGAATGTCGGGGTCAACAACCCCGGGAAGATCGAGAACTGGCTGTCCCGGCCCCGGACCGACAACTCGAAGCTGGAACTGGATCCGGTGGAATTCGACCACGCCACGGGCAGAACCATTCCGAGCGGTTCGACGTCCGCTCACGACACGTACAGCGTCAAGGTGATTCTGAAGTACAAGAACGGAATCGACCCGCCTTACGTCGTCCTGACTTCCATGCCCAAGTGACCCATGTACCCGAGTGAGTGATTTCCGTGAGCGTAGGTTCCCTGCCCGAGTGCGCGACCGCCCTGTTCGACCCGCATCGGACTGTCCTCTGTCTGGCACCCAGGACTCGTGCGGACTGGGTTGACGACCTGGTGGCGTTCACACGCGGTGAAGTACGCGGGGAGAGCGCGGGTGTCGACCCGGCGCCGATGTTCGAGGAGGTGACCGGCGAGCTGGTGAGGGAGAGCCTCCTGCCCGTCGGGAAAGAAGGCGCGCAGGACTTGCTGAAGCTCCTCGCGCTGGGCTCCTTCTACGAGGGCGTGGATCCCTCACTTCGTGAGCCGGATGCCGCCAGGGACACGTGTTTTCGTGAGGTCCTGGAGGCGGTGGGGGATTCCGTCGAATTCTTCACGAACCACGGTCACGCCGAAGACGGGGAAGACGCGGATTTCCTGGTGTCCGGATTCCACTGGAACTCCCTCGCCATCACGCTTTATGACGTCTGCCTGATCGGGGTGACAGCGGAACGGATCCTGGTGGCCTGGAGGTTCGAGGACGCCTGAGGAGAAAGGCCGCACCGAAAGACCGGGGCAGCCGCCTTGCGGATCCTGGACGACGTGTACGTTTCCGTGGCGTCCTCCGGCCCCGTCGGAGAGGGCCTGCCGTGGTGCCCCGCAACCCTTCCCCACGAGGTGGTCATCGTGTCCGAGACAACTCCCGTGCGTACCAGAACGTCGACCTATCCCGACCGGGAGACGGCCCAGTGGGCCACCCAGCAGGTGGTCACCGCCAACGAGCAGCTCATCCACCGCTGGCTCGCCCGGTCCACCCGCGCCCGTCTGACGATCGAGGCGTCCTGGCCGTCGCGGGAGGAACCGGTGGGGCGGGTGCTGCTCCAGGCGATGATGCTGGCGGGGCGTGGTCCCGTCGACGTACGGAGCGCCCGGGTGGTTCTCAGGCGGGACGCCTCCCGGCCCCACGGGTTCACCGTCCAGGCGACCTTTCCCGTCTACCTGTAGCCCCTGGAGAGGCGACCACCGTGCCCCTGAACCCCCTCGAACACGACCGCCGCTACGGCGAACTCGACCAGGTGATCCGCGCCTACGCGGGACAGCCGGCCGACGACACCCCGGAGCAGCCCGGCGAGGCCCTGATCGCCTATCTGCGCCACACGTGGCACACCCGGCCCTGGGCCCTCGCCGTCGCCGAGCGCCAGTTGCGGGAGTACGCCGACAACCCGCCGGGACGGCTGCGGCTGCGCCTCGGCGAGTTCTACTCCGTGCCCGACGTCGGCCTGCCCGAGGGCGAGGTCCGGCAGTGGCTGTACTGCCTGGCCGATCACCTCAGGCACAGCATCGAGCAGGGCGAGGTGCCGCCCCCGGCCGTCCCGGCCACGCACGCGGAGTGGCAGGCCCGCTTCCCCGAACTCGGCCAGTTCCTCGGCGGCTGGTTCTCCCAGGACATGCCGGACGAGTTCACCGACCACGACGCCGCCGTCGACGACTACCGGGCCACGACCGACGCACAGTTGGTCGCCCGTCTGGTCGGCGAGCTGCACGAACTGCTCGCGCTGGGCCTGGACGAGCCCGAGTGCGCACTGGCCCTGGCCGAGCTGGGCATGGAGGTCGACCCGCCGGCGCCCTGCGCGCCGAGCACCTGGCTGGCACTGGTCGCCGACCGGCTGGTGACGCGCCCTCCTTCGTGAGACGAGCCGGAAGGAGCCGCTGGGGCAGGCGCGGGACCATGTACGGACGCTCCTGCCGTTCGGCATGTCCGTCCGGACGCCGGCAGTCCCGGGACGGTGGCGCCGCGCCTTCTTCACGCAGCGCCGGTCGGTGCGGTCGACGTACCGACCCGTTGTACTGGCGAGGCGGGTCGATCACGTGCCCCCGCAGGGCATGCGACCACCGCCCACACCGTCTTGCCCGGCGCTGCCGCCCGTTCGGCCACGCCTAACTGCTCGACCAGCGCCGCCACCAGCGTCAGTCCGCGCCCGTCCTCCGCGAGCGGCCGGCTCTCCGGAGCGGGCACGGTTGCCGCTCCCCGCGTACGTCGCTCACCTCCACCAGCATGCGTCCCTCACCGTCATGGGTGAGCCGCAGTTCCGCGTCCCGCCCCGGCACCCGCCCGTGGGTGACGGCGTTGGCGGTCAGTTCGGCCACGACCAGTTCCACAGCGTCGTGGGCCGGGGTGCGGTAGGGCCACCCCCAGCCGTCCATCTGGTGCGAGACCAGCCGCCGGGCCAGCCGGGCGCCGCGCGGGGTGGCGCTGAAGCGGAGGGTGAAGGACGCGGCGGCGGTGAAAGAGGTGAGGCCGGTGAATGCGGTGGTCATGCCCTCGAAGAATCCCGCTCCCGCGCGCCCTTGATCAGCAGGCCCGGCCCTACGGACGCCGTCTGTAGCGGTCGGGGCGACGGCTGTCGGGCGGTCGGACCCACCCGTGGGCCGGGGCGGCTTCGTGCCCGTGCCGGAACCGCCCCGGCCGGGGGGTGCCCGCCTTAACATCCTTGCTGTGCCCGTGAATTCGACAGAGCACCACTACGCCCACGCGGCCCTGCGTCACTACAAGGACGCCGTCTTCCTGCACGACGCGGCACGGCTGCCCAACGCGGACCATCACTTCGGCTTCGCGGTCGAGTGCGCCCTCAAGAGCCTGCTGCTCCGCTTCACCTCCGCCACCGTGGACCCGAAGAAGCCGGGCGGTCCGCCCGCCAAGGCGCCCTGGGTCAAGGACCCGACGACCGGCAAGGTCGCCCACTCCTACAGTCACTTGCCCTGGGTGGCCACCGACGTGGCGCTGCTGACGCACGGCAGGTCGGCGACGCGTCTGGCCGCCGCGCTCACGGGCCTCACGGCCTTCGACACCTGGACGGTCGACGACCGCTACCTCGACGGCAGCGACGTCGTCGAGGCCGACGTGCGGCGACGGCGTACCGTGGCCGCGAACATCCTCGCCCTGCACGAACAGGCACTGATCACCGGAAGGCTGCCGTGACCCTCGCCCCCGGACCGGCCGGCGAACCCGTCCGTTTCGCCGAGGCGCGCCCGCGTGCCCTGGCCCTCGCCCACGAGATGGCGGCCGCCGGGACGGACGTCCTGGCCGTACGGGACGTGCTCGGCCGTTTCACCCTCCTCGTCGACGACCGCACGCAGCCGGTCCCGCCGCCGCTGGAGAACCTGGAGGCCGACTACGGCCCCCGACTCGCGCGGGAACTCGGCCCCTACGCCGCGGACCGTCCGCTGATGCGCGCGTCCGGTCTCTTCTCGGCCGACGGCCTGCTGGGCTCGGAGCGGGCCGTGAGGGACCCGCAGTGCCCCGACGGCCGGGTCCGGATCCTCGACAACACCGTGGTGGGCGAGGACTGGGCGCAGGTGTCCACCCCCGCACCCGAACCGGACGGCACCCGCACCCACCGCACCGCGCTCTACGGTTTCAAGGGCGGTGTGGGCCGCAGCACGGCGACCGCCGTCCTGGCACGCCACCTGGCCGACCAGGGGCACGTCGTGCTCGTCGTCGACCTGGACCTGGAGTCACCGGGCGTCGGACCGCTGGCCGCCGCCGGGGCGGAACTGCCCCCGCACGGTGTCATCGACCAGCTCGTCGAGTCGGCCGTCGGCAACGCCGAGGGTCTGGAGCACGTGATCCGCTCCGGCTACGAGCCGCGGGGCGGCCGCGGCGAGCTGTGGGTGGCGCCCGCCCGTGGACGCGGGACGCCCGGCGTCCCCTACGCCTACGTCGACAAGCTCAACCGCGCGTACGCGGACGTCCCGGACGCGGACTTCGCCGACCGGCTGGAGCAGGCCGTCCGCGCCTGCGAGGACGCGGTGGCCCGGGACGGGGACAGCGGACGGCGTCCCGACGTCGTCCTGCTCGACAGCCGGGCCGGCATCCACGACATCGCCGCGGTCGCCATCTCCCGGCTGTGCGATCTGGCCCTGCTGTTCGGCACGGACAACGCGCAGACCTGGGAGGGCTACGGCGACCTCTTCGCGGCCTGGCTCTCCTCCGGGCAGGCACCCGCGATCAGGGAGAAGCTGCGCATGGTGGCCTCGATGGTCCCCGACTCGCCCCAGGGCGCGTACCTGCAGTCGTTCCGCGAGCACGCCTGGGAGTGCTTCGCGCAGCTCTACGACGACGTCCCCGCCGGGGCCGACGAACTCGGCACGGACGCCTTCTCCCCGTCCCTGGAGGACGACGCGGCGCCGCACCACCCCATCCCGATCCTCTTCGAGCCGGGGCTGGTCGGTCTGGACCTGGTCTCCGCCCCGGGCTGGCAGGACCGTGCCTTCGTGCAGGCGGCGTACCGGGACTTCCTGCCCACGGCTACGCTCCTGATCACCGCCGATCCGCAGAACAGCGAAGGACCGCGATGAGCATGCCCCTGAGCGTCGAGGAGTACCGCGCACTGCTGGCCGGCGCTCTCCCGGAGGCCACGGACGCCGACACCGCCGAGCCGAAGGTCGAGAGCCTGTTCACCCCGGACACCCACCGCGCGGCCCTGTACGTCGACAGTACGGTGGTCCGCGGCGGACGGGGCGTCGGCAAGACGTTCTGGTACCGCTCGCTGCTCGACGGGACGCTGCGCGAGATCGCCGCCCAGGAGTACGGCATCGAGCGGCTGCGCCGGGTGACGGTGTCCCAGGGGTTCGGGGCCGCGCTGAAGCACGACCTCTACCCGGGTCCGGGCACCCTGCGGCAGCTGGTGGAGGAGGGTGTCCGCCCCTACGACCTCTGGTACGCCGTCCTGCTGACCGCGTTCGGCCAGCCCGAGCTGCGCGAGCTGCCCGAATGGCGGGACAGGGCCCTGTGGGTGCGCAACAACCCCGGCGCGGCGGAGCGCACCGTGCAGAACGTCGACCAGGAGGCCCAACGCCAGGGCATCACGCACCTGATCCTCTTCGACGCCCTGGAGCACCTGCACCGGGTCCGGGCCCAGGCCGACCGGCTGGTGGGCGGCATCCTGGAGCTGGCGCTCGCCATGCGTCTGGGGACGCGCGGCATCCGCTTCAAGGTGTTCATCCGTCCGGACATGTACGACGGCGCGCTGCTGCACTTCCCGGACGCCTCCAAGCTGGCCTCCAACGCGGCGGCGCTGACCTGGTCCCGGGCCAACCTCTACGGTCTGCTCTTCCACACCATGGGCAACCACGACAGCGACCTCGCGGCCCGCTTCCGGCAGCTCACGGGCGGCTGGCAGGGCGAGGCGGACGGCCGGCGCCACGTCCCGCCCGCGCTGCTCAGCGGTGACGAGCAGTTCCAGTCGGAGCAGTTCACCCTGATCGCCGGTCCCTACATGGGGTCCAACTTCCGCAAGGGCCACACCTTCACCTGGCTGCCCAACCACCTGATGGACGGCGTCGAGCAGGTCAGCCCGCGCAGTTTCCTCAGCGCGTTGCAGAAGGCGCTGTCGGAGACCCGCGGCCAGTACGCCGGTCATGAGTTCGCGCTGCACCACGAGGGCATCCGGCGCGGGGTGCAGAAGGCCTCCGAGACGCGGGTCACCGAGGTCGGGGAGGACATGCCGTGGGTGGAGCAGGCCATCAAACCGCTGGCCGGGCATCAAGTCCCCATCGAGCAGGAGAAAGTCGATGCCCTGTGGGAGGAGTCCCGCCTCGTGGACGCCCTGCGCGAGGACGCCGAGCGGTACGTGCCCGACGAACTCCAGGACGAGACCCGCGTGCGCACCGGCCCCCGCCATCCCGAGAACCCGGCCCTGCTGATCGGGGAACTGATCGCGCTCGGCGTGATGCGCCGCCGCCGCGACGGTCGCATCGACCTGCCGGACGTCTACCGCATCGCCTTCGGGGTGGGCCGCAAGGGCGGCGTGCCGAGGGTGGCGAGCTGAGCACACGCCCGTGACCCTGCGGTCGGCGTGACCGTGCGGTCACCGCGGCCGGGTGCACCGCGGGCAGTGCGTCTCGTCCCCGACCGGCCGGAACAGCATCGGCTGCACGTGGTCGCCCGCGCACTCGCGGGCGCCTGCGTCGCCCCCCACGACAGCCGCCCGCGCCCTCCTCGACGAGGCAACGACGGGGGTTCCGCCCCCGCCGGGCGGGGCGCGGAACCCCCGACGGCTCCTCGCGGGCTACTTCCCGAGTACCCCCAGCTGCCGCATCAGACCCGCGCGGTCGTACTCCCACCAGCTCTCGCAGACCTTGCCGTCCCGGAACCGCTGCCAGGTCATGCCGGTCATGGCGACGGTCTGGCCGGTGGCGGGGATGCCGAGGAAGGCGCCCTCGTGCCGGGCGGTCCAGGTCCAGCGGGTGCACACCCGGTCGCCCTGGGCGATCTGGTCGTCGACCCGGAAGGAGAAGTCGAAGGCCCGCCGCCGGCCCGCGAACTGCTCGCGCGCCGCCGCCAGGTCGCTGTCCCGCGGACTGGCGGGATCGTGGTCCACGTAGTCGTCGGCCACCTGGTCGAACATACGGTCGATATCGATCGTTCCGGCCTGCTCGAACCACTCCCGTGCCGTCGCGCGGTTCAACTGCTCGTCGCGCACCACTTCCAGGTCGGTGAAGGTCGGCATCTCGTCACAGAGCGCGACCATGTCGTCGAAGATCTTCTCCGTCTCCGGCAGGTTCGAGTTCCGCATCGCCTCCTCGTACGAGGGGAACTCCACGATCTCGACGACGTGCGACGCGTCCGACCGGTCCTTCCCGACCAGCGCGTGCGTCGCCGTCCGCTTTCCCCTGGTCTTCTCGACCCAGGTGTCCATCAGCCGGTTCATCTCGTCGAACCGGCTCGTCCTGCAATCGATGAGCTGTACGAAGGTCATCGCGCCGCCTCCGGCCCCCCTGGGTCCGGCCCTGCCAGGGCCATTTTCCCACCGGGGCCCCGAGGCCGCCGCCTGCCGCCACCGCCCGTACGTCCGTCGGGCCCGGGCGTCACCGCCCGCTACTGCGGCCCGTACTTCCGCCCCGTCCGCGAGCTGATGCCGCCCAGCAGCGACCGGGGCGTCACCTTCACCAGGCCCATCAGCGCCTTGTAGCGCGCGTCGGGAATCGACACCGACTTCCCGCGCGTCAGGTCCGCCAGCGCCGCCGCGACCAGCTTGTCCGCGTCGAGCCACATCCAGCCGGGGATGTTGTCCGTGCCCATCCCGGCCCGCTCGTGGAACTCGGTGCGCACGAACCCCGGGCAGAGCGCCATCAGCCGCACCCCGCTGCCCGCCAGGTCCTTCGCCGCCCCCTGCGTGAACTGCACGACCCACGCCTTGGAGGCGCCGTACGTCCCGCGCGGGACGAAGGCCGCCACCGAGGCCACGTTGACGACGCCCCCGCGCCCCCGCTCCCGCATCGCCCCGGTCGCCGCCGACGTCAGCCGCAGCACCGCCTCGCAGTGCACCTTGAGCATCCTCAGCTCGTCCGCCATCGACACGTCGAGGTAGCGGCCCTTGTTGCCGAACCCGGCGTTGTTGACCAGCAGGTCGACGGGGTTGCGGCGGTCGTCGAGCCGGGCGGCCACCGCCTCGATGCCCCGGTCCGCGGCCAGGTCGGCGGTCAGCACCTCCACCTCGACGCCGTGCCGGTCGTGCAACTCGGTCGCCTGCTCGCGCAGCCGCTGGGTGTCCCGCGCGACGAGGACGAGGTCGTGCCCGTCCGCCGCGAGCCGCCGCGCGAACGCGGCACCGATGCCCGCGGTCGAACCTGTGATCAGAGCCGTTGTCATGGCAGAAGGTTAGTGACCCGGAGTCCGCGCGTCCGCTCCGTGCACGAGGCCTGCGGAAAGTGACGGAACCGTGCGCGCCGTCACCGAAGAGGGCGGCTCAGCCGCCGTACTTCTCGACGTACGTGCGGGCCGCCGCCAGCGCCTCCGGGTGCAGCGCCTCGCCGGCCGCCAGCAGCCGCGGCAGCAGTTCCCGGTGGGTGGTGGTGGCCTGGAACTCCATCCGGGCCGTCACCTCGTGCTCCGGCAGGTGGACGATCTCCACGGCGTCCCCCGCGCGTATCTCGCCCGGCGTGATCACCCGCAGGTAGGCGCCCGTCGCGGCCTTGCGCGTGAAACGCCTGACCCAGCCCTTCTCGCCCACGTGGCCCTGGAAGGTGCGACAGGGGATCCGGCCCGCCGACACCTCCAGCACCACCTCGGGGCCGATCCGCCAGCGCTCGCCGATCCGCGCCCCGGAGACGTCCAGACCGGTGGTGGTGAGGTTCTCGCCGAACGCGCCGTTGGAGAACGGGCGACCCAGCTCGCGCTCCCAGTCGTCCAGGTCCTCGCGCGCGACCGCGTACACCGCCTGGTCGTCGCCGCCGTGGTGGCGCAGGTGGCACACCGCGTCCCCGGCGAGCCCGCTGCCGCCGACCCCCTTCGGGCCGGGCGCGGCCACCCGCACCGGCCCCTCGACGGGCCGCTTGTCGATACCCGTCAGCCCGTCGGGCTGGTCGGTGTACGGCACGGCCTTCGGACGGCCCACGTTGACGGACAGAAGCCTCATGGCGGCACGCTAAGCGACCGGCGGTCAAAGTGTCGACGCATTATTCGCCCCCTCTCCCAAGGCTCCCTTATGCGATTCGCCTATGCTCGGAGGATGATCGAGGCCCGTCATCTCCGCGTGCTGCGCGCCGTCGCCACCACCGGGTCCTTCTCGGCGGCGGGCCGTGAGCTGGGCTGCACCCAGCCCGCGGTCAGCCAGCAGATGAAGGCCCTGGAGACGTCCGTCGGCACCCCGCTGCTGGTGCGCAGCGGCCGCGAGATGCGGCTGACCCAGGCGGGAGAAGCCCTCGTACGGCACGCCGCCGGGATCCTCGCCGGACTCACCGCCGCCGAGGAGGAGGTCGCCGCGATCGCCGGTCTGCGCGCCGGCCGGGTCCGCCTCGTCTCCTTCCCCAGCGGCAGCTCCGCGCTCGTCCCGACCGCGCTGGCCGCCCTGCGCGCCGCGCACCCCGGCACCCGCGTCTCGCTGGAGGAGGCCGAGCCGCCCGAGTCGGTCGAGAAGCTGCGCGCCGGCGACTGCGACGTCGCCCTCGCCTTCCGCTATCGGGAGGCACCGGGCGCCGAGGAGTGGTCCGACCTGGTCGTCCGCCCCCTGCTGACGGACCGGCTCGTCGCCCTCCTGCCCGAACGCCACCGGCTCGCGCGCGCGGACTCCCTGGCCATCGGCGAACTCGCCCGCGAGCCGTGGATCGCCGGCTGCCCGCGCTGCCGGGGCCGGCTGGTGCAGGTGTGCGAGGCCGCGGGCTTCACCCCCCGCATCGACTTCGCCACCGACGACTACCCGGCGGTGGCCGGCCTGGTGGGCGCGGGCCTCGGCGTCGCCGTCCTCCCCGAGCTCGCGATCGAGTCCGTACGGCCGCGGGGCGCGCGTGCGGTGACCCTGGAGCCGGCGGTACGGCGCGAGGTCGTCGCGCTCACCCTGCCCGACCTGGCCCAGGTACCGGCGGTGGCGGCGACGCTGGAGCAGCTCGCGCGGGCGGCCGTACGGTAGCCGTACGGCCGCGGGGGTCTCGCGGCCGTACGACTGTCTTGCGGCGGGGCCGTATCAAGGGGTGAGGGGGCGCGGCCAAGGGGTGAGGGGGCGCGGCCAAGGGGTGAGGGGCCATATCAAGGGGTGAGGGCACGCGTGTGTGCATGCCCTCGACTGTCTGGAGAAACGTTCCTTCAATTGTCGGAGACGCTGCCCGCGCCGGCCGACGCCGGCACCAGGCGGTTGCGCGCCCGCCCCATGAGCTCCTCGCGCTCGTCCTCGGTCAGGCCGCCCCACACGCCGTACGGCTCCCTCACCGCCAGCGCGTGCGCCGCGCACTGCGCGCGCACGGGGCACCTCATGCAGACCTCCTTGGCCGAGTTCTCGCGAGCGCTCCGCGCCGCCCCGCGCTCGCCCTCCGGATGGAAGAAGAGCGAGCTGTCCACCCCGCGGCAGGCGGCCAGGAGCTGCCAGTCCCACAGGTCCGCGTTCGGTCCGGGAAGGCGGGAGAAATCTGCCATTGCGTGACCCCTTGTAGCCGTGCTGAGCGGATACGGTGCCCACGACCGTACAACTACGATCTAAGGAGATGAAAATATGACCCATTGCGAATCTAGCCTCAGACACCAGCAAATGGGAAGAAATAGGGCTGAACGGGGCACAGGTTGTGAGGAAAGCTCATGGGTCCGCGCGGCTCTCTCGGCCGTGTTCGTCTCCTCACGTAGAGTGCCGAAGAATGCATGCGGCCCCGTAACTCTTTCGAGTGACCATCGTTGAGAGTGCGGTGGCGGTTGAAAACACAAACGCTCGGGCAGGCGTCCGAGACGGTCGACCGCACAGGTGACGATACGTACCAGCCTGGAGGCACAAGGTGACGCGCATCAGCTGCGGAGGACGGCCATGACTTCCGTCCTCGTCTGCGACGACTCCCCGCTTGCCCGAGAGGCGCTCCGCCGCGCGGTTGCGACCGTGCCCGGCGTCGAGCGCGTGACGACGGCGGCCAACGGCGAGGAAGTCCTCCGCCGCTGGGGCGCCGACCGCTCGGACCTCATTCTGATGGACGTGCGCATGCCGGGGCTGGGCGGTGTGGAAACCGTCCGGCGGCTGCTGTCCGCCGACCCCGGCGCACGCATCATCATGCTGACCGTCGCGGAGGACCTCGACGGCGTCGCGCTCGCGGTCGCCGCCGGCGCCCGCGGCTACCTGCACAAGGACGCCTCGCGCGCCGAACTGCGGGCGACGGTCACCCAGGCCCTCGCCGACCCCACGTGGCGGCTCGCCCCGCGGCGGCTGCGCTCGGCCGAGATGGGCGCCGCGCCCACCCTCACCGCGCGTGAGATCCAGGTCCTGGAAGGCATGAGCCACGGCCGCTCCAACGCCGAGATCGGCCGCGAGCTGTTCCTCTCCGAGGACACCGTCAAGACCCACGCCCGCCGCCTGTTCAAGAAACTCGGCGCCTCCGACCGTGCCCACGCCGTGGCGCTCGGCTTCCGGTGGGGCCTGGTCCGCTAGGGCGTGTCCGACCGTTCCCGCCGGGCGCGCGTCGCCTGGCACGGCTCCCCCACGCTCGGCTCCGCTCGCGCGGGAGGGACCCCCACCGCCGCGTCGTCGGATCGCCCCGGTGCATCCGGTGCATCCGGTGCACGGGCGGTCCTCCGCCGTGCGACGCTCCCCCGCTGCCCGAACGGCGTGGGAGGTGTCCCCGGCACCGGACGCCGCGCGCCGACCCGACGCGAAGGGTCGGACACGCCCCAGGACCTGCCCGGCCCGCACCGGCCGCCCGACGGGACCCCTCCCGTCGGGCGGCCGGTGCGGGCCGGGCCGCCGGTGAGCGGGGTCCGGTACGTGAGGCCGCCGAGGCGGCCGTCGCGGTCCGGGCACTCGCGGGCGGCGTCGGCGAGGGAGCGCCCGCGTGCCGGGGCCGGCTCTGCGGCGGCCCCGCCCCCGCCGGACCGTACGGCGGACTTTTCGAGCAGACCGATCCCAGGGACAGGAGCGGGGGAATGGATGAACCTCCCTGCTCACGCGGGGTGCGGGAGATGCGGGACCCCTCCGCCGGCCGGCCGGTGTGCGGCGGTGGCGCAGGACCTCGCCGGACGCCCGCTGCTCGTTTCGCCGCGGATGCCGCATCCTTGAGGTGTGGAGTTCCTCGGGGACGAGTCGGTCGAGCGGGACGGGAGGGCGCAGGGGATGAGTTCCGGCGCACCTGCTCATAACGCTTCGGTGCACAACGAAGGGCACGGTGCCGCGGCCGGTCCGGCCGCAGGGCACCATGGACCGATGCGCGAAGACGAGGCGGTCCGTGCCCCCGGGGTGATCGGCGGACTGGTGCATCGCGCGGTGGACGGCGACGAGCAGGCCACGCACGACCTGCTGGCCCATGTCCACCCCCTCGCCCTGCGCTACTGCCGCACCCGGCTGTCCCGGCTCCCCGGCGACGCGCGCCACTTCGTGGAGGACCTCGCACAGGAGGTCTGCGTGGCCGTCCTCCTCGCCCTTCCGCGCTACAAGGACACGGGTCGTCCCTTCGAGGCCTTCGTCTTCGCCATCGCCGCCCACAAGGTCGCCGACCTCCAGCGCGCGGCGATGCGCCACCCCGGCTCCACGGCGGTCCCCTCCGACGAGATGCCGGAACGCCCCGACGACTCCCTCGGCCCGGAGGAGCGGGCCCTGCTGAGCAGCGATGCCGAATGGGCGAAGAAACTGCTGGCCAACCTGCCCGAGAACCAGCGGGAGCTGCTCCTGCTGCGCATCGCGGTGGGCCTCACCGCGGAGGAGACCGGCCAGATGTTGGGAATGTCACCCGGAGCTGTGCGCGTGGCCCAGCACCGCGCACTGAGCAGGCTGCGGGCCCTCGCCGAGCAGTAGCGGGCCACGGTCACGCCGTGCCCCCGCCGCACTTCCCCGGGCGGAGCGGACGGCAGACCCGACGGGACTCTCGCAACACGTCCTAGGCTGGACAGGGTCGGCGGACCGTTCGCCGGCCACGGCCGGCGGCCCGCCCGCCGAACGGGCCGGACGCCGCCGCCGTACGAACATACGAAGCCCGGAGTCACGCCGGAGCGTGGAATTCCGGGGGTGCGCTTCCCGTTAGCATGGACATCCGCACCGATCAAGGCCATTTGGGGAAGGTGTCATGACTGCCAACGTCGACGGAGTGCCCGCCAAATTCGCGACCCTCGGGCTCACCTACGACGACGTGCTGCTGCTGCCGGGCGCATCCGAGGTGCTCCCCAACGCGGTCGACACCTCGTCCCGCATCTCCCGCAACGTCCGTGTCAACATCCCGCTGCTCTCGGCGGCGATGGACAAGGTGACCGAGTCCCGCATGGCCATCGCGATGGCCCGCCAGGGCGGCGTCGGCGTGCTGCACCGCAACCTCTCCATCGAGGACCAGGTCAACCAGGTCGACCTGGTGAAGCGCTCGGAGTCGGGCATGGTCACCGACCCCATCACGGTCCACCCGGACGCCACGCTGGCCGAGGCCGACGCGCTGTGCGCCAAGTTCCGCATCAGCGGCGTCCCGGTGACCGACGGCGGCGGCAAGCTCCTCGGCATCGTCACCAACCGCGACATGGCCTTCGAGTCGGACCGCACCCGTCAGGTGCGCGAGGTCATGACCCCGATGCCGCTCGTCACCGGCCACGTCGGCATCTCCGGCACGGACGCCATGGAGCTGCTGCGCCGCCACAAGATCGAGAAGCTTCCGCTGGTCGACGGGACGGGCGTCCTCAAGGGCCTCATCACGGTCAAGGACTTCGTCAAAGCCGAGCAGTACCCCCGGGCCGCCAAGGACGCCGAGGGCCGGCTGCTCGTCGGCGCCGCCGTCGGCGCCAGCCCCGAGGCGCTGGAGCGCGCCCAGGCCCTCGCCGAGGCCGGCGTGGACTTCCTGGTCGTCGACACCTCGCACGGACACAACAGCAACGCCCTCACCTGGATGTCGAAGATCAAGTCGGGCGTGCGCGTCGACGTGATCGGCGGCAACGTCGCCACGCGCGACGGCGCCCAGGCCCTGATCGACGCCGGCGTCGACGGCATCAAGGTCGGTGTCGGGCCCGGCTCGATCTGCACCACCCGCGTGGTCGCCGGCATCGGCGTCCCGCAGGTCACCGCCATCTACGAGGCCTCCCTCGCCGCACGCCCGGCGGGCATCCCGCTGATCGGCGACGGCGGCCTGCAGTACTCCGGCGACATCGGCAAGGCGCTGGCCGCCGGCGCCGACACGGTGATGCTGGGCAGCCTCCTCGCGGGCTGCGAGGAGTCCCCGGGCGAGCTGCAGTTCATCAACGGCAAGCAGTTCAAGTCGTACCGCGGCATGGGCTCGCTGGGCGCCATGCAGTCCCGCGGTCAGGGCAGGTCGTACTCCAAGGACCGCTACTTCCAGGCGGAGGTCGCGGCCGACGACAAGCTCGTGCCCGAGGGCATCGAGGGCCAGGTGCCCTACCGCGGCCCGCTCGGCACCGTGCTGCACCAGCTCGTCGGCGGCCTGCGCCAGACCATGGGCTACGTGGGCGCCGCCACCATCGAGGAGATGGAGACCAAGGGCCGCTTCGTCCGGATCACCTCCGCGGGCCTCAAGGAGAGCCACCCGCACGACATCCAGATGACGGTCGAGGCACCCAACTACAGCAGCAAGTAGTCGCACGGGCTTCCCCAGGGCGGCCCCGGAACCTCCGGGGCCGCCCTCGTCGTGCCCGTCGGCGATACTGGAAGACGCTGCAACGCATCAGGGAAAGGCCACACACGTGACTGAGATCGAGATCGGGCGCGGCAAGCGCGGCCGCCGGGCGTACGCATTCGACGACATCGCCGTCGTCCCCAGCCGCCGTACGCGGGACCCGAAGGAGGTCTCGATCGCCTGGCAGATCGACGCCTACCGTTTCGAGCTGCCGTTCCTGGCCGCCCCCATGGACTCCGTCGTCTCCCCGGCCACCGCGATCCGCATCGGCCAGCTGGGCGGCCTGGGCGTGCTCAACCTCGAAGGCCTGTGGACGCGGTACGAGGACCCGCAGCCGCTGCTGGACGAGATCGCCAGGCTGCCCGCCGACAAGGCGACCCGCCGGCTCCAGGAGATCTACTCCGCGCCGATCAAGGAGGAGCTGATCGGGCAGCGCATCAAGGAGGTGCGCGACTCGGGCGTGGTCACCGCCGCCGCGCTCTCCCCGCAGCGCACGGCCCAGTTCTCCAAGGCCGTCGTCGACGCCGGCGTGGACATCTTCGTCATCCGCGGCACCACGGTCTCCGCCGAGCACGTCTCCGGTTCGCACGAGCCGCTGAACCTGAAGCAGTTCATCTACGAACTCGACGTCCCGGTGATCGTCGGCGGCTGCGCCACCTACACGGCGGCCCTGCACCTGATGCGCACGGGCGCGGCGGGCGTCCTCGTCGGCTTCGGCGGCGGCGCGGCGCACACCACCCGCAACGTGCTCGGCATCCAGGTCCCGATGGCGACGGCGGTGGCCGACGTCGCCGCCGCCCGCCGCGACTACATGGACGAGTCCGGCGGCCGGTACGTGCACGTGATCGCGGACGGCGGCGTCGGCTGGTCCGGCGACCTGCCCAAGGCCGTCGCCTGCGGCGCCGACGCGGTGATGATGGGCTCCCCGCTCGCGCGCGCGACCGACGCGCCCGGCCGCGGCCACCACTGGGGCATGGAGGCCGTCAACGAGGAGCTGCCGCGCGGCCAGAAGGTCGACCTCGGCACGGTCGGCACCATCGAGGAGGTCCTCACCGGCCCGTCCCACACGCCGGACGGCTCGATGAACTTCTTCGGCGCCCTGCGCCGCGCCATGTCCACCACCGGTTACAGCGAGCTGAAGGAGTTCCAGCGCGTCGAGGTGACGGTGGCGGACTCGGTGCACCGGCGGTAGAGCGCGCGATCCCGGCACGCGAACAGGGGCCGGTCCGCTCACCCAGGTGAGCGGACCGGCCCCTGTTCGCGTGCTCGGGCGGGCACGTGGGGGCGTGCGGGGTGGGGCACATCCGTCGGAGGCCCCCCCCGCAAGCCCGCCTGCCGGGGCCGGCTCCGCCCTGTGCGCCCCGTCTCACAACCGGTGCGCCGCCCCCGTCGGCGTGGCGCCCCGGGTGTCGAGCAGCAGCTGTGCCTTCACGGAGAGGCCCTGGAGGTCGTACGTCCGGTGCTGCTGGAGGAGGATCGTCAGGTCGGCGTCGGCGGCGGCCTCGTACAGCGAGTCGGCGCGGGGGACCGGGCGGCCCAGGACGCTCCAGGACGGGACGTGCGGGTCGTGGTAGCTGACGGCCGCGCCGAGCTCCATCAGGCGGATCGCGATCTCCTGGGCGGGGGTGCCCTGCTGGTCGGCGAGATCGGCCTTGTAGGTGACGCCGAGCAGCAGCACGCGCGCGGCCCGCGCCGACTTGCCGTACTCGTTGAGGAGGGTGGCGGCGCGCTGGACGACGTAGCGGGGCATGCGGCTGTTGACCTGCTGGGCGAGTTCCACCATGCGCAGGGGGCTGCCGTGGTGGCCGGTGCGGTCCAGGGGCACGGAGTGGCCGCCGACACCGGGGCCGGGGCGGAAGGCCTGGAAGCCGAACGGCTTGGTCTCGGCGCACCGGATGACGTCCCAGAGGTCCACGCCCAGGTCGTTGCAGAGGACGGCCATCTCGTTGACGAGGGCCATGTTGACGTGCCGGAAATTGGTCTCCAGGAGGGTCACGGTCTCGGCCTCCCTGAGGCCACGCGCGCGTACCACCTTGTCGGTGAGACGGCCGTAGAAGGCGGCGGCGGACTCGGTGCAGGCGGGGGTGAGACCGCCGATGACCTTCGGCGTGTTGGCGGGCGTGAAGTCGCGGCGGCCGGGGTCGACCCGGCTGGGGGAGTAGGCGAGGTGGAAGTCGCGGCCCGCGCGCAGGCCGGACATCTCCTCCAGGAGCGGCCGCAGGAACTCCTCGGTCGTCCCCGGCGGCACGGGCGACTCCAGGATCACGGTGGTGTGCGGGCGCAGGTGTCCGGCGAGGGTGCGGGCGGCCGCCTCCACCTGGCTCAGGTCGGGCCCGCCGTCGGCGTCGAGCGGCGCGGGGGCGCAGATGACGGCGGTGCGCACCCGGCCCAGTTCCGCCGGGTCGGTGGCGGGCCGGAAACCCCCCGAGAGCATCCGGCGCAGTTCTGCGGGGCTCAGGGAGCCGGGCTCGGGTCCGGTGCGGTAGCCGAGCGTGGGGATGCCGGCGGCCACGGCGGCCTGCGCCAGGGGCAGGCCCAGCGGGCCGAGTCCGATGACGGCGAGATCTGCGGGCATGGCGTGGGCCGTCCTTCCCAGTAACCGAAGCGGGACAGGTGCGCAAGCCCTGTGGACAGGACGGGCCAGCGCAATGTCAGACTAGGAGTAAATATGACCGATTTGTGGGATTGATCGGCTGTGTTTTCCGACGGGACGGCCGTGGGCGGGTGGGCTTCCGTGAGATCCGTGAGAGTTGTCCACAGACAGGGGGTGAGTGGTGGCTGAAGTCGGGCAACACGGTCACCATGGGGGCAGGGGGACACGGGCCGTGCCTCGTCCTGAAGGTGGCGCGGCCGGCGCGACCGACAGCGGGAGGCAGCGGTGAGGACAGCGACACTGGGGCCGGCGCAGCGAGCCGAGTCACTCGCGGCCATGGCCGAGCGCGAGCTGGACGTGCTGGTCGTGGGAGGCGGGGTGGTCGGCGCGGGCACCGCCCTCGACGCCGTCACCCGCGGTCTGTCCACGGGACTGGTCGAGGCGCGGGACTGGGCGTCGGGCACGTCGAGCAGGTCCAGCAAACTGATCCACGGCGGGCTGCGCTATCTGGAGATGCTCGACTTCGCCCTCGTCCGCGAGGCGCTGAAGGAGCGCGGACTGCTGCTGGAGCGGCTGGCGCCGCACCTGGTCAAACCCGTGCCGTTCCTCTACCCGCTCCAGCACAAGGGCTGGGAGCGGCTGTACGCCGGTTCGGGCGTCGCGCTCTACGACGCGATGTCGATGGCCCGCGGTCACGGCCGGGGACTGCCGGCCCACCGCCACCTGAGCCGCCGTCACGCCCTGCGCGTCGCACCCGCGCTGAAGAAGGACGCGCTCGTCGGGGCCCTTCAGTACTACGACGCCCAGGTGGACGACGCCCGCCACGTCGCCACCCTGGTGCGCACGGCGGCGGCGTACGGCGCGAGGACCGCGAACCGCGCGCGGGTGAAGGCCTTCCTGCGCGAGGGCGAGCGGGTCGTGGGCGCGCACGTCCAGGACGCCGAGGGCGGCGGGGAGTACGAGATCCGCGCCCGTCAGGTCGTCAACGCCACGGGCGTGTGGACCGACGACACGCAGGGGATGGTGGGGGAGCGGGGGCAGTTCCACGTCCGCGCCTCCAAGGGCGTCCACCTCGTCGTGCCCAAGGACCGCATCCACTCCTCCACGGGCCTCATCCTCCGCACCGAGAAGTCCGTGCTGTTCGTCATCCCCTGGGGCCGGCACTGGATCGTCGGCACCACCGACACCGACTGGGACCTCGACAAGGCCCACCCGGCCGCCTCCAGCGCCGACATCGACTACGTGCTGGAGCACGTGAACTCCGTCCTGGCGGTGCCGCTCACCCGGGACGACGTCGAGGGCGTCTACGCCGGACTGCGCCCGCTGCTCGCCGGCGAGTCGGACGCCACCAGCAAGCTCTCCCGCGAGCACACCGTCGCCCACCCCGTGCCCGGGCTCGTCGTGGTGGCGGGCGGCAAGTACACGACGTACCGGGTGATGGCCAAGGACGCCGTCGACGCGGCGGTGCACGGCCTCGACCTGCGGGTCGCCGAGTGCGTCACGGAGGACGTGCCGCTGCTGGGCGCGGACGGGTACCGGGCGCTGTGGAACGCGCGGGCGCGCATCGCCGCCCGGACCGGGCTGCACGTGGTGCGCGTCGAGCACCTGCTGAACCGGTACGGCTCGATGACCGAGGAACTCCTCGACCTCGTCGCCGAGGACCCGACACTCGGTGAGCCGCTCCGGGCGGCCGACGACTACCTGCGCGCCGAGATCGTCTACGCCGCCTCGCACGAGGGAGCGCGGCACCTGGACGACGTGCTGACCCGGCGCACCCGCATCTCCATCGAGACCTTCGACCGGGGCACCCGCAGCGCCCGGGAGGCGGCGGAACTGATGGCGCCGGTCCTCGGCTGGGACAAGGGCCAGATCGAGCGCGAGGTCGAGCACTACGAGAAGCGGGTGGAGGCCGAGCGGGAGTCGCAACGGCAGCCCGACGACCTGACGGCGGACGCGGCGCGGCTGGGGGCGCCGGACATCGTGCCGCTGTGACACTTCGGGGTCCCGCGCTCGGGGTCCCTTCTCGTGCGGTGCTCGGGAGTGGGGCCCACGCGCACGGGGCCTGCCATGCGGTGCCCGGGTGCAGGGCCCCGTGATGCTCCGTCTGCTCGTGATGCTCCGTCGACCCCTGCGTGAGGCCGGTCCTGTGTGAGGCCGCGGTCCGGCAGGGGCCGGCCCCTGCCTCCGCCTCTGCCACTGCTTCACTCGAACGAGTGTCGCCGACCGGGATCTCCGTTCGGAGCCCGCTCGTTTCAAGAGGTGCGAGGGCAGAACTCGGCGGCGAGCAGGACCGGTTCGAGGTCGGGGTCCGCCGTCGTCGTCGTGTTCACGCGGAAGGTGAGGACATGACGGCCGTCCACGGTGGCCGCGGTGCGCACGTAGCTTCCGGGGATCCGGCCGTTGTGCCCCCACACGGTCACACCGCAGGGCAGACGTGCCGGAATCAGCCCCAGCCCGTACGAGCCGTGTCCGGTGCGGGTGTCGAGCATCTCGTCCAGCCAGCGCGGGGAGAGCAGTTCGCCGCCCAGGAGAGCGGAGTAGAAGCGGTTCAGGTCGGTGAGGGTCGTCACCAGCTCGCCCGCGGCCCCGGCCACCCGCGGATCGAGATCGGTGACGTCGGAGCCGTCCGTGTCGTAGGCGCGACCGTGAGGGAGGGGCAGGGAGGTGCGGGAACCGGGAAAGGAGGTGCCGCTCAGACCGAGTGGACCGAGGATGCGCCGTTCGGCCTCCGCGGCGTAGGGGCGGCCGGTGACCTGGGCGACGACCAGGCCGAGCAGGACGTAGTCGGTGTTGGAGTAGGCGTAGCGGCCGCGGTCGGCAGGAGGGTGGGTGAGGGCGATACGGATGGCCTGGACGGGAGTGACGGGACGGGTGCCGCCGGTGTCCCGGGCGAAGTCGTACAGGCCACTGGTGTGGTTCAGCAGGGAACGCAGGGGCAGCGCGCGCCCGTCGTTGCCTGCCCCGCGCACCAGGCCGGGCAGGTGTCGCTCCACAGGGTCGGAGAGCGACAGTCTTCCTTCGGAGGCCAGTTGGAGGACGACGGTCGCGAGGAAGGTCTTGGTGACGCTGCCGGCCCGGAAGTGGTCGGACCGGGAGATGCCCGGGCCGGACTCGGCGTAGCGGGTGGCGTTCTCCTCGCCGGCCAGCAGGGCGGCGGCGGGGACCTTGCCCCGGGTGCGGAGGAGAGGCAGCAACGAGTCGGCGGTGACGGCGACGGCGGTGGTGGCCGTGGCGGTGGTGACCGTGGCGGCGCCGGGGGCGGGGCTCGGGTGGGGGTCGTCCGTGGCGAGCCTCAGGAGGGCCAGGACCACGGGAACGACCAGGAGTCCGCGCAGTGATCGGATCACGGGGCTCTCCCCTTCCCCTTCGTGTCCCTGATGTGCCCATCATGCAGAGTGGATGGGGAGGTCTCGCACCGGGGGCCTGAGCGGGCTTCGCGGCGGGTACCCGCTCGCCGTACGGCTCACAGAAGGGGCTTTTCGTACACCGGACGGGACTCGTTCCACCTGTTGGCCGGAGTCTGCTGCACCTTCTGGCCGAAATGCGCCGGTCCGGAGGGGTGGTGAGAGGCACCCTGGGCGTCGGGCACTTGTCGGGTAGGGGACAATGAAGGCTCTGTCAGGGCGGGTTGCATGAGGGGACGCATGTCGGAGGCGGAGCGGGCGGGAGCATCCCGTCAGGACAAGAGCGCACGTCTCCTCGCCGGGCGGTACCGGCTGGGAGACGTACTCGGCCGCGGCGGCATGGGGACGGTGTGGCGAGCCGAGGACGAGACCCTCGGACGCACGGTCGCCGTCAAGGAGCTGCGGTTCCCGGGGAACATCGACGACGAGGAGAAGCGCCGGCTGATCACCCGGACGCTGCGTGAGGCCAAGGCCATCGCGCGGATCCGCAACAACAGTGCGGTGACGGTCTTCGACGTGGTCGAGGAGGACGACCGGCCGTGGATCGTGATGGAGCTCGTCGAGGGCAAGTCGCTCGCCGAGGCCATCCGCGAGGACGGCGTGCTGGAACCGAGGCGCGCGGCGGAGGTCGGGCTCGCGATCCTCGACGTGCTGCGGTCGGCCCATCGCGAGGGCATCCTGCACCGCGACGTGAAGCCGTCGAACGTACTGATCGCCGAGGACGGCCGGGTCGTGCTCACCGACTTCGGCATCGCCCAGGTCGAGGGTGATCCGTCCATCACCTCGACCGGCATGCTCGTCGGCGCGCCCTCCTACATCTCGCCGGAGCGCGCCCGCGGCCACAAGCCCGGACCGGCGGCCGACCTGTGGTCACTGGGCGGTCTGCTGTACGCGGCGGTCGAGGGCACACCCCCTTACGACAAGGGCTCCGCGATCGCGACCCTCACCGCGGTGATGACCGAGCCGCTGGAGGAGCCGAAGAACGCCGGCCCGCTGCGGGACGTCATCTACGGCCTGCTCACCAAGGACCCGGCGCACCGGCTGGACGACGCCGGGGCACGGGCGAAGCTCACCGCGGTGATCCACGCGCCGGAGTCCCGGGAGGCCGAGCCGGCGGACGCGACGAAGCTCGTGCCGTTGCCGGTGCAGCCCGGAGGTTCCCAGAACCGGGCGGGTTCGTCCGGGGGAGAGGCGGCGGAGAAGCTGCGCGGGGCCCTGCGGTCCGTGCGGAAGGCGGCGGTCGCCGCGGGGTCGGCCACCTCGGCCGCCGCCCGCGCCAAGTCGGTCGACGGGGCGTCCGCTCCGGGGGCGTCGGGCAGGCAGGAGGAGACGCGGGGCGCCGCGGCCGCCGGTGCCGTCACCGCGGCTTCGGCCGTCGCGGCCGCCAAGGCCGCGGGGACCGCCCGCGGGAAGACGGCCGCCACCGCGGCCTCCGCCTCCGCACCGGCCGGTCGCACCACGACCGGGACGAACGGGCAGCCCGCCGGGCGCAGTTCGGGCTGGCCCGTGATGACGCCGCCGGACCTGCCGCCGCGGCCCGTGCCCAGGGCACCGCTGACCGACGTGGTGCCGAAGCGGACACTGGTGATCATCGCCGTGGTGGTGGCGCTGGCCGTCCTCGGCACGGTACTGGCCCTCACCCTCGGCGGGGGCGACGACACGAACGGCGCGAAGACCGGCGGTGGTTCGCCGGCCGTCGCCAGTGACAGCGCCGCCGCCGACACCAAGGAGGACGAGGCCGGCGGGACGCGGACGGACGGCTCGGCGTCGCAGTCCGCCACGACCGGCTCGGCCTCCGGCGACAGCTCGCCCAGCAGCACGTCCGGCGGCACCACGTCCGGCGGCACCGCTTCGGGCGGCTCCGCCACCGGCGCCGGTGCGGCCGCCACCACGTACGCGGGCAAGCAGGGCTACTCGATCGGGCTGCCCGCCGGCTGGAAGTACCAGTCCGCGAGTGCCGCGGGGGACCGCTTCACGGGGCCCGACGGGCAGAAGCTGCTGGTGGCCTGGACGACCACGCCCAAGGACGACCCGGTCGCGGACTGGAAGAACCAGGAGCGCTACATGAAGCGCTCCCAGTACCAGAAGGTCCGCATAGAGAAGGTGGAATACCGCGGCTGGAACACGGCCGACTGGGAGTTCACCTACTCGGAGAGCGGGACGGCGTACCGGACGATCGACCGCGGATTCGTGGTCGACGACCACCAGGGCTATGCGCTGATGTACACGGCGAAGGCCGCCGCGTGGGACGGCGATCTGCGGGTGAACACCTGGAAGACGCTCACGGAGACGTTCACTCCGAAGAAGTAGCGCCGGGCGGGGGTGCGGAGCGAGGCTCCGCGGCCCGCACCCCCGCACCCCGCGGCCTCGCACCCCGCGGCTCGTGACTCTCCGGCTCCGTGGCTTCGTGGCACCGGGATTCTCCGCTCGTCCGTCGACAGGCCTCGGGCCGTCCTCGGGCCGTCCTCGGGCAGTGCTCGACAGGTCCCCGGCGAGCCCCCGGCCGGGTTTCGGTGGGTGTTCGGTGCGTGAGATCTGGCATCCCCTCTTTCCGGGTTGCCTCCGGCACGTATCGTGAATGGCTGCGGACCGTACGCACCCGGCTGTCCAGCCGGATCCGGCTGGATTCGACCGGAACGGCCCGCGAAGCGAACGGATTTGATCGACCGGCCGGCCGGGGGAGGCATCGTGGACGACTATGCGGGACGGGTACTGGCCGACCGCTACCGCCTGCCGTTGCCGCCCTCCGACGAGTACGAACTCACCGAGACCCGCGCCTTCGACACCTACAGCGGACAGGAAGTCCTGGTCCGGCAGGTGCCGTTGCCCGAGGTCGTCGAGGCCGAGGTGCTCGACGCGGACGGGCTGCCCGAAGGGTTCACCGCGCGGGAGCGCGGAGCACGCAGGCCGGCCGGGAGCCCTCACCCGGGGGCGAACACGCGCCGGCCCGCCGACCCCGTCGTACGGCGGGCGGTGGAGGCCGCGCAGGCCGCCGCGAGCATCCCCGATCACCCACGGCTCGACCAGGTCTTCGACGTGTTCGCCGAGGGCGGTTCCCTCTGGGTCGTCAGCGAACTGGTGCCCGCCCGGCCGCTGGCGGCGCTGCTCGCCGAGAAGCCGCTGACACCGTACCGGGCGGCGGAGGTCGCCTCCGACGTGCTCATGGCGTTGCGGGTGCTGCACGCGCACGGCTGGGTGCACCGCAACATCACCGCGCGCACGGTGCTCGTCTGCGACGACGGCCGGGTCATGCTGACCGGGCTGGCGGTCGGCGCTGCGGAAGAGGCGCTGTGCGGGTACGACCCGGTGCCCGTGGACGAGGGGCAGGCGCAGGGTCAGCGGCGGCACGGACAGCAACCGCACCACGGCCGGGAGGACGCAGGCCCCGGGGGCCCCGGGGTCCCGGGGCCGGGACGAGGGGGCCTCGGGGTCGCCGGCACCGGCGGTGCCGGTGGCGGGGATCCCGAGGCCGCGCGGCGGGCGGCGATCGAGGCGCGGGCCGCCGGCGGGCTGCCCGCGGCGGGAGCCGAGCCGGTGCCCGGCACGTCCGGGGCGGTGGCTCGCCGGCCCGTGGAGACGGGCGAGGACATCCGTGCCGCGCGGGCCGGGGCGATCGCGGCCTACCGGGCGGGCGCACGGGCCGCGGCGCGGGTGCACGAGGCGCAGCAGGACGGCCGGGCGGCGTTGCCGGGCGCCCGCACCCCGGCCGAGGGCGACACCGGTGCCGGGCCCGGCACCACGGGCGTGGCACCGTCGCCGTACGTCCTGGGCAGCGGTCCTGAGCAGGGGTCGGGCGGCGCGGGGAGCGCGCCTCCCGGGCAGATCGCCGATCCCTACGGCGTGGGCGGCGCCCCCGGCCCGAGGGCGTTCGGGACCGCCGCGGTGCCCGTGCCGGCGCGGAGCGGCGGCGGGACACCGGCGGGATCGCACTGGGACGGCGGGCCGGCCACCGGGGCTGCGGCGCGGCGCGGACCGGCCACGGCGCCGGCCGCGGAACGGGCGCGCCAGGCGCGGATGGCCGTGGTGGGGCCCGTCACCGAGCGCTGGGCGCCGGAGCAGGCCGGACCCGTGCACGAGAACTGGCAACTGGCCGCACCCATCGGGCCCGCGACCGATCTGTGGGCGCTCGGCGCGCTGCTGTTCCGCGCCGTGCAGGGGCACGCCCCCTATCCCGAGGACTCGACTGCCGAGCTGGTGCAGCTGGTGTGCGCCGAACCGCCCGCCTTCGCCGAGGAGTGCGGGCCGTTGCGGCCGGTCGTGGAGTCGTTGCTGCGTCAGGACCCCACCGAACGGCTGGACTTCGAGGACCTGCGCGGCTGGCTGCGTTCACTGGTGCGCTCGGCCCCCGAACCGGAGGCGGGGACGTACGTCGTCGCCGCACCGCCCACCGACCCGCGCCGGCTGCCGATCGTGCGCCGCAGGGGCGAGCTGGTGCGCAGACGGCGCGCGGGGCTGCCCGCGACGCACGGGCGGCACAAGCGGGGCCGGCCGGAGACGGGACGTTCCCCCCGCAGCCTGGGCCGCACCCTGGTCGTTCTGGTCCTGCTCCTGCTGGCCGCGGCGGTCGCCTACGCCGTGATGTTCATGCCCAAGGCCGACGAGGAGGGCACCGGCACCGCGGGCGGTGCGCAGCGGACCGGCGCCGCGGGCCAGGTGGACCCGGCCCCCGACGCGAGCAGCGAGCCCCGGCCCGACGACGGCAGCTCCTCGACGGCGGGCGACAGCCCCTCCGCGTCGGCCTCCGGGGGCACCGGGACGCAGTCCGGCGGTCTGCCCGGCGGCTTCACGCTGCGCAAGGACGCCGAGGGCTTCCGGATCGCCGTCGCCGACGGCTGGGACCGCACCCCGAAGAACGGGCGCGGTCAGGTCGTCTACACCCACGCGGGCTTCGAGCTGATCGTGGTGCCCGGGCGGGACTCCGCCGCCCGGTACGGCAGCGACCCGATGGTGTACCAGAGGGAGAAGGAGGGTGAGTTGCAGCCCTACCGCGACTCCAGCTGGGCGACCGCCTCGGGCCTGCGGACCATCCAGGTGGGCGGACGGACCTCGGCGGAGGGGCAGTTCACCTGGACCGGCGGTGACGGGCGCGAACTGTTCGTGCGCAACGTCGCGCTGCTTCTCGACGGGCGCTACCACGTCGTGCAGTTGCGCGGACCGGAGGCCGAACGGGACGAGGTGACAAGGCTGTTCGAGCAGGCGTCGGCCAGTTACCGCTACACGGGCTGACGACCGTCCGGTGACACCCGCGGTTCCCCGGCCGGCGCCGGCGGTTCCCGCGCGCGGGCAGAAGCGACAACCGTCACAGTGCGGTCTCCGTGGCCCTCCGCAGGTTCCCCGGACGGGGGCCGGTCTTTACGCTGATCCTGTCAAGAGCATTGCGGGGCAACGTGAATCAGATGCAGGGCCTGCTCGTCGCGGGCCGTTACCGGCTCGTGGACGCCATCGGCAGTGGCGGCATGGGCCGGGTGTGGCGCGCCCACGACGACCTGCTGCACCGGTCCGTCGCCCTCAAGGAGCTGACCGCCGCGCTCTACGTCTCCGAGAGCGACCGTCCGGTCCTGCTGGCGCGCACCAGGGCCGAGGCCCGTGCCGCCGCGCGGATCAACCACTCCGCCGTCGTCACCGTGCACGACGTGCTCGAACACGACGGCCGCCCCTGGATCGTGATGGAGCTGGTCGAGGGCCGTTCGCTGGCCGACGCGGTCAAGGCGGACGGGCGTGTCGAGCCGACCGAGGCCGCCCGGATCGGTCTGTGGGTGCTGCGCGCCCTGCGCGCCGCGCACACCGCGGGCGTCCTGCACCGCGACGTCAAGCCCGGCAACGTGCTGCTCTCCGACGACGGCCGGGTCCTGCTCACCGACTTCGGGATCGCCCAGATCGAGGGCGACACCACCATCACCCGCACCGGAGAGGTCGTCGGTTCCGTCGACTTCCTCGCCCCCGAGCGCGTCCGCGGCCACGACCCGGGTCCGTCCTCCGACCTGTGGGCGCTCGGCGCCACGCTGTACACGGCGGTGGAGGGCCGTTCGCCGTTCCGCCGCACCTCGCCGCTGTCCACGATGCAGGCGGTCGTGGAGGAGGAGGCCGACGAGCCGCGGCACGCCGGCCCGCTCGCCCCCGTCATCACCGCGCTGCTGCGCAAGGACCCGGCCGGCCGTCCCGACACGGCCGGTGCGGAACGTCTGCTCGCGGAGGCGGCGGAGGGCCGCCGGCCCGACGAGGCACAGGCGTACGTACCGACGCGGTACACGGGGCAGGGGCCGGGGCAGGGCGGCACCGCGGCCGGGGTGCCGGCGGCCGGGGCGTCCCGTCCCGCGGACGGCACCGGCACGTCGTACCGCTCCGGCGACACGCCGTACCCGTCCGGGTCCACGCACGCCGGCGGCACGCCGTACCCGCACCCCGGCCCGTACGCGGGGACGGTCGCGGAGCCGGGCACCCCGGCCTCCGGGACGCACGGACATCCCGTCACCGGTCACCCTGTCACCGGCCCGACCCCCACCGGCCCGACCCCCACCGGCCCGACCGCCATCGGTCCGACCGGCCTCGGCCCGGACGGGCCGGGAGCCGGGCAGGTCCCGCCGAGCCGGCGGCCCCGGCGCCACCGGCTGCGCACCCTCGCGCTCGTGGTCGTCGTCGCCGCGCTGGTCGGAGGCGGCACGGCGGTGGGGCTGCGGGTCTGGGGCGGCGGCGGCACGACGCAGGGCTCCGGTTCGCCGAGCACCAGCCCCACTCCCACCGCCACCGGCGAGCAGAAGGACGAGGGGGCCGGCCCCGACACCCGGGTGGACGTCGACGATCCCCTCGGGTTCGGACTCTCGCTGCCCCCGACCTGGGAGCGGAAGGTGTTCCAGGACGACGGCGACCTGAAGCAGGTCGACTACTCGCCCGACGGCGGCGAGCACTTCGTCCGCATCGCCGTCGACACGTCCCCGGACTTCGACGACCCGTACGCCCACCAGCTCGACCTCGAACAGCAGCTCGAGCGACTGGTCGACTACGAGCGGGTCACCCTCGAACGGAACACCTACCGCGACCGCGAGGGCGCCCGCTGGGAGTACACCTGGACCGCGCTCGCCAAGGACACGGACTTCCCCGGTCCGCGGCGCGCGGTGGAGGAGACGTACATCTCCCGCGACGGCACCGAGTACGTCATCTACATGTCCTCGCCCGCCGAGGACTGGGCGGACACCGAACGGCAGTTCACCTCGGTGCTGCGGAGCTGGCGGGAGCCGCCGGGCACCTCCTGAGCCCGGGCCCGCCCCGGCCGGGCACCGCCGCGCGCGACTTGGCCGATCAGCGCCCCGGAGGCGCGGCGTCCGGTGGGGCATGATGGGCGCATGGGGACCGAGGGGGACGCCGTCCGGGTCATCGCGGGCCGCTACCGACTGGAGGCGCGGCTCGGGCGCGGCGGCATGGGGATCGTGTGGCGGGCGACGGACCACCTGCTGGGACGGCGTGTCGCGGTGAAGGAACTGGTCCAGGACGACTCCCTGTCCGCCGAGGAGGCCCGCGCCCGCCGCGACCGGACGCTGCGCGAGGCCCGCGCGGTCGCCCAGCTCAGCCACCCGCACATCATCGTGGTGCACGACGTCGTCGAGGAGGACGAACGGCCGTACATCGTCATGGAGCTGATCGAGGGCGGCTCGCTCGCCGACCGGATCGCCGAGCACGGCCCGATCGACCCGCGCGAGGCCGCCCGGATCGGCGCCGACCTGCTCGGCGCGCTGCGCGCCGCACACGCGGCCGGGGTGCTGCACCGGGACATCAAGCCCGCCAACGTCCTGGTCGACTCCACCACCGGCCGCGCCGTCCTCACCGACTTCGGCATCGCGCAGGTCGCGGGCGCCACCACCCTCACCGAGACGGGCTCCTTCGTCGGCTCGCCCGAGTACACCGCGCCGGAACGCATGTCCGGGGAGCGGACCGGCCCCGCGTCCGACCTGTGGTCGCTGGGCGCGCTGCTGTGCACGGCGCTGAGCGGCGAGTCGCCGTTCCGCCGCGACTCGCTCGGCGGCATCCTGCACGCCGTCGTCTTCGCCGACATCCGTACGCCCGCGCAGGCCGAGCCGCTCCTGCCCGTCGTACGGGGGCTGCTGGAGCGGGATCCGGACCGGCGGCTGGACGCGGAGCGGGCCGAGCGGATGCTGCGCGCCTTCCTGGACACCGGGCGCACACCGTCCGGCCGGACCGGGTACACGCCCACGCAGGCGGACCTGCCTAGTCAGCGGCCCGCCCGCCCCGCCGCGGAACCCCCGCTCCGCGAGCGGTCCACGCGGGGCGCGCTGGTGGCCGCGCTGCTGGTCGCCGCGATGGCGGGCGCCGGCGTGTCGGCGGCGGCGCTGCTGTTCGACCGGGGCGGTGACGGGGGCGGCACGCCGGCGAGTTCGGCACCAGGCGGACCGGACGGCGCGCCGGGTACGGCGTCCGGCGGCACGTCCGCCCCCGCCTCCTCCGCGCCGCCTTTCCCCACCTCCTCCGTGTCGCTCTCCCCCACTCCCTCCGCCCGGTCCTCCGCCGCCTCGTCCCGGGGCCGTCCCGGCGTGCCCTCCGGCTACCGCGTCGTCGCCGACCCGGCCGGGTTCACCCTCGCCGTGCCGAAGGGGTTCACCCGCGATCCGCAGGGCGAACGGATCTTCTACCTGTCCCCGGGGCAGGTCTTCCGGCTCGGCGTGAAGATCGGCGTCCCCCGGCCGGGAGGTCCGCTCGGGGTGATGGAACGCGCCGCGCTCGAGGGCCCCGACACCAACCCCGGTTACCGTGACGGCCGCGTCACCGGGACGACGCGCGCCGGACGGCCCGCCGCCCTCTGGGAGTTCACCTGGGACGGCTTCGACGCGGCGGAGGGCGCCCGGCACACGTACGACCTGTGCTGGGAGGACGGCGGGCTGCTGTACGACGTGTGGGTCTCGGCACCGGTCGGCAAGGCGCGGGAGGCGCGAGAGTACTTCGACGTGGCCGTCGACACGCTCGTACCGGATTAAGGGGGAGATAAGGGGCGAGTCGCGTCACGGGTCTGTGACCGGTGGGGGCCGCCGGTGGATATCGGCCCGCGTGGCGCGATAAGGATGGACGCATGAGTCACGACGGGGGACCGGACCACGAGGCCGACGACACCACGAGTTTTGTTCTGCAACCGCCTCGGCAGGCACCGGCGGAGGCGCGGCCGCCGCACCGGCCGCAGGCGCCGCAGCTCCCGCGGCCTCAGCGGTCCCTCCAGTCGCCGCAGGCGTCCCACGACGGGCCGGCCCCGCATCCCGGCAACCCCTACGCGATGCCCGAACAGGCCGCTCCCGCTCCGCGGGAGAAGGGTGTCGGGCGGCTCATCGCGGGCCGCTACCGGCTCCTCGCCAAGCTCGGGCACGGCGGCATGGGCACGGTGTGGCGGGCCGAGGACGAGACGGTGGGTCGGGAGGTCGCCGTCAAGGAGCCGCGCGTACCGGACCACCTTCCCGAACGTGAACGGGCCAACGCGTTCGAGCGGATGCGGCGCGAGGCACGGGCCGCGGCCCGGCTGGACCACCCGTCCGTCGTCAACGTCCATGATGTCGCGGTCGTCGACGGACAGCCGTGGATCGTGATGGAGCTGGTCCACGGGCGGTCGCTCGGCGCCGCCCTGGAGGAGGGCACGCTCGGCGTGCGCGAGGCCGCCCGTGTCGGCCTGGAGGTGCTGGGCGCGCTGGAGGCCGCCCACGCGGCGGGCATCCTGCACCGGGACGTCAAGCCGGACAACGTGCTGCTCGGACGGCACGACCGGGTCGTCCTCACCGACTTCGGCATCGCCCAGATCGAGGGCGAGACCAACCTGACCGACACCGGCGGCTTCGTCGGCTCGCCCGAGTTCATCGCGCCCGAGCGGGTGCTGGGCCAGCGCCCCGGCCCGGCGTCCGACCTGTGGTCGCTGGGCGTGGTGCTGTACGCGGCGACGGAGGGCGTCTCGCCGTTCCGCCGCAGCAACACCCCGGCGACCCTCCAGTCCGTCCTCAACGCCGCGCCCGCGCCGCCCGCCGCCGCGCGGGGCCCGCTCGCCGAGGCCATCAACGGCCTGCTGGAGAAGGACCCGGCCCGCCGCCCCGGGGCCGCACAGGTCCGCGCCCTGCTGGAGCGCGCCGCGAACCCGCCCGCCCCGGCGCCCACCCAGGTGGTGACCGCACCCGGCAGCCTCACCGGAGCCGGAGCCGGAGCCGGAGCCGGCACTGGTACCGCGGGCGCGGCCGCCCCGATCGGCGGCTGGTCCGTCAAGGCCAGTGCCGGACGGGCCGGCTGGGGCCTGCGGGTCGGCACCAGGCTGTTCTGGACCGGGCTCGGAGCGGCGGTCGCCGCCGCCGCGGTCACGGCCTGGCTGATCGTCGCCGATCCCTCCGGCGGCGAGCTGCCCGCCGACTGGACGACGAGCGCCCAGAAGGACGTCACCGCGACGCTGGCGGTGCCGAAGGGCTACGTGATCGGCACACCGGACCGGAAGTCGGACGACGACCACTGGGTCAGCTTCACGGACCCGAGCGGGGCCGTCTCGATCGTCCTGACCGTGGAGCGCAAGGCGGAGGACACCGGCGGCGGCATCAAGGACTCCGCGGCCGCCGAGATGTACGAGGACAACGACGACTTCAAGACCAACGGCAGCTACCTCCTCGACATGCCCAAGGGGCCGAGGACCGAGCCCGACGCCAACGCCCGGTACCGGGGCAGGCCGGCCGCCGGGAACACGGTCGTGTACACCACCGACGACACCCGGGACCCGCGCCCCCGCGAGATGAGGACGCTCTACTACAAGTCGACCGCCGGTGACATGTACAAGCTCACCGTCGCCTACCCCGGCAAGGGCGACTTCACGGAGCGGGGCCGCGAGGTGGCGCGGACGGCGATCGCCCACCTCGCCGTGGACAAGCTCTGACGGACCGCTCGGGGCGGTCGTGCGACACGAGCGGCGGCGGGGCTCCGAAGGCACCGCCGGCCCTGCCGTGGGCGGTCGTCACCGGCTGTCCGGGCGCATCGGCCCAGCCGCCCCGGCCCCCGTCCCCCGGCCCTCGTCCCCGCGCTTGCGACGGGGAGCGCCCCACGGCTTGCGGCGGGGACCGCCCCGGCCGCCTGGACCGCCCCCTCCGCGAGACCGGGACGGACGTCGTCCCGCCCCTCCCCGAGTACCGCGAGCCGCCCCGGACGCGTCTCCCGGGCGTCGGCGTCCGCCCGGACACGCCTCCCGGGCGAGCGGGCGGGACCCGCCCGGCCGCGTCACTCCGGGCACCGCGAGCCGCCCCGGTCCACGGAGCCGTTCGTCCTGGTCTCGTCCTCGTCGGCGAGAGCCGGCCGCACGAGCCGCGGGTCGACGTGCCGAAGGGCGCGGCGGAGGAGGAGCGGGCCGGACGAGGAGCGCGGCGGACGAGGAGCGGGACGCGGCCGTCTTCGCGGCGACCCGTGGCAGTCCGCGGGCCGAGACGTCGCGAAGCCGAGACGTTGCAAAACGGGGAACCATCACGCACAACCCGCTGATCAGCGGTTTGTTGCCAGTGATCGCTGGCGTCGTGTGCGCGGTCGGTGAATCCCCATTACCGACGGGTACCAAAAGCGTCCGCCACGTCATACCCTGCGGCTCATGACGGACTCGCAGGCTCCGGAGAAGACCGGTACCAACCCCCTCGCCCCGACCCCCACCGGCGCCCGTACCGCCGCCGACGTGGTGACCCCCCAGCTCGTCGCCCAGCTCACCAAGGGCGTCGTCGGTTCCGGGCGCACGGCGAACCACACGCCGTTCACCGGCGAGAAGCTCGCCGACCTGCCCGAGTCCACCCCCGAGGACGTCGGGCGGGCGTTCGCCGCGGCCCGGGCCGCGCAGGCGGTGTGGGAGCAGGTGCCGGTGCGGGAACGGGCCGCGGTCCTGCTGCGCTTCCACGACCTCGTGCTCCAGCGCCAGGGCGAGGTCCTCGACCTGATCCAGCTGGAGACCGGCAAGGCGCGCCTGCACGCCCACGAGGAGGTGCAGGCCGTCGCCGTCGCGGCCCGCCACTACGGCCGCAAGGCCCCCGCCTACCTGCGGCCGAAGCGGCACGCGGGTGCCATGCCGACGCTGACCAGGGTCACCGAGCTGCGTCACCCGCGCGGGGTCGTCGGCCAGATCGCCCCCTGGAACTACCCGCTCGAACTCTCCGTCGGCGACGCGCTGCCCGCCTTCGCCGCCGGCAACGCGGTCGTCATGAAGCCCGACACGGAGACCTGCCTCACCGCGCTGTGGGCCCGTGACCTGCTCATCGAGGCCGGGCTGCCCGCCGAGGTCTTCCAGGTCGTCATCGGCGAGGGCCCGGTCGTCGGCCCCGAGGTCGTCCGGCACGCCGACTACGTCTCCTTCACCGGCTCCACCCGCACCGGCCGCGAGGTCGCGCAGGGGGCCGCCGCCCGCCTGGTCGGCGTCTCCCTCGAACTCGGCGGCAAGAACGCCATGCTGGTGCTGGAGGACGCCGACGTCGACAAGGCCGCCGCCGGAGCGGTCCGCGCCTGCTTCTCCTCCGCCGGCCAGCTGTGCATCTCCATCGAGCGGCTGTACGTCCACGAGTCGGTCGCCGACGCCTTCCTGGAGCGCTTCGCCGCCCGCACGAAGGCCATGCGCCTCGGCACCTCCCTCGCCTACGGCGCCGACATGGGCTCCCTGGTCGGCGAGCGCCAGCTGGAGACCGTGACCCGGCACGTGGAGGAGGCCGTCGCCAAGGGCGCCCGGGTCGTCGCCGGCGGTGTCGCCCGCCCGGACATAGGCCCGTACTTCTTCGAGCCGACGATCCTCGACGGCGTCACGGAACCGATGTCCGTGTGCGGCGAGGAGACCTTCGGCCCGGTCGTCTCGGTCTACCGCTTCACGACCGACGACGAGGCGGTCGAGCGAGCCAACGCGACGCCGTACGGCCTGAACTCCTCGGTCTGGACGAAGGACGGCCGGCGCGGCCGCGCGGTCGCCGCCCGCCTGCGCACCGGCACCGTCAACGTCAACGAGGGCTACGCCCCCGCCTACGGCAGCGTCCAGTCGCCCATGGGCGGCATGAAGGACTCCGGTCTCGGCCGCCGCCACGGCTCCGAGGGCATCCTCAAGTACACCGAGGCCCAGACGGTGGCCCAGCAGCGGCTGCTGCCGATGGCGCCCTCACTGGGCATGGACGACGAGAAGTACGCGGAGTTCATGAGCCGCAGCCTGCGCCTGATGAAGGCGTTCCGCTTCCGCTAGACAGCACCACCCGTTCTCGACGAGGAGAGCACGTGTCACAGGAGAACTCCGCCCGGCCCCCGGACGAGGACGCCCCCGACCACCGGCACGCCCCGGCCGACGCCGACGCCGTGGACGGAACCGACGCCGTGGCCGGCGCCGACGCCGACGCCGACGCCGTGGACGGTGCCGAAGCCGCCGCGGACGACGCCTACGACTACGACGTCGTCGTCGTCGGATCCGGCTTCGGCGGTTCGGTCACCGCCCTGCGCCTCACCGAGAAGGGGTACCGGGTCGGCGTCATGGAGGCCGGCCGCCGCTTCACCCGCGAGTCGCTCCCGAAGAACTCCTGGGACCTGAAGAACTACCTCTGGGCCCCCAGGCTCGGCATGTACGGCATCCAGCGCATCCACCTGCTGGGCAACGTCATGGTCCTGGCCGGCGCGGGCGTCGGCGGCGGCTCCCTCAACTACGCCAACACCCTCTACGTCCCCCCGAAGCCCTTCTTCGAGGACCCGCAGTGGCGGCACATCACGGACTGGCAGGAGGAACTGGCCCCCTACTACGACCAGGCCACCCGCATGCTCGGCGTGCGCCTCAACCCGACGACGACCCCCTCCGACGTGCACCTCAGGGCGGCGGCCGAGCGGATGGGCGTGGGTGACACCTTCCACATGGCCCCGGTGGGCGTGTTCTTCGGGGACGGCGAGGACGCCGACGGGTCGGCGACGGCCCGGCCCGGCGAGCAGGTCGCCGACCCCTACTTCGGGGGCGCGGGCCCCGCCCGCAAGGCTTGCACCGAGTGCGGCGAGTGCATGACCGGCTGCCGGCACGGCGCGAAGAACACCCTCAACGAGAACTACCTCCACCTCGCCGAGAAGGCGGGCGCCGTCGTCCACCCCCTGACGACGGTCGTCTCGGTCACCGACGACTCGCGGGGCGGGTACGCGGTGGCGACCCTCCCGACCGACGACCGCCGCAGGTCGCGCGGCCGCACCTTCACGGCCCGCCGGGTCGTCCTGGCCGCCGGCACCTACGGCACCCAGACCCTGCTGCACCGCATGAAGGCGGGCCGGCAGCTGCCGCACCTCTCCGACCGGCTCGGTGAGCTGACCCGCACCAACTCGGAGGCGCTGGTCGGCGCCCAGACCGACGACCGCCGCTACCGCAGGGCGACCGGACGGCCGAAGGCCGACTTCACGCGCGGGGTCGCGATCACGTCCTCGGTCCACCCGGACCCGCACACCCACATCGAGCCGGTCCGCTACGGCAAGGGCTCCAACTCCATGGGCAGCCTGTCGATCCTGCAGGTGCCGTACGCGGAGGGCTCGTCGCGGGTCGCCGGCTGGCTGGCGAACGCCGCCCGTCACCCCGTGCTCGTGCTGCGCTCCCTGTCCAACCGCCGCTGGTCGGAGAAGACCATCATCGGCCTGGTCATGCAGTCCCTGGACAACTCGCTGACGACGCACCTGAAGCAGACGGGCGTCGGCAAGGGCCTGCTCACCGCGCGCCAGGGACACGGCAGCCCCAACCCCAAGCAGATCAAGGCGGCCTCGGAGGCGGCCGACGCCCTCGCCGCCGAGATCAACGGCTTCGCCGGCTCCAACGTGGGCGAGCTGATGGGGACCCCGCTCACCGCCCACTTCCTCGGCGGCTGTCCGATCGGCGACTCCCGCGAGAGCGGCGTCATCGACCCGTACCACCGGCTGTACGGGCACCCCGGCATCTCCGTCGTGGACGGCGCCGCCGTCTCGGCGAACCTCGGTGTGAACCCGTCGCTGACGATCACCGCCCAGGCCGAGCGCGCGATGTCGTACTGGCCGAACAAGGGCGAGCGGGATCCGCGCCCCGCGCAGGGAGCGGCCTACGAGCGGCTGAAGCCGGTGGAACCGCGCAACCCGGCGGTCCCGGCCGAGGCGTTCGCGGCCCTGCGGCTGCCGTTCCTGGGAATGCCGACGGTGCCCCCGAAGAAGTAGCCGGACGCGGAAGAAGCCTCCGGGCACCGAGGAGGCGGCCGGAGGCGGAAGACGTCACCGGACACGGAAAGAGGGACCTGCGCCCCCCTCCGAGCGCAGGTCCCTCTTTCACGGTGGCCCCAGGGGCCGGATCAGGCTTACGCCTGTGTCCTGCGGCGGCGCGCGGTGAACACCGCGCCCGCGCCGGCGACGACGGCGACACCGCCGACCAGACCGATCATCGGCAGCACGGAGCTGGAGCCGGTCTCGGCGAGGCTGCCGGTGGCGGGGATCTCGTCGGCGCCGCCCTGCGGCTGCTTGCCGCCCGCGGGAGCCTTGCCCTCGCCCGGCTTGGCCTCACCGGGGTCGTCGTTGCTGCTGCCGGGCTTGAGCACGGTGAACTCGTAGAGCGCGAAGGAACTGTGGACGCAGTTCTTCTCCTCGTCGACGTAGCCGCCGAGGCCCAGGGTGAAGCCGTCGCCGGCCGGGGCCTTCGCGGTGATGTCGACGCGCAGCTTGATGTCGACGGTCTCCTTGGGGCCGAGTTCCGTCTGGCCGAAGTAGAAGCCGTTGCCGAAGTCGTCCGCGATCGAGTCCCAGGCCTTGGCCTGCGGGTCGTAGTACTCGATCTTGGCGTAGGTGCTCAGCCAGGCCCGCTCGTCGTCGCTCATCGAGTCGTTGTCGATGGCCGCGAGCCACTGCACGGTGCCCAGGGCCTCGTCGCTGTGGTTGGCGGCGGTGAGCTTGAAGGTGTGCCACCCGCTGCCGGCGACGATCCTGCCCGGCAGGCCGGACACGGACAGCTCCAGCTGGGAGTCGACGTCGACGCCGTCCTCGTCGACCGGGCAGTCGTCCGGGAACTCCGACGGCTCCTCGCCGGGCGAGGAGGACGCGGACGCCGACGCGGACGCGGAAGCGGAAGAGGAGGAGGACGACGACGGGGAGCCGGTCGGCTTCGTGTCGTCCGAGGCGGACGCCGACGCCGACGCCGAGGCCGACGAGGGCGCGGACGCCGACTCCGAGGAACCCGCGGAGTCGGACGGCGAGGCGGAGGTGCTCTCGGACGACGACGTGCTGGGCGACGCCGTGCCGCCCTCCTCGGCGAAGGCGGCCGGCGCCGACAGCAGGGCCATCGGCGCGAGGACGGCGGTCGCGGCCATGGTCATCACGGCCCGGCGGAGCTTCATGGGAAAAAGACCTCGATCACTGCCGTGCGCCACGGCGGCGGGCCCGCGGCGCGGTTGAGGAGGCCCTTCCGCATGGGGGAGCGGCTGATGGCCCTGGTGTCGCTACGTGTGACCGGCGAAGCCTGTGAAGAGTTGCCCTCTCCTCACACGCTTCTTATGTGGCGTACGTCACTCAGGTGTGGCGAAGGGCCCCGCGGGACGGATCCGCGGGGCCCTTCCCTGCCGTCGGCACCGGCGTCGGGGCGTCGCCGGTGCCGGTGGAGCGGCGCCGGGGGGTTGCGCCGCCGGCTCGTCGGGCGTCCCTTTCCGCACCGGACGACCGCCGGGTGATCACCGGAGCGCACGAGGGGCGCGCGACGGTTGTGCGCCGGCGACGGCCGGCGGGGACGGAACGCCACTCATCGGGTCGCGGTGCGGGAGAACGGTGCGATGCGGTCGTCCCCGGAGCGACCCGGGGTTTTCTCCGCGCTTTCTCCGCACAGTGCTGGACTCCGCACAGTGCTGGACTCCGCGTCGTGCCGGACGGACGCGGACGCGGCACCCGCAGCCGCTCGGACCCGGCCTCCGTGCGTCCGCGTCCTTCCCGCCGGCCGGCCCCGGGCGTCCCCGGGACCGGCCGTTTCCTCGGGTGACCGGGCCGCTGTCCCCTGCCGTCCGGTCACTTTCCCGGAGCGAGGTCCCACGGCGTACGGCACGACCCGTACGCCTCCGTCGCCCCGGTGAGCCACGCGTGGTTCTTCCGGGCCCGCTCCTGGCTGGAACGGACATCGGGACCAACGAAGCCGACCGGGGCCGGTCACGCGCCGTACGGGTGAGAAGGGGCACCGAACTCAGATGCGCCCCCGGCACAGTTCGAGGAGCGTCATGGCGAGCGACGTGCCGGGCCTGCCGAGGGCCTGCCGGTAGTGGTCGAGGATCTCCATCTCGCGGGACAGGTTCACCCGTCGGCCGCCGGAGGTGATCCGGGCCTCCTGGACCACGGCGGACACGGCGGCCCGCTCCTGGATGAGACCGATGATCCGGTCGTCGAGCGCGTCGATGCGGTCGCGCGCGCCGGTGATCACGTCGGCGGCCTCGGGGGTGCGCGCGCCGGTCACGTCGGTGGCGGTCATGGGGGCTCCTGTGGTGGTGGGTGCGGATGCCCCGGAGCGGCAGGACCCGGGAGAAACGACAGGCGCCCCGGGCCTTGTCGGCCCGGGGCGCCTGGGAAGTCGCTGCGTCAGCTCAAGCAGCACGACCATGGCAGCCGGCGGGCCGGATGCCATAGGTAAAGACGAAGGTCGCGTGCGAAAGCATGCGGCCAGTATGCCACGGCGGTTCACGCGCGCCGGGGGCCGCGGGCCCCGGCGGTCCCCGGCGACGGGACCGGTCCCGCGGCCACCTCGGTAGAATCGGACAGCACAGAGACCCCGCCCAAACCGCCGGAAGGCCCCCGTGTCAACAGCGACTCCCGCTGCCGCCGCCCCCGACACCGTCCTGGTCGTCGACTTCGGCGCGCAGTACGCCCAGCTCATCGCCCGTCGAGTCCGCGAGGCGCGGGTCTACAGCGAGATCGTGCCGAGCACCACGCCCGTCTCGGAGATGCTCGCCAAGAACCCGGCGGCGATCATCCTCTCCGGCGGCCCCTCGTCCGTCTACGAGGAGGGCGCCCCCCGCCTCGACCGCGAGCTGTTCGAGGCCGGCGTCCCCGTCTTCGGCATGTGCTACGGCTTCCAGCTGATGGCGCAGACCCTCGGCGGCACCGTCGACAACACCGGCGCCCGCGAGTACGGCCGCACCGACCTGCACGTCTCGCGCGCCTCCTCCACCCTCTTCGAGGGCACCCCGGCCGAGCAGCCCGTGTGGATGTCGCACGGCGACGCCTGCTCCGCCGCCCCCGAGGGCTTCTCCGTCACGGCCTCCACGGACGTCGTCCCGGTCGCCGCCTTCGAGAACGACGAGAAGAAGCTCTACGGCGTCCAGTACCACCCCGAGGTCATGCACTCCACGCACGGCCAGCAGGTGCTCGAGCACTTCCTGTACCGCGGCGCGGGCCTCACCCCGGACTGGACCACCGGCAACGTCATCGACGAGCAGGTGACCGCCATCCGTGAACTCGTCGGCGACAAGCGCGCGATCTGCGGCCTGTCCGGCGGCGTCGACTCCGCGGTGGCCGCCGCCCTGGTCCAGAAGGCCATCGGCTCCCAGCTGACCTGCGTCTACGTCGACCACGGCCTCATGCGCAAGGGCGAGACCGAGCAGGTCGAGAAGGACTTCGTGGCCGCGACCGGCGTCCAGCTGAAGGTCGTCGACGCGCAGGAGCGCTTCCTCACCGCCCTCAAGGGGGTCTCCGACCCCGAGGAGAAGCGGAAGATCATCGGCCGCGAGTTCATCCGCGTCTTCGAGCAGGCCCAGGCGGAGATCATCGCCGACGAGGGCCCCGAGGTCGCGTTCCTGGTCCAGGGCACCCTGTACCCGGACGTCGTCGAGTCCGGCGGCGGCACCGGCACCGCCAACATCAAGTCCCACCACAACGTGGGCGGGCTGCCCGAGGACCTCGAGTTCCAGCTCATCGAGCCGCTGCGCAAGCTGTTCAAGGACGAGGTCCGCATGGTCGGCCAGGAGCTCGGCCTGCCGGAGGAGATCGTCCAGCGCCAGCCGTTCCCCGGCCCCGGCCTCGGCATCCGGATCGTCGGCGAGGTCACCAAGGAGCGCCTCGACCTGCTCCGCGACGCCGACGCGATCGCCCGCGAGGAGCTGACGGCGGCCGGTCTCGACCGCGAGATCTGGCAGTGCCCGGTGGTCCTGCTCGCCGACGTCCGCAGCGTCGGCGTCCAGGGCGACGGCCGCACCTACGGTCACCCGATCGTGCTGCGCCCGGTCTCCTCCGAGGACGCCATGACGGCCGACTGGTCGCGCCTGCCGTACGACGTCCTCGCGAAGATCTCCACCCGGATCACCAACGAGGTCCGCGACGTCAACCGGGTCGTCGTCGACGTCACCTCGAAGCCGCCGGGCACCATCGAATGGGAGTGAGCCCTTCGGGCTTCAAGTCCGCCTGAGAGAGCGCACCGGCTCTCCGGGCCGCCAGACCCGGGCGACCAGATACGTGTCGTCCTCGACGCGGGTCCGCACGACCTCCGTCAGCTCGGTGCGGAAGAGGTGGAACGGCTGCGGCGGTTCCACCTCTTCCACGTACGCGGCCCGCGCCGCCCCGTCCTCGACCTCGACGGCCCGCCCGCCGATCCGTACGTCGCCGCCGCCCATCCCGGTGCCCTCGCCCGGGTTGGCCTGGAGCGAGAAACGGGGATCGCGGCGCAGGTCGAGCACCTTGAGCGAGCCCGGCATCATGCCGAGCCACAGCTCACCGTGGAGGAAGCGCACCTCCAGTCCGCTGGTGCGCGGGGAGCCGTCCTTGCGCAGGGTCGCGAGGACGTGGTGCGTGAAGGCGCCGAAGCGCTCCTCGACGACCCGCGCGAATTCCGGCTCCGCCCCGGCGAACACCGCCCAGTTCACCGCTGTCGCGGAACGTCCTGTCGAACCCGCTGTCGAGCGTGCTGCTGTCATACGGCGAGTGTGGCGCCGATACCCGACACCTTCTGTCCGGTATGACGGGACGGGCCGCGGGTCACGGGTCGGGGATCCCGGACGGGACGGGGTGGTGCGAGGCGGGGCGGGGCGGTGCGTAGGCGGGAGGCCGGGGGCCGGGGGTCGGGTGGATCAGACGGTGTGGGGTGCCGGCCGCGTGTGGCGCACCCGGCCCGACCCGTCCGGTACGGCCGTGCAGCCCGCCGCGACGAGCTGCCGCGCCAGCTTCGCCCGCCGGGAGGCGTTGACCCGCAGGGCTCCCAGCAGACCCAGCGGGGTCAGGACGGCGAGCGGGAGCAGCACGGCGTACTTCCCGGTCAGCGGCGCCATCAGCAGGAACAGCGCGGCGAAGCCCCAGGCCATGGCCAGCAGCTGCCGGCGGTTCACGGCCGCCTCCAGCGCCTCGTGACGGATGAGCGTCGTGAGCAGCTCGACGTCCGGCCGCGCCTCGGGGACCGGGGTGAGCGAGCCGAGGTACATGCCCGGCACGGGACGCCCGGCGCCCGGGTCGGGGAAGGCCGCGGTGTTCGCCGCCGCCCGCTGCCGCGCCCAGGGGGAGGTGTCGCGCACCAGGGTGACGTGGACGACCCGCTGCTTGCCGATCAGCCGCACGCCCGCGTAGCGGAAGCCGTAGCACTCGGCGACGTAGGCCAGCGCGCCGAAGGTCTGCCACTCGGCGAAGGGGTGGACCAGTTCGACCTCGTCGCGGGTGGCGATCTGCCGCATGAGGGAGGAGAGGTGCCGGTCGGTGCTGCTCACGTCGTACTCCACGGGTGACGAAAATCGTCATCTTTGCACAACGGCTCTGCCCTTTTCCCCTGACCGGCGGTAGCTTCCGCCCGTAACGCATCCCAGTGCTGGAGGACCGATGCACGGGCCCACGTCTCCCGCCCCGCTGCCCACCGACCGACTGCGGTTCGCCATGCCGCCGATGCACGAATCGGTCGAGGACGAGCGCCGGCACCGCAGGGAACGGCTCGCGGGCGCCGTACGGATCTTCGGACGCCACGGCTTCGAGGACGGGGTCTCCGGCCACATCACCGCACGCGACCCCGAGCACAGCGACTGCTTCTGGGTCAATCCGTTCGGCGTCCCCTTCAAGCACGTCACCGTGAGCGACCTCGTCCTCGTCAACGCCGACGGACAGGTCGTCGAGGGCCGCTACCACGTCAACCAGGCCGCCTTCACCGTGCACGCGCAGGTGCACGCCGCCCGGCCGGACGTCGTCGCCGTCGCCCACTGCCACTCCGTCCACGGGCGTGCCCTCGCCGCCCTCGGCGAACTGATCGACCCCATCACCCAGGAGAGCTGCGCCTTCTACGAGGACATGGCGCTGTACGACGCCTACACCGGCGTCGCCGTCGACGCGGAGGAGGGGCGGCGCATCGCGGCCGCGCTCGGCAGCCGCAAGGCACTGGTCCTGCGCAACCACGGGCCGCTGACCGTCGGCGACTCGGTGGACGCGGCGGCCTGGTGGTTCCTGTCGATGGAACGCTCCAGCCAGGTCCAGCTCACCGCCCGCGCCGCCGGCCGCCCCGTCCTGATCGAGCACAAGGCGGCGGTGGCGACCCGGGAACAGCTCGGCGGCGACCTGGTGGCGTGGATCAACTACCAGCCCCTGTGGCAGGACATCAGCCGCAGCGAACCCGACCTGCTCGACTAGCCGGGTCAACACGGCGGTCCCGGATTCACCCGCGCTGACCAGACCTGCCGGAGCACGGCGGTGTGCCGTAAGGCACAATTCGCTGTCGTTGCAGGGGAGTTGTTCACAAGGTCGGGGGCCGGTTCTCACCGGGGCCACCAGCCGTACGGGTAGTGGGGAAGGCGGGCATCGGCAGTGGCGGTGCAGGAGGCGAGACAGGGCCCGGAACCGGGCGCGCACGACGGGGGCTGTGCCTGCGGGGACTGCCCGCACGGGGCGCGCGAGGGGCACCGGCGGGCGGTCGCCGCCTTCCTGGCGAAGCGCGACGGGTTCGCCGCCGGACAGGGGCTGCCGGCCGCCGTCGCCCACTCGGCGTCCGCCTCCCGCCAGTGGGTGTCGGAGGAACTGGCCCAGTCCGCCGAGCTCGTCGCCGAACGCGGCCGCGCCGAGGGCGAGTTCTGGCTCGACCGGGTCTGGCCGCGCACGGCCCGCACGGTCGGGGCCGCGGTCGTCACCCTGCTGCTGGTGCAGTCCCTGACCGCGATCGGCGCCGGCTGGACCACGGCCCGCACCGCCGGACTGCTCGCCGCGCTGCTCGTCGGCGGCGCCCTGACGGCGGCCTCCTGGTTCCACCGGACGCGCGGCGGGGCGCTGGCCCCCGTGATCGGCGAGGACAACCGCCTGTCCACCTCCCGCGCGGTCGCCGCCGCCTGGGTGCTGTTCGTGGTGTACGCGGTACTGGTCCTGGTGGGAAGGCTGGCGGCCGCGTCCGGACCCGCCGAGCGCGACGCCCTGATCTCCGGACTCGACCTGGCGCACGGCGCCGGCGCGGTGACCGTCCTCGCCGTGGTCTGCGCGATCGCCGTGCTGGTGCGGCGCGTGGTCGGCATGCGCGTCCTCGGCCAGCGGCTCCAGAAGGTCCGCGCACACCGGCCCCGCGCCGCCGACCTGTTCACCGACGACGCCGGCCGCGGCACCTTCGCCGACATCCAGTACGTCGTCATCAGCGCCGTCGCCCTGGTCTTCGCCGCCGTACGCCTCGCCCGCCGCCCCGACCAGCTGCCCGACCTGCCCTGGGGCCTGGCGGTGATGGTGCTGGTGTCGGCCGCGACCTACCTCGCCGGGAAGTACGCCGAGGGCGGGCGGCCCGTGATCCTGTCCGTCGTCCGCTCCCGCGAGGCGGGCGACCTGGACGCCCCGATCCGCACCGGTGACGACATCGAGATCCGCGGCGCCGGGTTCGTGCCGCCGGGCGCGCAGACCGCCGACCGCCTCTCCCGCATGGTCGTCCGCATCGGCGCCGTCCACGTCCACGTGCCCCTCGTCCCGGTCACGGGCGGCTTCAGCAATCCCACCGACGCGGTCCTCACCGTCCCGGTCCCGGTGGAGGTCGAGCCCGGCCGGGTGGAGGTGCAGGTGGTCACCGCGGCCGGCGTGGAGACGAACCGCTGCACGATCGACGTGACGGACTGAGACGGGCGCAACGGGGGCGCGCGAGCCCCGGACGCCCAGGGCCCGGACAGCCGGGACCCGGACGTCCAGAGCCCGGACGCTCAAAGCCCGGAAGAGACGTTCGGCAACCTGACCGACCATTGAGCGCGCCCTCCCTTTCGTGCGTATGGTTTGTTGAGGGTTCCATCACTGCGGGCGACGGGCGGCTACGGGCGATGACTCACAGCAGGCGGACGGACACGCGCTCCCCCTATCTCGACGGCGACCGCGGCAACTGGCGGGACACCGCCACCCGTTACGCCCTCCTCCCGCTCCGGATCTTCCTCGGCGTCACCTTCGTCTACGCCGGCCTCGACAAACTCACCGACGGCGCCTTCCTCAAGGACAGCGGCGCCGGCTCGATCGGCGACACCATGCGGGCGGTGCGGGACTCCTCGGCCGTCCCCGCCCTGGTCGACCTCGCCCTCAAGAACCCCACCGGCTTCGGTTACGCCATGGCCTTCGGTGAACTCGCCGTCGGCATCGGCACCCTCCTCGGCGTCCTCACCCGCCTGGCCGCCCTCGGCGGCGCGCTGATCTCCCTCAGCCTGTGGCTGACCGTGAGCTGGGCCTCCGACCCGTACTACTACGGCAACGACCTCGCCTACCTCATGGCGTGGCTGCCGCTCGTCCTCGCCGGCGCCCCGGTCCTCTCCCTCGACGCCGCCTGGCACACCAGGAGGCGTCAGCGGTCCGGAGGCTTCCTGTAGGCCGTGCCCTCCCTGGGCACGGTCCTCGGCCGGGACCGGTTCCCCGGCCGGCCCCGCTCCCGCGGTCAGTTTCCCGCCGGTCTCGCCGACTCCGCTCCCGTTCCCGTGTCCGTGCCCCGGTCCGCGGAGGAGCCCGGCTTCGCGTCCCGGCGTCCGCGGACCGCGCGGCTCACGAGACCGGCGACGGCCGCCAGACACAGACCGGCCACGACGACGGGGACGACGGCGAACCAGGGGGTCTCCCAGTGACCGCCCGCGTCGCCCGCGTACATGATTCCCACCAGGACGAAGGCGGAGCCGGCGACCAGCCGGCCCGGCCGGAAATCATGACGCAGCACGGGCCACCTCCACCTGTCCCGCCCCGACCCGGAGGTCGAGGTCGATCGTCCCGGTGTCCTTGCCGCCGGAGAGGGGGGACAAGGTCACCTCCCTGTGCTTGCCCGGCTCCACGTCCACGTCCTTCCGGTCCTCACCCGGCAGTCGGATGTCGCCCAGGCCCACGTCGATCCGGACCTCCACCGTCACGTCCGGCGGCACGACCACCCGCAGCCGGCCGAGTCCCACCTCGGCGTCGGTGCTCACCGTCCGCCCCTTCGCGGGCCGGAGCCGGGACAGGTCCAGGGTGGCGTCACCGGTGCCGAGGTCATAGCCCTCCCGGACGTCCGCCGCCGTCGCGGGCCGCCACGTGGTGTCGACCCAGCGCGTGCCGATGTCCTTCGGCACCGTGGCCGAGCCGGCGAGCAGGCCGGCCGTGACGATCGCCAGGAGGACCGACCCCGCGCCGGTGCGCCCCAGCAGCGAGCTGACCGCGATCCCCGTGCCGAGCACGACCAGCGCGACGGACAGGCCGGCCTGCAGGCTGGTGCCCAGCGGGTGCCCGTCCCAGGCGAACCGGGTCGCCAGGCCGCCCGCGAGCAGCGCGAGCAGGAAGGACCAGCCGCCGATCCAGCGGGGACCCCGCGACCGGGGCGCCCTGGCGTACGGGGTGCGTATGTCCTGGCGGCTGTGCGCGTACCCGGTGAGGTCCACGTCGACCGAGGACATGAAGTCCGGGGCGCCGGAGTCCCCGGGGCCCCACAGGTATCCCGTGCCGCCGTCGTGCGTGCCGTCCTTCACGATCGGGTCGCGCCACCAGGACGGGTACGCGGCCGGGACCGGGGGCGCCTTGGCCTCCGGCGGGGCGTCGGCCACGGCCTGGGCGGCGAGCGGGTCGGCGTCGGAGGCCTCCCGGTGCCGCGACCAGTAGCCGGCGCCGGCCAGCAGGAGGGAGAGGACGACGGCGAAGGTGAGCACACCGCCGTTGTTGAGCATCGACAGGAACACCCCGCAGCCCACCAGCGCGAACAGCACGGCCGCGAGGGCCTGGCCGTCGACCCGGCCGGTCAGCAGCTTGCGCACCTCGTTCCCGCCGTCGTCGGTGTAGGGGACGAACAGCCAGGCGAAGCCGTAGAAGATGAGGCCGATGCCGCCGGTCGCGGAGAGGACGGCGAGCGTGATCCGGAAGATCACCGGGTCCATGTCGCACTGCCGTCCGAGGCCCGCGCACACGCCGGCGAGCAGCTTGTGCTCGCGGTCGCGGCGGAACCGGTGCGGGGGACGCTCGGCGAGGCCGAGGCCGGGGCCGCCGCCGGGAGGGGAGCCGGGGTGGGAGCCGGGGCCGCCCGTCGACGCCCCGCCGCGGGCACCGGCGGGCGGGGTGTCGGCGTCGGGTGCGCCGCCCCCGTCCGGTCCGGTGTCCGCGGCGTGCTGGTGATCCGTCATGAGTCCATGGTGGCGGGCGAGCGGCCCCGGCGGCAGTCGGAACGACCCTGGTCGGACCCTGATATCGGCCCTGAGCCGCCACCCGGGAAGCGTTCGCCGTGCGGGGCGGCCGAAGATCAGGGGCGTCTCGGGGACGAACCCTGATGCCCGGGACCTGTGGCCGTGTGACCATCGTTGGCATGCCGGAAGCCGCCACAGCGCCACTCGTCGAACCGCGGCCGCCGCGCAAGCTCTACCGCAGCGGCGACGGACGCTGGCTGGGTGGTGTGGCGCGGGGGCTCGCCGGACATCTCGGGCTGCCCGTGATCTGGGTGCGGCTCGTGTTCGTCGGCCTGTTCATGGCGGACGGTCTCGGTGCCCTGCTCTACGCGGCCTTCTGGTTCTTCGTCCCGCTCGGCATCGGCGGGGTCGGCGATCAGCGGCCCTCCTCCTTCGTCGCCGGCGGGTCCGCGCCCGACGGCCGTCGCAGACTCGTCGCCCGCAAGCCCGACAGGGGCCAGATCGTCGCCCTGCTCCTCATGGTCGTCGTCGCCATGGTCTTCGTCGGCAACGTGAACCTGGGCAGTGGCGCCAAGGCCTACCTCCTGCCCGCCGTGCTCGTCGGCGCGGGCGTCGCCCTCGTCTGGCGCCAGGCGGACAACGCCCGGCGGGCCCGCTGGGTCGAGGTCGGCCGGCGGCGCCGCACGCTCACGCTGCTGCGCGCCGGAGCCGGTGTCCTGCTGGTCACCGCGGGCGTCTCCGGCATCTTCGTCCTCCAGGGTTCCGCGGCCCACCTCGGTTCGGTCCTGCAGGCGGCCCTCGCCGTCCTGGTCGGCATCACCCTGCTCGCCGGGCCCTACCTGGTGCGCATGACGCAGGACCTGTCCGAGGAGCGGCTGATGCGCATCCGCGCGCAGGAGCGGGCCGAGGTCGCCGCCCACGTGCACGACTCGGTGCTGCACACCCTGACCCTGATCCAGCGCAACGCGGAGAACGCGGGCGAGGTGCGCCGCCTCGCCCGCGCCCAGGAGCGCGACCTGCGCACCTGGCTGTACAAGCCGGAGGGCACCGGAAAGGACGAGGCGGACGAGCCCACCGCCCTCGCCGACGCGGTCCGGCGCCACGCCGCGGAGGTGGAGGACAAGCACGGCGTCCCCCTGGAGGTCGTGGTCGTCGGCGACTGCCCGCTCGACGAGCGGCTGACCGCGCAGATGCAGGCCGCGCGCGAAGCGATGGTGAACGCCGCCAAGTACGGTGGCGAGGGCGGCGCCGTACAGGTCTACGCCGAGGTCGAGGGCAGGACGGTCTTCGTGTCCGTCCGGGACCGCGGTCCCGGCTTCGACCTCGACGCGATACCCGCCGACCGGATGGGCGTCAGAGAATCGATCATCGGCCGCATGGAGCGCAACGGCGGCACGGCGCGGCTGCGGGCGGTCCCGGGCGGCGGCACGGAGGTCGAGCTGGAGATGGAGAGGGCGGAGAAGTGATGAGCGACCCGACCGAGACGAACGGCACGACGGGGGCGGCCCCGGCGGCCGCTCCCGCGCACGACGGGGGCGGCGCCGGACGGCACGTGCGGGTGGTCCTCGTCGACGACCACCGCATGTTCCGCACGGGGGTGCAGGCCGAGATCGGCCGGACCGAGGAGACCGGTGTGGAGGTCGTGGGCGAGGCCGCCGACGTCGACCAGGCGGTCACGGTCATCACCGCGACCCGGCCCGAGGTGGTCCTGCTCGACGTGCACCTGCCGGGTGGCGGCGGCGTCGAAGTGCTGCGCCGCTGCGCCCCGTTGATGAGCGACGCCGAGCGACCCGTGCGTTTCCTCGCGCTGTCCGTCTCGGACGCCGCGGAGGACGTGATCGGCGTCATCCGCGGCGGCGCGCGCGGCTATGTCACCAAGACGATCACCGGCACCGACCTGGTCGACTCCGTCTTCCGCGTCCAGGAGGGCGACGCGGTCTTCTCGCCGCGGCTCGCCGGGTTCGTCCTGGACGCCTTCGCCTCCACCGACGCCCCGCCGGTCGACGAGGACCTCGACCGTCTCACCCAGCGCGAGCGCGAGGTGCTGCGCCTCATCGCGCGCGGTTACGCCTACAAGGAGATCGCCAAGCAGCTGTTCATCTCGGTGAAGACGGTCGAGTCCCACGTGTCGGCGGTCCTGCGCAAGCTCCAGCTGTCCAACCGCCACGAGCTGACCCGCTGGGCGACGGCCCGCCGGCTGGTGTGACGGGGGAGCCTCAGACCACCCGGGTCGCCCCCGCGTACGGCATCTCGTCGATCGGGGCGACGCGCACCGGGGCCGACGGGTTCGGGGCGTGGATCATCCTGCCGCCGCCGATGTAGAGCCCGACATGGGTGACGCCGGGGTAGAAGAACACCAGGTCGCCCGGCCGGAGCTCGGAGCGGGAGACGCGGCGCCCGGCGTCGATCTGGGCGTACGTCGTGCGGGGCAGGGAGACGTCCGCCGAGCGGTACGCCGCCTGGATCAGGCCCGAGCAGTCGAAGGCGTCCGGGCCGGTCGCCCCCCACACGTAGGGGCTGCCCAGCTTGGCGTAGGCGTAGGAGACGGCCGCCGCCGCGCGGGAGCCGGCCGCGGTGGCCGCGCCGGGGGCGGGCAGGCCCTCGCGGGCTCCCGCCGAGGTCCGTGAGGCACGGGTGTCCGTCCCGCCGCCCGTGTCCGCGGTGAGCCGGGCCCGTTCCGCGGCCGTGAGCCGGTTCAGCAGGCGCCGCGCCGTGGCCAGCTTCTCGGTGATCGTCCTCTTGTGCCGCTTCAGCTCCGCCTGACGCGTCTTGAGCGAGGCCAGCTGCACGCGGGCGGCGCCGCGCAGCTGCTCGATCTCCCGCAGCTGCCTGCCGACCCGGGTGACGGCGGCGGACTGGCGGTCGCCCGCCCGTTCGGCGAGGGCGGCGTCGTCGAGGTACCGGTCGGGGTCGTCGGAGAGCGCGAGCTGCACCGCCTGGTCGAGACCGCCGCCGCGGTACTGTGCCGCGGCCATCGTCCCGAGCGCCTCGCGGGCCGTGTTGAGCCGGGCCTCCTTGCGCGCGGCCTCGTCGCGCAGCGTCTCCAGCCGCCGTTCGGCGGCGGTCGCCCTCTCCCGGGCGCCGTTGTACTTCTCGGTGGCGGCCTCGGCCTCCTGGTACAGCTTGTCCACCTTGGCCTTCACCTGGGCCGGGGTGGGATTCGGCTCGGCGTGCCCGACCCCGTCGAAGGCGGTCGCGCCGGCCACCCCGGCGAGGGCGAGGGTCGCCGCCGCGCGGGCCGTGTGGCCGCCGACCGAACGCTGACGGGGCTTGCGGTGCGCTGCCACGTAAGACTGCACGTCCTTTCGTCGACCGCCTCGTCGGTACGCCCGCCGGTGACCGGGGCCGCGCGGGGACGGCCCCGGCCGCCGGGGGAGCGGACGTACGGCCGCACGGTGCGGCTGACGCGCCCGGCGACGTCCGCACGGGGGAGCGGAGCGCCGCCGGACTCTCGGCGGTGGTGTCCGGCTGCCGCCCCTGGTCCGGGCGGCGGTGGGAAGCCGGTCACCTGGGGGAGGACGCTAGGCCCGTTCGTGCCGGTCCGGTGACGCGATGTACGGAAGTGACAGGAGCGGACCGCCGGGTGACCGGACCTGCCCGTACCGCCGGTCCCCGGTCGTCGACTTCACGCGGTGGGCCGACCGATGCGGCGAATCCCGGGCGCCCCGAAGCGGCACGCTGCTATGCGGCGCACACCCGCGGGTGGGGGCGGTGGGTGCGGGCCGGTGTCGGGAGGCGTCCGGCCCGGTGGCTAGCATCCGGCCTCATGGACGTACTCATCCACCTCTTCGTCGGCCTGCACATCGTCGGCATCGCCGCGCTGCTCGGCGGTTTCCTCACCCAGATGAAGGCGATGGGGCAGGGCACGGCCCGCTTCGTCCCCGCGATGCTGCACGGTGCCGCGACGATGCTGGTCACCGGCGTGATCCTGGTCGGCCTCAACCAGGCGGACGACCAGGAGGTGAACAACGTCAAGATCGGTGTGAAGCTGGCCCTGCTGATCGTGATCCTCGGCCTGGTCTACGTGAAGCGGGACGAGGAGCGGGTGGAGAAGCCCCTGTTCGGCCTCGTCGGCCTGCTGACCGTGGCCAACGTCTTCATCGCGGTGCTCTGGACCTGAGCCACGCCCGCCCGTCCGCGACCGCCCCCGCGGCGACGGCCGACCACGCCGCCACCGCGGCCCACAGCAGCACCTCCCCGGCGACCTCCAGCCACGGCACGCCGTCGGCGGCGGCGACCGACAGCGTCACCGCCGCCGTCATCCCCATCGGGAACACCGTCGCCCAGCGGCGCACGTCGCGGCGCGTCCGCGGCCACCGCACCTCCGCGGCGAGCAGCACGGCGTACCCGGCCAGGGCGAGCACGAGCAGCGCGACGGTCACCGTGCGCAGGACGCCGCGGTCGTCGTCGTTCCACAGGTACAGGCCGCCGTCCTCGGCCGTCAGGAGCGTCGACCCGGCCAGCGCCGAGACGGCGAGCGCCCCGACCGACACCCAGTGGTCCCCGTGGCCCTCCCGCACCTGCCGCGGATCGAAGCGGGCCAGCGCGAGGCCGTACAGGACGAGACCGAGCCAGAACGGCACCAGCGCCAGGTGCGCCGGCCAGGCCACCGACTCGGCCCGCGCCAGACTCGCCGCGAGCACCGCGAGCCCCTGGGTCGCCACACAGCACAGGAACACCGATCCGGGCATGCGCGGGCCCCAGCGCCGTACGACGTCCACCATGAGGACCGGCCACAGCACCGCGGCCAGGGCCAGCAGCGCCCAGGCGAGGACGGACCGGTCGGCCGCGCTGAGCCGGGTGCCGAGGACGGTGGTGGCCGACACGGCCATGAGCGCCGCCGGCGTGCCCGCCTCGGCCCGCCACCGCTCGCGCTCGTGCACCAGCCGCAGGACGAAGTCCGCCGCCAGCGCCAGCCAGGCCGCGCAGGCCAGCGCCAGGGTGACGTCGGACAGGAGGCCGTACCCCGTCTGACGCAGGCCGACCGACAGGATGCCGGTCGCCGTCACGGCGGCCCCGGCCGCCGGTGGACGCGCGGCCCACCAGGCGCGGAGGGGAGAGATGCGGGGCATGCCGCCGATGCTAGTGCCGCGACAGGCGACGTCCGCCCCGTCGCGACGCCCGGCACGCACTCTCGCCGCACCGGCCGAAGACCCGGGTACGTCCCGTACGAGGGACTCCGGCCGACACGCCGAGAGCACGCACCGGACGCCGCTCCTTCACGGGCGAACGTCGCCCGCCACGGCACTGGGGAGCGCGCGGCGGCTTCCCCCGGCGCACGCGCGCGGGGGCGGCGAGAAACGCGCGGGCGCAGGACACCCGGCCGCCGCCCGCACGGGTGCCCCCGCCCGCACGGGCGCCGCACGCCCGCGCGGGCGGTGTTCCGTCAGGCCGGGCGCACCACGCTGTGGATCGACGACTCCCCGTCGTAGTAGATCGACTCCTCGCGCACGTACGCGCCGGGCTTCGGGGCGTGGATCATCATGCCGTTGCCTATGTAGATGCCGACATGGGTGACGTCGGCGTAGAAGAAGACCAGGTCACCGGGTTGCGCGGCGGAGAGGGAGACCGTCGTGCCGGCGTTCACCTGGTCGTAGGTGACGCGCGGCAGGGAGACGCCGGCGGCCTTCCAGGCGGCCTGGGTGAGGCCGGAGCAGTCGTAGGAGTCCGGACCGGTCGCACCCCACACGTACGGCTTGCCGATCTGCGCGCGGGCGAACGCCAGCGCCTTCCCGGCCTTGGTGGCGTACGAGGAATCCGTGGAGGGGGACGGAGACGCCGAGGACGTCGAGGGCGACGAGGGCGTCGACGTGCCGGTGCCCGCCGGGTCCGACGCGCCGGCGCTCTCCTGCCGCGCGGCCGCCTGCTCCGCCTGCTGTTCGGCCAGCTCGGCGGCCTTGCGGGCGGCCTCCTGCCGCTTCTGCTCCTCGATCTTCGCCAGCCGCGCCTTCTCCTCGGCCGTCAGCTGCGACAGCAGCGCGCGGGCGGAGCCGAGCTTCTTCTGGACGGTGGCCTTGGCGGTCTTCAGGTCGTCCTGCGAGTCGGTGAGCGTCTGAAGGCTCCGGGAGGCCTCCTCGCGCTTCTTCATCGTCTCCGCCTGGTCGGCGAAGTAGTCGTCGACCGCGACCTTCTGGCGGTCGGTCACCCGGCCCATCAGCTGCGTCTGGTCGAAGTAGTCCTGCGGGGAGTCCGCGAGCAGGAAGGTCGCCGTGTCGGGGGCGGTGGCGCCGGTGCGGTACTGGGCGGCGGCGTAGGCCCCCAGCTCCGCGCGCGCGTCGTTGAGCTTCTGGGCGCGCTGCGCGACGTCGTCGAGGAGGGTGTCGACCTTCTTGCGCTGCTTGCCGGTCTTCTCCTTGGCGGCGTTGTACTTCTCGGTGGCCGTCTCCGCCTGGCGGTAGAGGTCGTCGACCTTCTTCTCGACCTCCTCCAGGCTCGGCCTGTCGTCGGCGGAGGGGGCGGCGGTGGCCGTCTGCGAGAGCAGGGCCACCGAGGTGAGGGCGGCGGTGGCGAGGGCGGGCGTGCGGATGCCTGCCATGCGCGTGCTCGCGGGACGCGGCTTGCGGTGCTGCGACGCCAAGGGAGGCGACTCCTTCCATGCTCCGCCTACCGGGTTAGCTGTCGGGTTCGGGCGGATGCGTGGAAGGGTTGCCCTACGGCTCGCCTCCCGCGGGAGTGAGCCGATTCACCCCAAGGTCTCGGTGGGTCCCCGGCTCCGGTCGCCGCGGGGCGCACCGGACTCGGCGGAGGCCGCACGGCCCGGCGAGGTTCGCCGGAGGGGGTCGAGCGGCCTGCCCGGCACGGTAGCCAACCGGTGTGCCCCCTGTGAAGGTTGGTGGGTGATATGCCCGATACATTTTCGTGACCTCGGGAAGGTTTGCCGCCCGGCGTCACCGACGGTGCCGGGGGCGCCCCGTTCGGTGAGGGGCGGGGGATGTTTCCCGGACGGCTTCGGGCTGTCGGTGCGGCGGCCTAGACTCGGAGAGCGATGAGCAGCCTCTTTGACGACAGCTTCCTGGCGGACCTCCAGGCCCCCCGCGGCCACCACGAGGAACCCCCGCCGCCGCCCGAGGACGATCACCTTCCGGAGCCGGTCCCGGACGATCTGTTCGGCGGGAAGTTCGACGTGCCGCCGGACCGGGACACCCACTACCGCGACGGCGCCCCCCGCCCCCCGGTCGACGCGGCGGCGCTCCTGGAGGGGCTCAACGACAACCAGCGCGCGGCCGTCGTCCACTCAGGCACCCCGCTGCTCATCGTCGCCGGCGCCGGCTCGGGCAAGACGCGCGTGCTGACCCACCGCATCGCCCACCTCCTCGCCGAGCGGCACGTCCACCCGGGCCAGATCCTCGCGATCACCTTCACCAACAAGGCCGCGGGCGAGATGAAGGAGCGCGTCGAGCAGCTCGTCGGCCCGCGGGCGAACGCGATGTGGGTGATGACCTTCCACAGCGCGTGCGTGCGCATCCTGCGCCGCGAGAGCAAGCGGCTCGGCTTCACCTCGTCGTTCTCGATCTACGACGCCGCCGACTCCAAGCGCCTGATGGCCCTGGTCTGCCGCGACCTCGACCTCGATCCCAAGCGCTTCCCGCCCAAGTCCTTCAGCGCGAAGATCAGCAACCTGAAGAACGAGCTGATCGACGAGGAGGACTTCGCCGCCCGGGCGGCCGACGGCTTCGAGAAGACCCTCGCGCAGGCCTACGCCATGTACCAGTCGCGGCTGCGCGAGGCGAACGCCCTCGACTTCGACGACCTGATCATGACGACGGTCAACCTGCTGCGCGCCTTCCCCGACGTCGCCGAGCACTACCGCCGTCGCTTCCGGCACGTCCTCGTCGACGAGTACCAGGACACCAACCACGCCCAGTACGCCCTGGTCAGGGAGCTCGTCGGCTCCGTCGAGCACCCGGCGGACGCGCCGCGGGGCGCGGACGACCTGCCGCCCGCCGAGCTGTGCGTCGTGGGCGACGCCGACCAGTCGATCTACGCCTTCCGCGGGGCGACCATCCGCAACATCCTCCAGTTCGAGGAGGACTACCCGGACGCCACCACGATCCTGCTGGAGCAGAACTACCGCTCCACCCAGACGATCCTCACCGCCGCCAACGCCGTCATCGAGCGCAACGAGTCCCGCCGCCCCAAGAACCTGTGGACCAACGCGGGCGAGGGCGCGCGCATCACCGGCTACGTCGCCGACACCGAGCACGACGAGGCACAGTTCGTCGCCGACGAGATAGACCGCCTCACGGACGCGGGCAAGGCCAAGGCCGGCGACGTCGCCCTCTTCTACCGGACCAACGCGCAGTCCCGCGTCTTCGAGGAGGTCTTCATCCGCGTCGGCCTGCCCTACAAGGTCGTCGGCGGTGTCCGCTTCTACGAGCGCAAGGAGGTCCGGGACGTCCTGGCCTACCTGCGCGTCCTCGCCAACCCCGAGGACTCGGTCCCGCTGCGCCGCATCCTCAACGTGCCCAAGCGCGGCATCGGCGAGCGCGCCGAGGCGATGATCGACGCCCTCTCCCAGCGCGAGAGGATCAGCTTCCCGCAGGCCCTCAAGCGCGTCGACGAGGCCTACGGCATGGCCGCGCGCTCCACGAACGCCGTCAAGCGGTTCAACACGCTGATGGAGGAGCTGCGCACGGTCGTCGAGTCGGGCGCGGGACCGGCGACCGTCCTGGAGGCCGTGCTCGAACGCACCGGCTATCTGGCCGAGTTGCAGGCCTCCACCGACCCGCAGGACGAGACCCGCATCGAGAACCTGCAGGAACTCGCCGCCGTGGCGCTGGAGTTCGAGCAGGAGTCCGGCGAGGGCGAGGCGACCGGCTCGCTCTCCGACTTCCTGGAGCGGGTCGCGCTGGTCGCCGACTCCGACCAGATCCCGGACGAGGGCGAGGACGGTTCGGGTGTCATCACGCTCATGACCCTCCACACCGCCAAGGGCCTGGAGTTCCCGGTGGTCTTCCTCACCGGCATGGAGGACGGCGTGTTCCCGCACATGCGCGCCCTCGGCCAGACCAAGGAGCTGGAGGAGGAGCGCCGCCTGGCCTACGTCGGCATCACCCGCGCGCGGGAGCGGCTCTACCTGACGCGCTCGGCGCTGCGCAGCGCCTGGGGGCAGCCGTCGTACAACCCGCCCTCGCGGTTCCTGGAGGAGATCCCGGCCGCGCACGTGGACTGGAAGCGGACGGGGGCGGCCTCGCCGGTGTCCTCCGGCCCGGTGTCCGGGGTGGCGGCCTCGCTGTCGTCGTCCCGCTCGCGTTCCTCGGCGGCCGGCGCCTCCGGCTTCGCCACGCGGCGCACCGCGGAGAAGCCGGTGATCGCCCTGGCCGTCGGCGACCGCGTCACCCACGACCAGTTCGGCCTCGGCACCGTCGTCGGCGTGAAGGGCACGGGCGCCAACGCGGAGGCGACGGTCGACTTCGGCGAGCCCAAGCCGAAGCGGCTGCTGCTGCGCTACGCGCCGGTGGAGAAGCTGTAGCGCGTACGGCACGAGCCCCCGGCGTCAGGTCGACGACGGGGGCTCATCGCGGAGTCGAGGGGGCGAGGGCCGGGAGGGCTACGTCGGGTCGAGCCCGTGGCTGCGCAGCCACGACAGCGGGTCGATCGAGGAGGCTCCGCCCGGCCGGACCTCGAAGTGCAGGTGCGGTCCGGTGGAGTTGCCGGAGTTCCCGGAGTACGCGACCGGGTCGCCGGCCTTCACCGTCGTACCGGAGGGGACGCGGTAGCTGGAGAGGTGGCAGTACCAGGTCTCCGTGCCGTCCTTCGCCGTCACTATCAGCATGTTGCCGTAGGCGCTGTTCCACTGGGTGCGCACGGTGCCGTCGGTCGCCGCCACCACGGTGGTGCCGTAGGAGACGGGGAAGTCGATACCGGTGTGCTGGGACATCCAGTTGACGCCGGACTGGCCGTAGTAGGCGCTCAGCCCCTGGTTGGCCACCGGCAGCGCGTACTTGGGGCGCAGCCGCTCCTTGCGGGCCGCCTCCGCCGCCGCCTTCTTCTTCTCGGCCTCCTGCTGCGTCTTGAGGTCGATGCGTTCCTGCGTGCGGCTGGCCCGGTCGGCGAAGTCGTCGGCCTCGGCGGTGAGCGTCTGGAGCTGGGTGTCCAGCTTGTTGTTCGCGGCGGACGGCTTCACCGCCTGCGCCTCGGAGGCGGACGCCGTGGTGTCCTGCTCCTCGCCCCCGGTCAGGGTGCCGACCGAGGCCGCCGCGATGCCGGCCACGCCCATGACGCACGCCGAGGGCACGGCCACCGTCAGCAGCGCGGAGCGCCGCACGGGCGTACGGCGCCGGGAGCGGTTCGCGTTGCGGGTGGCGGCCCGTCCGAGCGGGGCCGGGGCGGTCTCCTCCTGGCCGTCGAGGAGGCGCGGGGCGGCGTCGGCCGACTCGTCGTCGCCGGAGCCGCCGCGGCCGACCTGCTCGAAGGTGGCGGTGGCCTGCTGGTCGAAGGGGACCTCGGCCTGCTCGTCGAAGGCCGCCTCGCCCGGCCGCCCGTACTCGTCGCCGCTCTCGGCGGCCTCGCCGCCGTCGGAGTTCCACTGCGTCGCGTCGTAGGCGCCGGTGTCGAAGGCCTGCGTGCCCCATTCCCACTGCTGGGTCGGGTCGGCGGGGGCGCCGGTCTCGTCGGGCGGGAGCCAGGCGCCGGTGTCGCCCTCCGCGAGGGGGGAACCCCAGCCGCCGTCGGCCGCCGGGGCCTGCGGCGGGATGCCCGGCAACTGCTGCCCGCCCGTGGACCAGGCGGTGGCGTCGTAGGAGCCCGTGTCGTAGGAGGCGTGGTGCTGGGCCGCGTACGGGTCGTGGTGCAGGACGTGGTGGCTGCCCGTGGACCACTGCGTGGCGTCGTACGTCCCGGTCGGGGCGGCCTGCGCGGCGTCGCCCGGCATGCCGCCGAAGAGGGGGTCGGCCGTGAAGTGACCCGTGGCGTGCGCGCCGGTGTCGTAGATCCCGGAGTCGTAACCGTTGTACGTGGTGAAGTCGCCGTACGGGGCTTCCGGGGAGCCGTACGACGCCTGGTGCGCCGGTTCGGCGTCGGAAGCCGGGGCCGGGGTGGTCATGGTCCCCGACGGGTGACGGTCGTTCACCAACTTCTCTCTCGCCTAGACGACAGGGTCTGCCAGAGCACAACAGGGGCTGCCAGAGCAGTGCGGCGACTGTACCCGGCGGTATGCGGGCGCGACAATCTTCCGCAGGTTTCATGCCCGGGGGAAAGGGGCATTCGGTGGGGTTTCGGGGGAGGGCGGGCACGGGTTTGGCCCTATGTTCGAGATCCGTTCGAATTTCGGCGGTCGTTCCGGTGCGGTGTGGACCCGGTAAGTCGGCCGCGCGGAGCGGCCGTTATGCCGTCGCATGTCTCTTTCTGGCCGAAAGTGGCGTCGGGCGTCCGGTCGTGGACTACTTGTGACACCTTGCGATCGTCCGGCCGGTCGCGCTCAGGCGACCGTCAGATCACCGGTGTGCGCTCCGGGAGTGCCGGGCGCGCCGGGCGTGGCGTCCGCCGCCGCGCCGACCTCGTCGAGGGCGTCCCGTATGCCGGTCGCGACGGCCGGGTGCACCGGAAGAGCGAGGTGGCCGATACCACTCACCTGCACGTTCTTGGTCAGGAGATCGGGATGGTCGAGGCGGGCGGCCTCCAGCGGCGCCATCAGGTGGTCCAGGTCGCTCCAGAAACTGACGAAACGCGTACGGCAGCCGGGCGCGGGCCGGGACAGTTCCTCGATGACCTCCGAGCCGGGGCGCATCTGGCGCACGATCGGGTGGGCGTTCGCCAGCGGTGCCACCCGGGTCCCGGCGTGCGGGGTGCCCAGGGTGACCAGCGTCCGCACGCGTCCGTCGCCGCCCAGCCGCTGCACGTAGTAGCGGGCGATCAGCCCGCCCAGGCTGTGCCCCACGACGTCCACCCGGCCGCAGCCGGTGCGCTGGCAGATCTCCTCGATGTGCCGTCCGAGCAGTTCGGCGGCGATCCGGATGTCGCAGGTCAGGGGCGAGTAGTTCAGTGACTCCACGCGGTGCCTGCCGTGCTGGGCGAGGCTGCGGCGCAGCAGGACGAAGACGGAGCGGTTGTCGATGAAGCCGTGCAGGAGGACGACCGGGGGCGGGGCCTGCGTCGGCAGCCGCGCCGGATCACCGGCCCCGTCGGCCCTCGCGGCGCCGCCGTCCGGGGGGAGCGTGGACGTGGTCCCGCCGCGGCGCTCCTGGACGATGCCGTACGGGTACAGGAGGAGGTGCCCCGTGAGGATCGCGAGCTCCAGGGCGGTCGCCTTGAGGAGCGTCGCGGAGAGTCCCATCAGCCCGCTCGGCAGCAGGCGCCGGCAGAGGTGGTGGGGGAGAAAGGGCTCCAGGGCCCTGGTGACCTGCATGGCCGACCTCCTGTCGGCACGCCGAGGACGACTCGGACCCCCGTGTGCCCTCATGGAAGTCGCGGCGGAGGCGACCGGCGGAGCGCGAAGGGCGGTGCGGCGGGGTGAGCGATCCGCTCCGGCGCCCCTGACGTCGACGCCCCTGTCCCGCCCGCCCGTCGAGCCCGCGCCGATGTGCTGCGCTGCCACGGCGCGCGGTCTGCGACGCGGCGGTGCGGCGACCTCTGTGCGGCTCCCGTTGCGCGGTTCTGTGCCGGGTTCCCCGTCCCGGGGAGAGGCAACCGCGTTCGGTGAACGTGTCCCATTGTGTGATTTCCCCCTCGGTGCGCACCGTAAAACCGCCGGTTGCGGGATGCTGGGGATAACGTTCGTTCACTTCCCCGGCCGGTGTGGTGGTACCTCTCGGTACGCAGGGAATCGGTACGGATGGATGTAGTCGCTTCATGGAGGCAGTGATGGGTGTGGCAGCCGGTCCGATCCGCGTGGTGGTGGCCAAGCCGGGGCTCGACGGCCACGATCGCGGGGCCAAGGTGATCGCGCGTGCGCTGCGCGACGCCGGTATGGAGGTCATCTACACGGGCCTCCACCAGACCCCCGAACAGATCGTCGACACCGCGATCCAGGAGGACGCCGACGCGATCGGTCTGTCCATCCTCTCCGGGGCGCACAACACGCTCTTCGCCGCCGTGATCGAGCTCCTCGGGGAGCGGGACGCGGCGGACATCCTGGTCTTCGGCGGGGGGATCATCCCTGAGGCGGACATCGCGCCGCTGAAGGAGAAGGGCGTCGCGGAGATCTTCACGCCCGGCGCGACCACGGCGTCGATCGTGGACTGGGTGCGGGCGAACGTACGCCAGCCGGCGGGGGCCTAGGTGTATTGATCACGAGCGTTGTCGACACTCGGCGCTCGGGTTGCTGAACGGCGAAGACCTCCGGTGTGGTGGAGCTGTCTAGGACTGCACCGCACGGAGGTCTTCATGTCCCACCGTCATGCCCGGCTGACCGTTCATGGCAGGCGGTTGCTCGTCGAGCGTGTCCGCTCGGGCCGCCCGGCCGCCCCTGACGGGCAGCGCGCGACGTGCGGACGGGCCGCACCCGGTCCTCCGGGCCGCACCCGGTCTCCGGCGGGGCGTCCCCGCGGGTGGGCGACGGCACCGGCCGGGGCGGGCGCGCGGAGCTGCGCGTCCGGGAGACGTGCGGGCCGCGGGCGGGCAAAGGCGCGCAGGCGCGGCACGCGGACGTGCGGCGCGCGTACGTACGGGTGCCCTGGCGCGGGGCCGCGGCGTGGTCCGGTGTCATCGCACCGGACCCAGTTCCTCGCTCATCACGGCCCGCAACCGCAACGTCGTCCCCAGGCGCTGGAACGCCTCCGCCCAGTAGCCCCCGGCACCGGGTGAGGCGTCCTCCGGTTCTTCCGGAACTGCCAGCAGGCCGTCGAGCCGGGCGGCCTCCGCCGGGTCGAGGCAGCGTTCCGCCAGGCCCATCACCCCGCTGAAACTCCACGGGTAACTCCCCGCGTCCCGAGCGATGTTGAGCGCGTCGAGAACCGCCCGGCCCAGTGGTGCCGTCCACGGCACCGCGCACACCCCGAGCAGCTGGAACGCCTCCGACAGGCCGTGCGTGGCGATGAAACCGGCCACCCAGTCCGCCCGTTCGCCCGCCGGCAGGGTGCCCAGCAGCTTGGCCCGCTCCGCGAGGGAGACCGCCCCCGGCCCGCCCGCCTCCGGCGCCGACGGGGACCCGAGCAACGCCCTCGACCAGCCGGCGTCCCGCTGCCGTACGGCCGCCCGGCACCAGGCCGCGTGCAGTTCCCCCGCCCAGTCGTCGGCCACCGGCAGCGCGAGGATCTCCCGCGGCGTACGGCCGCCCAGCCGCGCCGGCCAGGCGGAGAGCGGGGACGAATCCACCAACTGGCCGAGCCACCAGGACCGTTCGCCCCGGCCAGGCGGCGCCTTGGACACCACGCCGTCGCGCTCCATGGCCGCGTCGCACTCGTGCGGCGCCTCCACGACGATCGTCGGAGTGTCCCGCGTGCGGTCGACGGCCACGCACGCGGTGGCCCGCACCGCCATCCGCGCGGCCAGCGCCGACCCCGGCAGCGCCGACAGCAGCTCCGCCGCCGTGGCGCGCACGTTGCGGCTGCGGTCGGCCAGCGCCCGCTCCAGGAAGGACTCGTCGCGGGGGGCGAGACCGGTGCGCAGCGAGTCGAGGAACATCAGGCGGTCCTCGGCCCGCTCCGTCGGCCAGGTCGACTCCAGCAGCGCGCGGGCCGCACCGGGATCGCGGGAGCGGATCGCCGCGAGGAGGGCGACCCGCTCGGCGAACAGGCCCTCCTGCCACAGCTTCGCGATCCGGTCGGTCTCCTCCGGGCCGGGCAGGGGCGTCCCGCCGCCCGGTGCCGCCCGCAGGGCGAACCGCCAGTCCGGATTGAGCCGGGCCAGCCACAGCGCACGCGGGCCCGCGAACTCGAGCGCCGCCGGGCGCAGATCGGTCCGGCCGCGCGCCGCGTCCAGCAGGGCGGGCAGCGTCTCGGGGGGAGGGGCGAAGCCACGGGCGTTGGCGGCCGCCAGCCACTGGGGCAGCAGCTCCATCAGGTCCGGTGCCGTACCCCTGCGGCCGCCTCCGCCGCCGGGGCGGTCGGCCAGCAGGCGGGCCAGCCTGCGGGCCGCGGCGGCGGGCAGCGCAGGACGCGGGTCCCCGGGGGCCGGCTCGGGGCGCGGTGCCGCGCGCCCCGGCCGCAGTCCGGCCCGGCGCCGCAGGGTCTCGGTCGCCGCCGCGTCCAGCAGCGCCGCGGGCGCGGAGCGGCCGGGCGCCGCGCCCGGCGGCGTACGCCGATCCGTCCCGAGCAGGGCCGTGGCGACGAGGTCGTCCCAGGAGGCCGGTGCGGTGCCGGTCATGCGGTTCCCTTCTTGACTCACCGAGTCGGACGGCGGGGCGTGACGCGGCCGGGGACTTCCGGGTCGGACGCGGTGGCCGGACGCGGTGGCGGGTCGAGGCGGCCGGTGGGGCCGGGCGGCCGGCCGAGGCCGGTGACGGGGCGGGGCGGGCGACGGGGCGGCGCGGGTGACGGGGCGGGCACGGCCGGGTTCGGGTGCCCGGTCCCGCCGCGGGACCGGGCGGGGCGTCAGGGGATCAGCACAGGTGGACCGCCCTTCCCGGGCCCGGCGGCCAGGCGGTCAGGGGCGTGAAACCGCGGTGGCCGCACTCACCGAAGACCGTGACGGGAGCACCTCCCGAGAGGGCGACCAGCCGCCACAACCCGGGCCGGGCCGTCGCCGCCGGGGCGAGCGGCAGCGCCGTGCCGCCGTCGGCGTCCGCCAGCTGCCAGGAGGCTCCGTCCGGTGTGGGGACGACGGCGTCCAGGGTCACCGGCACGGAGTCCAGCCAGGGATCGTCCCGCAGCGCCGAGCCGTAGCGGGCGGCGGCTTCCGCCGTGGTCACCCCGGCCGGCCGGACCGCCGTGGGCACGGGCGGCGAGAACTGCTCACCCAGGGCGCCCCGCCGCTGCCCGGTGCCCGCATACGCGGACGTCTCCGCGTCCAGGGCCAGACCCACCGGCAGTGAGAGGTCGGGTGCGCGGCCGGCGGCCCCGTAGGAGAGGAGGAGCGTGGTGCGGCCCGACGTGGTGCCGTACAGCCAGATGCGGCGGGTCGTCAGTTTCGGTTCCTGGAGGTCGTACTGGGCGAGGACCAGCCAGTCGTCGCGCAGCGGGGGTCCGTCCGGCGGCCTGGTGAGACCGACACGGGTGCGGACCGTCGCCGCCAGGGCCTCCGGCAGCCGGTCGCGGCGCAGCCAGCCCTGGTCGAGGAGGTGGAGCAGCGCGCACTCCTCCAGCAGCCGCCCCGGCCAGCCGGTCCCGGACGAGGAGATCGCCCCCAACTCCCGTATGCGCGACGCGAGTCCGGGAGCCTGGGCGTCGACCATCCGGGCCGCCGTCTCCTCCCACAGCCCGTACCCCGCCTGCTCGGCCGTGGCCAGGCCGGAACGCAGGAGGTCGGCGAGGCGTCGCTCCAGCTCCGTGGCCCCCGCGGTGACGCGCGCGGCGCGGCGCTCGGCCCTGCGACGGGCCGCCTCCGGATCGGCGGGGCCCGCTCCCGAACCGCGCGCGGCCTCCCCCCGTTCCTCCCGCGCGTGTCCCCGCCGCCCCGAGAGCCAGGACCGCACCCAGTCCGGCGCCCGCTCCTCCGCCCCGGCCGGCACCGCCTCCCCGTCCTCCGACCAGAGCAGCAACAGGCCCAGCGCGTGTGCGCACGGGGACTTCCGGCTCGGACAACTGCATCCGTACGCGGGCCCGGCCGGGTCCCCGACGTCGACGACCGTCCGGTACGGGGCGCCGCCGCCACCACCGCACAGCCCCCACACCGCCCCCTCGCCGGAACACCCCGTCCCGGACCACGAACCGGCCGCGCCGAGTTCGCCTCCCGCTGTGCGTGACCCGGCGTCAGGCGCCAGTGCCAGCACCTGGTCCACGGTCCAGCGCACCCCCTGCTGTGTCATGTCGTCGAAGGTAGATCCCCCCACTGACAATCGGTCCCGCGAAGGCCCCGTGAAAGCCCTCGCGGAGGTGTTCGCGCAGGTCGGAGGGATTGTCAGTGGGGTGGTGCAAGGTGGGCACCAGATCCGAACCGGCCGAGCTGGAGGGGGCCTAGCCATGGCAGTCAGCGCTGGACCGACGTCCGCCGAACCACGCCACGACCACTGCGCGCCCGCGAACGGAACGCCCGGGCAGGAGGTCCTGAGGCCGCACGCCGAGGTCGCCTTCGCCCATGAACTCGCGGCGCTGGCCGCTCAGGACGACCGTCCGCGCCCCGCCCGCTGGAAGCTCTCGCCGTGGGCGGCCGCCACCTATCTGCTCGGCGGCACCCTGCCGGACGGCACCGTGATCACACCGAAGTACGTGGGCCCGCGCCGTGTCGTCGAGGTCGCCGTCACCACGCTCGCCACCGACCGCGCCCTTCTCCTGCTCGGTGTGCCCGGCACCGCCAAGACCTGGGTCTCCGAGCACCTGGCCGCCGCCGTCAGCGGTGACTCGACCCTGCTGGTGCAGGGCACGGCGGGCACCCCGGAGGAGGCGATCCGCTACGGCTGGAACTACGCGCAGCTGCTCGCCCACGGCCCCAGCCGGGCCGCGCTGGTGCCCAGCCCCGTCATGCGGGCCATGGCGGAGGGCATGACGGCACGGGTGGAGGAACTCACCCGCATCCCGGCCGACGTGCAGGACAGCCTCATCACCGTCCTGTCGGAGAAGACGCTGCCGATACCGGAGCTGGGGCAGGAGGTGCAGGCGGTGCGCGGCTTCAGCCTGATCGCCACGGCCAACGACCGCGACCGGGGGGTCAACGAGCTGTCCAGCGCCCTGCGCCGCCGTTTCAACACGGTGGTGCTGCCGCTGCCGGAGAGCGTCGAGGCCGAGGTCGACATCGTCGCGCGGCGCGTCGCCCAGATCGGCCGTTCCCTCGACCTGCCGGCCGGCCCCGACGGCATCGACGAGATCCGCCGCGTGGTGACCGTCTTCCGCGAACTGCGCGACGGGATCACCTCCGACGGCCGTACGAAGGTGAAGTCGCCGAGCGGCACCCTGTCGCCCGCGGAGGCGATCTCCGTGGTGACCAACGGTCTCGCGCTGGCCACCCACTTCGGCGACGGCGTCCTGCGCCCGGCCGACGTCGCCGCGGGCCTCCTCGGTGCCGTCGTCCGCGACCCGGCCGCCGACCGGGTGGTGTGGCGGGAGTACCTGGAGGCGGTCGTCCGCGAGCGGGACGGCTGGGCGGACTTCTACCGGGCGTGCCGGGAGGTGACCGCGTGAGCGGGCCCGGGGACGCCGTCGGGGGCGGCGTTCCGGCGGGGAGCGGACGGGCGCGGGCGGGCACGGCCGGGCGAGGCGCCGGGGGACGACGGCCGGACGGGGAACCACGGGGGAGGGGCCGGGATGCCGGACGGTGAGACGACCGAGGACGGCCGGACGGCGCTGGGCGCCCGGGAGGGAGGGCAGGGGGACCGGCGGCCGGGAGGAGCGGAGGGCGGGACCACCGACGGCCGGTCTACCGATGGCCGGTCCACCGACGGCCGGACCTCCGGGGGGACGGCCGGTGCCGGGGGCCGGTTACGGGAGCCGGACGGTGACGGGGCGGACGGTGACGGGGCGGACGGTGACGGGGCGTCCGGGGCGCGGGAGGACGGGGAACGGCGCGTCCGGGCCGGCGGGGCGGAGCCGGGCGGACGGTCCGCGGCAGGTCCGGGCCGGGCCCTGCTGCTCGGGGTGCGCCACCACGGGCCGGGGTCGGCGCGGGCCGTCCGCAGGGCGCTGGACGCCGCCCGGCCGCGGGCCGTGCTCATCGAGGGACCGCCCGAGGCCGACGCGCTGGTCCCGCTGGCCGCGGACGAGGACCTGCGGCCCCCGGTCGCCCTCCTCGCGCACGCCGTGGACGAGCCCGGACGGTCGGCGTTCTGGCCGATGGCCGAGTTCTCCCCGGAGTGGGTCGCGCTCCGCTGGGCCGTGGAACACGGCGTCCCGGCCCGCTTCGTCGACCTGCCGGCCGCCCACACCCTGGCCTGGCAGCGGAACCCGGACCCGGACCCGGACCCCGAGGGCCCGGAGCCCCCGGACCCGGAACGCCCGGACCCGGAGGACACGGAGTCCGACGGCACCGGGCCCGGGGACCCGGCGCCCGGGGACCCGAAGCCCGGGGCGGAGCCACCGGGCGACGGCCTCCGCGTGGACCCGATCGCCGTGCTCGCCGACGCCGCCGGCTACGACGACCCCGAGCGCTGGTGGGAGGACGTCGTCGAGCACCGGGGGGCGGGGCGCCGCGACCCGCTGGCGCCCTTCGCCGCGATCGAGGAGGCCATGACGGTCCTGCGGGACGAGAACGGCGTCGCGGGCACCGAGCGGGACCTCGTGCGGGAGGCGTACATGCGGCTCCGGCTGCGGGCGGCGCTGAAGGAGTTCGGGGACGGATCCGTGGCGGTGGTGTGCGGGGCGTGGCACGTGCCCGCGCTCCGGCGGACCACGGCGCTCACCGCCGACCGGGCGCTGCTGAAGGGGCTGCCGAAGATCAGGACCGACCTGACCTGGGTGCCGTGGACCCACCGCAGACTGGCGCGGGCCGGGGGATACGGCGCCGGAGTCGACGCGCCGGGCTGGTACGCGCACCTGTTCGCCGCCCCCGACCGGCCGGTGGAGCGGTGGCTGGCCAAGGTGGCCGGCCTGCTGCGGGAGGAGGACCGTGTCGTCTCCCCGGCACACGTCGTCGAGGCGGTCCGGCTGGCCGAGACGCTCGCCGCGCTGCGCGGTCGCCCGCTGCCCGGACTGGGCGAGACCACCGACGCCGTGCGGGCGGTGCTGTGCGAGGGGTCGGACGTACCGCTGGCGCTGATCGAGGACCGGCTGGTCGTCGGGGACGTCATGGGGGAGGTCCCCGCCACCGCGCCCGCGGTGCCCCTGCAGCGCGACCTCGACCGGTGCCTGCGCCGGCTGCGGCTCAGGCCGGAGGCGGCCGAGCGTGAGCTGGAACTGGACCTGCGCAAGGAGACCGACGCCGAGCGCAGCAGGCTGTTGCACCGGCTGCGCCTGCTGCGGGTGGACTGGGGCGAGCCGGCGGTCTCGCGGGGCGGCACGGGCACGTTCCGCGAGACCTGGCGGCTGCGCTGGCAGCCCGAGCTGTCCGTACGGGTCGCCGAGGCCGGGGTGTGGGGGACGACCGTACCGGCCGCCGCCACCGCCAAGGTGGAGGCGGACGCCCTCGCGGCGCGGGACCTCGCCGAGGCGACCGCCCTCGCGGAGCACTGCCTGCCGGCCGGGCTGCCGGACGCCCTGCCGGCGGTGATGCGGGCCGTCGCCGACCGGGCGGCCCTGGACACGGACGTCGGCCGTCTCGCCCGGGCACTCCCCGCCCTGGCCCGCTCCCTGCGCTACGGCGACGTGCGCGGCACCGGCACCGGCGCCCTCACTGACGTCGCGATGGGGCTCGCCGAGCGGATCTTCGTCGGCCTGCCGTCGGCGTGCGCCGCGCTCGACGCCGACGCGGCCGAGGAGATGCGCGCCCATGTGGACGCGGTCCACGGTGCGGTGGGGCTGCTGGAGGAGGCCGTGGCGGAACGGGTTCCGCCGCACGGCCGGCTCCGGGACCGCTGGCGGGACGTCCTGCGACTGCTGTCCGGACGGCGCGGCGTGGCGGGGGTCGTGCGGGGGCGCGCCGTACGGCTGCTGCTGGACGACGGGGAGCTGGCGGCGGACGAGGCGGCGCGGCTGATGGGGCTCGCGCTGTCGCCGGGGACGCCACCGGCGGACGCGGCCGCCTGGATCGAGGGCTTCGTCGGGGGCGGGGCCGGCGGCGGACTGCTCCTCGTGCACGACGAGCGGCTGCTCGGCCTGGTCGACGGCTGGCTGTCGGCGGTGTCGGCGGAGGCGTTCACTGACGTGCTGCCGCTGCTGCGGCGGACGTTCTCGGCGTACGGGACGGGGGTGCGCCGGACGCTCGGGGAACTGGTGCGCAGGGGGCCCGGGGAGAGGGGGACCGTGGTGCGGACGGGCTTCGGGACCGCCGGGTTCGCGGACGAGGCCGACGCGGGACGCGCGGACGCCGTCCTCCCCGTGGTGCGGCTGCTGCTGGGACAGGACGGGACGCGGCGGGAGGACGGCAGCCGACGGGAGGACGACACCCGACGGGACGACGACAGCCGACACGACGGCGACACCCGACACGACGGCGACACACAGCGGGACGACGGCCACCATCCGGCAGGAGTGAGGACATGACCTCCGGGACGAGGGAGACGGACCCCGTGCGGGAGCGGCTGCGGCGTTGGCGGCTCGTGCTCGGGGGCGGGGAGGCGGACGGCACCGGGCAGGAACCGTCCGGGCGGGACGCGGCCATGGACGCCGCACTCGCCGCGCTCTACGGCAAGGGGGACGGGGCGCGGACGGGGCGGGACCGTTCGGCCGGGCTCGGGGCGTCGGCGCCGTCGGTGGCGCGCTGGCTGGGGGACATCCGGACGTACTTCCCCTCCTCCGTCGTCCAGGTCATGCAGCGCGACGCCATCGAGCGGCTCGGTCTGGCCGCGCTGCTGCTGGAACCGGAGACGCTGGAGGCGGTGGAGCCGGACGTGCACCTCGTCGGCACCCTCCTCTCGCTAGACAAGGCGATGCCGGAGACGACGAGGGAAACGGCGCGGGCCGTCGTGCGCAAGGTCGTCGAGGACCTGGAGAGACGGCTCGCCGGCCGCACCCGTGCCACCCTCACCGGCGCGCTCGACCGCGGCGCCCGGGTCGCCCGGCCCCGCCACCACGACATCGACTGGAACCGCACGATCGCCGCCAACCTCAAGCACTACCTGCCCGAGTACGGCACGGTCGTGCCCCAGCGGCTCGTCGGTCACGGGCGGTCCTCGCCGTCCGTGCGGAAGGAGGTGATCCTCTGCGTCGACCAGTCGGGGTCCATGGCCGCCTCGGTCGTCTTCGCCTCGGTGTTCGGTGCGGTGCTGGCGTCGATGCGGTCGATCAGCACCCGGCTCGTCGTCTTCGACACGGCGGTCGTCGACCTCACCGACCAGCTCGGCGACCCCGTGGACGTCCTCTTCGGCACCCGGCTCGGCGGCGGCACGGACATCAACCGGGCGCTCGCCCACTGCCAGTCGCAGATCACCCGCCCCGCCGAGACGGTGGTGGTGCTCATCAGCGACCTCTACGAGGGAGGCATACGCGACGAGATGCTGAAGCGGGTGGCGGCGATGAAGGCGTCGGGGGTGCAGTTCGTCGCCCTGCTCGCCCTCTCCGACGACGGAGCGCCCGCCTACGACCGGGAGCACGCCGCCGCCCTGGCGGCACTGGGCGCGCCCGCCTTCGCCTGTACGCCCGACCTGTTCCCGGACGTGATGGCGGCGGCGATCGAGAAACGCCCGCTTCCCGTCCCGGACCTGGACGCCGGTGCGGCAAACGGGACATGACTACCCATCGGTAACAGAGGGCTTGCGCACCCTCGGGGCCCCCGTGCGAGGATCGAACGCCTCGTTTCGTCGCACGGGAGGTTCCTCCCCCTTGGCCCGCCCCGCCAGCCCGCCCGCAGTCGCCGCCGGCCTCGCGCTGCGCGGTGTGCTGCTGCTGGGCGGGTTGTTCGCGCTCGGACTCCTCCTCGGAGGGCAGGCGCGGGCGGCGGACGGAGCACCGCCGGTCACGCCACCGGCTCTCACCGCGCCGGTTCTCACCGCACCGGCTCTCACCGCGCCGGTTCTCACCGCGTCGCCTCCGCCGGCGTCGGCGTCCACGGCGAAGGCGGTGGTCGCCTCGCTGTCGAAGGCCGTGACCGAACCGACCCCACCGCGCTCCGTCTCCGGTCCCGGACCGGCAGCCGGTCCCGGATCCGTACCTCCCGCACCTCCCATGCCTTCCGCCCCGGCCCCGGCCCCGGCCCCGGCCGAAGAGGCGTCGGCGGCCCCGGCCGCTCCGGCGGACCCCGTGCTTCCGGCCCTGGAGCGGGTCGTGAAGCCGGTCGGTGAAGTGCTGGAAGGCGTGAGCGAGCGGTTGGCGGCGGCGGTGACGGAGGCGGCGCCCACGGTGTCGTTCCCGGACGTCCCCGGACTGCCGACGCCGCCCCCGCCGGGTGTCTTCCCCGGGCCGTCGGACGCGTCCTCCCTGCCCTCCCCGCCGGTGCCCGTCCCGCCGGCGTCCGCCCCCGGGTCGCCGGACCTCCTGGCCCCGGACCTGCCGTCGGCGGACCTCCCGGTGTCGGGCCGTCCGGTGTCGGGCCGTCCGGCGTCGGGCCCCGGACCGGACCCCGGGACCGTCGCCCCGGCGGTGCCGCGGCCGTCGTACGGCCCCCGGGCCGTCGTGCGCGAGGCCCCGGGCGGAACGGCGGCACACGGTGGAGCGCGCGGCCGTACCGGGCGGACCGGACCGCCCGCGCCCGCGGGGCGAGCGCCCGCCGGAGAGCCCGACGGCGTGCTGGGCAGCGCGTCACAGCTCGACGGCGGCGTGTCGCGGTACGGCGACACGCACGCCGTGACACCGCGGCAGCGGGTGCCGCTGCCGCTGGTACCCGGCGGTGCCGCGCACGCGGACGTGGCCGGGGCCGCGGAAAGGCACCGGGACGTCCTCGTCCTCCCCGGCTAGGACGGGCCGCCCGCACCGCCCGCATCGCCCGCACCGTCACCCGTACGGCTGACCGGCGCGCCGGAGATCCGACGGCCCCCGCCGCCCCGTGCGCGTGGGGAGTCCACGCCCGGGCCGCCCTCCGGCGTCCGCCCCGGTCGACCCGGACGATCCGGCTGACCCGGACGGTCCGGCCACCCGGACGGCCCAGCCGGTACGGACGGTACGGCCGGCTGCCGGGCGCGCCCCGGCGCCTCAGTGGCGCGGCGGCCGCCGACGCGGTCGTCCCGCCCGGGTGCGGTACACCGCCCGGACCCGCCGCGGCTGATCCCCCGGCCCGCGCATATGACGGATGCACCCGTGCGCACCGCGCCCCGCGGGCCCCGCACCCTCCCCCGTCGGCCGCGCGCCGGCGGGGCACCGGCTCCGCGGGAGGCGGGACCCGGACGGCCGAAACCGTCGGTCGTCCCGGCCCCGCCCCCGCGGAACGGGGCCGGGTCGTCCCCATTGGGGTGGGGACGACCCGCCCCGAGCCCTCCGGGGCTGCTCCACGGGTCTCACCGGGCCAACCCCAGCCCGGTGAGACCCCTCCCGGACGCCGTCCCCCGCCGCGCACCGCCCCCTCACAGGCGGCACGGCGTGCCGGTGATGTCGGCATCATGTGACAGGTATCACCGCTCAGGTGTGACCCTCGATTTAGGGGCCTCCGGCAAGCAGGGATAACCTGCGAGACGGACATGCCGCGCGCTCGGACACCGTGTGCGCCTCCCTTGTGACTGACAGACGGCGGACGTCACGTTGCCCTCGCGGCACGCCCACGCAGACAACGAACCGCGAGATCACTGATAGGGACGGAAGCGCGTGGACCTGTTCGAGTACCAGGCGAGGGACCTCTTCGCCAAGCACGATGTACCGGTGCTGGCCGGTGAAGTCATCGACACGCCTGAGGCGGCCCGCGCAGCCACCGAGCGTCTCGGTGGCAAGTCCGTAGTCAAGGCCCAGGTGAAGGTCGGCGGCCGCGGCAAGGCCGGTGGCGTCAAGCTCGCCGCCACCCCGGACGAGGCCGTCGCCCGCGCGACGGACATCCTCGGCATGGACATCAAGGGCCACACGGTCCACAAGGTGATGATCGCCGAGACGGCCCCGGAGATCCTGGAGGAGTACTACGTCTCCTTCCTCCTGGACCGCACCAACCGGACCTTCCTCTCCATCGCGTCCGTCGAGGGCGGCATGGAGATCGAGGAGGTGGCGGCCACCCGCCCCGAGGCCGTCGCGAAGACCCCGATCGACGCCAACGAGGGTGTGACCCCCGAGAAGGCCCGCGAGATCGTCGCGGCCGCGAAGTTCCCGGCCGAGGTCGCGGACAAGGTCGCCGACGTCCTCGTGACGCTGTGGAAGACCTTCATCGAGGAGGACGCCCTCCTCGTCGAGGTCAACCCGCTGGCGAAGGTCGCCTCCGGCGACGTCATCGCCCTCGACGGCAAGGTCTCCCTGGACGAGAACGCGGACTTCCGCCACCCCGACCACGAGGCGCTCGTCGACCACGCCGCGGCCAACCCCCTCGAGGCCGCGGCCAAGGAGAAGAACCTCAACTACGTCAAGCTCGACGGTGAGGTCGGCATCATCGGCAACGGCGCGGGTCTCGTCATGAGCACCCTCGACGTCGTCGCGTACGCCGGTGAGGCCCACGGCGGCGTCAAGCCCGCCAACTTCCTCGACATCGGCGGTGGCGCCTCCGCCGCCGTCATGGCGAACGGCCTGGAGATCATCCTCGGCGACCCGGACGTCAAGTCCGTCTTCGTCAACGTCTTCGGCGGCATCACCGCCTGCGACGAGGTCGCCAACGGCATCGTGCAGGCGCTCCAGCTGCTCAAGGACAAGGGCGAGGAAGTCACCAAGCCCCTCGTCGTCCGCCTCGACGGCAACAACGCCGAGCTGGGTCGCAAGATCCTCTCCGACGCCAACCACCCGCTGGTCCAGCGCGTGGACACCATGGACGGCGCGGCCGACAAGGCCGCCGAGCTCGCGGCTGCGAAGTAAGGAAGAGGGACAGACACAGCCATGGCTATCTTCCTCGACAAGGACAGCAAGGTCATCGTCCAGGGCATGACCGGTGCCACGGGCATGAAGCACACCAAGCTCATGCTGGCGGACGGCACCAACATCGTCGGCGGCGTGAACCCCCGCAAGGCGGGTCAGTCGGTCGACATCGACGGCAACGAGATCCCGGTCTTCGGCACGGTCGCCGAGGCGATGGAGAAGACGGGCGCCAACGTGTCCGTCCTCTTCGTGCCGCCGGCCTTCTCCAAGGCCGCCGTCATCGAGGCGATCGACGCCGAGATCCCCCTCGCGGTCGTCATCACCGAGGGCATCGCCGTCCACGACACCGCCGCGTTCTACGCGTACGCGGGCTCGAAGGGCAACAAGACCCGGATCATCGGCCCGAACTGCCCCGGTCTCATCACGCCGGGCCAGTCGAACGCCGGCATCATCCCGGGCGACATCACGAAGCCGGGCCGTATCGGCCTGGTCTCGAAGTCCGGCACGCTGACGTACCAGATGATGTACGAGCTGCGCGACATCGGCTTCTCGTCCGCCGTCGGCATCGGTGGCGACCCGGTCATCGGCACCACGCACATCGACGCGCTCGCCGCGTTCGAGGCCGACCCCGACACCGACCTGATCGTCATGATCGGTGAGATCGGCGGCGACGCGGAGGAGCGGGCCGCGGCCTTCATCAAGGAGAACGTGACCAAGCCGGTCGTCGGCTACGTCGCGGGCTTCACCGCGCCCGAGGGCAAGACCATGGGCCACGCCGGCGCCATCGTCTCCGGCTCCTCCGGTACGGCCGCCGCGAAGAAGGAGGCCCTCGAGGCCGCCGGCGTCAAGGTCGGCAAGACGCCGACCGAGACGGCGAAGCTGGCCCGGGAGATCCTGGCCGGCTGAACGGCTCCCCCCGGCTGAACGTCAGTGGGCCCGTCCCCTCGTGGGGGACGGGCCCACCGGTGTGTCCGGGGACGGTGCGCGGGCCGCGGCCGGCGCGTCAGCGGGTCTCCGGCAGGAGTCGCTCCGGGCCGTTCGCCGCTTCCGCCCGGAGTTTGGCCCGCAGTGTCAGTTCCGCGGTCGACAGAGGTCCGGGAGCCGTCCTCGGGGGGACGCCGAGGACCGTCTCGCCGGGCGGGACCGGGGGTTCGTAGCGGGTGGGCGCCGTTCTCAGGGTGAGGGCCGTCGCGCCGATGACCGCCACCGTGATCGCGATCGCCGCCCTGGTCCAGAACCGGGCCCGGCGTTCGCTGCCGATCCGTACCGCCGGGGGCTTGGCGGCGCGCAGGCGTTCCGTCGACGCCGCCTCCGCCAGACGACGGTGCAGCTCGCGCGGTTCCGCCAGCTCCGGCAGCCGGGCGGCGACCGCGGCGCGGGCGTGCAGCAGGCGGTTCGCCGCCGCCGGTGTACTGGCCTCCGTCTCCGCCGCGGTCTCCGGCAGTCCCAGGCCGACCCCGTCGTACAGCAGGAGGGTGCGGCGGTAGGACGGCGGGAGCGTCAGGAGGACGTCGAGCAGGGCGCGGTCACCGGCGGCGGACGGAGGTGGTTCGGGGTGGCGGTGGCGGGGGCGGAACCGGTGCCAGGGGGACAGCGCGTACTCGTACGCCGTCGCACGGATCCAGCTCGGCGGGTCGGGGTCGACGGCCACCTCCGGCCAGCGCTGCCAGGCGGTCTGGAAGGCCTGCTCGACCGACTCGCGGGCCAGTTCGCGGCGGCCGGTGAGGAGGTAGGCCTGACGGACGAGGGCCGGGGCGCAGAACGCGTACAGGGCGTCGAAGGCCTGATCGGGAGTCAGGGCAGGGGAGAGGGGCGACGGCGGGGCGACCGCGGGGACGGGGGCGGGTGCGGATGCGGATGCGGGGGCCTTTCCGGGCGTGTCCGGACCGGCCGTGTCCGGACCGGCCGTCAGCCCGGTCGCGGGCCGTGTCCTCAGGGGGTCCGTCACCTCCGCCGACGGGGCACCCGCCAGCGCGGCCAGCAGCTTCGCGTACGACTCCCTCCTGCGGCCGCTCGGAGTGGAGCGGCCGGTCTCCCACGCGCGCACCGTCTCCCGGCCGACCCCCAGCCGCGTCGCGAGCTGAGCCTGTGTCAGCGAGCCCTTCTCGCGCAGGCGTCGGCGTTCCGCGGGAGGGGGGAGCGGGGTGTCGAAGCACCGTGTCACAGGGCACTCCTTCGTACGAAAAAGTACATAAACGTATATTGAGCGACACCACGATGGTTCGCCCGTTACGACGGGAAGACGCGTGTCGTTGGGACCATGGCGGGCGTGATCCAGATGACCGCTCGTCGTTCGTCGTTGTCGCTCCGCCTCGCCCGTGCGCTGTTCCTCGCCCGGTCGTTCCTCCTCGTCCGCCCGCTCCTTCTCGTCCGCCCGCTCCTCCTCGCCCGTTCGCGCCGCCGTTCCCCCGGGCTGGCCGCCGGAGTGCTCGGCGGCGCGCTGGCCGCGGGGCTCGGGCTCGGGTCGTTCGCCGTGCTGGTGACGGTGCTGTGGATCAGCTCGCCCTATCCGGACAGCGGGCCCGCCGGCGCGCTGCACGTCGCCGCCGCGCTGTGGCTGCTGGCGCACGGGGCGGAACTGGTCCGCGCCGACACCCTGTCCGGGATCCCCGCGCCGGTCGGGGTCACCCCCCTGCTGCTGCTCGCCCTGCCGGTGTGGCTGCTGCAGCGGGCCGCGCGGGACGCCGTGGACGGCACCGGGGAGGAGGGTGCTCCCCTGGTGGACGCGCGGACCGCGTGGGCGGGGGTGGTCCTCGGGTACCTCGCCGTCGCCTTGGTGGCCGCGGGGTACGCGGCCGGCGGCGCCCTGCGGCCCTCCTGGTTCGGGGCCCTGGTGTCGCTGCCGGTGCTCGTGGCCGTCGCGGCGGGGGTCGGGGTGTGGGCGGCGTACGGGTGTCCGCGTGGGCCGGTGGAGCGGGTGCTGGCGCTGCTCCCGCGCGGGGCGCGGCGGCTGGTGCTGGGGGCGGAGGGGCGGGAACGGGTGGCGGTGGCCGTACGGGCGGCGGCGGCGGGGGCGGCGGTGCTGGTGGGCGGCGGCGTCCTGCTGGTGGCGGTCTCCTCGGTGTGGCACCTCGGGGCGGCGCGGGGAGCGTTCGTGGAGCTGACCGGGGGCTGGTCGGGGCGGTTCGCGGTGCTGTTGCTGTGCGTGGCGCTGGTGCCGAACGCGGCGGTGTGGGGAGCGGCGTACGCGGTGGGCCCCGGGTTCGTGCTGGGGACCGGACACGTGGTGGGGCCGTTGGCCTCCGATCCGGCTCCGCTGCTGCCGCCGTTCCCGCTGCTCGCGGCGGTGCCGGAGGCGGGGGCGGGCGGGGTGGCGAACTGGGCCGCGGGAGTGGTGGCGCTGCTGGGCGGGGGCGCGGTGGGGATGTTCGTGGGGCGGGGCGCGGTACGGCCCGGCGGGCGGGTCTGGTCCTGGAAGCGCACGGTGGGGGTGGTGGGCCTGGCGGCGGTGCTGTGCGCGGCGGGGTTCGGCGTGCTGGCGGGGATGGCCGGGGGACCGCTGGGCGTGGGCGGCCTGGCCCGGTTCGGGCCGGTGGGGTGGCAGGTGGGGGCGGCGGTGTGGCTGTGGGTGGTGGCGGTGGGGGTGCCGGTGGGGCTCTGCCTGCGGTCCTGGTGGGCACGGGGAGGGGGGGAAAGCACGGCGGCGGCCACGGCCGCGCCGGCGGTGATCGTGCCCTCGCCCGCCCCCGCACCCGGCGCCGATACCGAGCCGTACGACTTCGAGCGGGAGGAGGGCACCGGGATGCCGTGAGCGGCGGGCGGATCGTCCGCCCCGCCTTCCCGTCCCGAGCCCGGGGCTGCCGCCGCCGGCCTGGACGACCCTGTCCGCGGACGCCGCGGGCCGCCCCTGCCCTGCCCTAGCTGTTGCCGCCCAGGACGTCCCGCAGCTGCTTCGGCAGGAGGTTCTCGCAGGCCTGCTGGGACTCGTTCGTCAGGGCGTCGTTCGTGCAGGTGTAGTAGTCCCGGTAGACCAGCTGCGCCGTGAAGGTGAGGCCCACCAGGGCCAGCGCCAGGGCCGCGGTGACGATGCCGCTGACGGCCGCCGTGGTCTGCGGGCGGGCGGGCGGCTGGGGAGCGTCCGGGGCGGGGGTGCGCGGTGTGGCGCGCAGTGCGCTGATGCCCCAGTTGAGGGCCAGCGCGCCGAGCAGGAGGGCCACGTAGGGCCAGCCGAAGAGGGCGAAGAAGAAGGCCCACATGCCGCACAGGAGGGCGTAGCGCGCGCGGCGCTGGGACGGGTCGGTGGGGTCCCAGCGCGGGGCGGGGGAGGGGCCGGGGCCGGGACCGCCCTCGGGGGGGCCGCCGGGGCGCTCGCCGAAGCCGTCGCCGGAACGGCCGGGCTGGCGGTCGCTCCACTGGCTCCCCCAGGGGGAGCTCCCGGACGGCGGCTCACCCCCGCCCCGGTGGGGGCGGCGGGGCTGCCACGGGCGGTCGGGGGTGCCCTCCGGAGGCGGGGCGAAGGGGTTGTCGTCGCTCGGCGAGGAACCGCTCGGCGAGGAACCGCCGGACGAGGGGTCGTTCACGGGGGAGCCGCTCGGCGGGGAGTCGTCCGGCGGGGAGCCCTGCGACGAGGAGCCCCCGTCGCCGTTCACCCGGCCCGTGGACGCGTCGGGCGGGGTGGCTGGGCGCTCCCGCAGCAGCACGGCGCCGCGCTCCCCTCCCTGCGGTGACTGCGGGGGGAGCGTGAGGAGTCGCAGACTGCGGTCCGGCATCAAGAGAGCGTCTTCCCCTAAGTGATCACGACGGTGGTCACGGCTTGCTGGCCGAGGCGACCGCACACGGCTGTCGGATGTGAGCGGTCACAAGGGAAACGCTCCGCACGACGACCGCGTTCCCGAGCCCGCTCGCCCCAGACGCTACCTTCCGGCCACGCCCCCGTCCCGCGGGGGCCGTCCGGTGTGCCGGTATCGTTGCTGACGGTCGGCCGCTTCGTAGACTTCCCCGTATCCCGGGGCGCGAAGCATTCGTACGAACGCACAGACGCGGCGTCGTCAGTCGGCCGACGGACAGACGCTCCCCCGAGAAAGGGCCCCATCGTGGCCGCCAAGCCCGAGGCCAGGCGCCTCGTCGTGCTGGTCTCCGGTTCCGGCACGAATCTCCAGGCGCTCCTCGACGAGATCGCCGCGACCGGTGTCGAGGCGTACGGCGCCGAGATCGTCGCCGTGGGCGCGGACCGGGAGGGCATCGAGGGGCTCGCGCGGGCCGAGCGGGCCGGGATCCCCACCTTCGTGCGCAAGGTGAGGGACTACGGCACCCGCGAGGCGTGGGACGCCGCCCTCGCGGAGGCCGTCGCCGCCCACGAGCCCGACCTCGTCGTGTCCGCCGGGTTCATGAAGATCGTCGGCAAGGAGTTCCTGGCGCGGTTCGGCGGGCGGTTCGTGAACACCCACCCCGCCCTGCTCCCCAGTTTTCCGGGCGCCCACGGGGTGCGGGACGCGCTCGCGTACGGCGCCCGGGTGACCGGCTGCACCGTCCACTTCGTCGACGACGGCGTCGACACCGGCCCGATCATCGCCCAGGGCGTGGTGGAGGTCCGGGACGAGGACGACGAGGGCGCGCTGCACGAGCGCATCAAGGAAGTCGAGCGAAGGCTGCTCGTCGAGGTCGTGGGGCGCCTCGCCCGCAACGGCTATCGCATCGAGGGACGAAAGGTAGTTATCCAGTGACCGCCGAGAGCAACAAGCGGGCCATCCGACGGGCGCTCGTCTCCGTCTACGACAAGACCGGCCTCGAGGACCTCGCGCGCGGGCTGCACGACGCCGGCGTGGAGCTCGTCTCCACCGGGTCCACCGCCGCGAGGATCGCCGCCGCGGGCGTCCCCGTCACCAAGGTCGAGGAGCTCACCGGCTTCCCCGAGTGCCTGGACGGCCGGGTGAAGACCCTGCACCCGAAGGTGCACGCCGGCATCCTCGCCGACCTGCGCCTGGAGGACCACCGCAGCCAGCTCGCCGAGCTGGGCGTGGAGCCGTTCGACCTGGTCGTCGTCAACCTCTACCCGTTCCGCGAGACCGTCGCCTCGGGCGCGACGCCCGACGAGTGCGTGGAGCAGATCGACATCGGCGGCCCGTCCATGGTGCGCGCCGCCGCCAAGAACCACCCGTCGGTCGCCGTCGTCACCAGCCCCGCCCGCTACGGCGACGTCCTCGCCGCGGTCGGGGACGGCGGCTTCGACCTCACCACCCGCAAGCGTCTCGCCGCGGAGGCCTTCCGGCACACGGCCGCGTACGACGTCGCCGTCGCCTCCTGGTTCGCCTCCGAGTACGCGCCCGTCGACGAGTCGCGGTTCCCCGACTTCCTGGGCGCCACCTGGGAGCGCAAGGACACCCTGCGCTACGGCGAGAACCCGCACCAGCCCGCCGCCCTGTACGTCTCCGGCACCGGTGGCCTCGCCGAGGCCGAGCAGCTGCACGGCAAGGAGATGTCGTACAACAACTACACGGACACGGACGCCGCGCTCCGTGCCGCGTACGACCACGACGCCCCGGCCGTCGCCATCATCAAGCACGCCAACCCGTGCGGCATCGCGACCGGCGCGGACGTCGCCGAGGCGCACCGCAAGGCGCACGCCTGCGACCCGCTGTCGGCGTTCGGCGGCGTGATCGCCGTCAACCGGCCGGTCAGCAAGGAGATGGCCGAGCAGGTCGCGGAGATCTTCACCGAGGTCATCGTCGCCCCGGACTACGAGGACGGCGCGCTCGAGGCGCTCGCCAAGAAGAAGAACATCCGCGTGCTGCGCGCCCCGCAGGCGCCGTCCGCCCCGGTCGAGGTCAAGCCGATCGACGGCGGCGCGCTGCTCCAGGTCACCGACCGGCTCCAGGCCGAGGGCGACGACCCGGCGACCTGGACGCTGGCCACCGGCGAGGCCCTGTCCGAGGCCGAGCTGGCCGACCTGGCCTTCGCCTGGAGGGCGTGCCGCGCGGTGAAGTCCAACGCGATCCTGCTCGCCAAGGACGGCGCCTCCGTCGGCGTCGGCATGGGCCAGGTCAACCGCGTCGACTCCGCGAAGCTGGCGGTGGAGCGGGCGGGCGCCGAGCGCGCGGCCGGTTCCTACGCCGCCTCGGACGCGTTCTTCCCGTTCCCCGACGGCCTGGAGATCCTCACCGGGGCCGGTGTGAAGGCCGTGGTCCAGCCCGGCGGTTCGGTCCGGGACGAGCTGGTCGTCGAGGCCGCGAAGAAGGCGGGCGTCACCATGTACTTCACGGGGACGCGGCACTTCTTCCACTGATCCGCGGCCGCCGCGTGACCCGCGGCCGACGCGAGGGCGGGCGGTCCGGCACGATGCCGGGCCGCCCGCCCTCGCGCTGTCGGCACCCTGCTCCGCGCCGGCGGTGCGGAAGACCGACGGACGTCCGGGACGCCCGGAGACCCGGGACGCCCGGGACGCCCGGGACGCCCGGGACGCCCGGAGACCCGGGACGCCCGGGACGCCCGGGACGCCCGGGACGCCCGGGACGCCCGGGACGTCAGTGGCGTGGCCGGCGGAACCAGTCCGCGCTCTCGCGCTTCGCGCAGAAGACGATCACCAGGACGCTGACGGCGATGAGGACGAGGCCCAGGCCCCAGGCCGTCAGCATGAAGATGCCGGTGACGATGGCGAACGAGCCGTACACGATGGAGCACACGCGCACGGCGTTGCCGCCCCTGGCGTACTGGAGGAGCAGCACGACGCCGAGGACCGCGAACACGCCGGCCAGGCCCGCCATGAACACCACGATGCCCTTGCCCAGGTCGGCGTAGCGCTCCACGTCCGGGTCGTCGGTCACCCCGGCCTTCAGCATCTCCTCGTCCCACCGGGACAGCACCCAGACGTACGAGCCCGCGACGATCAGGTGCGCCAGGGCGATCACGCCCACCAGCACCTGCGCGACGCGCGTCGACCGCGGCATCCGCGCCGGGAAGCCCGGGTGGTGACCGCCCTGGAAGTACGGGTCGCCCCCCGGGTACTGCGGGTACGCCTGCTGCGGATACGGCTGCTGCTGGTACGGCGGGGCCGGCGGGACACCGTGGCCGTGGCCGGGCTGCTGCGGGTGGCCGGGGGCGGCCGGGGGCTGCTGGGGCGGCGGCCCGTAGGGGTTGTGCGGCTCGCCGAAGCTCATGGCGGTCCTTCCTGCGTGTGCGCTCGGGGGCGGGGACGACGCGCGGCACGTGCGGAGGAAGGTCGTACGGATGCGGTGCGTCCCCCCGGTACTGCCCGCGGCACTGAGCGTCAATCGTTCGCCGACGGCAGGTTCGTTGTCCAGCCGGTGACCCGGGACGTTGTGCAAGTGCAACCCGGTGGATCATCACCGCGGCGGCCGGCGCACCGGGCCCGGCGGGGACGTCCGGCGGCCGGGTCACCCGGATTGGAACCGGGAGGGCGTCATCCGGGAGGATGGGGCCATGACCGCCCAGATTCTCGATGGCAAGGCCACCGCAGCCGAGATCAAGTCGGATCTGACCGCCCGCGTGGCGGCGCTGAGGGAGAAGGGCGTCACGCCCGGCCTCGGCACGATCCTCGTCGGGGACGATCCCGGCAGCCAGAAGTACGTCGCCGGCAAGCACCGTGACTGCGCCGAGGTGGGCATCGCCTCCATCCAGCGCGAACTGCCCGGCACGGCCACGCAGGAGGAGATCGAGGCGGTCGTCCGCGAGTTGAACGAGGACCCGGACTGCACCGGTTACATCGTGCAGCTCCCGCTGCCCAAGGGCATCGACGAGAACCGCGTCCTCGAACTGATGGACCCCGCCAAGGACGCCGACGGCCTGCACCCGATGAACCTCGGCCGCCTCGTCCTCAACGAACCCGCCCCGCTGCCCTGCACCCCCAACGGCGTGCTGACCCTGCTGCGCCGCCACGGCGTCGAGATCAAGGGCGCCGAGGTCGTGGTCGTCGGCCGCGGGGTCACCATCGGCCGCTCGATGCCGCTGCTGCTGACCCGGCGCAGCGAGAACGCCACGGTCACCCAGTGCCACACCGGCACCCGCGACCTCTCGGCGCACCTGCGGCGGGCGGACGTCATCGTCGCCGCCGCGGGCTCGGCCCACCTGATCCGCGCCGAGGACGTCAAGCCGGGCGCGGCCGTCCTCGACGTGGGCGTCTCCCGCAACGCCGAGGGCAGGATCGTGGGCGACGTGCACCCGGACGTCCGCGAGGTGGCCGGCTGGATCTCCCCGAACCCGGGCGGCGTCGGCCCGATGACCCGTGCCCAGCTGCTCGTCAACGTGGTCGAGGCGGCGGAGCGCAGTGTCGGCTGACCGCGGGAACCACCCCGACCGCACCGACGCCGATCACGCCGGCACCGACCGCACCGGTGTCGTGGAGCAGGCCGACGCCGACCGCACCGACGCCGACCGCACGGGTGCCACGGAGCACGCCGGCCGGGCCGACGCCACGGACCGGGCCGACGACGCCGGGACGGCGCTGTCCGCCGAGGAGCAGGCGTTCGTGGAGCCCGTCTCCAGCGACCCGGTCAGCGCGCCCGACGCCGACGGCGTCCCGCGCCGCGTCACGCGCCGCTTCCCCCTGTTCACGCGCGACACCGCCCGCCCCGAGGGCGGTGGCCGGGCCGCGCCCGGCGACGCGCCCGCGCCCGCCCGGCAGTGGCCGATCCTGACCGTCCTCGGCCTGGTCGCCCTGGGCCTGCTGGTGACGGCCTTCGACCAGTTCCGCATCGGCACGATCCTGATCGGCGCCGCCCTGCTCGGTGGCGCGGCCCTGCGCTGGTTCCTGCCCGGCGTCGGCATGCTCGCCGTCCGCTCCCGCTTCACCGACATCGCGACGTACGGCGTGCTGGGCGCGGCGATCGTCCTGCTGGCGCTGATGGCCCAGCCCGGCCCGTGGCTGCAGATCCCCTTCCTGAAGGACACCCTGCACTTCACGGTCGACGGCTGACGGCTGACGGCCGGCGGCTGAACGGCTGGACCGTCCCGCCTCCGCGCGCGTACGGCGGCCCGTCCTCTCCCCCGAGAAGGACGGGCCGCCGTCGTGTTCCACGCTGCCGCACGGCGGGCACGCCGTTCAACGCCCGGACGCGCGCTGTGGCACAGCGGTGACCGTTCCGCCACCGTGTGCGCGCCCCGCCACAGTCGCCCCCGTACCGGGAACCGGCCCCGCCGGGGGCCGCGGTGCCCCGCCGGGCGCTACCGTGACCGCGGGGGACACGGCGGTGGAAGGAGGGGAGCGATGCCTCGCCGGAAGGACCTGCCGGACGCACTGGATCCACGGGTCCGGGAGTTCGTCACGCGGCTGCGCCGGATCGTGGACGACAGCGGTGCGAGCCCGGCCACGCTCGCCGACGGCACCGGCTACGGCAAGGCGTCCTGGGAGCGCTACCTCGACGGCCGGCTGCTCGCCCCCAAGGGCGCGGTCGTCGCCCTGGCGGAGGTCACCGGCACCGACCCGGTCCCGTTGGTGGTCCTGTGGGAACTGGCCGAGCGGGCCTGGAGCCGTTCCGCACTGCGCCACGACGACGCCACCGAGGCCGTCCTGCTCTCCCGCGCCCGCACGGCGACGGCCCCGGCGCCCGGTTCCGGCCGTCCGGCCCCGTCGACCGGCGCCGGCCGTCCCGCGCGGCGCCCGGCGGTGTTGCTGGCCGGCACGCTCGGCGCGGTGGTCGTCGGCGTGGGCGCCTTCCTCCTGACCGGCGGCGGAACCGGCGGGCCCGCCGGCAGCGGCCGGACCGCCGCCGGGACGCCCGCCCCGTCCGCCACCCCCGCGCCCGGTCCGCCCCCGGGCGTGCCGTGCGCCGGTCCCGGCTGCACGGGCAAGGACCCGGAGGAGACGGGGTGCAGCGGCGAACACGTCACGACCGCGCGGAGCGTCGCCGTCGGCGCGGCCCTGCTGGAGGTCCGCCACAGCGGCGCGTGCGGGGCGGCCTGGGGCCGGATCATCGGGGCGGTCCCGGGGGACACCGTCCGGGTGACCGTGGGCCGGGTGCGGCAGAGCGGTGTCCTCACCACCGCCGGTGACACGATCGTGTACACCCCGATGGTGGCGGTGCGGGAGCCGGGCGAGATGCGCGCGTGCGCGGAGCTGGCCTCGGGGCTGCGCGGCTGCGCGTAGGCCCGGCCCGGCCGCCGGAGCCGGCCGGGAAAGAAGCCCGCGCGCGCAGGCATACCCCGCCCCGTCCCGGGCACGCGAACGGTATCTCCACGGGAGTCCGGTACGACCCGGCACTCCCCTCGGCGGCCGCTCGGTTCCCCCCTCTCCCGGACCGGCGGCCGCCTCTCGCACGCCCGGGCCGGGCGGCCCGTGACGTGGTGCGGCGGCCGCGACCGGATGTCACCCTGTGGGACGGGCCACACAACCCCGGACGTACGGCATCCCGGATGCGCGATAGCCTGACCGCTGGTCGATCTCTTGACGCCGAGAGATCGATCAAACGTCCGGGGCAGGGACGCCCCACCGCCAGCTGTCATACGGAGAACGCCATGACCCGCACTCCCGTGAACGTCACCGTCACCGGCGCGGCCGGCCAGATCGGTTACGCACTGCTCTTCCGCATCGCCTCCGGCCAGCTGCTCGGCGCGGACGTGCCGGTCAAGCTGCGCCTCCTGGAGATCACGCCCGCGCTGAAGGCCGCCGAGGGCACCGCCATGGAGCTGGACGACTGCGCGTTCCCGCTGCTCCAGGGCATCGACATCAGCGACGACCCGAACGTCGCCTTCGACGGCGCCAACGTCGCCCTCCTCGTGGGCGCCCGCCCGCGCACCAAGGGCATGGAGCGCGGTGACCTCCTGGAGGCCAACGGCGGCATCTTCAAGCCGCAGGGCAAGGCCATCAACGACCACGCCGCGGACGACATCAAGGTCCTCGTCGTCGGCAACCCGGCCAACACCAACGCGCTGATCGCCCAGGCCGCCGCCCCGGACGTACCGGCCGAGCGCTTCACCGCGATGACCCGCCTGGACCACAACCGCGCGCTGACCCAGCTCGCGAAGAAGACGGGCTCCACGGTCGCCGACATCAAGCGCCTGACCATCTGGGGCAACCACTCCGCCACGCAGTACCCGGACATCTTCCACGCCACCGTCGCGGGCAAGAACGCCGCCGAGGTCGTGAACGACGAGAAGTGGCTGGCCGAGGACTTCATCCCGACCGTCGCCAAGCGCGGTGCGGCCATCATCGAGGCGCGCGGCGCGTCCTCCGCCGCCTCCGCCGCCAACGCGGCCGTCGACCACGTGTACACCTGGGTCAACGGCACCGCCGAGGGCGACTGGGCCTCCATGGGCATCCCGTCCGACGGCTCCTACGGCGTGCCGGAGGGCCTCATCTCCTCCTTCCCGGTCACCACCAAGGACGGCGCGTACGAGATCGTCCAGGGCCTGGACGTCAACGAGTTCTCCCGCGCCCGCATCGACGCCTCCGTGCAGGAGCTGGCCGAGGAGCGCGAGGCGGTCCGCGCGCTCGGCCTCATCTGAGCCACGTCGTCCGAGCCACGGCACGACGCACCACCGCACTTCCCGGTCCCCGGGCGGCACCGTCCGCCCGGGGACCGGCGCGTCCGGGGTCCGGCGCGTCCGGCGTCGTCCGAGGGCGGGACCACCGGGGACCGGAACAGGGTCTGCCCGCTGCCCGCTGCCCGCCGACCGGAGGCCCGGCCCGCGGGAGGCCCGGCCCGCGGGAGGCGGCGAAGAAGCGGGCGGGCGGCCACGGGCCGGCCCGGCGCGCTTCGCCGCCCTGACGGGACCCGGCCACGGCGCGGCGCCACGGCGTGCCGTCACGACCTGCTGTCACGGCGCGGCGCCACGGCGTGCCGTCACGGCGTGCCGCCACAGCCCGCCGTCACGGTCCGGTGCGCAGGCGCGCGGCGATCTCCGTGACCGCCGCCGTGGCCCCCCGCTGCATCCCCGGCCCGAACGTGACCCGGGTGGCCCCGAGCCCGCCGAGTTCGGCGGGCGAGGGGCCCGCGTCGACCCGTGCGAACACGTTGACCGGCCCCTCGATCCCGGCCCGCAGCAGCGGCAGCACGGCGGTGGGGGCGCCGATCGGGTACACGCAGTCGGCGCCGGCCGCCACGTACAGCGCGGCCCGCTCGATGGCCCGTGCCGGGTCGGGATCGCCCCGCAGGAAGGTGTCGATCCGCGCGTTCACGAACAGCCGGCCGGCGGCGGCCGCGCACACGGCGGCGAGCCGGTCGGCGTGGGCCCGCGCGTCCTGGAGGACGCCCCCGCGGGAGTCCTCCAGGTTGCAGCCCACCACCCCCGCCTCCAGCAGCCGTTCGACCAGTTCCGCCGGCGGCAGGCCGTATCCGTCCTCGACGTCCGCCGAGACCGGCACGTCCACGGCGCGGGCGATGCGCGCCACCGCCGCGAACATCTCCCCCGCCGGCGTCTCCCCGTCCGCGTGGCCGAGCGAGGCGGCGACCCCCGCGCTCGGCGTGGCCAGCGCCGGGAAACCGGCGTCGGCGAGTGCGCGGGCGCTGGCGGCGTCCCACGGCCCCGGCAGGACCAGCGGGTCGTCGGGGAGCCGCCCCCGGTGCAGGGCGCGGAAGGTGTCGGCCTTGGTCACCATGACGCGCTCCCCGGCGACGCGTCGCGGGTGACCGCCGGGCCGAGGACCCCTGGGCGGAGGACCACCGGGCCGATGACCGCCGCCGCGCCGAGCACCGCCGCCGCACGGTGGATCACCGGTGCTGCCCCGGCCGGTAGTGCCCCGGCACCAGCCGGCAGGTCACGCCGAACCGGTTCCACGCGTTGATCACCGTGATCGCGGCGATCAGCTGCGCCAGCTCCGCCTCCCCGAAGTGTCCGGCGGCCCGCTCGTAGACCGCGTCCGGCACGAAGCCGTCCGTCAGCACCGTCACCGCCTCGGTCAGCGCCAGCGCCGCCAGCTCCCGCTCCGTGTAGAAGTGCCCGGACTCCTCCCAGGCGCTGAGCTGCACGATCCGCTCCACGCTCTCCCCGGCCGCCAGGGCGTCCTTGCTGTGCATGTCGACGCAGAGCGCGCAGCGGTTGATCTGCGAGGCGCGGATCTTCACCAGCTCCAGCAGCTTCGCGTCGAGGCCCCGGCGGGCGGCGGCGTCCAGCCGGACCATCGCCTTGTAGACCTCGGGGACCAGCTCGGCCCAGGCCAGCCGGGGGGTGTGCTCGGGGGCGTACTCCACGGTCGTCGTGCCGTCGTTCTCCACGGTCGTGGTGCCGTCGTTCCCGTTCGTCATGTCGTCGATCTTCATGTCCTCGACCCTAGGAGCGGGGCTGCCCACGGGTATGGTCCATTTCCATGGCGGAATCATGGGCCAATCTGGGCGTCGACCTGCATCTGGAACCGACCGGCCCCGGCCTGCGGCGCGGGCTCACCGACGCCCTGCGCGAGGCCGTCCGCGGCGGCCGGCTCGCCCCCGGCACCCGGCTGCCCTCCTCCCGCACGCTCGCCGCCGACCTCGGCGTCGCCCGCAACACCGTCGCCGACTCCTACGCCGACCTGGTCGCCGAGGGCTGGCTGACCGCCCGGCAGGGCTCCGGCACACGCGTGGCGGACCGCGCCGTGGTCCCGCCGGCCGACGCGGCCACCCCGCACAGGCCGCACCACCGCCCGGCGTTCGACCTGCGACCCGGCACCCCCGACCTCGCCTCCTTCCCCCGGGCCGAGTGGCTCAGGGCCGCCCGCCGCGCCTTCACCGCCGCCCCCCACGACGCCCTCGGCTACGGCGACCCGCGCGGCCGCGTCGAGTTGCGCACCGCCCTGGCCGGCTACCTGGCCCGCGCCCGCGGCGTACGCACCGACCCCGGCCGCGTCCTCGTCGTCGCCGGGTTCGTGCACGGCCTCCAGGTGCTCGGCAAGGTCCTGCGCGCCCGCGGGGTCGACACGGTCGCCGTCGAGTCGTACGGCCTCGACAAGCACGAGAAGCAGCTCACGGCGGCCGGACTGCGGACCGTCCCGCTGCCCTTCGACCGCCTCGGCACCGACCCCGACGGGCTCGGCGACGCCGGAGCCGTCCTCCTCACCCCCGCCCACCAGTTCCCGATGGGCGTCCCCCTGCACCGCGACCGGCGCGCGGCCGTCCTGGACTGGGCGCGCCGCACCGGCGGACTGGTCCTGGAGGACGACTACGACGGCGAGTTCCGCTACGACCGCCAGCCCGTGGGCGCCCTCCAGGGCCTCGACCCCGACCACGTCGTCCACCTGGGCACCGCCAGCAAGTCCCTCGCGCCCGCCCTGCGGCTCGGCTGGGCCGTACTGCCGCCCGGCCTCGCCGAGGAGGCCGCCGGCGCCAAGGGCGGCGTCGACACCTGCGGCGTCCTCGACCAGCTCACCCTGGCCGAGTTCCTCACCTCCGGCGCCTACGACCGCCATGTCCGCTCGGCCCGCCTGCGCTACCGCCGCCGCCGCGACGCCCTGGTCGCGGCCCTGGCCGAACACGCCCCCCGAGCCCGCGTGACCGGCATCGCGGCGGGCCTGCACGCGGTGGTCGGCCTCCCGCCCGGCACCGAGCAGTCGGTGATCCAGGCGGCGGCCTGGCAGGGCCTGGCCCTGCACGGCCTCTCCTCCTACCGCCACGCGTCGGCCCGCACCGCCCCCGCGGACGCCCTGGTGGTCGGCTACGGCACCCCGCCGGACCACGCCTGGACGGGAGCCCTGACCGCGCTGTGCAGGGTCCTGCCGTGACCGCCGGCCACGCCGCAGCGGCGGGCACCGACGTGCACGCCGCGGCCGCCCGTCCGCTTCGGGGACCGCGCCCCCACCCGCCGTCGCCGCGCCCGCCGTCGTCGCGGCGCGGCCGGACCGCCGGTGCGCTTCGCGCCTCGCCCGTCCCGCTCGCCCCGCCCGTCCTGTTCGTGCCGCTCGTGCCGGGAGCTTCGGGGTCCGGGCGGCACCCCCGGCATTCCGCCGCCGGCCGGGCCGCCCGAGGCCCCGGTCCGCCGGGCCCACCCCGTCCCGCCAGGGACGCACGCCCGCTCCGGGGGCGGGCCGGCCGCCCCGTCGCCGTCGCTCGCATGGTGGACGTCGCCCCTGCCGCGGCCGGTGGCCCCGGTAGGCTGGCCGTCAGGCCGTGACTGGCGCGCTGGGATGGGACGGACCATCGGGGAGCGGCCTGGAGTGACCGAGTGCCGTGCGCCTGGGCCAGACCGAGACCGTGACCGCTTGCACGCCACGCCATCCGGAGGCCGACGTCATGTCAGAGCAGCAGCCCCTCTCCACCGAGTCCACCGCCTTCCGCGCCGCCCTCGACGTGGTCCGCGCCGTCGAGCCGCGCGTCGCCGACGCCATCGGCCGGGAGGTCGCCGACCAGCGCGAGATGCTCAAGCTGATCGCCTCCGAGAACTACGCCTCCCCGGCCACCCTCCTCGCGATGGGCAACTGGTTCAGCGACAAGTACGCCGAGGGCACCGTCGGCCGCCGCTTCTACGCCGGCTGCCGCAACGTCGACACCGTCGAGTCCCTCGCCGCCGAGCACGCCCGCGAACTCTTCGGCGCCCGCCACGCCTACGTCCAGCCGCACTCCGGCATCGACGCCAACCTGGTCGCCTTCTGGGCCGTCCTCGCCGACCGCGTGGAGGCGCCCTTCCTGGAGAGGACCGGCGCCCGCCAGGTCAACGACCTCTCCGAGGCCGACTGGGCCGAACTGCGCCGGGCCTTCGGCAACCAGCGCATGCTGGGCATGTCCCTGGACGCCGGCGGCCACCTCACCCACGGCTTCCGCCCCAACATCTCCGGCAAGATGTTCGACCAGCGCTCCTACGGCACCGACCCGGCCACCGGCCTGATCGACTACGACGCGCTGCGCGCCACCGCCCACGAGTTCAAGCCGCTCATCATCGTCGCCGGCTACTCCGCCTACCCCCGGCTGGTGAACTTCCGGATCATGCGGGAGATCGCCGACGAGGTGGGCGCGACCCTGATGGTCGACATGGCGCACTTCGCGGGCCTGGTCGCGGGCAAGGTGCTGACCGGCGACTTCGACCCGGTCCCGCACGCCCAGATCGTCACGACCACCACCCACAAGTCGCTGCGCGGCCCGCGCGGCGGCATGGTCCTGTGCGACGACTCCCTCAAGGACCAGGTGGACCGCGGCTGCCCGATGGTCCTCGGCGGCCCGCTCCCGCACGTCATGGCCGCGAAGGCGGTGGCCCTGGCCGAGGCCCGGCAGCCCGCCTTCCAGGACTACGCCCGCCGCATCGTCGACAACTCCCGTGCGCTGGCGGAGGGTCTGACGCGCCGCGGCGCGACCCTCGTCACCGGCGGCACCGACAACCACCTCAACCTGATCGACGTCGCCACGTCCTACGGCCTCACCGGCCGGCAGGCCGAGACGGCCCTCCTCGACTCGGGCATCGTCACCAACCGCAACGCGATCCCCGCCGACCCCAACGGCGCCTGGTACACCTCCGGCATCCGGGTCGGCACCCCCGCGCTGACCACGCGCGGCCTCGGCACGGCCGAGATGGACGAGGTCGCGGCCCTGATGGACCGCGTCCTGACGACGGCGGAGCCGGGCACGACGAAGTCGGGCGCCCCCTCGAAGGCCTCCCACGTCCTGGACGAGAAGGTCTCCGACGAGATCTCCCGGCGGGCGACCGACCTGGTGGCGGGCTTCCCGCTGTACCCGGAGATCGACCTCGGCTGAGGCACCCCGTGCGGGGCGCGGTGCCACGGTCGGCCCCGCGCCCCGCGCCCGCCACCCTCGCGGACCACCCTCGCGGCTCTGAGACAATGGTGGGCATGGCGAATGACCGTCCCCGCGTGCTCTCCGGGATCCAGCCCACCGCAGGCTCGTTCCACCTCGGCAACTACCTCGGCGCCGTCCGTCAGTGGGTGGCGCTCCAGGAGTCCCACGACGCGTTCTACATGGTCGTCGACCTGCACGCGATCACGGTCCCGCAGGACCCGGCGGAACTGACCGCCAACACCCGGCTGGCCGCCGCGCAGCTGCTCGCGGCGGGGCTCGACCCGGACCGCTGCACGCTGTTCGTGCAGAGCCACGTCCCCGAGCACGCCCAGCTCGCCTGGGTCATGAACTGCCTCACCGGCTTCGGCGAGGCCTCCCGCATGACCCAGTTCAAGGACAAGTCCGCCCGCCAGGGCGCCGACCGCGCCTCGGTCGGCCTGTTCACCTACCCGATCCTCCAGGTCGCGGACATCCTGCTGTACCAGGCCGACGAGGTGCCGGTCGGCGAGGACCAGCGCCAGCACATCGAGCTGACCCGCGACCTCGCCGAGCGCTTCAACGGCCGCTTCGGCGAGACCTTCACGATCCCGAAGCCGTACATCCTCAAGGAGACCGGCAAGATCTACGACCTCCAGGACCCGTCGATCAAGATGAGCAAGTCGGCGTCCACGCCGAAGGGCCTCATCAACCTGCTCGACGAGCCGAAGGCCACCGCGAAGAAGGTCAGGAGCGCGGTCACGGACACCGACACCGTCATCCGCTACGACGCCGAGAACAAGCCGGGCGTGAGCAACCTCCTCGGCATCTACTCGACCCTCACCGGCACGAGCGTCCCGGAGCTGGAGCGGCAGTACGAGGGCAAGCTGTACGGCGCCCTCAAGACGGACCTCGCCGAGGTCGTCGTCGACTTCGTCACGCCGTTCCGGGACCGCACCCAGCAGTACCTGGACGACCCCGAGACGCTCGACTCGATCCTGGCCAAGGGCGCCGAGAAGGCCCGCGCCGTCGCCGCGGAGACGCTGGACGGGACGTACCGGAGGGTGGGCTTCCTGCCCGCCAAGCACTGAGGCCCGGCACCGAGGGCGCACCACCGCACGCATGTTCCACCGGGCAGAGCGCTGCACATCACTTCCGCTGCGCCTGCCCTCGACACGGCCGTGGCCGTACAGTCGATAGCCGTACGACTGAGTACGAACCAGGCACCAGGTGCCGGGCCGGCGCCCGGCCCGTCCGACGCGACGAAGGAGACGACGTGGGGACCGTAACGATCGGCGTGTCGATCGCGGTCCCGGAGCCCCACGGCAGCCTGCTCCAGGAGCGGCGCGCGGGCTTCGGCGACGCCGCGGCTCACGGTATCCCCACCCACGTCACGCTGCTGCCGCCGACCGAGGTCGACGCCGGCGCCCTGCCGGCCGTCGAGGCGCACCTGAGCGCGGTGGCCGAGGCGGGCCGCCCGTTCCCGATGCGGCTGTACGGCACCGGCACCTTCCGGCCGCTGTCGCCGGTGGTGTACGTGCGGGTGGTCGAGGGGGTCTCGGCCTGCGCCTGGCTGCAGCAGCGGGTCCGTGACGCCTCCGGGCCGCTCGCCCGCGACCTCCAGTTCCCCTACCACCCGCACGTCACGGTGGCGCACGGCATCGACGAGGCGGCGATGGACCGCGCGTACGAGGAACTCGCCGACTACCGGGCCGAATGGTCCTGCACCGGCTTCGGCCTCCACGAGCAGGGCGCCGACGGCGTCTGGCGCAAGCTCCGCGAGTACGCCTTCGGCGGCCCGGTCGTCCCCCCGCAGGCCGCCCATGGGGACCGCGACTGCCTCCCGCGCCCACTGATCGACAGGGCCCAGACCTGACGGGACGACACCCCTGGGGCGTGTTGCGAAAGTAGCGTCGTCTGCCCGAAGGGCAGGCTCGGCGGCGCCTGGCAGACGGGACCTTCGCCACACGCCCTAGACCGGCAGCCTGCGGAACACCCCGCGCGGCAGGTGCCGCAGGCCCGACATCACCACGCGCAGCACCCCCGGCACCCACACCGTCTCCGAGCGCCGCCGCAGCCCCAGTTCGACGGCCGCCGCGACCTCCTCGGGGGTGGTCGCCAGCGGCGCCTCCGCCAGCCCCGCGGTCATCCTCGTCCGCACGAAGCCGGGGCGCACGACCATGACGTGGACGCCCGTGCCCTGCAGCGCGTCGCCCAGCCCCTGCGCGAACGCGTCCAGGCCGGCCTTGCTGGAGCCGTAGATGAAGTTGGCGCGGCGGGCCCGTTCGCCGGCGACGGACGACAGGACGGCCAGACAGCCGTGGCCCTGGGACTGGAGCGCGCGGGCGGCGACGAGGCCCGCCGACACCGCGCCCGTGTAGTTGGTCTGCGCGACGCGCACGGCGGCCACCGGGTCGCGCTCGTCGCGGGCCTGGTCGCCGAGGACGCCGAAGGCGAGCAGCACCAGGTCGACGTCGCCCTCCGCGAACACCTCGCCCAGCACGCCCTCGTGCGTCTCGGGGGCGAGGGCGTCGAAGGCGACGGTGCGCACGTCGGCGCCGAGGGCGCGCAGGTCCGCGGCGGCCGACTCCAGGGCGGGCGAGGGGCGTCCGGCCAGACGGACCGTGCGGGTGCGGCGGGCGATCAGCCGGCGCGCGGTGGCCAGCGCGATCTCGGACGTGCCTCCCAGCACGAGAAGGGACTGGGGAAGGCCGAAGGCGTCCTTCACGACTGCTCCTGGGGTTCTGGGGGTGTGTCAGAGGGCGAGCCGGCGCGCGAGGTCGGACACGAACACCCCACGGGGGTCCAGCTCCGCGCGCAGCGCGCGGAAGTCGTCCAGCCGCGGGTACATCGCGGCGAGCAGGTCCGGCCGCAGCCGGGAGTCCTTGGCGAGGTAGACGCGTCCCCCGGCCTCGGCGACCTCCTCGTCGAGCCCGTCGAGGAGGTCGCCGAGGCCGGGCAGCCCCGCCGGGACGTCCAGGGCCAGCGTCCAGCCGGGCACGGGGAAGGAGAGCCAGCCGGGGTCGGCCTCCCCGAACCGCTTGAGGACGGCGAGGAAGGACGGGCAGCGGTGCCGCGCGATGCGGTCCACGATCCGGCGCAGGGTCTCCTCCCGGCCGTGGCCGACGACGAACTGGTACTGCACGAAGCCGCCGCGGCCGTACACGCGGTTCCAGTGCGGGACCCCGTCGAGGGGGTGGAAGAAGGCGGACAGCCGCTGGAGTTCGCCGGTGCGCGCGCGGGGCGCCCTGCGGTACCAGAGCTCGTTGAAGAGGCCCACGGTCCGGCGGGTGAGCAGCCCTTCGGGGAAGCAGGCGGGCGCGGCCGGGAGCCGGGCGGGGCGGAAGGACAGCGGGGCGCTGCGCGCGCGGGCGGGCAGGGCGGCGAGGGGGGCGTGGTCGCCGCGGGTCAGGACGGCCCGGCCGGTGGCGGCGCCGCGGGCCAGCAGGTCGATCCAGGCGACCGAGTAGCGGTGGCGGTGGTCGCCGGCGGTCAGCCTGGCCATCAGGTCGTCGAGGTCGCTCGCGCGCTCGGTGTCGACGGACATCAGGCTCGTCTCCACGGGGTGGAGCCGCACGGTCGCGGTGAGGATCACGCCGGTCAGGCCCATGCCGCCCGCGGTCGCGTCGAAGAGGGCGGTGCCGGGGCGGACGGTGCGGACCGTGCCGTCGGCGGTGAGCAGTTCCAGGGAGACGACGTGCCGGGAGAAGGAACCGGACACGTGGTGGTTCTTGCCGTGGATGTCGGCGCCGACCGCACCGCCGACGGTCACGTAGCGGGTGCCGGGGGTCACCGGCACGAACCAGCCCAGCGGCAGCAGGACCTCCATGAGGTGGTGCAGGGAGACGCCCGCGTCGCACAGGACGCTGCCGCCGGCCACGTCGACGACGTGGATCCGGTCGAGGCCCGTCATGTCGAGCACCGCCCCGCCGGCGTTCTGCGCCGCGTCCCCGTACGCCCGCCCCAGGCCCCGGGGGATGCTCCCGCGCGCCCCGCAGTCCCGGACCGCGGTCACGGCCTCCGCGTACGTCCTGGGACGGATCAGACGGGCGGTGGAGGGAGCGGTGCGGCCCCACCCCGTGACGGAAACGGTCTCGGCAGGCATGTCGGTGACCGTATCGCCCCTGTGCGGGTGATTAGTTTTGAAACATTCCACACTCCCCGGAATGGGTGATTAATGGTATGTCGCTCGATATCGCCGGATGTTCGGGGTGTCAGGCGTGAACAGTGAACCTCCATGGACGAGTCGGACGAGTGGGGCGGCATGAACGACACGGACGGCGTGGACGGCGTCGGCACGGTGGACCGCGGCGTCGGCACGGTGGACCGCGGCGCCGGCACGGAGACCTGCGTCGACCACCGCATCCTCACGGCGGTCCACGCCCGCGGCGCCGATCCGCGCCTGGCGGCCGCCGCGCGCACCCTGTCCCGGGCGGGCGAGCACGGCGCGCTGTGGCTCGCGGCGGGCCTCGCGGGAGCCGCCCTCGACGGCGCCCGGCGCGGTGCCTGGCTGCGGGCCGCCGCGCTCACCGCGGGCGCCCACCTCGCCGGCATGGGCGTGAAACGGATGGTGCGCCGCCCGCGCCCGGCCCACGTCGAGCACCGGGTCCGCACCGCCGGACGGCACTCCTTCCCGAGTGCGCACGCCACCTCCGCCGCGGCCGCCGCCGTCGCCTACGGCGCCCTCGGGGCGTACGCCGTGCCCCCGCTCGCCGCCGCGATGTGCCTGTCGCGCCTGGTCGTCGGCGTGCACTACCCCTCCGACGTGGCCGCGGGAGCGGCCCTCGGCGCACTCGCGGCGGGCCTCGGCGTCCCCTGGATGAGAGCCGGCGCGCCCGGGGCGGGCGGAGGCGTCCGTGCCTGAGGCCGCGCCCCTCGCCGGGGCCCACCGCCGCGCCGAGCCGCACCCGTCGGAACCCGCCCTCCCCGGCGGGCGAGCCCGCCCCGGTCCGGACACCTCTCCCGCCTCGCGTTCCGCCAGTCCCGCCTCGCGCCCCGGCGCCACCGCGCCCGCCGGTTCCCTCCCGGCCGGTCTGCTGCGCACCGCCCGCCCCAAGCAGTGGGTCAAGAACGTCCTGGTCGTCGCCGCCCCCGCCGCGGCCGGGCAGCTGTTCACCGTCCGCGCCCTCACCGGACTCGCCCTGGTCCTCGCCCTGTTCACCGCCTGCGCCGCCGCCGTCTACCTCGTCAACGACGCCCGCGACGCCGAGGCCGACCGCGCCCACCCCACCAAACGGCACCGCCCGGTCGCCGCCGGACAGGTCCCCGTCCCCGTCGCGTACGCCGCCGGAGGCACCCTCGCGGTACTGGCACCGGTCCTCGCGGCCTGGCTGGCCACCCCCGCCGTCGCCGGGCTCCTCGTCGCCTACCTGGGCATGCAGCTGGCGTACTGCGTCAGCCTGAAGCACGTCCTCGTCGTCGACCTCGTCGTCGTCACCACGGGCTTCCTGATGCGGGCCGTGGCCGGCGGGCTCGCGCTCGGCATCCCGCTGTCGCGTTGGTTCCTCATCACCACCGGCTTCGGGGCGCTGTTCATGGTCTCGGCCAAGCGCTACTCCGAGGCCGTGCAGATGGCCGGGACGGCGGGTGCCACCCGCGCGCTGCTCACCGAGTACACCACCGGCTACCTGCGCTTCGTCTGGCAGCTCGCCGCCGGGGTCGCCGTGCTCGGCTACTGCCTGTGGGCGCTGGAGGAGGGCGGCGTCCCGCACACCAGCGTGCTGCCCTGGCGCCAGCTGTCCGTGGTCGCCTTCGTCCTGGCCGTCCTGCGCTACGCCGTCTTCGCCGACCGCGGCACGGCGGGCGAACCCGAGGAGGTCGTCCTCGGCGACCGCGCCCTCGCCCTGATCGGCCTGGTCTGGCTCACCATGTACGGTCTGGCGGTGGCCGACTGGTGACGCGCGGCCCCGCCGCCGGCCACGGTCCGGCGGTTTCGGGGTAGACGGACCCCCACGATGCCCGTCCCGAGCACCGCGCGCGTCTCACCAGGGGAGTCGGATCATGGACTGGCTGAAAAAGCTCCCCGGGATCGGGCCGTGGATCGCGCGGATGACGGCCACGCACGCGTGGCGGTCCTACGAGCGGCTGGACCGGGTGCGGTGGACGATGCTGGCCGCCGCGATGACGTTCACCAGCTTCGTCGCGCTCTTCCCGCTGCTCACCGTGGGGGCCGCGATCGGTGCCGCCACCCTCGGTCCCGAGCGGCAGAAGGAACTCCAGGACAAGATCACCGACCAGGTGCCCGGCATCTCCGACCGGCTGAACGTCGACAGCCTGGTGCAGAACGCCGGCACCGTCGGCCTCATCGCCGGTGCCGCCCTGGTGCTCACCGGGGTCAACTGGGCCGGCTCCGCGCGCGAGTGCCTGCGCGCGGTGTGGGAACTGCCCGACGAGGAGGAGAACCCGGTCCTGCGCAGGCTCAAGGACCTGGGCATCCTCCTCGGACTCGGCGGCGCCGTCCTCGTCACCCTCGCCGTCTCCACCGTCGCCTCGGCGATGGTCGGCTGGATCATCGAACAGGGGGGCGTCGACCAGTCCGGCTGGGGCGGCATCCTGCTGCGCGTCGCCGCGTTCGCCGTCGCCGTCCTCGCCGACTTCCTGCTCCTGCTGTACGTCCTGACGCTGCTGCCGGGCGTGGAGCCGCCGCGCCGCCGCCTGGTCGTGGCGGCGCTCACCGGCGCCGTCGGCTTCGAACTGCTGAAGCTGCTGCTCAGCGGCTACCTGCAGGGCGTGGCGACGAAGAGCATGTACGGCGCCTTCGGCGTGCCCATCGCCCTGCTGCTGTGGATCAACTTCACGGCGAAACTCGTCCTGTTCTGCGCCGCGTGGACCGCGACGGGGAGCGCGGACACCGACACCGGCCCGGAGTCCGAGACGGAGACCGGGGCCCCGGACGGGGTCAGCGGCGGCGGCGCACCAGATCCGGCAGCGGCCACCGGCGGTTGACCAGGAACACCGCGCCGGCGAGCAGCACCAGCGCCCCGCCGGTGATCGCCATGGCGGTCCCGACACCACCGGAGCCGTTCTTCGCGACCGCGCCCGCCACCGGCCGCTCGGACACGTTGCCGACGCCGCCGGCCTCGCCCTCCTCGCCGGAGCCCGCGCCGGGCTGCGCGCCGGCCTGCGCGGCACCCTTCGGCGGGACCAGCTCGCCCACCGGCGTCACCTTGCCGGCCGCCCGGAAACCCCAGTCGAAGAGGGCGGCGGTCTCCTTGTAGACCTCGTTGTGGTCGTCCTTCTCCGGGTTCATCACCGTGACCAGCAGGACCCGCCCGCCCTGCTCGGCGACGCCGGTGAAGGTGGCGCCCGCGTTGGTGGTGTTGCCGTTCTTGACGCCCGCGATGCCCTGGTACTGGGTGATGTCGTAGTCGCCGGTGAGCAGCCGGTTGGTGTTCTGGATCTCGAAGGTCTCGCGGACCGTGCGGCCCTTCTTGTTCTTCGTCGTGGCGCCCGGGAACTTCGCGGTGAGCGTCGAGCAGTACTCGCGGAAGTCCTGCTTCTGGAGGCCGGAGCGGGCGATCAGCGTCAGGTCGTAGGCCGAGGAGACCTGGCCGGGGGCGTCGTAACCGTCGGGCGAGACCACGTCGGTGTCCAGGGCCTGCAGCTCGTCGGCGTGGTCGTTCATCTGCCGCACGGTGGCCGCGACGCCGCCGTTCATGGCCGACAGGACGTGCACGGCGTCGTTGCCGGAGCGCAGGAAGACACCGAGCCACAGGTCGTGGACGGAGTAGGTCTCGCCCTCCTTTATCCCGACCATGCTGGAGCCGGCGCCCACCCCCTCCAGGTCCTTTGGCGCGACCTTGTACTGCGTGGCCTTGGGGAACTTCGGCAGGACGGTGTCGGCGAAGAGCATCTTCAGGGTGCTCGCCGGGGGCAGCCGCCAGTGCGCGTTGTGCGCGGCGAGCACCTCGCCGGACTCGGCGTCCGCGACGATCCAGGACCGCGCGGTGAGGTCCTTCGGCAGCACCGGCGCGCCGCCGGCGAGCTGGACCTGTGTCCCGGCCTGCCCGAGGCGGGCGCCGCCCAGCGACGACATCCCCGGCGGGGGAGCGGCGGACGCACCGGCCGACGCCGACGCCGACGAGGAGGCGGACGAGGAGGCGGACGGCGAACCGGAGGCCGGGGCCGAGGGCGACGGGGTCGGCGCGGCGGCGGACACGGGCGCGGTCAGCGCGAGGGACGCGAGGGTCGCTGAGACGACCAGCAGGGCTCGCCTGACGGTCTGCTTCGAGGGTGCGGGCACGACGGAGAAAGTACCCGGCACACGACGGGAAGTCCCGCCCCCCTCCCCACCCCCGTCATGGAACCGGACAGCGGGCGGCGATACTGAACGCATGAAGCTCAGCCGCCCGGTGTCCTGGTTCCTTCTCGCCTTCGGGGTGTGGAGCTGGGTCATCTGGGTCACTTTCGTCAAAAACCTGATCAAGGACAGCAGCGGGCTCGCGTTCGACGACGGCGACCCCACGGCCTACTTCTGGGTCCATCTGACGCTCGCCGTCGTCTCCTTCGTACTGGGGACGGTCGTCGGGGGCATCGGGTTGCGCGGACTGCGCGCCCTGCGCCGAACCTCATAGCCCGACGCCCGAAGCCCACAGCGGGGATACGAACACCGTGGTCATCCTTTTCGTGCTGCTCGCCCTGGCGGTCCTGGCCGTCGTCGCCGGGGCCAACTGGTACCTGTGGCGCCGCCTGTTCCGCGACACGACCCGCGCCCCCGGCCCGGTCCGGCGCGGCGGCGCGGTGCTGATCGCGGGCGGCTGGGCCCTCGCCGTCGGCGCCCTGGTCGCCGAACGGGCCGGCGCCCCCTTCTGGCTCCAGCGCGTCCTGGCCTGGCCCGGCTTCCTGTGGCTGGCGCTGTCGCTGTACCTGGTCCTGGCGGTCCTGGCGGGCGAGGCCGTACGGCCGCTGCTGCGGCGCGTCCTGGAGCGGCGGGCGGCCGCCGGGGCGCCGGTGACGCGGCCGGTGGAGGCGCGGGACGAGGAACCCGAGACTGTCCCGGCGTCCCCGCCCGGCCACGGGACGCCCGCGCCGCCCGGGGACACGCCGTCCCAGGACACGCCGTCCGGGGAACCGCCGTCCTCGCGGGACACCGGCTCACCGGGTCTCGCCACCCCCTCCCGCCGCCTGTTCGTCTCCCGCGTCGTCGGCGGCGCCGCGGCCGCGGCCGCGGCCGGGACCGTCGGGTACGGCACCTACGGCGTGCTGCGGGGTCCCCGGGTGAAGCGGGTCACCGTCCCGCTGGCCAAGCTGCCGCGCGCGGCGCACGGTTACCGGATCGCGGTCGTCAGCGACATCCACCTGGGTCCGGTCCTCGGCCGCGGTTTCGCGCAGCGGGTCGTCGACACCGTCAACGGCACGCAGCCCGACCTGATCGCGGTCGTCGGCGACCTGGTCGACGGCAGCGTGAAGGACCTGGGCCCGGCGGCGGCCCCCCTCGCGCAGCTGCGGGCCCGGCACGGCAGCTTCTTCGTCACCGGCAACCACGAGTACTTCTCCGGCGCCGAGCAGTGGGTCCGGGAGGTGCGGCGGCTCGGCCTGCTGCCGCTGGAGAACGCGCGGACCGAACTGCCGTGGTTCGACCTGGCCGGCGTCAACGACGTCGCGGGCGAGAGCGAGGGGCAGGGCCCCGACTTCGCGAAGGCCCTCGGCGACCGGGACCGGGCCCGCGCGTGCGTGCTCCTCGCCCACCAGCCCGTGCAGATCCACGACGCCGTCGAGCACGGCGTCGACCTCCAGCTCTCCGGCCACACCCACGGCGGCCAGCTCTGGCCCGGCGGCCTCCTCGCCGCCGCCGCGAACCCGACCGTCGCGGGCCTGGAGCGCTACGGCGACACCCAGCTCTACGTCTCGCGCGGCGCCGGCGCCTGGGGCCCGCCCACCCGCGTGGGCGCCCCCTCCGACATCACGGTCGTCGAACTGGCGTCGAAGCAGGCCTGAGGACCGCGCGGGACGGGCGCCACGAGGAGCACCTCCCCACCGGCGCGTCCGGCGCGCACGGTCCACCCGGCCCCCGGGGCAGACGGGACTTTCGCAACACGCCCTAACCGCACTCCGCCGCCCGGTCCGGCAGCCGGACCGTCACCGTCAGGCCCTCGCCCGGTGCCGTGCGGACGCCCACCTCGCCGCCGTGGGCGTCCACCACGCCCTGCACGATCGCCAGGCCCAGCCCGCTGCCCGCGCCGCCGCCCGCGCGGAAGAAGCGGTCGAAGACCCGCGCCGCGTCCTCCGCGGCCAGCCCCGGCCCCTCGTCCCGCACCGACAGCCGCACGACGCCGTCGGCGCGCGTCACGGCCAGCCGGACCGGCACGTCGGCGGGCGTGTGCGTGCGCACGTTGGCCAGCAGGTTGCCCAGGACCTGGCGCAGCCCCGACTCGTCGGCCCGCACCAGGACCGCGCCGGCCGCGTCGACCGCGACGGGCCGGTCCGGCTGCTGGGCCCGCAGGTCCTGCGCCGCGTCCCGCACCAGCCGGCCCACGTCCACGTCGCGCAGCCGCAGCTCGGGCCGCTGGTCGAGGCGGGCGAGGGTGAGGAGTTCGTCGACGAGCCGGCCCATGCGGTCCACCTCGCCGTTCATCCGGTCCCAGGCGCGCCGCCGCTCGCCCGGGTCGCGCAGCATGCCCTGGTCGTACAGCTGGAGGTAGCCGCGGATCGCGGACAGCGGGGTGCGCAGCTCGTGCGAGGCGTCCGCGACGAACCGGCGCAGCTGGGCCGCGCTGCGCTCGCGCGTGCGGTACGCCGTCTCCACCTGCTGGAGCATCGAGTTCAGGGCCAGGCGCAGCTGCTCGACCTCCTGGGTCGGGGCGTGGCGGGAGGGCACCCGCCGGGTGAGGTCGCCCTCGGCGATCGCCGAGGAGGTCTCCACCATGTCCTCCAGCGGCCGCATCCGCCGCCGGACGCTGAACAGCGTCAGACAGGCCAGCAGCGCCAGCAGCAGGGAGCCCACGGCGAGGTCGAGCTTGAGCGCCTTGACCATGCCCTTGTGCACGGCGTCGGTGGAGACGGCGAGCAGGATGCAGGTGCCGTCGGCGAGCCGGATCGCGGTCGCGCGGTAGGCGGCGCCGGCCACGGTGACGTCGTGCGGCTCCGGGTCGCGGGCGAGGGCGGCGGGGTCCTCGACGGCCCGCGCCAGCCCCCGCTGGGCGTCGGTCGGTTCGACGCCGAAGACGGCCACCGCCGTTCCGTCGCGGCCGACCGCGGCGAAGACCGAGTCGGGCGCGGGCAGTTCGCCGGACCGCTCGGGCATCAGGCGGTCGCGGACGAAGCCGAGCGCGCTCAGCGAGTCGATCTTCCGCAGGGTCAGGCCCGAACCGCTCAGCGAGGCGCGGGTCTTGGTCAGTTCGGAGTCGGCCTGGTCCAGCAGGTAGTGCCGCATGGTCATCAGGCTGACGGCGGTCGCGGCGATGATGCCGAGCGCGAGCAGCACCACGTTGGCCGCCGTCAGCTTCACCCGCAGGGAGTGCGTGCCACGCCGGTGCGGCCGCCTCATGTCAGCCCGTACCCCACGCCCCGCCGGGTGGTGATCACGGGCGGTCCCAGCGCGTCGAGCTTGCGCCGCAGATAGCTGATGTACGTCTCGACGACGGTCGACTCGGCCGGTGCGTGCTCGTACTGCCAGACGTGGCGCAGGAGTTGCTCCTTGGGCACGATCCGGCCGCCGTTGCGCACCAGGAAGCGCAGCAGCGCGTACTCGGTGGGGGTCAGCTCGACGGTGCGGCCCGCGCGGTGCACCGAGTACGTCGCCTCGTCCAGCTCCAGGTCGCCGTGGCGCAGCGGCGGGCGTGGCGGCAGGACGTCGCCGGCCGGGCTCCCGCCGCGGGTGCGGCGCAGGACCGCCGTGACGCGGGCGACGACCACGTCGATGTCGAACGGCTTGGTGATGTAGTCGTCGCCGAAACCGAGGGCACCGACGATCTCCGCGGGGGCGTCCCGCGCGGTCAGGAAGACCAGGGCCAACTCCGGGCGTCGTAGACGCAGTTCCCGTCCCAGGGCCCGCCCGTCGCCGTCCGGCAGCATCACGTCGAGCAGGGCCACGTCGACGGGCGGCCGCCCGCCGTGCGAGCCCGCGCGCGCGTGGGGGGAGACCGGGTCGGCGAGGGCGAGGGCCTCGCGGACGGTGCCCGCGGTCAGGACCTCGAAGCGGTGGAAGCGCAGGGCGATGGCGAGGACGTCCGCGATGCTCGGTTCGTCCTCCACCACCAGCACGGTGCCGGGGGCCGTCGTCATGCCCCCAGTATCGGCACCGCCCCCCGGTGGCGGGGCCGCCTCTCGCTTTGGAGTTTCTTGAGAGTCCGGGCGGTCGACCGCCACGCGCGGGCGCCGGCGCCGATCCTGTCGGTCAGGACCCGGGGGACCGACCGACGACGAAGGAGCTGAAGCGTGGCGGCATTGGCGCGATGGTGCTACCGGCACCGGCTGGTGGTCCTGTTGCTGTGGGTGGGGGCACTGTGCGGACTGGGCTTCTCGGCCTCGTCCGCGGGCACGGACTACGCGAACGTGTTCTCCCTCCCCGACACGGACTCCAAGAAGGCGTACGACCTGATGGAGGAGGCGTTCCCCGCGCGCGCGGGCGACGTCGACACGGTCGTCTGGAAGGTGGACGAGGGCTCGGTCCGGGACACGGAGGTGCGCGCCCGCATCCAGCCCGCACTGGAGAGAATCGCCGGCATGACGGGCGTCGGCGGCGTCACCGGCCCGTACGCGGGCGCCGAGGGCGCGGCCCAGATCAGCCGGGACGGGCGGATCGCCTACGCCCAGGTCACCTTCACCGACCAGGCGAACGCCGTGCCCAAGGAACTCGTGCGGGACGTCGTCGACACCGCGCGGGACGCGCGGCGCGACGGCCTCGACGTCGAGGTGGGCGGACAGGCCGTCCAGCGGGTGCAGGAGCCGCCGACCGGCCTCGCCGAGATGGTCGGCCTGGCCGCCGCGGCGGTCGTGCTGTTCCTCGCCTTCGGCTCGCTGTTCGCGATGCTGCTGCCGATCGGCGTGGCCGTCTTCGGCGTCGGCACCGGCCTGTTCTCCACCCAGCTGCTCAGCCACGTCACCGACATCCCGGACCTGGCGCCGCTGCTGTCCTCGCTGATCGGCCTGGGCGTCGGCATCGACTACGCCCTGTTCATCGTCACCCGGCACCGCAAGGGCGTGCTGCGCGGCATGGACCCGGAGGAGTCGACGGTCACCGCGCTCAACACCTCGGGCCGGGCCGTCCTGTTCGCGGGCGGCACGGTGTGCATCGCGCTCGCCGGGATGCTGGTGACGAACCTGCGCTTCCTGGACGGCGTCGTCATCGGCACCTCCCTCACGGTCGTCCTCAGCGTCCTGGCCGCCACGACGCTGCTCCCGGCGCTGCTCGGCCTCCTCGGCCCGCGCGTGCTCAGCCGCAGGCAGCGGCGCCGGCTCGCGGCGGACGTCTCCGGCACGGCCGCGGGCGGGGCGGGCACGGCGCCGGAGCAGGCGACCGGCCTGGCCCACCGCTGGTCCGCGACCGTCCAGCGGCGGCCCCGGACGACTGCCGTGCTGGCGCTGGCGGTCATGGCGCTCCTCGCGCTGCCCGTCCTCTCGCTGCGCCTGGGCGCCACCGACCAGGGCAACGACGACACCACCACGACCACCCGGCAGGCCTACGACCTGCTCGCCGAGGGCTTCGGACCGGGCTTCAACGGCCCGCTCCAGGTGGTCGTCCCCGAAGGTGACGCCACCGCCCTCGTCCAGGGCATCGAGGCCACCGAGGGGGTCGCCCGGGTCGCCGCGCTACCGCCCGCCCGGGGCGTCACCGTCGTCCAGGTGGTCCCCACGACCTCGCCGCAGTCCGAGGAGACGGACACCCTCATCGACCGGCTGCGTGACGAGGTGATCCCGGCGGCCGGCGTCGAGGCGCACGTCGGCGGGGTCACCGCGGTCTCCAAGGACTTCGCGACCGTCACCGGGGACCGGCTGCCGCTGTTCGTCGCGACCATCATCGGCCTGGGCTTCCTGCTGCTGCTGGTGGCCTTCCGCTCCCTGGTGGTGCCGCTGACGGCCGCCGTGATGAACCTGGTGGCGGCGGCGGCCTCCTTCGGCGTGCTCGTCGCGGTCTTCCAGTGGGGTTGGGGACTCGACCTGCTCGGCCTCGGCAAGGAGGGCCCGATCAACGCCTTCCTGCCGGTGATCATGCTGTCCCTGCTGTTCGGCCTGTCGATGGACTACCAGGTGTTCCTGGTCAGCCGGATGCACGAGGAGTGGGTGCACACCCGCGACAACGCCCGCGCGGTGCGCGTCGGCCTCGCCGAGACCAGCCGGGTCATCAACTCCGCGGCCCTGATCATGGTCTGCGTCTTCCTCGCGTTCGTCCTCAGCGGCGACTCGGGCGCCGCGATGGCGGGCGTGGGCCTGGCGGCGGCGGTCGCGCTGGACGCGTTCGTCCTGCGCACGGCCCTCGTCCCGGCCGCGATGCACCTGCTCGGCACGTCCAACTGGTGGCTGCCGGCCTGGCTGGACAAGCGGCTGCCGCACCTGGCGGTGGAACCCAAGGAGGAGGCCGGGGAGGCCGGGAAGGCAGGGGAGGCAGGGGAGACAGTGGAGGCCGAGGAGACCGCCGCACCCGCCGGCGGCCCCGCCTCGGCCGTCCACGGCCACGTCCGCGACCCGGCCGGCGGTCCCGTCGAGGGCGCGGCGGTCACCCTGATGTCGGCGGGCGGACGCCAGGTGGACCGGGCCGTCTCCCTCGCCGACGGCTCCTACGTCCTCTCCGTCCCGGCGCCGGGGACGTATCTGCTGGCGACGACGGCGAGCGCGTACGCCTCACGCGCCCGGCAGGTGCTGGTCGCGGACGAGCCGCTGGCCGTCGACGTGGAGCTGGAGCCGGGGGAGGTGGACGCGCAGCGCTGACGCGGACCACCTACTCGGCCGGGCCCGGCGGCTGCTCCCTCTCCTCCTCCTTCTGCTCCTTCTGCTTCTTCGCCGGGTCCGGCAGGGCCTTCGTCATGCCGGGCAGGAAGTCCGTGAAGAGCTCGTGCACCTCGTGGACGAGGGGCCGCAGCACCCGGAAGCGGGCCAGCGCCACACCGCGCGCGGTCAGGCGCGCGCCCCGCTCGGCGAGCCGGTAGCTGCGCTCGCGGCCCTCGGTGCGGTCGAAGATCCAGTACAGGACGAGACCCATCTGGGAGAGCCACATCAACTCGGGCAGCACCTCCCGCAGTTCCTCCGGCACCTTCGCCTTCGAACCGGCCAGCACCGCCTTGTGGACGCCGATGGCCTCCCGGCGCGCGTGCTCCGACTCCGGGGAGAAGGGGCTGAGCGGGCTGTCCGGGTCGGCGGCGTTCTTGAAGAACTGCACGGCGAACTCGTGGTACGGCGTTGCCACGTCCAGCCAGATCCGCAGCACGCCCGCGAGGCGCGCCTCCAGGTCCGTCTCCCGTTCCAGCAGCTCCCCGATCGCCGCCCGGTGCTCGACGGCGAGCCGGTCGTAGAAGCCCTGGATCAGGTGCTCCTTGCCGGCGAAGTAGTAGTAGGCGTTGCCGACGGAGACGCCCGCCTCCTGGGCGATGGCCCGCATCGTGGTCCGGTCGTAGCCGCGCTCCTGGAACAGCCGCATCGCCGTCTCCAGGATCAGCGCGCGGGTCTGCTCCGACTTGGTCGGGGCGACGGCCCCGGAGGACCGGGGCGGGGGAGCGGCCCCGGCGGGGGCGTCGTCGTTCGCTGGCACGGGAAGGAGCCTAACCAGTGGGGGCGGGGGACGCCGTCACCGGCGGCCGCACGCGGGTCCGGCCGCACCGGGGGCCCGGCCCCGCGCCGGGCCGTACGGCGGCCCTCGTCCCGCCTCACCCTCTCCGGCCCAGCTCCGGCCGCTTGGAGTAGTCCGTGAAGCCCAGGACGTTCCCCCAGGGGTCGGCGACCTCCACGGTCCAGCCGGTGGCCCCCGGGAACGGCTCGTCCAGGGGCCGGACGCCGGCGTCCGCCAGCGCGCGGGCCGCCGCGCGCGCGTCCGGCACCTCCAGCCACAGGCGCGGCGCGGCCCACGGCGGCGGCCGGTGCCCGAGCGCCTCCTCCACGCGCAGCAGGACGCCGGGCGTCTCGCCCCCGACCCTCAGCAACGCGATCCCGGCCTCGTCGAACCGGAACGCCACCGAGAACCCGGCCCGCTCGTAGAACCCGACGGCCTCACCGAGGTCGCCGACGGGCAGCAGGACGTTGTCGAACCCGAGCAGTTCGTAGGACTCGTCGTCTGACATACCGTCAGAATAAGTGGAATGAGGGACGAACCGGGTGATTGCCGGCGACCGTGCCGCGGAACGACCGCCCCGCGGTGCCGGGCCCCGACCGGACCCCGGACGCTCCTGCCCCGCTCCTGCCCGGACCTCGCGCTGACCTGGCTTCACCAGCGGTGGAATCTTCGTGCAAGATGACGTGAACTCACTTCGTCCGCTCACGCCGAACCACCTCGGGGGTCACCTTGTCCGAACAGCCGCAGCAGCCCCACCAGCCGCCCCAGCCCGGCTACGGGTACCCCAACGCCGGCCAGCCCGGCCCCTACGGGTACCCCCAGGGCGGACAGCCGCAGGGCGGCTACCAGCAGCCCGGCTACCAGCAGGGCTACCCGCAGGGCGGCTACCAGCAGGGCGGCTACCCGCCCCCCGGCGCCGTCCCGCCCGGCACCTACACCGGTGACCCCAACGCCCCCTACGGCTACGACCCCTACGGCCGGCCCCTGTCCGACAAGTCGAAGATCATCGCGGGCATCCTCCAGCTGTTCCTCGGCACCTTCGGCGTCGGCCGCTTCTACATCGGCCACGTCGGCATGGGCCTCGCCCAGCTGTTCACCTGCGGCGGCCTCGGCATCTGGTCGCTGATCGACGGCATCATCCTGCTCACCAGCAACGACAAGACCGACGCCCAGGGCCGGATCCTGCGTGGCTGACGTGGCGGGCGGGGAGCCCGGCTCCCTCCTGCGACACCCGGCGGCGGCACCCCTCGCGGTGCTCGCCGCCGGTCTGGCCGGTTCGGCCCACCTCTACGTCACCGACCCGCACGAGGGCGGCCACCTGCTGCCGCAGTGCCCGTTCCGCTTCGTCACCGGCCTGCTGTGCCCCGCGTGCGGCGGCACCCGCATGACGTACGACCTGATGCACGGTCACCTCGGCGCCGCCTGGCTGGACAACCGGGCCCTGCTCCTCGCCTCGCCCTTCGCCCTCGTGCTGCTGGCCCGCTGGATGGTGGAGGGGCTGCGCGGCCGCCGCTGGCGCCCCGCGCTCGGCAGGCGCTCGCAGGCCGTGATCCTGGGACTCGCCGTGACGTGGACCGTCGCGCGCAACGTCCTCTAGGACGCCCCGCCCGAAGCCCGCCGGAGTCCGGCGAAGCCCGCCGCCCCGCCGTCCTGCGCCGTCCGTGCCGCGCGGCGACCGCCCGGACGCCGGTGCGTGAACCCTGCCGGGTACCCGGCGGTTGACGGGAATTGATCACGGAACAGGAACGATCGTCCGTTCCTACTCCCTTCTTACCTTCGGCATTCCCTAGGCTCACGGCCACAGGGGGGACGTCCCGCACGGCCGAAAGGCGTGCGCGGGCGTTGTCGACGCACGGTCGGCGCAAGCTCGGCGTACACGCATCTCGCATCCCTCCTGGACTCCCCGTCCCGGAGCAACCAGTTCCGGGGTCGCCGCACCACGAAGCACTCCAGGAGCAGTTCTCATGAGCGTCCCCACCCCCGAGGCCCCCTACGGCGTCGACCCGCTGGGTCGTCCGTACTCCGACAAGTCGAAGATCGTCGCGGGCATCCTCCAGCTCTTCCTGGGCTACCTCGGCATCGGCCGCTTCTACGTCGGCTCCGTCGGCGTGGGCGTCGCCCAGCTCCTCACCTGCGGTGGCCTCGGCATCTGGGCGCTCATCGACGGCATCCTGTTCCTGACGAGCAACGACCGCACCGACTCCCAGGGTCGCGTCCTGCGCGGCTGATCCCCGCCCGCTCAACGCCGAGGGCCCCGCTCCCGCATCACTGCGCGGAACGGGGCCCTCGGCCGTGCGACGTGCTCAGAAGCGGCGGGTGATCAGCGCCCGCTTGACCTCCTGGATCGCCTTGGTGATCTCGATGCCGCGCGGGCAGGCGTCCGTGCAGTTGAACGTCGTACGGCAACGCCACACGCCGTCGCGGTCGTTCAGGATCTCCAGGCGCTGCTCGCCGGCCTCGTCGCGCGAGTCGAAGATGAAGCGGTGCGCGTTGACGATGGCCGCCGGGCCGAAGTACTGCCCGTCGTTCCAGAACACCGGGCACGACGACGTGCACGCGGCGCACAGGATGCACTTCGTGGTGTCGTCGAAGCGCTCGCGGTCCTCGGCGCTCTGGAGCCGCTCACGCGTCGGCTCGTTGGTGTCCTTCGTGATGAGGAAGGGCATCACGTCGCGGTACGCCTGGAAGAACGGCTCCATGTCGACCACGAGGTCCTTCAGGACCGTCAGGCCCTTGATGGGCTCGATCGTGATCGGCTTCGCGGGGTTGATGTCCTTGATCAGGGTCTTGCACGCGAGGCGGTTCTTGCCGTTGATCCGCATCGCGTCGGAGCCGCAGATGCCGTGGGCGCAGGAACGGCGGAACGTCAGGCTGCCGTCCAGCTCCCACTTGATCTTGTGGAGGGCGTCGAGGACGCGCTCCTTGGGGTCGATCTCCACCGGGAAGTCTTCCCAGGTCGCCTCGGCCGAGACCTCCGGGTTGAACCGGCGGATCCGGAAGACGGCGGTGATGTACGGGGAGTCGGCGAAACCGGGCTCGGGAGCCGAGTCCGCCTTGTCCAGAACGGGGGTAGCCATCAGTACTTACGCTCCATCGGCTGGTAGCGGGTCTGGACGACCGGCTTGTAGTCGAGACGGATGGACTCGGTGCCGTCGTCGCCCACCTCGCGGTACGCCATGGTGTGGCGCATGAAGTTGACGTCGTCGCGGTTGGGGTAGTCCTCACGGTAGTGACCGCCGCGGGACTCCTTGCGGGCGAGGGCGGAGACGGCCATCACCTCGGCCAGGTCGAGCAGGTTGCCCAGCTCGACGGCCTCCAGCAGGTCGGTGTTGAACCGCTTGCCCTTGTCCTGGATCGAGACGTTCAGGTAGCGCTCGCGCAGCTCGGCGATCTTCTCGACCGCCGTCTTGATCGTCTGCTCGGTGCGGAACACCATGACGTTGGCGTCCATGGTCTCCTGCAGCTCGCGGCGGATCGTCGCCACCCGCTCGGTGCCCGTCGAGTTGCGCAGCCGCTCGATCTGCGCGACGACCAGGGACGCGGGGTCCTCCGGCAGCTCGACGTAGTCGGCCTTCTGGGAGTACTCGGCGGCGGCGATGCCCGCGCGCTTGCCGAACACGTTGATGTCCAGCAGCGAGTTCGTGCCCAGCCGGTTGGCGCCGTGCACGGACACGCAGGCGACCTCGCCGGCGGCGTACAGACCGGGCACCACCGTGGTGTTGTCGGCCAGCACCTCACCCGCGACGTTCGTCGGGATGCCGCCCATCGCGTAGTGCGCGGTGGGCTGGATCGGGATCGGGTCCGTGTACGGCTCGATGCCGAGGTAGGTGCGCGCGAACTCGGTGATGTCCGGCAGCTTGGCGTCCAGCTGCTCCGGCGGGAGGTGGGTGAGGTCGAGGTAGACGTGGTCGCCCTCGGGACCGCAGCCGCGGCCCTCACGGATCTCCGTGTAGATGGACCGGGACACGACGTCGCGCGACGCCAGGTCCTTCATGACGGGCGCGTACTTCTCCATGAAGCGCTCGCCGTCCTTGTTGCGCAGGATGCCGCCCTCACCGCGGGCGCCCTCCGTCAGCAGGATGCCCATGCGCCAGATGCCGGTCGGGTGGAACTGGAAGAACTCCATGTCCTCCAGCGGGATGCCGCGGCGGTAGACCGCCGCCTGGCCGTCACCCGTCAGCGTGTGCGCGTTCGAGGTCACCTTGAAGAACTTGCCGGTGCCGCCCGAGGCGTAGATCACGGCCTTCGCCTGGAAGACGTGGATCTCGCCGGTGGCCAGCTCGTACGCCACGACGCCGGCCGACTTCTTGACGCCGTCGACCTCGGTGATGAGCTGGTCCAGGACGTAGAACTCGTTGAAGAACTCCACGCCCTCCTTCACGCAGTTCTGGTACAGCGTCTGCAGGATCATGTGGCCGGTGCGGTCGGCCGCGTAGCAGGACCGGCGGACCGGGGCCTCGCCGTGGTTGCGGCTGTGACCGCCGAAGCGGCGCTGGTCGATCGTGCCGTCCGGGGTGCGGTTGAACGGCAGGCCCATCTTCTCCAGGTCGAGGACCGAGTCGATGGCCTCCTTCGCCAGGATCTCGGCGGCGTCCTGGTCGACCAGGTAGTCGCCGCCCTTGATCGTGTCGAAGGTGTGCCACTCCCAGTTGTCCTCCTCCACGTTGGCCAGCGCGGCGGCCATGCCGCCCTGCGCGGCGCCCGTGTGGGAGCGGGTGGGGTAGAGCTTCGTCAGGACCGCGGTCCGGCTGCGCTTCGTCGACTCGATCGCCGCGCGCATACCGGCGCCGCCGGCGCCGACGATGACGGTGTCGTACTTGTGGATCTTCATCAGTGGTTGCCTCAGCCCCGTGCCTAGCGGATGTTCGGGTCGAAGGTGAAGATCACCAGCGTGCCCAGCAGGATGGTGAACACCGTGGCGGTGTAGAGCAGGCCCTTCAGCCACAGGCGGGTGTTCGCGCGCTCCGCGTAGTCGTTGACGACCGTGCGCAGGCCGTTGGCGCCGTGCAGCATCGCCAGCCACAGCATCAGCAGGTCCCAGGCCTGCCAGAACGGCGAGGCCCAGCGGCCGGCCACGAAGGCGAAGCCGATCTTGGAGACGCCGCCGTCCAGCACCAGCTGGATCAGCAGGTGGCCGAGGACCAGGACGACCAGCACCACGCCGGACAGGCGCATGAACAGCCAGGCGGCCATCTCGAAGTTGCCCCGGGTGGACTTCGGGGACTTCTTGGTCCGCTTGCGCGGGGCCTCGATGAAGGGTGCCGGGTGGTCGACGTCGTACAGGGAGGCGCCCTCGACGGGGCCGGCTCCGGACGCGGGGGTTTCAGTGGTGGCCATCTGTCTCAGCTCCCGAAGACTTCACGAGCGGCGTGGCCGAGGACGGGGTAGATCGCCCCGAGCATCAGCACGACCCAGATGCCGACGACGGCCCAGAGCATCTGCTTCTGGTAGCGGGTGCCCTTCGACCAGAAGTCGACGGCGATGACACGCAGACCGTTCAGCGCGTGGAAGAGGATGGCGGCGACCAGGCCGTACTCCAGCACGGCGACGATCGGCGTCTTGTACGTGGCTACGACCTTGTCGTAGTCCTCGGGGGAGACCCGCACGAGTGCGGTGTCCAGCACGTGTACGAACAGGAAGAAGAAGATGAGGACGCCGGTGACTCGATGAGCCACCCAGGACCACATTCCTTCCCGGCCGCGGTACAGCGTTCCAGCCGGCACGGAAGAACCCTCCGGGAGCGGGGATTGGGGCCTGCCGGCTTCGGCGTCGGACGGGCCCGGCCGGGTACGGTCCACCGGCCCCCAGCATCGTAGCCACGCGGGAGCGCCGGGCTCACAGGGGGCCTGCTTGTGTGATCAAACTGGCACGCGTACGGGTGAGCGTTGCGGCATCCGGGGGGATCTGCCCCCCTTCGGCCCGGTCTGCGGTCGCGTCCTGGCTGGTGGGACCCGGTGGGCCGGGGCCCGCCGCGTCAGAGCAGCGCGATGAGCCGCTGCCTGGCCAGACGGCGCAGTTCCTCCGCCGTCACCACCCGCTCCTCCTCGGGATCGTTCGCCAATCGTGACCGGATGGCCTCCAGGACGTGGTCCAGGACCTCCGGCGGCGGGACGCCGTCCAGGCAGACGACGAACGGGTGGCCGAAGCGGGCCTGGTAGGCCGCGTGCGCGGCGCCGAGCGCCATGTGGGCCGCCCCGTAGGCGACCGCCGGCAGGGGCGGCAGGGACTCCGCCGCCAGCGCTTCCGCGAGGTCCCGCGCCGTCAGGTCGTACGCCGCCTCGTCCGAGGCCGCCAGCAGGGCGTCCGGGGTGGGGTAGGGGCGGTGGGCGGTGACGCGGTGGGCCCAGAGCGGACTGCGCAGGCAGGTGAGCAGGACGCGGCGCGCCTCGGCCGCGGGCGCGCCGTTGAACCCGTCCAGCGCGGTGGGGGCCGGCGGGGTCCTGGTCTGTCCCGGGAGGGTCGGCAGGGCGACACGGTCCGGAGGGTCGAAGAGACGGTGCGCAGACAGCGGAGGTCCTCGCGTCACGTGGGGTGCGGCAGGGGATGCGGTGAAAGGTGTGTACGTCACGTTATCGAGGGTGCTCATGACGTGTCCGGTGGACGCCCGGATTTCACCCGCACGGGAGAGTTTCGGAACGGGCGGTGGACTCCTTCGGCGCGCCCCGGCCGCACGGGGGTCGTAGGTTGTCGGGGTGAGCAGGCACAGGCATCGGCGCCGGGCGCCGCGGAAGAGGCCGCAGGAGAAGGCCGTACGGCGGGCGCTGCTGGCCGGCGGTCTCGTCGTCGTGCTCGGGGCGGGCGTGGGCGTCTGGGCCTCCGGGGACGGCGGGACGCCCGCGGGGCAGGCGGGACGGGCCGCGGGCACGTCCGGCGGCGCGAGCGGCGATCCGGCCCCGTCGGCGTCGGACGCGAGCCCCGCGCCCACCCGGTCCTACGCCCTCTCCGCGGCACCCCGCACGATCCCCGCCGTCCGCGCGCACACCCCCGCGCGCGGGCCCGGCTGGCGGCCGGCGGAGGGGCGGCGGGTCGTGGTGGGCGACGCGGACCTGGCCGACGAGGGCCGGCTGGTCGCCGGTGAGCTCGGGATGACGTACGCGGGCGAGCGGGACGACGTGCGCGCCGGGGACCTGCGGCTGGCGCTCGACGAGGACGAGGGGGCGAACCCGGAGTCCTACACCATGACCGTGCGCGGGGGGCGGGTCACCGTCAGCGGGCCGTCCGACGCGGGCGTGTTCTACGGCACCCGCACCCTGAAGCAGGAGGTGCACGGCGGCGGCACGGCCCCGGAGGGCGTCGTGCGCGACGAGCCGGCCAAGCCGCGGCGCGGGTTCATGCTGGACATCGCGCGCAAGAACTTCACGCCCGGGTGGATCGAGGACCGGGTGCGGGAGCTGGGGGACCTGAAGTTCAACGAGATCGGGCTGCACTTCTCCGACGACCAGGCCTTCCGGATCGAGTCGGACACCCACCCCGAGATCGTCTCCCCGCAGCACCTGACCAAGGCGCAGGTCAGGAGGATCGTCGACCTCGCGGAGAGCCGGCACCTCACCGTCGTGCCCGAGATCGACTCGCCGGGACACCTGGGCGCCGTCCTCGCCGCCCACCCCGAGCTGCAGCTGCGCAACGCGCGCGGGGTCGCCACCCGCGGGGCGATCGACATCTCCAAGGACGCCTCCGCGGACCTCGTCGACGACCTGCTCGACGAGTACGCCGGGCTGTTCCCCGGCGGGCAGTGGCACCTCGGCGGCGACGAGTACCAGGCCCTCACCGTCGCCGACCCGCAGGCCTCCTACCCGCAGCTCGCCGCCGCCGCGCGCGAGCGGTACGGCTCCGGCGCCGGCGTCGCCGACCTCGCGACCGGCTGGCTCGACGACCGCGCCGGCACCGTCCGCGCCCACGGCCGCACCGTGCGCGCCTGGAACGACGGCTTCCTCAAGGGCACCTCCGTGAAGGCCGACCCCGCCCTCCAGGTCGCCTACTGGACCGGCAAGGAGATCGGGGCGCGCCCGCCCGCCGACCACCTGGCCGCGGGCCGCGAGGTCGTCAACTACAACGACGAGTTCCTGTACTACGTCCTCGGCGAGCCGCAGACCTTCGTCTACCCCACGGGGAAGCGGATCTACGAGCAGTGGACCCCGCGCGTGCTGCGCGGCACGACGCCGGTGCCCGCGCGTCACGACGACCGGATCCTCGGCGGGACCTTCGCCGTCTGGTGCGACCTGGCGAACGCGCAGACGCAGGACCAGGTCGCGGCGGGCATCCGGATGCCGCTGCGGGCGACCGTGCAGAAACTGTGGGACCCGGGCGCGCCGGAGCTGTCCTGGACGCAGTTCAAGGCACTGGCGGACCGCCTGGGGTGAGCCCGGCGGCCCCCGCGCGGAGCCGCCGCGGCCCCCCGCGCGGGGTTGCCGCGGCCCCTGTGCGGGGCCGGCCGCGGGCCTCCTCGCCACTCTTGGCCGAAAAGCCTCTTCCCTTCACCTGTGACACTCCTCGGCTGTCGCACGCAGTAAGGGGAAGTGCGGGCTCCGTGAGTGCGGTGCCCTGGACAGGGAGGCGTGCATGAGCCTGGTGGACCTCATCGCCCGGGCCGACGAGCGTGGCCTGGCCGCGAGCGGACTGGCTTGTCTGGACCGGTGCGTGCCCCTCCTGGGGGGCGACGACGAGATCCTGCGCCCGCTGTGGGGGAACCTCACGGACGCCTCCGACGCGGCCGACTGGGGCGGACTGCTGGAACAGGTCCGCGGCAAGCTGGGCATCACCGGTGACGGCGGCGACGACGACGGCGGCGACGAGGCCGTCCCGCTCGCCCGGCGGATGCTGGCGGCGGCCCCCGCCGAACGCACCGCCGAGCAGCTGCGGGCCTGGGCGGACGCCTGCTCGGTCGCCGCGCTGCGGATCCACCGGCTCCTCGACCCGGCCGAGGACCCCGCCCCGCTCGCCTCCCGCCGTGCGGGCAGCACCGAGGACATGCCGCCGCTGGCCGCCGCGGAGCTGCGCCGCCAGGTCACCGTCCTGGAGGTGCTGGCCGGGCACGGGGCGGGCGGGCTGCGCCGGGCCCTGGAGGTCTCCGTCGAGGGACGCCGGGTGCTGCGGGCGGTGGTCTCCCGCAGGGCGCGCGGACGGGGCTGACCCGGGCGGGGTGCGGCGCCGATCCCGGGAACGGCCGGGCGCGGGGTGACGGAATCCGGGCGGACCCCGCTGTTCCGTATGTGACGACGTGGAATGTGACTCAGGACGCGACGGGCGCCGCGACGGGCGCTGTGACGGGCGCCGTGCCGGGGACTCCGGCGGCGGGGCGGCCCTCCGCCGCGGTCAGGCCGGTGCGGTGGGCGGCGGACGCCGTGACCGCGCTGCGCGAGGGCGCGCGGCTGCACCTCGACTACTCGGCGCAGAGCCTGTGGCGCGTCGACCGGGTGATCGACGAGCTGCGCCGCGAGGACACGCCGTACGACGCCGTGGAGAACGTGCTGCGCGGGCTCGGGGCGTACGGCGGTGAGGTGATCGTCCGCCACACCGGCGGCGAGTGGTGGGCGACGGGCGGCGACCACTGGGTCCGCACCCTCGACGGCCGGCTGTGGGACCCGGTCGACGAGGCCCGCCGCTGCTTCGGCGGCCACGGCTCCCTGCGCCTGCTGTGCCGGGACGCGACCCGCGCCGACCGGGCCTGACCACGCCGCGGCCCGCGGCGGCTCCCGAGGTCCCGCACGGCACCGCGCCCCGCTCGCCACCGGTGTGACCAGCGACACAGCCGGAACCCGTGACGTCCGCGCGGCCCCGTCCGCTGGGGCAGGCGGAGGGACCCGGCCCGAGGGTCCCGCCGCCCGAGGGGAGGAACGGCGCCATGGACGACGCGGACGGCATGAGGGACCGCGCGGCCGGGTTCGTCGCGCGCGTCGGGGCGGGCGGCCGGCTGACGCTGGACTACTCCGTCGCCAGTCTGCGCGTCGTCGACTTCCTGGTCGACGGGCTCCGCAAGGGCGGCGCCGGCCGGGAGCGGGCGCACGACACGCTGGTCGGACTCGGGGCGTACGTGGGAGAGGTGCTGGTCCGCAGGGCCGGCGCGGTGTGGGTCGACCTCGACGAGCGCCAGCGGGCCTGGTTCGGCCAGTCCGTCGGGGTGCGCATGCCGGACGGGCGGGTCTGGAACCCCCTCGGCAAGGTCGTGAACCGCTTCGAGGCGGGCGGCACCGGCACCGGCACCGATGACTCCCTGCGGACCTTCTACCTGACCCTGCACGGCAGGGCCCGGCGGACACCGGGCAGGGGCACGCCCGCCAGAGGGGCGGCCGCCTGATCCGGGGACCCGCGGCCGGCACCGGCACGGTCCCACGGGGGTGGGCCGAGCCGGTGCCGGCGGCGTCCTGTGACACTTCTGTGAGGCCCGACGCTGATGACCGTGGGGGCGAGGACGCGACCGGCACGGGTGCGCGGCGCGTCCGTCACGCACCCGCCACGAACTCCGCACGAACGAGGACAGTCTTGGGCCAGGGAGGGGAACCCCGGCGCGCACAGGCGTACGACGGGGAACTGGGCGCGGCGGTGGCACGGGCGCAGGACGGCGACGAGGCCGCGTTCGCGGTCGCGTACCGGATCGTGCAGCCGGGGCTGCTCGGCTATCTGCGCGGCATCGTGGGCGACGACGCCGAGGACGTCGCCTCCGACGCCTGGCTGGAGATAGCCCGCGACCTCGGGCGGTTCAAGGGCGACGGGGCGGGGTTCCGGGGCTGGACGGCGACCATCGCCCGGCACCGGGCCCTGGACCACCTGCGCAGGCTGCGCGTGCGGCCCCGGGCCGCGACGCTGGAGCAGGACGTGCTCGACCTGCCCGGCCGGCACGACACCCACGAGCAGGTCGTGGAGTCCCTGTCCACCGAGCGGGCCCTGGAACTGGTGCGGGAACTGCCGCGCGACCAGGCCGAGGCCGTACTGCTGCGGGTCGTGGTCGGCCTGGACGGGCCCGCCGCGGCCCGTGTCCTCGGCAAGCGTCCCGGCGCGGTCCGCACGGCCGCCCACCGGGGCCTGAAACGGCTCGCGCGCCGGCTCGGCGGCGAGGGTGTGACGGATGACGGCCCCCGGACGCTGGGGGAGTCGACATGAACGGTGACGGTCGGGGCCCGTATGGATCACGGGCGGCGGACACGCCCGGAGGCGGAGCTCGAACAAGCACGACAGGCGGAATCTGACATGGGTGAACGGATGAGCGGCGGCGAGGACGTCCATCGCCGGCACGCCCGCCCCGCCCGCCCCGTCCCCGGCGCGGACGGCGGTCACGCCCGGGTGGAGGCGCTGCTCACGCGTGCCCTGCGGGACACCTCCGGCGCCGCCGAGCGCGAACGGCAGGCCGTCGCCGCCTTCCGGGCCGCGCGGGACGCCGGCGCGCACCGCGCCCGTACCCGGCGGCGGGACGACTGGCGCCCCCGTGGACGGGGGCACGCCGTCCTCTCGTTGCGGGCCACGCTCTCCGTGGTCCTGGCGAGCCTCACCCTCGGCGGCGTCGCGGTCGCCGCGATCGGCTCGGCCGGTTCCCCCGCGGACACCGCGGACGACGGCGGCCGCGGCACGTCGTCGGCGAGCGCGTCGTCGGCGAGCGCGCCGGAGGGCCGGCGCACCGGACCCGCCGCCCCGCCGTCCCCCGTCGCCACCGCGGACCGGGACGGGAACGGGGACGGGAACGGGGATCGGCCGCCGGCCGCCGGGGACACCGAGGCCCACTGCCGCGCCTACGAGCGGGTGGCGGGCCGGGGCGCGGCGATGGACGCCACGGCGTGGCAGCGCCTGGTCACCGTCGCGGGCGGCGAGGAGGACGTGGCCGCCTACTGCGCGGCACGGACCGCGTCGGCCACGGCGACACCCGGCGACGGCGGCAAGGGCAAGGGCGCCGGGGGGAACACAGGCAACACCGGCAACACCGGCAACACGGCGAGCACGGGGAACACCGGCAACGGAGCCGGGACGGCGGGGAACACCGGAAACACGGGGAACACCGGAAACACCGGGAACGGTCAGCCGCAGTCCGTGAAGACGCCGAAGGCGTAGGGACGGGAACCGGCGACCGCCGGTCGGCCGGCTCCTCGGCGGTGCCGCCGAAGCAACGGCCGGAGCCGCCACCCCCCACAGGAGAGGCCCCGGCCGTCGCGCGGCACGGGCCGCGCGGCGACCCGTACCTCCTACAGCGCCGTGCGTGCGTTTTCTGTCACACCCGGTGCCCACGTGTCCGCGTCACGAGTCGGTTGCGGCTTGTGCGGACATGGACGATCGGTGGTTTCAGGTCGTAACGTGCCTTTCGCGCCGGACGGCGGAAGGGCTGGAGCAGTGTGACCGACTGCGGCCGCGACCATCGGCGGCCCGACCGTCCGCGGTCGGTGAACCGCACCATCGACCGAGGAACCACCACGTGGGGGACGACGCGGAGCTGACCGCCGCGGTGCTCGCGGCACAGCAGGGGGACGAGAACGCCTTCCGCGCTGTGTACCGCTCGGTGCACCCGCGGCTCCTCGGGTACGTCCGCACCCTGGTCGGCGATCCCGATGCCGAGGACGTGACCTCGGAGGCCTGGCTGCAGATAGCGCGTGACCTGGAGCGGTTCAGCGGGGACGCCGACCGGTTCCGCGGTTGGGCCGCCCGGATCGCCCGCAACCGCGCGCTGGACCACATCCGGATGCGCGGGCGCCGGCCCGTGGCCGTGGGCGACGAGACGGAACTGGCCGGCCGGGCCGCCGAGTCCGACACCGCGGGCGAGGCCATCGAGGCGCTCGCCACCGGCCGCACCCTCGACCTCATCGCCCGCCTGCCCCAGGACCAGGCCGAGGCGGTCGTCCTGCGGGTGGTGGTGGGCCTCGACGCCAAGACGGCCGCCGAGACGCTCGGCAAACGGCCCGGTGCCGTACGTACGGCCGCGCACCGCGGGCTGAGGAAGCTCGCCGAACTGCTCGGCGAGGACCCGGAGACGGCGGGCGTGCTCGACGCGCTGCCGGCGCAGCGGGCACCCGGGGGGCGCGCGGTGGCGTCCGGCGGTGTGACGCGTGTGTGGGCGCCGACGCGGAAGGACATGTGATGGCCGACGATCGCCGTGTCTTCCCCGGAGACGCCGGAGACGCCGGAGGCGCCGGAGGCACTGGACACGCCGGGAAGACCGAGCCGCCGGCCGGCCCCGCGGGGGGCCGCTCCGCCGGCCGCTGGCTGGACCGCGGGACGGCGGAACGCCTGCTGGCCGGGGAGACGGCGGACAACGCTGTCGCACCCGCCCACCGCGGCGAGGCCGAGCGGCTCGCGCGGACCCTGGACGCGCTCGCCGCGGTGTCGGCCCCGCCCGTCCGCGAGGACGAGGAACTTCCCGGAGAGGCGGCGGCCCTGGCCGCGTTCCGCAAGATCCGGGCGGACCGTGCGCCGGACGCCGGCCCGGCCCCCTTCCCGGGGCGGACCGCCGCCCGCGAGCCGGCGTCCGGCGACGGGCCGGCGCTCCCGTACCGGCCCGCGCCCGCCGACGACGACGCCGGCCTGGTCCGCATCGGCGGCCCCGTCCGCCCGCACGGCCGCCGCCCCCGCTGGAGCCGGCCCGCCCGCCTCGGACTGGCCGCCGCGCTGACCGTCGGGATGGTCGGCGGGGTCGCGGCCGCGGCCGGCACCGGGCTCCTGCCCACGCCGTTCGGCGACGCCGAACCGGGCCCGGCGGCCTCGGTGTCCGCCGCCGCGACGCCCGGACCGGACCGCCCCCTCGGCTCGTCCACCCCCGGTGCCTCCCCCGGCGGCACCGGCTCGGCGGCCCCGGGCGGCGGCACGCAGGACACCCCGGATCCGGATCCGGACGGTTCCGGCGCCCGTGCCGAGGACCTGGCCGCGTCCTGCCGGGAGAGGGATGCCGGCCGGACGCCGGCCGCCGAGCGCCGCCGCGCCCTCGAACACGCCGCGGGCGGCCTCGCACGCGTACCGGCGTACTGCGCGGGCCTCCTCGACGACCGCGAAGGCCGGGGTTCCGGCGAGCCGGGCGGCGGCAGGACCCGGGACGAGGGCGACCCCGCCGGCCGGAGCGAGGACCGCAACGGCAACCAGAACGGCAACCAGAACGGTGGCCAGAACGGCAACCAGAACGGTGGCCAGAACGGCAACCAGAACGGTGGCCGGGGTGCGGGACAGCCGGACGGCACGACCGGCAAGGCCGGCGAGAACCGGGGCGGAAAGAAAAGCGCGCAGGCCGACCAGGGCGCGCAGGCGGACGAGGACGGGAACGGGAACGCCGACGGCAACGGGAACGCCGACGGCAACGGGAGCACCGGCGACGGCGACGCGCAGGAGTAGAGGCCCTTCGGCCCCTCTGACCTGCGGTTTCGTCCGCCGCAAAAATTTCTGGCCGCGAGGTGTGACGTTTTCGACGTCCCAGCCGCAGTAATCAGTGAGCCGACTGGTCATCGGCCTTCGCACGGAGCCGGGGTTCCCCCCGTACCCACGGCTCGTGCACCTGGCGCGGGCGGGACACGTTCCCCCGGTCCCGCCCGCGCCCCATACCTCTCTCCCCGAGTCCCGCCGAGTCCCGCCAGGTCCCCCCGAGCCCCCTCGGGACGACGTCCCGGCAGCCGCTCCGCACCCGCGCCGGCGGCTCCACGATCCCCGCCACGTCCTTCGCCGTCCCCTCCGGCCCGCCCGCCGGCGCCGTCGGCGGCCACCGCGCGCGTGCCCCCGGATGACGCCGCGCGGACGACCCGGCATGGTGGTGACGGGGACCGCAGCGACTCTGTGAGCAAGGTCCCAGCGTGCTCCCCTCCACCGGGTGCACGCGCACCGCTACAGTCCGTCGAAGGGTCGGGCAGGCCCAGCCGGTAACTGGCGAGTAACGTTCAGCGGGAGGCAACACACCATGGCGCGCGAGTCTGAGTCCGGACTGCCCATCGAACCGGTCTACGGGCCGGACGCCCTCGACGGCTGGGACCCGGCGGAGAAGCTGGGCGAGCCGGGCGCCTACCCCTACACGCGGGGCGTGTACCCGTCGATGTACACCGGCCGGCCGTGGACGATGCGCCAGTACGCCGGTTTCGGCACGGCGACGGAGTCCAACGCCCGCTACAAGCAGCTCATCGCCAACGGCACGATGGGCCTGTCGGTCGCCTTCGACCTGCCCACCCAGATGGGCCACGACTCCGACGCCCCGATCGCCTCCGGCGAGGTCGGCAAGGTGGGCGTCGCCATCGACTCGATCGACGACATGCGGGTGCTGTTCGGCGGGATCCCGCTGGACAAGGTGTCCACGTCGATGACGATCAACGCGCCCGCCGCGCTGCTGCTGCTCCTGTACCAACTCGTCGCGGAGGAGCAGGGCGTCGGCGCCGACCAGCTCACCGGCACGATCCAGAACGACGTGCTGAAGGAGTACATCGCGCGCGGGACGTACATCTTCCCGCCGAAGCCGTCGCTGCGGCTCATCGCCGACATCTTCAAGTACTGCCGGGCCGAGATCCCGAAGTGGAACACGATCTCGATCTCCGGCTACCACATGGCGGAGGCGGGTGCCTCGCCCGCGCAGGAGATCGCCTTCACCCTCGCCGACGGCATCGAGTACGTGCGCACGGCGGTCGCGGCCGGCATGGACGTCGACGACTTCGCCCCCCGCCTGTCCTTCTTCTTCGTCGCCCGTACGACGATCCTGGAGGAGGTCGCCAAGTTCCGCGCCGCCCGCCGGATCTGGGCGAAGGTGATGAAGGAGGAGTTCGGCGCGAAGAACCCCAAGTCGCTGATGCTGCGCTTCCACACGCAGACGGCCGGGGTGCAGCTGACCGCCCAGCAGCCCGAGGTCAACCTGGTGCGGGTCGCCGTCCAGGGCCTCGCGGCCGTCCTCGGCGGCACCCAGTCGCTGCACACCAACTCCTTCGACGAGGCCATCGCGCTGCCCACCGACAAGTCGGCCCGGCTCGCGCTGCGCACCCAGCAGGTCCTCGCCTACGAGACGGACGTGACGGCGACGGTCGACCCCTTCGCCGGCTCCTACGTCGTCGAGAGGATGACCGACGACGTCGAGGCCGCCGCCCTGGAGCTGATGGGCAAGGTCGAGGACCTCGGCGGCGCGGTCTCCGCGATCGAGCACGGCTTCCAGAAGGGCGAGATCGAGCGCAGCGCGTACCGCATCGCCCAGGAGACCGACTCCGGCGAGCGTGTCGTGGTCGGCGTCAACCGCTACCAGCTCGACGCGGAGGAGCCCTACGAGCCGCTGCGCGTGGACCCGGCGATCGAGGCCCAGCAGGCGGCCCGCCTGGCGAAGCTGCGCGCCGAGCGCGACCAGGGGGCGGTCGACGCGGCCCTCGCCGAGCTGAAGAAGGCCGCCGAGGGCGAGGACAACGTCCTCTACCCGATGAAGGACGCCCTCAGGGCCCGCGCGACGGTCGGCGAGGTGTGCAACGCCCTGCGCGAGGTCTGGGGCACCTACGTGCCCAGCGACGCGTTCTGATCCGCGCCGGAGCGGGGATCCCCGCGAGGACCTGAAGACCGTCCCCGACGGGATCCCGCCCGGCTGCGATGCCCGGCCGCACCACCTGGCCACGGCGCCCGCCGCGGCGTCCGGCGGGCGGGGACGGGCGCCGTCCCGGCTCAGAGCGGCCGGGACAGCACCCCGCGCAGCCGCGGGGTCAGCGGCTTCTCGACGAAGCGGTTCATCAGCCAGGCCAGGGCCAGCATCGCGGCCACGGTCAGCCCGAAGGCCACCCCGGCCGGCAGGCCCAGGGTGCGGTGCAGGACGCGGATGACCACCCAGCCCAGGTGCTCGTGCACCAGGTAGAAGGGGTACGTCAGCGCCCCCGCCACCGTCAGCCAGTGCCAGTTCGCCCGGCGCAGGTGGCCCAGCGCGATCGCCGCCACGGCGACGAACCCGAACGCGACCACGCCGACGATGCCGGTGGTGGTGCGGTGGGCGAAGGCGTCCGGGTCCGAGGCGTTCCACAGCTCGCCCACCGCGTAGTGCTGGCCGATCAGGAAGCTGACGGCCACGATGCCCCAGGCGTAGGCGTCCCGGCGGTCGCGGTGGACGAGGTAGAGGCCGACGCCGCCGATGAAGAACGGCGCGTACTCCGGCATCAGGACCAGGTCGAGCAGCGGCTGGTGCGCGGCCTGCGCGATGGCGGCGGCCAGCGTCCAGCCCGCGCAGAACATGATGATCCGGCGGCGGTTCGCCCCCGGCAGGACGATGCACAGCGCGAACAGGGCGTAGAAGCGGATCTCCACCCACAGCGTCCAGCACACGCCGAGCACCCGGTCCGCGCCCAGCGGCTGCTGGAGGAGCGTCAGGTTCAGCAGGGCGTCGCTCGGCGACACGGCCTCGTAGACCACCGGGGGCAGGGCGAACACCGCCGTCACCAGCAGCACGGCGACCCAGTAGGCCGGCATCAGCCGGGACGCGCGGGAGGCGAAGAACGAGGTGAGGGACCTGCCCCAGCCGCTCATGCAGATCACGAACCCGCTGATCACGAAGAAGACCTGGACCCCCAGGCACCCGTAGGCGGCGACCGTGTGCAGGGTGGGGAACTGGTGCTCGGGTGACGTGCCCCAGGCCTCGGTGACGTAGCCGCCGCGGCCGGCGTAGTGGTACACCGCCACCATCAGCGCGGCGACCAGCCGCAGTCCGTCCAGCGCGCGGAGCCGGCCGCCCTCCCGGCGGGCCGGTGCGGACGGGGGCACGGCACCCGGCTCCTGGACGGACACAGCCGCGTCGGGCTGAGGCTTCGATGTGCTCACGACCGTTTCGGTCACGCTGGTATCCCTCGCAGTGCCCCGTGGGTTCTTCTTGCGCACGCTCCTGACCGGAGACGATCGGATCACCGGAGAGTCGTCAACGGGGATCCTAGAGCCTGATCAGAAGGTCTTTTGTTCGGCGGGACGGCCTTTGTCCATCCGTCGTCCCGCGTTCACCGCGGCGTCAGTTCCGCTTCAGCAGCCGGGCCGCGCGGCCGCCGAGCCGGATGCGGGCCGACTCCCTGCGCGCGAACTGCCGGACGGAGCGGCCCCGTGCGCCGAGCAGGTCCGCGACCCGTGCGATCTCCGTCCAGACCTGGGCCCGGTCGCCGCCCGCGACCGCCGCCGCGGACAGCAGCCGGCACGCCTCGTCCGCCTCGCCGCGGCCCGCCCTGATCTCCGCCATGCCGACGAGGACGTCCACCGGCTGCCGTCGGCGCAGGATCTCGGCGCCCACCCGCAGGGCGTCCTCCTCGCGGCCCGCCGTGACGTGCCGGACGAAGTCCTCGATGAGGTGACCACCCTGCCGCGACAGTGCCGCGGAGAACCGCGAGACCGCGGGGTCCGCGCCCGCCCCGCCGCCGGCCACCCCGCCGTCGGTCCCCGCCCCGTCGTCGGTCCCCGCCCCGTCGTCGCCGGCCGGGCGCCGTACGGGCTCGCCGGGGCCCGGCAGGTCCAGTGCCGTCGTCATCCGGGCGGTGAAGGCCGCGACGTCGAAGAGTTCCTCCACGTCCGCGTACCCGGTCTCCGAGACCTCGTCGTCCAGTGCCCGGCGCAGCGCGTCGAGCGCCGCCTCGGGCGTGTACGCGGCGAAGGAACGGTAGCCGGGCACGCCCTCCAGGACCTCCCGCGACCCCACCCGGTGGTAGGTGACCGTCCGCAGCCGCTGCTGCACCGCCTCGACCACGGACAGCGGCATCGGGTCGTCGACGCTGGAGAGGAAGAAGACGTCGGAGGCGGCCAGTTCCTCGCGCACACGGTCGCGCGAGAGCGCCCCCAGCCACTCGACCCGGTCCGACAGCAGGGTCGAGGGGCCGATGCGCCACGTCCGCTGGCCGATCCACGCGAAACGCCACGACAGCCCCTGCGCGCAAGCCAGTTCGGCGACCCGCGAGAACAGGTCGAGGCCCTTGCGGTCCTGCATCGAACCGACCATCACGACGCGCGGCCGCGCACCGGGCGTGCGCCGGGCGCGGACGCGCCGGGCGTCGCGGGGAACCGTGTTGTAGACCACGACCGGATCGCTCACCCCCAGCCCGCGGAACATGTCGGCCTGGGCGTGCGACACGCACAGCACCTTCAGGCCGGGCAGCAGGCCGATCAGCTCCTGGTGCCGCAGCGGGTTGCGCGAGCCCTCGAAGTCCATGACGTACTCGGTCTCGTGGGCGTACAGCGCCACCGGCCTGCCCCGCTTCCGCAACTCCGCGACCAGTTCGCCCGCCAGCGGCGAACGCCAGAACGGAGCCAGGCTGTTGACCAGGACGACCCCGGCGTCCGCCAGGTCCGCCAGGACGTCCTCGCAGCGGTCGTAGGCCTCCAGGTCGAAGTAGCGGATGTCGACCGGACTGTGCGCGAGCAGCTCCCGCGTGTAGGTGAGGACGGGGATCGCCACGCCGGTGACGTAGTCGAAGCCGAGGCCCAGCACCGCCAGCGAGCGCGGCCGTGCCGTCCGTCCGCGCACGGCGCGCAGCGCCCGTTCGGCCCGCGACAGCCCGGCCCCCGCCCCGCCGTCCGCCGCGGACCAGCGCGGGGCCGGCGGTTCGGCCGGTACGGCGGCCTCCTCGACGACGCGCAGCACCCGCCCGGCGACGTCGTCGTGGAAGGCGAGGAAGTGCTCGACGGGTTCGCCGTGCGCGTTGGCCGCGAACTCGCCCGAGCGCTTGAGGCGGGCGACCACGTCGACGAGTTCGCCGAGCGTGCCCACGTTGCGCAGCAGCGGGTGGCCGATCGTGGGGAAGACGGTGTTCAGCGCGGGCGGGCTGAACAGGACCAGCGGGGTGCCCGCCCGCAGCGCCTGGAGGTGGGCCGGGGCGAAGAACGTGACCGCGAGGTCGTACCCGTCGAGCGCGGTGGGATGCCGCCCGACCTCGACCTCGCCGAACTCGGCGAGCGCCTCGCGCAGCCGGGTGAGCTGTTCGCGGTGCTCCTCGCGCGACGACGTGCCCGGCGGCTGGTCGATCACCATCACGCGCAGCGGCTCACCGGGCTTCCTGCCGTGCCGGTGGGTGGCGGAGCGGGCGGCCCGCAGCAGGGCCGGGTCGTCGCTGTGGCCGAGGGCCCCGGTGATGTGGACGGCAGGGGCGGCGCCGGCGGAGCGGAACAGCAGGTGGTGCGCGGTCGCCGGCCCCCAGACGCAGACGGCGGCCGGGGACGAGGAGCCGTAGTACCAGATCTGGTCGCGCCGGCCGGTGCCGGTCCTGCGGTGGTGGAAGTCGAGGTGGCGGTCCTGGACGAGGACGAGCGGCAGCGTGCGGCCCAGCACGCCGGCCAGCCGCCGGCTGCGCTGCGACAGGTCCTCGAAGAGCACCAGCCGGTCGATGCGCTCCCTCTCCACGAAGGCGCGCACGCGGTGACCGAACTCCTCCAGGAAATCGGCGTCGCTCAGCTCCTCGTCCCCCGCGAAGAGGGCGTGTGCCGTCGGCCCGCCGCACCGGGCGGCGGCCTCCTCCTCGGTCCATCCGACGATTCTTCCGTCCCGGTCGGCACCGAGGAGATGGAACGAGTGGGCGTCGGCTCCCTCGGCCCGCAGGATCTCCGAGGCGAGGCCGACGCCATTGCGGTTCTCGACAAACACAGCGATGCGCACGGGGTGAATGAAATACGACCGGCATTCCCCGAGCGGGCCATCCGGATCGAACTCTCGGTGAACATCGGACGTGTTCGGGGACGCGGCCGCGTGTCCGGGAGGCACGCGTCCCCGGAAGCCCGGAAGCCCGGAAGCCCGGAAGCCCGGAAGCCCGGAAGCCCCGAAGCCCGCGCCCGCCCTTTCCGTGCCTTTTCCGCGGCCGCCCTTCCCGGACGCGCCGCTCAGACCCGCCGGACCGCCTTGCCCGACGCCTTCGTCCGGCGTACCGCCTTGCGCAGCGCCCTGGCCCGGCGCACCACCCGGCGCGCGGTGGAGTTGTGCGGGAGGAACGACAGCCGCGCCGGGATGCCGCCCGGCAGCCCCAGCGCGGTGAGCCGACGGCGTTTGAAGTACCGCTTGGTGCGCGGCCCGAGACGGGTGCGCAGGTACCGCTCGGCCTCCGGCCGCAGACCCGGGTGGATCTGGGCCTGCATCACGTAGCCCACCGTCCTGACCAGGTCGGTCAGCGACTCCTCGGGGACGGGCGTCTCGCCCTCGCCGTCCTCCAGGTCCGGCAGCAGCGCGTCCGCCAGTACCGCCGGCACCCGGTTGCTGTTCTGGTACGGGGCGAGCCGGTCCATCAGCCGCTCGGTGCCGATGCGGGCGACCGGCAGGCCGTAGAACGTCGACGCGGTGAACAGGGCGGTGGAGAAGCAGCCCACCACCAGCGCCGGCCGGGCCCCGGCGAACAGGACCTCGGCGAGGACCGGCGTGTCCAGCACCGTGAGGTCGACGCCCAGCCTCCCGGCCTCGGCCTCCAGGACCCGGCTGTAGCGGGCCGGTGCGGTGGGGTGCGGCTTGAACACCACCGCGCGGTGCCCGCGGGCGACCGCCCCCCGCATCATCCGCAGGTGCAGGTCCTCCTCCTCCTCGACGGTGAGGATGTCGAGCGCCGACAGGTACTGGCCCAGCAGCAGCGCGGCGCCCTCGGGCAGCGCGGGCAGGTCCGCCACGGCCCCGCCGATCTCGTCGAGGACCTTCAGGAAGGCGCTCGTCGGCACGGTCCGCGCGGGCACCCCGAACTCGGTGAGCAGCAGCGGCATCAGCCCCGGCACCAGGGCGAGGTGGAGCAGCCGGCGCACGCGCGTGCCGATCAGCGGGTCGAGCTTGTTGCGGGTCGGCCCGTAGCTCATCAGGCCGTCGGCGTACACGTCGACGGGCGCTCCGGGGAACACCTGCGCGACGGCCTGCGCGGGGTTGACCTGGATCGACTCCAGGACGAGCTCCACCCGGTCCTCGCCGAGCCCCCACAGCAGGCGCAGATAGCGCTCCAGGAGCGGCGCGTCGTCGGGGCGCGGTGCCCAGGCGCCCGGATGGAAGGGGCTGATCGCCTCGTTCCAGGACAGCACCGCGTCGAAGCGGTCCCGCAGCGGGGCGAAGCCCGGCATCTCGTCGACGGCCGGGGTGGTCTCCGGGGTCGTGGTGTTGTTGCACACCAGCAGCAGCCGGCGGTCCGCCGCGGGGAAACCGCCCGAGTCCAGCGCGGCGGCCAGCGTGGCGGCGCCGTACAGCGTGGAGGCGCAGAAGATCTGGGTCGTACGGGGCATCAGGCGGCCGCCTTCGGGGTGCCGGTCGGTGAGGAGGGGATCCTGCGGCGCAGCCGGCGCAGGGTCGACGAGCGCTCCAGGTCCATCGTGTCCAGGACCTCGGCGAGCAGCTCCTGCGGCAGGCGCCTGACGGCCGCCGCGCTCATCGTGCGCAGCTGCCTGGCCACCTGCGGCTCGAACTTCTCGATCTCGCCCAGGTGGTGGGCGATGATCGCGCAGTAGGTGCGCACCGCCTTGGGCAGCAGCCGGTCGGCCTCGGGGTCCCGCGCGGTCTCCTCGACGACCTGGTCGAACGCGCGGATGAAGTCCAACTGGCGGGCGTCGCCGATCTGGGTGAGGGAGGAGGCGACCCCGCGCCGGTAGAACACGCCGAGCAGGTTCAGCACGGCGAACGACTCCGCCTCCCGGTGCAGCTTCCAGATCCACGGCCGGTCCTCGGCGGTCCGCAGCCCGTGGGTGAAGTGCAGCAGCCCCCGGTCGACGAGACGGCGGTGGTAGGCGCCGGCCCAGGCGTAGGGGTAGTCCACCGACGTCGAGCGGTCCGCGGGCAGGATCGCCTCGCGCGGGTTCAGCACCTCCCCCCGCAGCCCGTGCGGATGCCGCACCAGGGTGCGGGCGCGCGCGGTGGCCTGCACGTGGTCGACGCGCACGAAGTCGCAGCCCAGCTCCTCGATCGCGGTGACCAGACCGGTCAGATAGCCGCGCGCGAGCCAGTCGTCGCCGTCCAGGAACGTCAGGTACTCGCCCCGCGCGGCATCCAGTCCGGTGTTGCGCGCGGTGGCGAGCCCCCCGTTCTCCTCATGACGGATCAGACGCACCTCGGCGACCTTCGACAGCTCTTCGGCGGCCCGTTCGAGAATGGCGGGCGTCCCGTCCTTCGAACGGTCGTCGACCAGGACGAACTCGAAATCCGGGCGGGCGTTCAGGAGAAGACTTCGGAGGGTGTCCGGAGCGTATTGCTGGACGTTGTAGAACGGCACGATCACGGAAAGCTTGGGCACGCCGAAATCCTAGGAGCGCGCCCGGCGGTGAAAATTTCCGAAAAGGGTACGGGCGATGAACTCGATGTGTCGGATCGGTGCATCCCGTGTATTTCCGCGGAGCCGGCGGGCCGGTTCGGGAACCGGTGGCGTGCTGTTAACTTTCCGTTGAGTCGCGGTTGGACAAAGCCTGGGTTTCGCTTCCTAGCGTCTTCGGCGTGTCACCACGTACTTCGAAGCCCTCGCGGATCGCCGTGCTCGCGGACTCCGACACCCGCTGGAAATGGGGTGCGGCGACCGCGGGCCGGATCGCCCCGGGCGCGTCCATGGAAGCCGGACCGGGGGACGGCGCGCAAGTCGCCCCCGTCCTCGACGGCTACCTCCTGCGCGGCCGGGCGACCCCCACCCCCCGTCAGCTCGCCGAGGTCGGCGTGCGCGCCGACTCCCTGCGCGAGGTGACGGCCGTCGAGTTCCTGCGCGCCATGGCGGGCGAGAAGTACGACGTCCTCGTCCTCGCGCTGGTCGGCGGCGGCGTCCAGGCGGTCCTGCACGGCCTCAAGCGGATCTGGGAGGACGACGGCGAACGGCCCGTCGTCGTCACCGGCTACGTGGGCGTCGTCTACGAGAAGCTCGCCGACGGTCTGCTGCTGCGGCACGGCGCCGACCTCGTCCTCGCCAACTCCCGCCAGGACGCGGAGCGTTTCCGCGCCGTGTACGAGGGGGTCGGCGCCGACGCCTCCGCGGTCACCGAGGTCGCCCTGCCGTTCCTCGGCGGCGCCCCCTACACCGGCGGGCACGACCCCCACACCGTGGTCTTCGCCGCGCAGCCCTCCGTGCCCGACAACCGCAGGGACCGCACCTACCTCCTCGAACGCCTCGTCCGGCACGCCCGGTTGCACCCCGAGCGCGAGGTGCTGCTCAAGCTGCGCTCCCGGCCCGGCGAACACACCACCCACATCGAGGAGCTGCCGTACCAGAAGCTGGCGCAGCGGCTCGATCCGCCCGCCAACTTCCGCCTCGTGTACGGCAACATGGGCGAGGTCCTGGACCGCACCGACCTCATGGTCACGGTCAGCTCCACCGCCGCCCTGGAATCCCTGCACCGCCGCATCCCCACCGTGGTCCTCACCGACCTCGGGGTGCGCGAGGCGCTCGGCAACCACCACTTCATCGGCTCCGGCTGCCTCGCCTCCTGGGACCAGCTCGACGCCGGTCACCGGCCCGTCCCCGACGAGGAGTGGGTGGCCCGGCAGGGCGTCGCCGCCGAGGGCGGCTCGTACGGACGCGCCTTCGACACGGCGCGCGACCGCATCACCGAGCTGCTCGGCCGACCCGGCGGCCTGCCACCGCTCACCCCCTACTACACCCCCGCCACGGCCCCCGGCTACCTCCCCGCCGTCCTGGCCCGCCACCACCTCGGTCCCGACGGCAGCCCGCTGCCCGGGGCCCAGGCGGCGGACCGGGCCCCCGGACCGGTCCGCCAGATCGTCCGCCGCGCCGCCCGCGGCGCCTACCGCCACGGCGTGCAGCGCGTCGCCCCGGTCATCCGCCGGATGGGCGACCTGTGAGCGCCGCTCACCCGGCCGCCCGCCGGCCGCCGCGGCCGGGCCGCGGCGGTGCCGCCGTCCGCCGCGGGCCCGCCGCGCGGGAGGTGTCGTGAGCGACGTCCGTCCGTCGCCTCCTCCGCGTCCGTCGCCTCTGCGGCGTCCTTCCCGCCCTCCCCGTCCTTCCCGTCAAGGAGTCCCGCCCATGTCCTCCTCCCAGGCGGGCGTGCGCCGCGTCCTCGCCGTGATCCCCGCGCGCGGCGGGTCCAAGGGCGTCCCCGCGAAGAACCTCGCGCCCGTCGGCGGCGTGCCCCTGGTGGCGCGGGCCGTGCGGGAGTGCCTGGCCGGCCGGCTCGTCACCGACGTCGTGGTCTCCACCGACGACCGGGACATCGCCGCGGCCGCCCGCGAGGCCGGTGCCGAGGTCGTGCTGCGCCCGGCGGCCATCGCCGGCGACACCGCCACCTCCGAGGCCGCCGTCCTGCACGCCCTGGACACCCACGAGGCCCTGCACGGCACGGCCGTCGACGCGGTGCTCCTGGTGCAGTGCACCAGCCCCTTCCTCGTCCGCGAGGACATCGACGGCGTGGCCGCCGCGGTCGTCGAGAACGGCGCCGACACCGCCGTCACCGTCGCCCCCTTCCACGGTTTCGTCTGGCGCGACGGCGACGGCGACGGCGACGGCGGCTCGGAGACCGACGCCCCGGGCGGCGGCTTCGGCGTCAACCACGACAAGTCGTACCGCCCGCGCCGCCAGGACCGCCCCCAGGACCTCCTGGAGACCGGCGCCGCCTACGCCATGGACGCGGCCGGCTTCCGCGAGCACGGCCACCGCTTCTTCGGCCGCACCGACCTCGTGCGCACCGACCCGGCCCGCGTGCTGGAGGTCGACGACCCGCACGACCTGGCCCGCGCCCGCGCCCTCGCCCCCCTCTTCGACGCGGACCCGGCCCGCCCGGCCGGCGGGCCCCCCGCCGGCCCGCTCCCGACCGCCGCCGACATCGACGCGGTCGTCCTCGACTTCGACGGCACCCAGACCGACGACCGGGTGCTGATCGACTCCGACGGACGGGAGTTCGTCTCCGTGCACCGCGGCGACGGCCTCGGCATCGCCGCCCTGCGCAGGAGCGGACTGAAGCTGCTGATCCTGTCCACGGAACGCAACCCCGTCGTCGCCGCCCGCGCCCGGAAGCTCCAGCTCCCGGTCCTGCACGGCATCGACCACAAGGACCTCGCGCTCAAGCACTGGTGCGAGGAGCAGGGCATCGCGCCGGAGCGCGTGCTCTACGTCGGCAACGACGTCAACGACCTCCCGTGCTTCGCCCTCGTGGGCTGGCCCGTGGCGGTCGCGAGCGCCCATGACGTCGTACGCGGCGCCGCACGCGCGGTCACCACCCTCCCCGGCGGCGACGGCGCGATCCGGGAGATCGCCGGCTGGATCCTCGGCCCCTCCCTCGACTCCCCCCTCCCCCTCCCCGAGTAAGGAACCCCTCCCATGAGCACCAACTCCCGCCTCCGCCAGTTCGGTTCGCGCACGGCCGGTCCCGGTCACCCCGTCTACATCTGCGGCGAGATCGGCATCAACCACAACGGCGACCTCGACAACGCCTTCAAGCTCATCGACGTCGCCGCCGAGGCCGGCTGCGACGCCGTGAAGTTCCAGAAGCGCACGCCCGAGATCTGCACCCCGCGCGACCAGTGGGACATCGAGCGCGACACCCCCTGGGGCCGGATGACGTACATCGACTACCGCCACCGCGTGGAGTTCGGCGAGGACGAGTACCGCCGGATCGACGAGCACTGCAAGGAGAAGGGGATCGCCTGGTTCGCCTCCCCGTGGGACACCGAGGCCGTCGCCTTCCTGGAGAAGTTCGACGTCCCCGCCCACAAGGTGGCCTCCGCGTCCCTCACCGACGACGAGCTGCTGCGCGCCCTGCGCGCGACGGGCCGCACCGTCATCCTCTCCACCGGCATGTCCACCCCCAAGCAGATCCGCCACGCCGTCGAGGTCCTGGGCAGCGACAACATCCTGCTCTGCCACGCCACGTCGACGTACCCGGCGAAGGCCGAGGAGCTGAACCTCCGCGTCATCAACACCCTCCAGGCCGAGTACCCCAACGTCCCGATCGGCTACTCCGGCCACGAGACGGGCCTGCAGACCACCCTCGCCGCGGTCGCCCTCGGCGCCACCTTCGTCGAGCGCCACATCACCCTCGACCGCGCCATGTGGGGCTCCGACCAGGCCGCCTCCGTCGAGCCGCAGGGCCTGACCCGCCTCGTCCGCGACATCCGCACCATCGAGTCCTCCCTCGGCGACGGCGTCAAGAAGGTCTACGAGTCCGAGCTGGGCCCGATGAAGAAGCTGCGCCGCGTCGCGGGCGTCGTCGCCGAGGCGGAGATCGCCGCGGCGGCCGGCGAGCCCGTCGGCGTCTGACCCCGCGGCCCCTCAGGCCACCGCCACCAGTGCCTCACGGGACGGTCGTACGACGATGAGCCCTCGCGCCGGGAACCCCGGCACCACCCCCCGCACCCTCGCGTTCGTCGAGAGTCCGGTGCAGCTCCTGAACGTCCTGGAGTGGGCCCACGCCCGGGGACCACGTCCCCGGGAGGAGCCCGGCGCGGGGTTCACCCTCGTCGTCCTGTCCCCGACCGACCCCATGACCCGCGGCCAGCTGCGCCGCATGGCCGAACTGGCCCGCCGGGAAGGCCACGAGGTCCGCTGGGAGGAGGCCCGCGGCGGCGCCGCGGCCCCCTTCCGGACCATCGGCGGCCTGACCGGCGAGCTGCGCCGGGCCGACCGGATCGTCATGGGGGACCCGTTCTCCCGCTACGTCCAGCTCCTGCTGACCATCACCCGCGCCGACGACCTCGTCGTCGTCGACGACGGCACCGCCACCATGGAGTTCGTCGGCCAGCTCGCCCGCGGCGAACGCCTGGTGCGCTGGCACCGCAAGGGCGGCCGCCCCGGCCCCCGCGACCTGCTGTTCGCGCCGGTGTCCTCCTCGGCCCGCCGCCGCCTCACCCCCGGCCCGGCCCGCCGCGTGGAGGTCTTCTCCGCCATGCCGATAGCCGACGCCCCGGACGGGGTGTCCCTCACCTCCCACACCTTCGCCTGGACCCGCGAGCGCTTCGGCCCGCCCCGGGTGACGAACGGCGCCGACCTGGTCGGCACCTCCCTCGTCGAGACCGGCGTCGTCGACGGCGACCGCTACCTGCACGCCGTCGGCGTCCTCGCCCGGACCCACGGCGCCGCCCGCTACTTCGCCCACCGCCGCGAGAGCACCGAGAAACTCCACCGGCTGGCCGTGGAGACGGGCCTGGAGATCGTCCGCCCCGACCTCCCCCTCGAACTCATCGCCCGCCGGGGCCCCGTCGGCAGGACCGTCCTCAGCTTCCCCTCCACGGTCGTCCACACCCTCCCGCTGGCCCTCGCCGGCACGGACGTCCGCGTCGCGGTCTGCGACATCGACCCGGCCTGGCTGACCCGCGGCGCCTCCCCCCGGGCCCAGAGCTTCCTCTCCGGCGTCACGGGGACGGCCCGCGGAGTGGACCGCCTGGCCCGGATCGCCACGGCCTGATCCCGCCGCGGCCCGCCCTCACCACGGCCCGCCCTCACCACGGCCCGCCCCCACCACGGCCCGCCCCCACCACGGCCCGGCCCCGTCGCGTCGGCGGGCGCCCGCCGGCCGCCGCACCCGCTCCGCGCACCGGACCCCCCCGCCCGGCGGTCCGCTCCGTGGACGGCCGGGCGTGCTTCGAGTGAGCCGTGGTAAGCGTGAAAGAGGAAGATGGAGGAACGGGCCGGTACGTCATGACCCACACGGCTCGAACCGGCGGAGTTTACCCAGCACGAATGCCAGCCATGCGCCGAGCGGCCAACTTTTCTGCCCCCAACGGGTTGAATTTTTGTTGATCGTGGGTCAGCCGACCACCCCGGCGTCCTACCCTTCAGAGGGTGAAGCAACTGATGTCCCGAGAGTCCGAGGCCGATCCTTCAGGGGAAGCCGTGCTCCCCGGCAGCTTGCCGGAGGCCCTGCGCGCCGAGCTCGTCGCCTTCCGCCGCGACATGCACATGCACCCAGAGCTGGGCAACCAGGAGTTCCGTACGACGGCGGCGATCAAGGAGCGCCTGGAGAGGGCGGGCCTCAAGCCCCGCGTCCTCACCGCCGGCACCGGGCTCATCTGCGACATCGGCGACGTGACCGACGGCACCCCCGTCCTGGCGATGCGCGCCGACATCGACGCGCTGCCCATCCCCGACACCAAGGCGGACTGCGCCTACCGCTCCACCGTCCCCGACCGCGCCCACGCCTGCGGTCACGACGTGCACACCACGGTCGTCCTCGGCGCCGGTCTCGTCCTGGCCGGCCTGCACCGCGAGGGCCGGCTCCCGCGCCCGGTGCGGCTGATCTTCCAGCCCGCCGAGGAGGTGCTGCCCGGCGGCGCCGCCGACGCCATCGAGGACGGCGCCCTGGAGGGCGTCGGCCGGATCATCGCCGTCCACTGCGACCCGCGCGTCGACGCGGGTCTGATCGGCCTGCGCGAAGGCGCCATCACCTCCGCCTGCGACCGCCTGGAGATCTCCCTGGACGGGCCCGGCGGCCACACCGCCCGCCCGCACCTGACCACCGACCTCGTCACCGCCGCCGCCCGCGTCGTCACCGACGTGCCCGCGCTGGTCGGCCGCCGCGTCGACACCCGGGCCGGCCTCGCGGTGACCTGGGGCCGGATCGAATGCGGCCACGCGCCGAACGTCATCCCCCAGCACGCCGAGCTGTCCGGCACCGTGCGCTGCCTGGACATCGAGGCCTGGCGGGAGGCCGCGGACCTCGTCGTCGCCGCGATCGACGAGGTCGCCAACCTGCACCGCGCCAAGTCGGAGATCAACTACGTCCGCGGCGTCCCCCCGGTCGTCAACGACGCCGACGTCACCGCCCTGCTCCGGGACGCCATGGTCGCCCGGCGCGGCGAGGAGTCGGTGGAGGGCACCGAGCAGAGCCTCGGCGGCGAGGACTTCTCCTGGTACCTGGAGCGCGTCCCCGGCGCCATGGCCCGCCTCGGCGTCCGCACGCCGGGCGAGCGCACCGTCCGCGATCTGCACCAGGGCGACTTCGACGCCGACGAGCACGCCATCACGGTGGGGGTGGAGCTCTTCACCGCGGCGGCGCTGCTGGACGCGGCGATCCGCACGGAGTGAGCGCGCGACGCCGGTGACGGCCCGGACGAAGGGGTGTCCGGAAGGTTCCCCTTCGTCCCTTGGTGTCACCGGGGCGTAATCCGTGAGACCCGCCGGTAACCCGGGGCGGCACGAATCGATAACGGCCGCGCGGAACCCCGTTCCCCTCCCCTTCTACGCGCGTTACTGTGCGCCGGAATCGCCCCTCGCGACGGCCTGTCGGGGAGCCGTGCCGGAGGCGTCACATTGGGGAACGCGGGCCGGCGACGGCGCCGTGGGGATGAAGGGTGCTTGCTGTGCGTCTCATATCTCGAAGGACCGGGTTCGTCCGGGCGGCGGCGGCCGTCGCGGTCGTGGGACTGGTGGCCACCGGCTGCGGCGAGTCGAGCACCGACTCCAAGGCCGCCGAGAAGGAGTCCGGCAAGTACTCCGGAAAGGGCATCGGCCTGGCGTACGACATCGGCGGCAAGGGCGACCAGTCCTTCAACGACGCCGCGTACGCCGGCTTCCAGAAGGCCGACAAGGAGTTCGGCATCGGCGGCCGGGACGTCGAGCCCCAGGACGGCGAGTCGGACGCGGACAAGGTCCAGCGGCTGACCCAGCTCGCCCAGTCGGGCTACAACCCGGTGATCGGCGTCGGCTACATCTACGGGCCGGCCGTCAAGGAGGTCGCCGCGAAGTTCCCGGACACCACCTTCGGCATCATCGACGACGAGAGCGTGACGGCGAAGAACGTCGCCGACCTCGTCTTCCACGAGGAGCAGGCCTCCTACCTGGCCGGCGTCGCCGCCGCGAAGGCCTCCAAGAAGGGGCACATCGGCTTCATCGGCGGCGTGAACATCCCGCTCATCCACAAGTTCGAGGCCGGCTACGTCCAGGGCGCCAAGTCGGTCGACCCGGCCATCAAGATCGAGTCGCAGTACCTGACCGAGACGCCCCAGGAGGGCGGCTTCTCCAGCCCCGACAAGGGCAAGGCGGGGGCGAGCGGCCAGATCGAGGCCGGCGCGGACGTCATCTACCACGCGGCCGGCCTGTCCGGGCAGGGCGTGATCTCCGAGGCCGCCGGCAAGAAGGTGTGGGCCATCGGCGTCGACTCCGACCAGTACTCCCAGACCTCGCTGGCCGCGTACAAGGACTACATCCTCGGCTCGGCGCTGAAGAACGTGGGCGGCGCGGTCTACGACCTCGCCAAGTCCGTCCACGAGGGCAAGCCCCTGGCCGGCGTGGTCCGCGGCAGCCTCTCCAACGACGGCGTCGGCTTCGCCGACACCAACCCGAAGTACAAGGCCATGACGGACGTCGTCGAGGCAGTGGACAAGGCCAAGCAGGACATCATCGACGGCAAGGTCACCGTCAACACGAAGTGACGCGTCCGCCGCGGAGCCGGCCCGGCTCGCACGCCCCCGCCCGGGGGTGGGCGAGCCGGGCCGTCCGCGCTTCCCGGCGCCGAACAGGCCGGGAGAACCGGCCCGTCCGGCGTTCGAGGGCGAGGCCCGTCCAGGGCCGGAGCGGGGGTCCGGGGGCGGCAGCCCCCGGGGACGGGACGGGAAGGGGCGGCGGGGGCGAGAACATCCGCCCCCGCCCGAGGGCCGCCGCCCGCCCCGCGAGGCGCCCCGGCCCGAAACCCCTCCGTGACCGACGGAGCCCCCGCGGAGCCCCTCGTCTACGCCCATCGAGGGCGTCCTCGCAGACCAGCGGCCTGACCTCCCGTACACCGCCCTCCACCGTCCGTACGCTGGGGCGGAAACTGTGGCCACAGCTCGGTAACGGACCGGACAGAAGGGTTTTTCCGTCTGGTCTACGCGCGTTACGCTGCGGCGGAACCAGCGCCTGGTATGGGCGCTTGCACAAAGGAGTCTCGTTCCATGCGCCGGGTGTCCCGTATCGCGGTTGCTGGTGTTGCTACCGCAGCCTTCGCCGTCAGCGTTTCCGCTTGCGGAAGCTCCTCCACGTCGTCCTCTTCCAGTGACGACAAGAACCTGGGTCTCGCCCTCGCGTACGACGTCGGCGGCAAGGGCGACCAGTCCTTCAACGACGCCGCCACCGCGGGCATGGAGAAGGCCGACAAGGAGTTCGGCTACAAGTCGACCGCCGTGGAACCGCAGGACGGCGAGTCCGACGCGGACAAGGTGCAGCGCCTGGAGAGCCTCGCCAAGCAGGGCTACAACCCGGTGATCGGCGTCGGCTTCGCCTACGCGCCGGCCGTCAAGGAGGCCGCGGCCAAGTTCCCGAAGACCACCTTCGGCATCGTGGACGACGAGCAGACCAAGGCCGACAACGTGGCCGACCTGGTCTTCTCCGAGGAGCAGGCCTCCTACCTGGCGGGCGTCGCCGCCGCCAAGGCGACCAAGTCCAACGTGGTCGGCTTCATCGGCGGTGTGAACGTCCCCCTGATCCACAAGTTCGAGGCCGGCTACAAGCAGGGCGTCGCGGACACCAAGAAGGGCGTCACGGTCAAGTCGCAGTACCTGACCGAGACCGCGGCCGAGGGCGGCTTCTCCAGCCCCGACAAGGGCGAGAGCGCCGCCGAGGGCCAGATCGACGCCGGTGCCGACGTCGTCTACGCCGCCGCCGGCCTCTCCGGCCAGGGCGTCATCAAGGCCGCCAGCGCCAACAAGGTCTGGGCCATCGGTGTCGACTCGGACCAGTACAAGCAGGACGCGCTCAAGACGTACAAGGACTCGATCCTCACCTCCGCCATGAAGAACGTCGAGGGCGCGGTCTTCACGCTCGCCCAGTCGGTCGAGGACGGCAAGCCCGCCACCGGCGTGGTCCGCGGTGACCTCGCCAACGGCGGCGTGAGCCTGGCGAACTCCAACCCGACCTTCGCGGCGAACAAGGAGATCCAGGACGCCGTCAAGAAGGCCGAGGAGGCCATCAAGAACGGCACCATCACGGTGAAGACCTCCTGACCCTCCCGACGACCGTGCCGACGGCCTGCCGGGACTCGTCGGGAACGGTCGAAGGCATGGCCGAAGAAGCGCTGTAATGACAGCGTCACGACCTCGGAACGGGGTGCGGGGACGATGACTCCCCGCACCCCGTTCACGCGGCAGAATGCTCGGAACGGATCGAGACCGACCGAAAGGCCGGTCTTCAAGATCGATCAGGTCCGGGCACTATTTAAAGCAGGGGCGCTACGCGCGTAGAGCGGCCCCTTTCCTGAGGAGAGTGCGCCATCGACGCGTCCAGCAGCCCTCCGCTCACCGCCCCGTCGACCGTCGCGGTGGAGCTCGCGGGCATCACCAAACGATTCCCCGGTGTCGTCGCCAACCACGACATCCACCTGACCGTCCGCGCGGGCACCGTGCACGCCCTCGTCGGCGAGAACGGCGCGGGCAAGTCCACCCTGATGAAGATCCTCTACGGCATGCAGAAGCCGGACGAGGGCACCATCGCGGTCGACGGCGAGCAGGTGAGCTTCTCCAGCCCCGCCGACGCCATCGCGCGCGGCATCGGCATGGTCCACCAGCACTTCATGCTCGCGGACAACCTGACCGTGCTGGAGAACGTGGTGCTCGGCAGCGAGAAGCTGTACGGCATCGGCGGCGGCGCGCGCCGGAAGATCAAGGAGATCTCCGACCGCTACGGTCTCGGCGTGCGCCCCGACGCCCTGGTCGAGGACCTCGGTGTCGCCGACCGCCAGCGCGTGGAGATCCTCAAGGTCCTCTACCGCGGCGCCCGCCACCTCATCCTCGACGAGCCGACCGCGGTCCTGGTCCCGCAGGAGGTCGACGCGCTCTTCGCCAACCTGCGCGAGCTGAAGTCCGAGGGCCTCTGCGTCATCTTCATCTCCCACAAGCTGGGCGAGGTCCTGTCGGTGGCCGACGACATCACGGTCATCCGGCGCGGCACGACCGTCGGCACGGCCGTGCCCGCCGAGACGACCCCCCGTCAGCTCGCCGAGATGATGGTGGGCAGCGAGCTCCCCACCCCGGAGACCGCCGAGTCGACCGTCACCGACCAGCCCGTCCTCAAGGTCGAGAACCTCACCGTCCACGCCGGCGGCGGCGCCTCCCTGGGCGTGGAGGCCGAGCCCGTGGGCCCCGGCTCCCTCGTCGAGGCGCCCGGCGAGGTCAAGAAGGTCCTCGACGACGTCAGCTTCACCATCCACGCCGGCGAGGTCATGGGCATCGCCGGCGTCGAGGGCAACGGCCAGACGGAACTGATCGACGCCCTGATCGGCACCAAGAACGCCGACTCCGGCACCATCTCCTTCCTCGGCGAGGACATCACCCCCTGGCCGACCCGCAAGCGCCGCGAGTCCGGCGTCGGCTACATCCCCGAGGACCGCCACCGCCAGGGCCTGCTCCTGGAGGCCCCCCTCTGGGAGAACCGCATCCTCGGCCACGTCACCGAGACCCCCAACGCCAAGGGCTTCTGGCTCAACCCCAAGGGCGCGCAGGCCGACACCCGCCGGATCGTCGAGGAGTACGACGTCCGCACCCCCGGCATCGACGTCACCGCCGCCTCGCTCTCCGGCGGCAACCAGCAGAAGCTGATCGTCGGCCGCGAGATGAGCCACAACCCCAAGTTCCTGATCGCCGCCCACCCCACCCGCGGTGTGGACGTCGGCGCGCAGGCGCAGATCTGGGACCGCATCCGCGAGGCCCGCCGCGAAGGCCTGGCCGTGCTGCTGATCTCCGCCGACCTGGACGAGCTGATCGGCCTGTCGGACACCCTCCGGGTGATCTACGACGGCAGGCTGGTCGCCGACGCCGACCCGGCGACCGTCACCCCCGAGGAGCTCGGCTCGGCCATGACCGGCGCCGCGTCCGGGCACCTCGAGCACGTCGAAGAAGAAGCCGCCCCAAAGGACGAGGCCCGATGAAGAAGTTCGACAAGGAGCGCCTGCTCCTCGCGGTGGCCGGCCCGGTCATCGCGCTGGTCTCGGCGATCCTGCTGACGTCGGTCGTGCTGATCGCCTCCGGCAAGAACCCGTTCGAGCCGTACCGGCTGATGCTGGAGCAGATCCCCTACTCCGACGTCCAGGTCCTGATCGTCAACCAGGCCTCGCTGTACTACATCGCCGCCCTCGCGGTCGCCCTCGGCTTCCGGATGAACCTGTTCAACATCGGCGTCGACGGCCAGTACCGCCTCGCCGCGATGATGACCGCGGTGGTCGGCGCCCACGTGGCGCTGCCGTCCTTCCTCCAGATCCCGTTGCTGCTCCTCGTCGGCGCGCTCACCGGCGCCTTCTGGGCGGGCATCGCGGGCGTCCTGAAGGTCACCCGGGGCGTCAGCGAGGTCGTCGCGACGATCATGCTCAACGCCATCGCCACCAGCCTCATCGGCTACCTCACCCTGCGCGAGAACTTCGGCGTCCTGGTCGGCGACAACGTCACCACCGGCATCATGAAGGAATCCGGCTGGGTGCCCGGCATCGACCTGGGCCAGGACGTCGGCAAGATCTACGGACTGGTCTTCCTCGCCGTCGCCCTCGGCATCGGCTACTGGGTCGTCCTCAACCGCACCCGCTTCGGCTTCGACCTGCGCGCCACCGGCGAGTCCGAGACGGCCGCCGCGGCCTCCGGCGTCAACGCCAAGCGCATGGTCCTCACCGCGATGCTGATCTCCGGCGCCGTCGCGGGCCTGTCCGGTCTGCCGCTGCTGCTCGGCTCCGCGCACACCTACAGCCTCAGCTTCCCCGCGGGCCTCGGCTTCACCGCCATCGGCATCGCCCTGCTCGGCCGCAACAACCCGGGCGGCATCGCGCTCGCCGCGCTGCTGTGGGCCTTCCTGGAGAAGACCTCGCCCGCCCTCGACTACGCGACCCCGGTGGCGTACGAGAAGGAGATCGCCACGATCATGCAGGGCCTGATCGTCTTCGCGGTCGTCATCTCCTACGAGGCCGTGCGCCAGTGGGGTCTGCGCCGCCAGCAGAAGCGCGTCGGCGCCGAGCTGGCCGCGGCCACCGACAACAACGCCAAGAAGGAGGTGGCGGCCTGATGTCCACCGCGACCATCGCCAAGCCGCAGGCGAAGCAGCCCGGCAAGGGCGGCCGCCGCATGTCTCTCCCGGTACTCCTGCTGGTCATCGCGGGCGTACTGGTCCTGACCTCGATCGTCCGCCTGATCTCCGGCGCGGACGGCATCACCTCGACCGGCCAGATGTCCACCGCGCTGCGGCTGGCCGTGCCGATCGGCCTCGCCGGCCTCGGCGGCCTGTGGGCCGAGCGGGCGGGCGTCGTCAACATCGGCCTCGAGGGCATGATGATCCTCGGTACCTGGTTCGGCGCCTGGGCCGGCTACCAGTGGGGTCCCTGGACCGGTGTCGCCTTCGGCATCATCGGCGGCGCGCTCGGCGCCGTCCTGCACGCCGTCGCCACCGTCACCTTCAACGTCAACCACATCGTCTCCGGTGTGGCGCTGAACATCCTGGCCCTGGGCACCACCCGCTACCTGTCGAAGTTCACCTTCGAGGACGCCCCGCAGGGCTCCTCCAAGCAGTCCCCGCCGATCGAGTCGCTGGGCACCTTCGACATCCCCGGCCTGTCCGGCTGGCTGGAGACCCTCAACGACAAGCACTGGTTCCTGGTCTCCGACATCGCCGGCCTGGTCGGCGGCGTGGTCACCAACCTCTCCCCGCTGACCGTCGTCGCGGTGGCGCTCGTCCCCGCCACCTGGTGGGTGCTGTGGCGGACCGCCTTCGGCCTGCGCCTGCGCTCCTGCGGCGAGAACCCGGTGGCCGCCGAGTCCCTCGGCGTCAACGTCTACAAGTACAAGTACATCGCCGTGATCATCTCGGGCGGTTTCGCCGGCCTCGGCGGCGCCTTCCTGTCGATCGTCGCCTCGAACGTGTACCTCGACGGCCAGACCGCGGGCCGCGGCTACATCGGCCTCGCCGCGATGATCTTCGGCAACTGGATGCCGGGCGGCCTCGCCCTCGGCGCCGGCCTGTTCGGCTACACCGACAGCCTCAACCTGCGCGGCGGCACCACCAACGTGCACGCCCTGATCCTGCTCCTCGCGATCCTGCTGGTGTTCGGCGCGGCCTACCTGGCCTGGAAGAAGAAGTACGTCTCCGCCGTCGTCACCGCGGTGATCTCGGCCGTGATGTTCTTCTGGTACACCAGTGTGGACGAGGTCCCGCGCCAGGTCGTCTCGGCGGCCCCCTACGTCGTCACGCTGCTGGTGCTGTCGCTCTCCGCGCAGCGCCTGCGCATGCCCAAGGCCGACGGCCTGCCCTACCGCAAGGGACAGGGCAAGTGACCCCGGCCGCCGCGAGCGTCGACTGGGAGGCCCTGCGCGAGCTGGCCCGCGAGGCCATGCACCACGCGTACGCCCCCTATTCGGGGTACCCGGTCGGCGTGGCCGCCCTGGTCGACGACGGCCGCACCGTCTCCGGCTGCAACGTCGAGAACGCCTCCTACGGCATCGGCCTGTGCGCCGAGTGCGGGCTGGTCTCGGAGCTGCAGCGCACCGGGGGCGGCCGGCTCACGCACTTCACCTGCGTGGACGGGCGGGGCGAGATCCTCGTCCCGTGCGGACGCTGCCGCCAGCTGCTCCACGAGTTCGGAGGACCGGAGCTGCTGCTGGAGACCCCGGCCGGGATCCTGCCGCTCGCACAGATGCTGCCGCAGGCCTTCGGTCCGGACCACCTCACCAAGTGATCCCCCGTGCGGCCCCTCCGACCCGCGTGCACCGGGCGGAGGGGCCGCGCACTTTTCCCGCACCGTCTTCCCGCACCCCGGAAGTTCCGCACCTCGGAAGGAAAGCCATGGCCATGGACGCCATCTCCGTCATCCGCACCAAGCGGGACCGCGGTGAACTCAGCGACGAACAGATCGACTGGGTCATCGACGCGTACACCCGTGGCGAGGTCGCCGACGAGCAGATGTCCGCGCTCGCCATGGCGATCCTGCTCAACGGCATGAACCGCCGCGAGATCGCCCGCTGGACGGCCGCGATGATCGCCTCCGGCGAGCGCATGGACTTCTCGTCCCTGTCCCGCCCGACCGCCGACAAGCACTCCACGGGCGGCGTCGGCGACAAGATCACCCTCCCGCTGGCGCCCCTGGTGGCCGCCTGCGGCGCGGCGGTCCCGCAGCTCTCGGGCCGCGGCCTCGGCCACACCGGCGGCACCCTCGACAAGCTGGAGTCCGTCCCCGGCTGGCGCGCCCTGCTGTCCAACGAGGAGATGCTGCACGTCCTCGACACCACCGGCGCCGTGATCTGCGCGGCGGGCGACGGCCTGGCCCCGGCCGACAAGAAGCTCTACGCCCTGCGCGACGTCACCGGCACGGTCGAGGCGATCCCCCTGATCGCCTCCTCGATCATGTCGAAGAAGATCGCCGAGGGCACGGGCTCCCTCGTCCTGGACGTGAAGGTCGGCACCGGCGCCTTCATGAAGACCGTCGAGGACGCGCGCGAGCTGGCCTCCACGATGGTGGGCCTCGGCACCGACCACGGCGTCCGCACGGTCGCCCTCCTCACCGACATGTCCACTCCTCTCGGTCTGACCGCGGGCAACGCCCTGGAGGTCCGTGAGTCGGTCGAGGTCCTGGCGGGCGGCGGCCCGGCCGACGTCGTCGAACTCACCCTGGCCCTGGCCCGCGAGATGCTGGACGCGGCCGGGATCAAGGACGCCGACCCGGCGAAGGCCCTGGCCGACGGCTCCGCGATGGACGTCTGGCGCCGCATGATCACCGCCCAGGGCGGCGACCCCGACGCGACCCTGCCCACCGCCCGGGAACAGCACGTCGTCACGGCCCCGGCCACCGGCGTCCTCACCCGCCTGGACGCCTACGGCGTCGGAGTCGCCGCCTGGCGCCTGGGCGCGGGCCGTGCCCGCAAGGAGGACCCGGTGCAGGCGGGCGCCGGCGTCGAGATCCACGCCAAGCCCGGCGACACGGTCACCGAGGGCCAGCCCCTGCTGACCCTCCACACCGACACCCCCGAGCGGTTCGACTACGCCCTGGAGTCGGTGGCGGGCTCCTACGACATCGCCGCGCCGGGAACGCCGTACACGGCGTCGCCGGTGGTGCTGGAGCGCATCGCCTGAGGACGCGGTGTCCCGGGGCCGGTTCCACCGGCCCGTCCGGCGTTCGAGGACGAGGCCGTTCAGGCCGAAGCCGGGGTCCGGGGGCGGCAGCCCCCGGGGTCGGGACGGGAAGGGGCGGCGGGGGCGGAAGAACCGCTCGGGCCGCCCCTTGTCGCCCCCGCCGCCCTCATCCGAACGCGCCCCCCTCGCCGAAGGCGGCCGCGGCGAACCGCTCACCCATCCGCCGGTGCGTCGCCGCGTCCGGGTGCAGCTGGTCGGGCAGCGGGAACTCCTCGACGTCCCCCTCCCCGTACAGCTCCCGCCCGTCGAGGAGGTGCAGCCGCGGATCGTCGGCGGCCCGCTCCCCGACGATCCGCGCCAGCTCCTCCCGGACGACCCGCAGGGTCAGCTTCCCGCCGGGCACCTCCGCCGCGTCCCCCATCGGGACGAAGCGCAGCACCCCCCGCTCCAGCCCCCGCAGGTCCGGCGCCGTGGGGCCGGGCGTGTCCTCGTGCATCGGGCACAGGATGGGCGACACCACCAGCAGCGGCGTGTCGGGATGACCCTCCCGCACGGTGTCGAGGAAGCCGTGCACGGCGGGCCCGAAGGCCCGCAGCCGCATCAGGTCGGTGTTGACGAGATTGATGCCGATCTTGACGCTGATCAGATCGGCCGGGGTGTCCCGCAGCACCCGCGCGACGAACGGGTCGAGCAGGGCGCTCCCGCCCAGCCCGAGGTTGATCAGCTCCACCCCGCCCAGCCCGGCGGCGTGCGCAGGCCAGATGCGGGTGGGGCTCGCGCCGTCCGAGCCGTGGCTGATCGAACTGCCGTGGTGCAGCCAGACCCGGCGGTCCGGGGCGCCCGCCGGCTCCACGGGGGCGTCGGTGCGCAGGGCGACGAGTTCGGTGGTCTCGTTGTGCGGCAGCCAGATCTCGACCTTCTTGTCGCCCTCGGGCAGGTCCGTGAAGCGGAGCGTGCCGGGGCGGCCGGGGCGGCGTTCGAAGGTGCCCGCCGCCATGTCGACGGTCAGGACGTGCCCGGCCGTCACGGTGCCCTGGCCCACCAGGCGCCCGTCGACGACCAGGTCGTACAGGCCGTCCGGCCGGGCCGGCGCGCCCACGTACTCCCGCTTGGTGGGCAGCGTCTCCAGTTCGACGGCGGTGGCCCGGGTGCGGAAGACCAGCCGGACGCCGGACGGCTGGGACTCGGCCATGGCCAGCTGCCCGTCGGCGCACTGGGCGCGGGCCCGTGCGGGCAGCCGGTGCGGCAGCAGGCCGTGCTCGGTGCGCTCGGTCTCCAGGGCGCCGCGCAGGAGGTCGTCGGTGAGGGGGGTGGTGATCCAGTGGATCTCGGAGGACATCGCTTCACCCTGCGTTTCGACGGGTCGTGGGGGAGGGGTCGGGGCCGGGCCAGTCGCGCAGCAGGGCGTCGAGGGCGTCCAGGACGCGGGACCAGGACTCCTGGGAGTCGGGCGCGCTGTGGCTGAAGCCGCCGGCCTGTTCGAGGCTGACGTAGCCGTGGAAGACGCTGCCGAGCAGACGGACGGCGTGGGTCTGGTCGGGTTCGGTGAGGTCGTAGCCGCGCAGGACGGCCCGGGTCATCAGGGAGTGCCGCGCCCCGGCGCTCGCCGCGGCAGCCTGAGGGGTGAGCCGGAACTGGGCGGCGGCGTAGCGGCCGGGGTGGTCGTGGGCGTAGTCGCGGTAGACGTCGGCCAGGGCGGTGAGGGCGTCCTTGCCGGAGCGGCCGGCCAGTGCGGCGGAGCCCCGGTCGGCCAGCTCCTCCAGGGCCAGCAGCGCGATCCGCGTCTTCAGGTCGTGCGAGTTGCGCACGTGCGAGTACAGGCTCGCGACCTTGACGTCGAACCGGCGGGCCAGTGCCGAGACGGTCACCTGGTCGAAGCCGACCTCGTCGGCCATCTCCGCGCCCGCCCGGGTCAGCCGCTCCGGGGTCAGGCCTGCACGCGCCATGACGGTTCTCCATACCCTGTCGCCAGAAACCTGATACCAGTGTGCATCTGGCTAAAGGCTTTAGGCAAACAGGTGTGGGGCCCGGCCGGACGACGCGATGAGTTGCGCGCGTCCGTCCGGTCTACCCCTCGTGGACGCGACGACACCCCCCGTACTCACCCTGGCCGGCCCCGTCACCCGGAGCCGGGTGACGGGGCTCTGCGAGGACCTGCGAGCCCTGCTGGAGGGGGCCGCGGGCGCCGTGGTCGTCTGCGACGCGGCGGGGCTCGGGACGCCGGGGCTCATGACCGTCGACCTGCTGGCGCGGCTCCGGCTGACGGCCGGCCGGGGCGGGGGGCGCATACGCCTGCGCGCCCCCGACCCGGCGCTAGTCGCCCTGCTCGCCCTGGTCGGGCTCCGCTTCGAGGTGGAGGGGAACCCCGAACAGGGGGAACCACCGCTGCGTGTCGAGGAAGAAGTGGAATCCGGTGAGGCGGCCGTCTGAGATCTCCAGGACCTGCACCGCCCAGGGCGTGTACCCGCCCCTCTCCGGGTCCGGCTTGTACTGCGCGAACCCCGGCAGGCCGTTGACCTGGACCGGCAGCAGACGCGACCCCTCGCAGGCCGAGCCGATCGTGGTCATGAAGCCCGCGATGTCCTCGTGACCGGTCAGCCACAGGTCGAACGGCGGCATCGTCATGACGGCGTCCTCGTGCAGGAGGGCCGTCAGCGCCGACATGTCGTACCCCTCGAAGGCCGCCACGTAGCGCTCCAGGAGTGCGCGCTGCTCCTCGTCCAGCGGGTCGGAGACCGACGCGCCGGCGGCGGAGTCGGCGCGCTCGGCGAGGGTCGCGCGGGCCCGCTGGAGGGCGCTGTTCACCGAGGCGACCGAGGTCTCCAGCAGTTCGGCGACCTCGCTCGCCCGCCACGCCAGCACCTCGCGCAGGATCAGCACGGCCCGCTGCCTGGGCGGCAGTCGCTGGAGCGCGGCCATGAACGCCAGCCGCACCGACTCCTTGGCGACGGCCGCCTCCGCCGGGTCCTCCACCACGGGCAGCACGCGCGCGTCGGGCACCGGCTCCAGCCAGGTGTGGTCCGGGCGGGGCGAGAGCGCGGCCCGGGCGAGCGGCGTGGCCTCGGAGAGGTCCATCGGGCGGGCCCGCTTGTTGCCCGCGGACAGCATGTCCAGGCAGACGTTGGTCGCGATGCGGTACAGCCAGGACCGCAGCGAGGACCGGCCCTCGAACCGGTCGTAACTCCGCCAGGCGCGCACCAGGGTGTCCTGCACCGCGTCCTCCGCCTCGAAGGAGGAACCGAGCATGCGGTAGCAGTAGCCCGTCAGCTCGACCCGGTGCCTCTCCAGCCTGGCGTCGAGGTCCTCCACCGTCGCCGTACCGTCACCCATCGTCGTCCACCCGCCCCTGTGGCCGTTCCGTCACGCGCCTGTGCGTTCCCGTACTCCGGAAGCTACCGCAGCCCACTGACAACGGCCCTCCGGGACAGCGGAACCGCAGGTGGGAGGAGGGACGGCGCGACGAACCGCGGGGCAGGCGGGCCTCAGTGCGCGAGGGCCCCGGCGCGCGGCGCCGACGACCGCCGGCGCGCCGCCAGCGAACCGGACACCGTGATCGTCACGACGCCGGCCACCGCCAGGACGCCCACGGCGACCGTGCCGCCCCAGCCGCCCGCGTGGAACGCCGTCGCGCCGACCGTGCTGCCCGCGCTGGAGCCGATGTAGTACGCGGACTGGTAGAGCGCCGAGGCCTGCGCGCGACCGGTCGTCGCCGTCCTGCCGACCGCCGAGGACGCCACCGCGTGCCCCGCGAAGAAGCCGGCCGTGATCAGCACCAGGCCCAGCAGGACCAGCGGGAGCGAGTCGGCGAGGGAGACCAGCAGACCGGTGGCCGTCGTACCGCCCGCCAGGTACAGGGCCCCGCGCCGGCCCAGACGGCCGACCAGGCGGCCCGCCATCGACGCGGACACCGTGCCCACCAGGTAGACGAGGAAGATCGAGCCGACGACGCCCTGCGGCAGCGAGAACGGAGCCTCGGTCAGCCGGTAGCCGATGACCGTGTACACACCGCCGAAGACGGTCATGAACAGCGCGCCGATCGCGTACAGGCGGCGCAGCAGCGGATCGGCCAGGTGACCGCGGACCGTGCGGGCCAGCACCCGCGGCCGCAGCGAACCGGGCGTGAAGTGCCGCGGCGCCGGCAGCAGCAGGCGGAACGCGACCGCGCAGCCCACCGCGACCGCGCCGATCACCGCGACCGCGATCCGCCAGCCCCACTCCTGTGCGACCCAGCCGGTGACGACCCGGCCGCTCATCCCGCCGACGCTGTTGCCCGCCACGAACAGACCGATCGCCGTGACCAGGGCCCGCGGACGGACCTCCTCCGCGAGGTAGGCGGTGGCGGACGCCGGCAGACCGGCCAGCGCCGCCCCCTGCAGGGCGCGCAGCACCACCAGGGCGTCCAGCGACGGCGCGAAGGGGACCAGCAGTCCCAGGCCGACGGCGACCGCCAGCGAGCCGGTCATCACCGTACGGCGGCCGTAGCGCTCCGACAGGGCGCTCATCGGCAGGACGAACAGGGCCAGTCCGCCGGTCGCCGCGGCCACCGTCCAGCTGGCGTCGCTCGCCGCGACCCCGAACTCGCCGGAGATCAGCGGCAGGAGCGCCTGCGTGGAGTACAGCAGGGCGAAGGTCGCCACCCCGGCCAGGAACAGGGCGAGACTCATCCGGCGGTAGCCGGGGCCGCCCGGAGCCATCCGGGAGTCGGGGCGGGAGAGGGGGCCGGGGGAGGAGGCGGAGGCGGCGGGGACGGTCGTGACGGCGTCCGCGTCGGCGGACGCCCCGGTACTGGCGGGAGACATGCCTCGAACCTACGGACCGCCCCGCTCATCCGTCCAATGCACGGAATCGACATAATCGTTCCCATGGCGCATCAGCAGAGGTCACAGAGGCGACTGTCACCGTCCGGTGACACGGAAGACATCGTCACACTGCTCGCCCCGCGGCTCGCGCACTTCGCGGGTGTCGCCCGCACCGAGCACGTCACGCGGGCCGCGCAGGAGATGCAGGTCCCGCAGTCGACCCTGTCGCGGGCCATGGTCCGCCTCGAACAGGACCTCGGCGTCGACCTCTTCGCCCGCCGCGGCCGCACCGTCTCCCTCACCCCCGCCGGCCGTACCTTCCTCACCTCCGTCGAACGCGCCCTCGCCGAGGTCGAGCGCGCCGCCGACGAGGTGCGCGCCGACGCCGACGCGGCCACCGGCAAGGTCGCCTTCGGCTTCCTGCACACCATGGGCGCCGAGACCGTCCCCGGTCTGATCCACGCCTTCCGCGCGGACCATCCCCGCGTCCGCTTCAGCCTGGTCCAGAACTACGGCGAGGCGATGCTGGAGCGGCTGCGCGCCGGTGAACTGGACCTGTGCCTGACCTCGCCGGTGCCGGACGCCCCCGACCTCGTCGCCCGCCGCCTCGACGAACAGAAACTGCGCCTGGTCGTGCCCGCCGACCACCGTCTCGCCGCCCGCCGGCGCGTCCGCCTCGCCGAGGCCGCCGACGAGACCTTCGTGACCCTGGAACCCGGCTACGGCCTGCGCCGCATCACCGACGACCTCTGCCAGGAGGCCGGCTTCCGCCCCCGGATCGCCTTCGAGGGCGAGGAGGCGGAGACCCTGCGCGGCCTGGTGGCCGCGGGCCTGGGCGTGGCGCTGCTGCCGCCCCCCGCCGTTCCCCGCCCCGGCGTGGTCGAACTGACGGTCACCGCCCCCAGGGCGGCCCGCGAGATCGGGGTGGCCTGGCTGGACGGCCACCCCGACACCCCGCCGGTGGCGGCCTTCAAGAAGTTCCTGCTGTCGAGGAGGGGCAACCTGCTGCCGTAGCCGCGGCCTCCCCCCGCCGCGACGGCCGTCCGGCCCCGAGTTCCCGCGGTCGCGACGGCCGCCCGGCCCCGAACTCCTACCTCCGCAAGGACCGTCCGAACCCCGAGGCCAGCGGCATCCGCAGCCCCAGCGGCGGCGGGGCGGCGAGCGCGTCCTCGACCGGCCGGGAGAAACCCCTCCCGAACAGCGTCCCCATCACGAAGTCCTCGCACAGGCACAGCACTTCGGAGCGGTGCTGGTGCAACCCGTGCCCGTCCGAGTGCACTTCGAACCGGCACACGTCCCGGTTCGCCTTCTTCGCCCGCGCCGCCAGCCGGAACGACAGCTCCGGGTCGGTCCGTTGGTCATTGGTGCCGTGCACGATCAGCACCCGCCGCCCCACCAGCTGCTTCACCGGTTCGGGTGGTACCGCCACGTCCTCCTCGGGCAGCCAGGGAGCCACGGCCAGCACGGAGTCGACGGCCTCGTGCCCGCCCGCGCGCAGCGCCGCCCGTCCGCCCATGTCGACGCCGGCCAGGCACACGGGGACGTCCCCGTAGCGCCGTACGGCCTCGTCGGCGGCCCAGGAGGCGTCGGCGGCCAGATGGGCCTCGCTGCCGTTCCAGCCGCGGTAGCGGTACCGCACCACGTGCACGGCGAGGCCCTCCTCCCGTCCCGCGCGGGCGAGTCCGCGCCCGAGGGCGCGGACGGAGGCGGCCTGCCACAGGGGCGAGGGCCTGCGGTCGGAGACCTCCTCGCCGCCGGGGAGCAGCAGCACCGCCCCGCCCACCGTCCGAGGCTCCGGACCGATGACCCTCCCCAGGCCGGCCGACCGAAGCGGCGTCGCTTGCTGTCCCATGACAGAACAGTGTCAGAAACGCCGGTGTACTCCACCCGGCCGTGCGGTCACCGTTGCGTATCGACCGGGTTTTCCGCCGGGCGATCTACGCGCGTAGGATTTAGAGTGCGCGCATGACGAGCCAGAGCGTCCAGAAGGGCGCCGCCCCCAGCCCGGAGCAGATCCGCCGGGCGCCCAAGGTTCTGCTGCACGACCACCTCGACGGCGGGCTGCGGCCCGGCACCGTCGTCGACCTCGCCCGGGACGCCGGGTACACCCGCCTCCCCGAGACCGACCCCGACAAGCTCGGCATCTGGTTCCGGGAGGCCGCCGACTCCGGTTCGCTGGAGCGGTACTTGGAGACCTTCTCCCACACCGTCGCCGTCATGCAGACCCGCGAGGCGCTGATCCGGGTCGCCCGCGAGTGCGCCGAGGACCTCGCCGAGGACGGCGTCGTCTACGCCGAGGTGCGGTACGCGCCCGAGCAGCACCTCGAAGGCGGTCTGACCCTCGAGGAGGTCGTCGCTGCCGTCGACGAGGGCTTCCGGCAGGGCGAGCGGCTCGCCCGCGAGAACGGCCGCCGCATCCGCGTCGGCGCCCTGCTCACCGCGATGCGGCACGCCGCCCGCGCGCTGGAGATCGCCGAACTCGCCAACCGCCACCGCGACCTGGGCGTCGTCGGCTTCGACATCGCCGGCGCGGAGGCGGGCTACCCGCCCACCCGGCACCTCGACGCCTTCGAGTACCTCAAGCGCGAGAACAACCACTTCACCATCCACGCCGGTGAGGCCTTCGGGCTGCCGTCGATCTGGCAGGCCCTCCAGTGGTGCGGCGCGGACCGGCTCGGGCACGGCGTCCGCATCATCGACGACATCGAGATCGCCGAGGACGGCTCGGTCGAGCTCGGGCGGCTCGCCTCGTACGTCCGCGACAAGCGCGTCCCCCTGGAGCTGTGCCCCAGCTCCAACCTCCAGACCGGAGCCGCCGCCTCGTACGCCGAGCACCCGATCGGGCTGCTGCGGCGGCTGCACTTCCGGGCCACGGTGAACACCGACAACCGGCTGATGTCCGGCACCAGCATGAGCCTGGAATTCGAGCACCTTGTCGATGCGTTCGGCTATACGCTCGACGATCTCCAGTGGTTCTCCGTCAATGCTATGAAGTCAGCATTCATTCCTTTCGATGAACGGCTGGCCATGATCAATGACGTGATCAAGCCCGGCTACGCGGAACTGAAGTCCGAGTGGCTGTTCCGGCAGACCGCATCCACCAGCGATTCCTTCGGGGAAGAGAGCTGACGGCCCGTTTTCCCCGGGCTTTTCGTGCGGACGGGTCTTCACGGTCCGTCCGCATTTCCCTGTTTGCGGGGACCGGTGTCCCGTGTCTACGGTCATGGACCGCTCATTTCCCCGTATTCGAGGACGCGTTCATCATGAAGCAGTCTGCCGTCAAGTCCCTCGGTGTCGCCGCCCTCGGCGCCGCCTTCGCCGCCGCCGGTGCGGGCGCCGCCAACGCCGCGCCGGCCCTTCCGGACGCCACCCAGCCCCTGGACGGCATCACCAGGACGCTGCCGGCGGAGGACGTCGCCCAGGCCCTGCCGGGCGCCGAGGAGGCGCTGACGCAGGCCCGGCCGGCGCTGGAGACGGGTCTGACCGCCGCCCGGCCCGCCGCCGAACAGGCCCTCGCCCAGAGCCCCACCGCCCCCGTGGCGGGTCTGCTCGGCGGTCTGCCGCTCCAGGGCCTGCCCACGCACGGGGTGCCGGTGAACGGGATCGCGCTGGGCTGAGCCGGACCCGCCCGCGCGCCGTCGGGGCGCACCCGGTTTCCCGGGTGCGCCCCGACGGCGTGTGCGCTCACCAGGCCGTGCGGGTCTTGTCCTCGGAGGGAAGGAAGATCCACAGCGCTATGTAGAGCAGGAACTGCGGGCCCGGCAGGAGGCAGGAGAGCAGGAAGATCACGCGCATGGTCGTGGCGGACGTGCCGAAGCGGCGGGCCAGCGCGGCGCACACTCCGCCGATCATGCGGCCCTGGGTGGGGCGGGCGAGGCTGCTGGACATCTGCGTCTCCTTCGTGGGCGTCGGTCCGGGGCGGGCCCTGGTCGGCCGCCCCCCGATGAACACCACGCTACGGAGACGAAGGGGAGGAAACGTCGCTCTACGGGGCGATCCCGACCCTGGGAATCGTCGGGGTCAGACCCTGAGCCGTCTCCTCCGGGCCTACGACGGGCAGCCCCCGCCGCGCACCGCGCCGACGCAGCCAGGACCGGGCCGCGGGGACCAGCGCCGCGTGGGCCAGCGCCACGCCCACCGCGTTCAGCAGCACCGAGTCGACGTCGACGACGCGGCCGGGCACGCCCGTCTGGAGCAGGGCGATCGCCAGGGACAGCAGGGTCCCCGCCGCGACCGTGCGGACCAGGGAGGCCAGCGGGGAGACGGCCGGCCTGCCGTGCGCCAGCGGAAGGAGGAAGCCGAGCGGAGCCAGCAGGGCCAGGTCCTCACCGATGCGGCGGAGCGCCCCGGACCGGTCCAGCCTCAGGTCCGCCCGGATGCCCGCGAAGGGATGCAGATTGGTCGGCGTCACCCAGGGGACGTCCAGTGGGCGCAGCGTGAGCCAGGCGACGACCAGGAGATGCGCGACCAGGAGGACGCTCCCGGCCGCACGGACGCGGTTCACGGCGCTGCCGCCGACGCCTTGACGCTGCACGCTCCCCTAGACGCGAAAGGCGGCGGGATCGGTTCCGGGCCGGGAGGGGCCGCGCGTCACGCCGCCCGGCGTCAGCTGTCCGCGACGTCCGTCGAGGGGGGCTCCGCCGAGCCCGGGCGGGCGCGGACCTCGTCGGTGCACTCGTAGCGGCGGGGGCGTTCCGGGGCGGGGCCGCCCAGCACCACCGAGCCGTCGCCCTCCGCCGCCGCCGAATCGGAGAAGGTGCACACCAGCTGGGCCAGGGCGTACGACGTGAGGGCGCCGGGGGAGACGCTCAGGCGCAGGGTGTCGTCGGGGTCCCCCGGGACCGGGCCGCTCACCTTCGTGCCGCCGCGCACGTCCGTGCTGTGACCGGCCTCCTTCTCGGCGGTGGACGGCGACTCGGCCAGTTCGTCCAGGAGGCCCTGGGCCACCAGGACCCGGCGCTCGGAGTCCGCCGTGCCGTCGGGCACCCGCACGGCCCGGTCCACGGCCACCAGGGACGAGCCGCACAGCAGGAACACCTGGACCGGGACGCCCCTCGCGGTCTGGGTCGTCACCTCGGGTTCGGCCAGGGAGCAGCGCACCCGTGACGGTGCCGGGCCGAAGTCGGTCGGCACCTCCGTGGCCCGGATCCCGCAGCCGGTCAGCAGCCCGGCGAGCAGGGGGAGGGCGAGCAGACGGCGTACACGGCCCCTCTTCACGAGGCGTCCCCCTTGTCCTTCTCGGACTGTTCCGCCAGTTCCGAAGCGTCCCGCGGCAGGTGCAGGGTGAACACCGCGCCGCCGTCGGGGGAGTTGACGGCCGTGATCCTGCCGCCGTGGATGTGGGCGTTCTCCAGGGCGATGGACAGGCCCAGGCCGCTGCCCTCGGAACGCGGACGGGAGGCGCTCGCCTTGTAGAAGCGGTCGAAGACGTGCGGGAGGACGTCCTCGGGGATGCCGGGGCCGTGGTCCCGGACGGCGATGACCACCTCGTCGTCCGACTCCCGGATCGAGACCCGCACCGGCGAGCCGCCGTGCTTGAGGGCGTTGCCGATCAGGTTCGCCATGATCACATCCAGCCGGCGCGGGTCGAGACGGGCGTGGATGCCGCGCTCGGAGTCCAGCTCCACCGCGTCGAGCCAGGCGCGCGCGTCGATGCAGTGGGTGATCTGGTCGGCGACGTCGACGTCGTCCAGGACCAGACGGGCCGTCCCGGCGTCGAAGCGGGTGACCTCCATCAGGTTCTCGACCAGGTCACCGAGGCGCCGGGTCTCGCTGACGACGAGGCGGACCGCCGGTTCGATCATCGGGTCGATGCTGCCGGACTCCGCGTCCAGCTCCTCCTCCAGCACCTCCGTGACGGCGGTGATCGCGGTGAGCGGGGTGCGCAGTTCGTGGCTCATGTCCGCGACGAAGCGGCGGGACGCGTCGTCGCGGGCCGCCATGTCCGCCACCCGCTTCTCCAGGGCCTCGGCCGTCCTGTTGAACGTGCGGGACAGATCGGCCAGTTCGTCCGTGCCCGAGACCTGCAGCCGGGTGTCCAGCTTGCCCTCGCCGAGGCGCCGGGCGGCCACCCCGAGGCGGTGCACCGGCTTCAGCACGGTCGTGGCGGCGGCCTGCGCGAGCAGCGCCGCGCCGATCAGCGCGAGACCGGTGGCGATCCCCAGCGACCAGGCGAGGGAGTTGAGGTCCTTGGCCTCCGGCTCGAGCGACTTGCGCATGTAGCCGGTCGGACCGCCGCCGATCATCCTCGTGCCGGCCACCAGGTACGGCGTGCCGTGGTCGACGACCCGCTGCCAGTACAGGTGGTACGGCGACTTGTTGCCGGAGGTGACGTCCTGCCGCCTGTCGACGGCCGCGCGCAGGGACTCGGGCACCGCGTCCAGGGAGAACCCGTTCAGGCCGCCGGAGTTGCCGTACACGGTCGTGCCGTCGACGTCCTCGCCGACGAGCAGCACGCTGAAGCGCTGGCTGCTGTTGGCCATCTGCCCGGCCGTGTGCTGGAGTTCGTCCTGCGACGGGTGCTCGGGCAGCGAGCCCGCCCGGTTCTGCATCTCCTGCTCGAAGTCCCGCAGCACCGCGCCCTGGGTGCGGGTGAGCACCGCCTCGCGGTTGAGCCAGTACGCGATGCCCGAGGCGGACACCGCGGCGGTCAGCGCCACCGCCCCGAAGACCATGACGAGCCGCAGCCGCAGGCTGGTGAACCGCAGCCGGGAAAGATGTCCCTTGCGCGCCGCGGACCAGCCGCGGACCCCCCCTCGCCCTCGTGTCACTGAGGGGCGTCCAGGCGGTAGCCGACTCCGCGCACGGTACGGATGAGCGTGGGGGAGGACGGGACGTCCTCGACCTTGGCGCGCAGACGCTGGACACAGGCGTCCACCAGACGTGAGTCGCCCAGGTAGTCGTGCTCCCAGACCAGCCGCAGCAACTGCTGCCGGGACAGCGCCTGTCCGGGGCGCCGGCTCAGCTCCAGCAGCAGCCGCAGCTCGGTCGGGGTGAGCTGGAGGTCCTCGCCGTTCTTCGTCACCGTCATCGCCGCGCGGTCGATGACGAGACTGCCGAAGGTCGCGGCGTCGTTCGACTCGCGCTCCCCGCGCCGCAGCACGGCCCTGATCCGGGCGTCGAGGACCCGCCCCTGCACCGGTTTGACGACGTAGTCGTCGGCGCCGGACTCCAGTCCCACCACCACGTCGATGTCGTCGTTGCGCGCGGTGAGCAGGATGATCGGCAGCTGGTCGGTGCGCCGGATGCGGCGGCACACCTCGAACCCATCGATGCCGGGCAGCATCACGTCCAGCACGATCAGATCCGGCCGCTGCTCGCGCAGCAGCTTCAGACCGTCCTCACCGCTCGCAGCGGTCGCCACCCGGTGTCCCTGGCGCGTCAGTGAGAGCTCCAGGGCCGTACGGATGGCGTCGTCGTCCTCGATCAGCAACAGGGAAGGCACGGGCTCATTCTGGCCCATGGAGGGGCTGTCGTTCGACCCGTGGTCCGGGCTCGGATCCGCGGGGTGCGCGGTTTCCGCGCCGCGCGCGGCGCGCGGCGGCGCGCGGGGCGGCCCGCGAGCCGCCGGTACGAGGGCCGGAAGAGGGCCGGGCCCGGACCGCCGGCGGCCCGCGGACCTGCCTGTTCGAACAGTTCCGGGCAGCACGCCGCGGACGCGGGCGGTGCTTCCGGTCGGCCCGCGGGGCGCCGGCCGGGCCCCGCCGTCCGGCCGGTCGCTCCCGCCGGCGTCCGTGCCGGCGTTCCCGTGTCGGCCGGCGGCGCGAAGCCGCACCGCACGGCCACCGGCAACGCCCGTACGGGATCCGTGGTGTCGCCGTGACGGGCCCCTGTGACAGGTCTGTGACAGTCGACGGACACGGCGATGAAGTGGCTTCGGCAAGCTTCTCGGCACGGGCAGGGGAGCAGGACGCCGGGCCCGGTACGACCGACCGGATCACCGCAGGACCACGACGGGGGGCGCGAGATGAACACGCTGCACGGCCTGAACACCAGCGCAGTGATCACGCGCCTGCACGACGTGAACCGGGGTCCGGAGAGGTCCGGTGCCGACGGGGGGCCCTCCCGCGCGGGTTTCGAGCGCGGGGGGCGGGGATGCTCCCGCGGCGCCGGGCGTCAGCACACCGGGTTCATGACGGTGGTCGACGCGAACACGGGGGAGACGCCCGCGGCGGAAGCCGCCACGGGCACGGCCGGGGGAGCCGCGTACAGGGAGGACACGGGGGAGCGTCGCTCGCTGTCGGAGGCGGAGTTCACCGCCTACGTCCAGGAGCGCCGCGCCTCCCTGTACGCCACCGCCTACCACCTCACCGGTGACCGCTTCGAGGCCGAGGACCTGCTCCAGAGCGCGCTGTTCTCGACCTACCGGGCGTGGGAGCGGATCAGCGACAAGGCGGCCGTCGGCGGGTACCTCCGGCGGACCATGACCAACCTGCACATCAGCGCGTGGCGCCGCCGCAAGCTGAACGAGTACCCGACCGAGGAACTGCCGGAGACGGCCGGCGACACGGACGCGATGCGCGGCACCGAACTGCGCACGGTCCTGTGGCAGGCGCTGGCCCGGCTGCCCGAACTCCAGCGGACGATGCTGGTCCTGCGGTACTACGAGGGCCGCACCGACCCGGAGATCGCGGGCATCCTCGGCATCAGTGTCGGCACGGTGAAGTCCAGCATCTGGCGGTCGCTCCGCCGGCTGCGGGAGGACGAGGTCCTCAGCTTCGGCCGTGACGAGGAAGACGCCTTCGGCGAGTTGGTCGCCTGAGGCGCACGGGGGATCCGGCTTCCGGTCACGGGAGCCGGGGCACGGGGGAAGCGGTACCGGGAGGACCCGACGGGGGACGTGGGGAACGAGCGGTACCGCGACGTGCACGGGGGAGCACCATCCCTGGGGACACGGGGGAAGCACGAAGGGGAGCGGGGCTGGGGGGCCGGGGGGTCCGTCCGGCCCCGCTTCTCCGTGTCACGGAGCGGGTTCCGCCCCTGCCCGCGCACCTCGTGCCCGGCGGGCCCTACGCCGCCGTACGGGCCGTACCGGCCGGCGCGTCGCGGTGGCCGGCCGCCGCGGACGCCAGGCGGCCCATCGCCTCGTCGCGGTCGCAGGCGTGGGCGCCGAGCGCGGTCTGGCGGGCCACGATGGAGCGTTCGGCGCGCATCAGGCGCCAGCCGCGGCGCAGCAGGAGCGGCACGGACTTGCGGCCCTCCCGCAGGTCCCGCAGGAAACGGCGGCGGAACGTCTTCACCGGGCCGCGGCTCAGGCACAGCGCGTCGGCCAGCACGCCCAGTTCACGGCAGCGGCCGACGATCTCGGCGGCGAAGATGCCCTCCGCGATGAACAGCGGGGTCCCCCCGACGTCGAGGCTCTCCACACCGGTGCGGGCGCTCAGCGAGATGTCGTACACGGGCACCTCGGTACGGCCCGTGCGGCACAGGCCGACGATGGCGGCGACGGCCGCGTCCGCGTCCCAGGAGGCGGGGGCGTCCCAGTCGGTGTCGGAACCTCCCGCGACCAGAGGCAGCGTCGGGTCGTCGCCCTCCTTGTAGAAGTCGTCGAGACGCAGCACCGGAAGGCCGGAGCGGGCCGCGAGGAGGGACTTGCCGGAGCCGGAAGGGCCGCAGAGCAGCACGACTCGCGTGGGTACGGGCGGATGGGGACTCACGGGACACCAGTGTGAGGCATCGGCCGGGCCGGTCACGACCCCGCGGGTCGGCTTTGCAGCGCGCGTCACACCACAACTACCCTTCGTGTCGACCGCATTACCCAGAGCACCGGAAGGTGGCACCACCGATGGCCCGACACGCCTCCCCCCACCGCCCCACCGCCCAGCGCGCCCTGATCGCCCTCGCGACCGTCGGAGTCGCGCTGGGAGCGGGCGCGACGACGGCGTCCGCGCAGGAGGCGGCGACGGCGACGGGCGTCCCGCACGCCCGCCCGGCCTCGCTCGGCGACGTGGACCCGCAGGCCGGCCTGCGGGCGCTGACCGGCACGGTCGGCCACGCCACCGGCCCGGTCGCCGGCCTCAAGCCCAACCCGCTCGCGGGCACCGGCGTCGACCCGCTCGACAACGGCGTCGGCACCCAGCTCGCCGACTTCCGGCCGGTCACCTCGCGGGCGCTGACGGGGCCGGTGGCGCAGGCGGAGTCGATCGGGTCCGTCCCGGTGGTCGGGCAGGTGGCGGAGCTGCCGTCCGGCCGGTCGTGAGGGACCGTCGCACGGAGGGCCGCGGCCTCCCCGGACGGGGGGAGGTCACGGCCCTCCGGCTTCTCGCGACGGCTCAGTAGGACGAGCCCGACGCGCCCAGCGAACCCGTGGGGTGCCAGACCGTCTTCGTCTCCAGGAACGCCGTCATGCGGTCGGTGCCGGGCGCCGCCCGCCAGTCGTCCACAGGCTGTGGACGCAGGACGCGCTTGAGGTTGTCGGCCGCGGCGACCTCCAGCTCCTTCGCCAGCACGTCGCCGGCGCCGGCCAGGTCGATCGCGTTGACGTCCTGGTGCGCGGCGAGGGGCGCCGCGATCTCCGCCGTACGGCCCGAGAGGATGTTGACGACGCCGCCGGGCAGGTCGGAGGTGGCCAGGACCTCGCCCAGGGACAGGGCCGGGAGCGGGGCCCTCTCGCTCGCGACCACGACCGCCGTGTTGCCCGTGGCGACGACCGGGGCCACCACCGAGACCAGGCCCAGGAACGACGACTCCTGCGGGGCGAGCACCGCGACCACGCCGGTCGGCTCCGGGGACGACAGGTTGAAGTACGGGCCCGCGACCGGGTTGCCGCCGCCCACGACCTGGGCGATCTTGTCGGTCCAGCCCGCGTACCAGACCCAGCGGTCGATCGCCGCGTCCACCTGGTCGGCGGCCTTCGACTTCGACAGGCCCTCGGCCTCGGCGACCTCGCGGACGTACTGCTCCCGGCGGCCCTCCAGCATCTCCGCGACGCGGTAGAGGATCTGGCCGCGGTTGTACGCGGTCGCGCCGGACCACGCGCCGAACGCCTTGCGTGCGGCGACGACCGCGTCACGGGCGTCCTTGCGGGAGGAGAGGGGCGCGTTCGCCAGCCACTTGCCCTTTGCGTCGGTCACCTCGTACACCCGGCCGCTCTCGGAACGCGGGAACTTCCCGCCGACGTACAGCTTGTAGGTCTTGAAGACGCTGAGCCGCTGCTGCTCGGACTTGTCAACGTTGCTCATTTATCGCTCGCCCTCCGGGCTCGACGGGGCGAGGTACGCCTCCAGGCCGTGACGGCCGCCCTCGCGACCGAAGCCCGACTCCTTGTAGCCGCCGAACGGCGAGGTCGGGTCGAACTTGTTGAACGTGTTGGACCACACGACACCGGCCCGGAGCCTGCTCGCCACCGCGAGGATGCGGGAGCCCTTCTCCGACCAGATGCCCGCCGACAGGCCGTACGGCGTGTTGTTGGCCTTGGCGACGGCCTCGTCCGGGGTGCGGAAGGTGAGGACCGACAGGACCGGACCGAAGATCTCGTCGCGGGCCACCGTGTGCGCCTGGGTGACGTTCGTGAACAGCGTCGGGGCGAACCAGAAGCCGGAGGAGGGCAGTTCGCACTCCGGGGACCAGCGCTCCGCGCCCTCCTCCTCGCCGCGCTCCACCAGCGAGGTGATGCGCGCGAGCTGCTCGGCGGAGTTGATCGCGCCGATGTCGGTGTTCTTGTCCAGCGGGTCGCCCAGGCGCAGGGTGGAGAGCCTGCGCTTGAGGGAGTCCAGCAGCTCGTCGTGGATCGACTCCTGGACCAGCAGGCGCGAGCCCGCGCAGCAGACCTGGCCCTGGTTGAAGAAGATGCCGCTGACGATGCCCTCGACGGCCTGGTCGATCGGGGCGTCGTCGAAGACGATGTTGGCGCCCTTGCCGCCCAGTTCGAGCGTGAGCTTCTTGCGGGTGCCCGCGACGGTCCGCGCGATCTCCTTGCCGACCGCCGTGGAACCGGTGAAGGCGACCTTGTCCACGTCCGGGTGCGCGACCAGCGCGGCACCCGCGTCGCCGTAACCGGGAAGGATGTTGACGACACCCCTGGGCAGACCCGCCTGGCGGCAGATGTCGGCGAAGAACAGGGCGGACAGGGGGGTGGTCTCCGCGGGCTTGAGGACGACCGTGTTGCCGGTCGCCAGCGCCGGGGCGATCTTCCACGCCAGCATCAGCAGGGGGAAGTTCCAGGGGATGACCTGGCCGGCGACGCCGAGGGGCCTGGGGGCCGCACCGAAGCCGGCGTGGTCGAGCTTGTCCGCCCAGCCCGCGTAGTAGAAGAAGTGCGCGGCGACCAGGGGGAGGTCGGCGTCGCGGGTCTCCTTGATCGGCTTGCCGTTGTCCAGGGTCTCCAGGACGGCCAGTTCACGGCTGCGCTCCTGGATGATCCGGGCGATGCGGAACAGGTACTTCGCGCGCTCCGCACCGGGCAGCGCCGACCACTTCTCGAACGCCTTGCGGGCCGCCCGCACGGCGCGGTCGACGTCCTCGGCGCCGGCCCGGGCGACCTCCGACAGCACCTCCTCGGTCGACGGGGACACCGTCTTGAAGACCTTGCCGTCGGCGGCATCGGTGAACTCGCCGTCGACGAACAGGCCGTAGGAGGGCGCGATGTCGACGACCGCGCGGGACTCGGGCGCCGGTGCGTACTCGAACAGGGAAGCCATGGTGATCAGTCCACCGTCACGTAGTCGGGGCCGGAGTAGCGGCCGGTGGCCAGCTTCTGACGCTGCATCAGCAGGTCGTTCAGCAGCGAGGAGGCGCCGAAGCGGAACCAGTGGTTGTCCAGCCAGTCCTCGCCCGCGGTCTCGTTGACCAGGACCAGGAACTTGACGGCGTCCTTGGTGGTGCGGATGCCGCCGGCCGGCTTCACGCCGACCTGCACGCCGGTCTGCGCGCGGAAGTCGCGGACGGCCTCCAGCATCAGGAGGGTGTTCGCGGGCGTCGCGTTCACCGCGACCTTGCCGGTGGACGTCTTGATGAAGTCCGCCCCGGCGAGCATGCCGAGCCAGCTGGCGCGGCGGATGTTGTCGTACGTCGACAGCTCGCCCGTCTCGAAGATGACCTTCAGGCGGGCGCTCGTGCCGCAGGCCTCCTTCACGGCGGTGATCTCGTCGTGGACCTTCAGGTACTTGCCCGCGAGGAACGCGCCGCGGTCGATGACCATGTCGATCTCGTCGGCGCCCGCGGCGACGGCGTCGTGGACGTCCGCCAGCTTCACGCCGAGGGCGGCGCGGCCCGCCGGGAAGGCGGTGGCGACGGAGGCGACCTTGACGGAGGAGCCGGCGACGGCGGCCTTCGCGGTGGCGACCATGTCCGGGTACACGCAGACCGCGGCGGTCGCGGGGGTCGTGCGGTCGGTCGGGTCGGGGTGGACCGCCTTCGCGCCGAGCGCCCGGACCTTGCCCGGGGTGTCCGCGCCTTCCAGCGTCGTCAGGTCGACCATCGAGATGGCGAGGTCGATGGCGTACGCCTTCGCGGTCGTCTTGATGGAACGGGTGCCGAGGGCCGCGGCGCGCGCCTCCAGGCCGACCGCGTCGACGCCGGGGAGCCCGTGGAGGAAGCGGCGCAGCGTGGCGTCGGACGTCGTGACGTCCGGGAGGGGGGGTGCCGCGGTGGGTGCGGATGCGTTGGTGGGCATGGTCACCAGACGAGCATATCTACGCGCGTAGCGGGTGTACAGCCCTCGACGGGTTCCGCGCGCGCGGACGGACGGGGGAGGTCGGTGCCGCGGGCGGGCGGGTCCACGCGGGCGGGCGCCGGACGGCGGCGGTGCCCGGCGTCCGGTGCTCGGTGCCCGGCGCCGTGTGCCGGGTGCCCGCCCGCCGGGCGGGGGCGTCGGGGGAGGTGGCCGGGGGGTCGGGCAGAATCGGGGGTATGACGAGTTCGGATGAGCAGGGTCCCGTGCCGGTGAGCGGTGTCAAGGACCGGGTGTACCGGTCGCCCGCGGGGTTGGCCGGCGGGGTGCTGCTGCTCGGCCTGGTCGGCTGGCTCGGCGTGGACGCGATCGTCGCCGGGGAGGGCCGCACGCCGTGGCTGGCGCTCGCCGCGCTGATCCTGCTGGTGCCGCTGGTCACCGCCTTCACCCTGCGGCCCGCCGTGTTCGCCGGCGACGACCGGCTGCGGGTGCGCAACCCGTTCCGCGTGGTCGTGCTGCCCTGGGGGCAGGTCGCCTCGCTGCGGTCGGCCTACTCCAACGAGGTGGTCGCCGAGTCCGGGCAGAAGTTCCAGCTCTGGTCGGTCCCGGTCTCGCTGCGGGCGCGCAAGCGGGCCGCCCGGCAGCAGGACCGCCTCGCCGCGGACCAGGCCGCCGAGCGCGAGGGACGGCCGCGCCGCAGGCGAGGCTTCGGTGGGCCGGCCGGGTTCGGGGGCGGGCTGTCCGCGCAGGCGGGCCCGGACGTTCCCGAGGGGCCCGCGCGCGCCGAGTCCGACAAGGTCATGGACGAGCTGCGGAACCTGTGGGAGGTGCGGCAGAAGGAGGAGTCCGCGCAGGGTGAGGTGACCGTGCGGTGGGCCTGGGAGATCGTGGGCCCGGCCGCCGCGGGCGCCCTGTTGCTGGCGATCCTGCTGGCCGTGGGCTGACCTCGGGCCCTCGGTCCTGAGAGATCGGGGGCCTTGCCGCCGCACGGCCGCCGGGGCCGCCGCACGGCGGCAAGGCCCCGGCGCGCGATCCGCGCCGAACGCCCGCTCAGGCCCGACGCGAGCCGAGATCCCGCCGCGCGACCCGCACGATCAGCCGGAGCGGTGCCGCCGCCCGACGGTGGGCCGTGTCCGCGAAGGTGCCGTCTGCCGGGGCACCGTCGGACGGCGCCCCTCGGTCACGGCTCGACGACCCACCGGCGCGGTGCCGCCGCCCGACGGCGGGCCGTGTCCGCGAAGGTGCCGTCTGCCGAGGGAGCCACCGTCGGACGGCGCCCCTCGGTCACGGCTCGACCGCCCACCGGCGCGGTGCCGCCGCCCGACGGTGGGCCGTGTCCGCGAAGGGGACGCCGACCGCGGTGCCGCCGTCCGGCGGCACCCCTCTCCCCGGCACCCCTCTCCCCGGCACCCCTCTCCCGGCCCCCCGGCTCTCCCCGCGGCTCAGATGCCGGCCGCCGCCGACAGGTCCCGCTTCACGGCCGCGAGCAACTCGTCCGCGCGGGCGCGGGCCGCCGGGAGGCCGTCGGGCGAGCCGACCGGCACCACGACCTCCAGGTAGCACTTCAGCTTCGGCTCGGTGCCGCTCGGCCGCACGATCACGCGGGCCCCGTCGAGCGTGTAGCGCAGCCCGTCGGTGGGCGGCAGCCGGTCCGTGCCCCGGGTGAGGTCCTCGGCGCGGGTGATCGCCAGCCCGGCCAGCTCGGTCGGGGGGGCCTCGCGCAGCCGCTCCATCGCCCGGGCGATGACCGTCAGGTCCTCCACCCGCACCGACAGCTGGTCGGTGGCGTGCAGCCCGTGCTCCACGGCGAGGTCGTCGAGCAGGTCGAGCAGCGTGCGCCCGCGCTCCTTCAGCTCCGACGCCAGCTCGGTGACGAGGAGCGCGGCGGTGATGCCGTCCTTGTCGCGTACGCCGTCGGGGTCGACGCAGTAGCCGAGGGCCTCCTCGTAGCCGTAGCGCAGGCCGTCGACGCGGGCGATCCACTTGAAGCCGGTGAGCGTCTCCTCGTACGGCAGGCCGGCCTTCTCGGCGATCCTCCCGAGGAGGGAGGAGGAGACGATCGACTCGGCGAACGTCCCGCGCGCCCCGCGGCTCACCAGGTGCGCGGCGAGCAGGGCGCCGACCTCGTCGCCGCGCAGCATCCGCCACCGGTCGCCGTCCTTGACGGCCACGGCGCAGCGGTCGGCGTCCGGGTCGTTGGCGACGACCAGGTCGGGGTCGGTCTCGCGGGCCTTCGCGAACGCGAGGTCCATCGCGCCGGGCTCCTCCGGGTTGGGGAACGCGACGGTCGGGAACTCCGGGTCAGGCTCGGCCTGCTCGGCGACCAGGACCGGTTCGGGGAACCCCGCGCGGGCGAAGGCCGCCAGCAGGACGTCCTTGCCCACGCCGTGCATCGCCGTGTAGACGGTGCGCGCGGTGCGGGGCGAGCCGGCGGCGAGGACGGCGTCGGTGCGCGCCAGGTAGGCGTCGAGCACGGAGTCGTCCAGGACCTGCCAGCCGCCGTCCGGGCGGGGCACGTCGGCCAGCGAGCGGATCGCGTCGATCTCGGCGGCGATCTCCGCGTCGGCGGGCGGGACGATCTGCGAACCGTCGCCCAGGTAGACCTTGTAGCCGTTGTCGCGGGGCGGGTTGTGGCTGGCGGTGACCTCCACGCCGGCGACCGCGCCCAGGTGCCTGATGGCGTAGGCCAGGACCGGCGTCGGCAGCGGGCGCGGCAGGACGGCCGCGCGCAGGCCCGCGCCGGTCATCACGGCGGCGGTGTCGCGGGCGAACGCCTCCGACTTGTGGCGGGCGTCGTAGCCGATGACGACGAGGCCGTCGTGGTCGCCCCGCTTGCGGAGGTACGCGGCGAGGCCGGCGGCGGCGCGGATGACGACGGCGCGGTTCATGCGCAGGGGGCCCGCGCCCAGTTCGCCCCGCAGGCCGGCGGTGCCGAACTGGAGGGTGCCGGCGAAGCGGGCGGCGAGTTCGGCGTGGTCCCCGGCGTCGAGGAGGGCCGCGAGTTCCTCGCGGGTCTCCTCGTCGGGGTCCTCGGCGAGCCAGGTGCGGGCGCGGGCGATCAGGTCGTCGTGCACGGTGGTCAACCTCTCGAGTCGTACGTGAGTTGTCTCGCCCCCGCCGTCCCTCCGCGTCCCCGGGAGCCGACGCCCCCGGGCCCCGCCGTCGGCCCTGGACGGGCCTCGTCCGCGAGCCCCCGGAGGGGGTCCCCGGACGGACCGGACCGTCCGGCGCCGCCTCCCGGCCCACCGGGCCGGGCCGGACCGGCTCGGGCCGGGGGGACGCGGGCGGGGGCCGGCGCCTGCTACAGCCGGTCGAGGACCTGGGTCAGCAGGGCGCCCATGCGGGTCGCGGAGTCGCGGCCGGCCTGGAGGACCTCTTCGTGGTTCAGCGGCTCGCCGGTCATCCCCGCGGCGAGGTTGGTCACCAGGGAGATGCCCAGCACCTCGGCGCCGGCCTCGCGCGCCGCGATGGCCTCCAGCACCGTCGACATGCCCACGAGGTCCGCCCCGATCACCCGGGCCATCCGGATCTCCGCCGGCGTCTCGTAGTGCGGGCCGGGGAACTGGGCGTAGACGCCCTCCTCCAGCGTGGCGTCGATCTCCTTGCACAGCGCCCGCAGCCGCGGCGAGTACAGGTCCGTCAGGTCGACGAAGTTCGCGCCGACGATCGGGGACGTCGCCGTGAGGTTGATGTGGTCGCTGATCAGCACGGGCTGACCCGGCCGCATGCCCTCGCGGAGGCCGCCGCAGCCGTTGGTCAGCACGATCGTCTTGCTGCCGGCCGCCACCGCCGTGCGGACGCCGTGGGCGACGGCGGCCACCCCGCGGCCCTCGTAGTAGTGCGTGCGGCCCAGGAACACCAGGGCGCGCTTCTCGCCGATCCGGTACGAGCGGATCTTGCCGCCGTGGCCCTCGACCGCCGGCGGCGGGAAACCGGGCAGCTCGGTGACCTGGAACTCGGCTTCGGGCACGCCCAGGGCGTCCACGGCCGGTGCCCAGCCGGAGCCCATCACGAGGGCGACGTCGTGGGTCTCGGCGCCCGTCAGCTCGCGCAGGCGCGCGGCGGCGGCGTCGGCGGCGGTGTGGGGGTCGCCCTGGATGTCGTCCGGGAGAAGAGATGCGTTCACGCGATGAGGGTAGCCGGTCAGGGCCTACGCGCGTAGATGACAGAGCCCACGGGATGGCGATCGTTGTCTTGTCGTTTCCGACGAGGGGATGTTCCCGGCAGGAGGGGACGAAAGGGTCCGGGACCTCAGCAGGGGCGCTTGCGCAGCTCCATCACGTAGTCGTGCGGTGCCCCCGCCGACTCCGCCGCGTCGGCCACCTCGCCCAGGTAGCGGGCGGAGGGCAGTCCGCCCTCGTAGCCGTTCAGGACGTACACCCAGCACTGTTCCTCGCCGTCCAGCGTGTGCGCCCGCACCCGCATCCGGCGGTGGATGCCGAGGCCCACGCCCTCCCAGCGGTCGAGCGACTCCTCGTCCGGCGGTGCCAGGTCGTACAGCGCGACGAAGACCTGGCAGAGGGGGTCCTCCACGATCGTCGCGAGCGCGCCCTCCCAGCCCAGCTGCTCGCCCCCGAAGGTCAGCCGCCACCCGTTCAGCCAGCCGGTGGCGCGCAACGGCGAGTGCGGGGCGCGGCGGGACATCAGCCGCGCGTCGAGGTTGCCGGCGTACGCGGCGTAGAGCGACATGCGACGAGCCTACGGCAGCCGGTCCGCCCGTCACGGCCGCCGGCCGGTGTCCCTCCGGTGACGGACGCCCCTCCCCCGGCCCCCCGGGGGAGTAGCACCCCCGTTCGTGCGGGACAATGGAGTACGTGACTCGGATCGTGATCATCGGTGGCGGACCCGGCGGATACGAGGCGGCCCTGGTGGCCGCCCAGCTCGGCGCGGAGGTGACCGTCGTCGACTGCGACGGTCTGGGCGGGGCGTCGGTGCTGACCGACTGCGTGCCGTCGAAGACCCTGATCGCCACGGCCGAGGTGATGACCACCTTCGACTCCTCCCACCAGGAGCTGGGCATCATCGTCGCCGACGACACCCCGCCGCTGGAGCAGTCGGCCCGGGTGGTCGGCGTCGACCTCGACAAGGTCAACCGGCGTGTCAAACGACTCGCGCTCGCCCAGTCCCACGACATCACCGCCTCCGTCACCCGGGCCGGCGCCCGTGTCGTGCGCGGCCGCGGCCGGCTCCAGGGCATGCAGGCCCTCGACGGCTCCCGCCAGGTCGTCGTCACCGCCGCCGACGGCACCGAGGAGACCCTCACCGCCGACGCCGTCCTCCTCGCCACCGGCGGTCACCCCCGGGAGCTGCCCGACGCCCAGCCCGACGGCGAGCGCATCCTCAACTGGACCCAGGTCTACGACCTGCGTGAACTGCCCGAGGAACTCATCGTGGTCGGCTCCGGCGTCACCGGCGCCGAGTTCGCGGGCGCCTACCAGGCCCTCGGCTCCAAGGTCACCCTCGTCTCCTCCCGCGACCGCGTGCTGCCCGGCGAGGACCCGGACGCCGCCGCCGTCCTGGAGGACGTCTTCCGCCGCCGCGGCATGAACGTCATGGCCCGCTCGCGCGCCCAGTCCGCCAAGCGCGTCGGCGACCGCGTCGAGGTCACCCTCGCCGACGGCCGGGTCATCACCGGCTCGCACTGCCTGATGGCCGTCGGCGCCGTCCCCAACAGCGCGGGCCTCGGCCTGGAGGAGGCGGGCGTCAGGGTCCGCGAGTCCGGCCACATCTGGACGGACCGGGTCTCCCGCACCACCGCCCCCGGCGTGTACGCCGCCGGCGACGTGACCGGCGTCTTCGCGCTCGCCTCCGTCGCCGCCATGCAGGGCCGTATCGCCATGTACCACTTCCTCGGCGACGCGGTGGCCCCGCTCAACCTCAAGACCGTCTCCTCGAACGTCTTCACCGACCCCGAGATCGCCACCGTCGGCTACTCCCAGGCCGACGTCGACGGCGGCAAGATCGACGCCCGCGTGGTGAAGCTGCCGCTGCTGCGCAACCCGCGCGCCAAGATGCAGGGCATCCGCGACGGCTTCGTCAAGATCTTCTGCCGTCCGGGCACGGAGATCGTCGTCGGCGGCGTCGTCGTGGCGCCGCGCGCCTCCGAGCTCATCCACCCCATCTCGATCGCCGTCGACAACAATCTGACGGTCGAGCAGATCGCGAACGCCTTCACGGTGTACCCGTCCCTCTCGGGCTCGATCGCCGAAGTGGCACGGCAGTTGCACACCCGGAAGACGGGCGGCGACGCGTAGGGCCGGTCCCCCGGCCGCACACCGGCTCCCCGTCGGCACCGGCTCCCCGCCGACCGCGGGGAGCCGCGGCATGGGTGCGGGGTGCGGGGTGCGGGCGACGGCGGCGGGGTACGGGTGGGAGAACCCAGGTCCTATACCACTTCGTGTGCCGCTCTGCGAACAACTTCGGCTATTCGGCGCAAAGAGCTGAAAGCAGACGGTCGCCCGCGTTACTGTCAGTTTCGTGTTCGCTGCAGAACGTCGTCAATTGATCCTCGAAATGGTGCGAGCCAACGGAGCGGTGTCGCTCCGTGAACTCGCCCGCGTCGTCCAGACCTCCGAAGTGACCGTACGGCGGGACGTGCGCGCGCTGGAGGCAGAAGGACTCCTCGACCGCCGGCACGGCGGGGCGGTACTGCCGGGCGGTTTCACCCGCGAGTCCGGTTTTCCGCAGAAATCCCATCTCGCGACCGCGGAGAAGACCGCCATCGCCGACCTCGCCGCCACCTTCGTCGAAGAGGGAGAGGCCATCGTGGTCGGAGCGGGGACCACCACCCAGGAGCTGGCCCGTCGGCTCGCCCGGGTCCCCGGACTCACCGTCGTCACCAACTCCCTGCTGGTGGCCCAGGCGTTGGCGCACGCCAACCGCGTGGAGGTCGTGATGACCGGCGGCACCCTGCGCGGCTCCAACTACGCCCTCGTGGGCAGCGGAGCCGAACAGTCCCTCCAGGGACTGCGCGTCTCCAAGGCCTTCCTGTCCGGGAGCGGTCTGACCGCCGAGCGCGGCCTGTCCACCTCCAACATGCTGTCGTCGTCGGTCGACCGGGCCCTCGTCCAGGCCGCCGCCGAGGTCGTCGTCCTCGCCGACCACACCAAGCTCGGCACCGACACCATGTTCCAGACGGTGCCGACGGACGTCATCACCCGCCTGGTGACCGACGAGCCGCCGGCGCACGACGACCGGGCCGGCACCGAGCTCCAGGCCCTCGCCGACCAGGGGGTGCAGATCGCCGTGGCGGGGGCGGCGGGGAGCCCGGGGGGTGAGCCGGTCCCGGCGCGGCGGCAGCAGCGTCGGGACGTGTCGCTGCCGGCTCCCCGGCGGGGGCAGGTGCAGGGCGCCGCGGCGGCCCTGCGGGCGGCCGCCGTGCTGGGGGAGCAGACACCGGGCGCCGAGCGGGCGCGGGTCGCGGACATGCGGCGCCGGTAGCGGGTGCTCCCGGCGGCCGGGGTGCGCCTGGTCGCCACGGGCGGGGACGCGCGGGCGGGTGACGGTCCGTCGCGGCCGGTCGCGCCCCTCGGCGAAGCCGCCACGGGACGGTCCCGGGCCCCCCGGGGCGGGGATGCCGCCGGTCCACCGGTCGCGATGTGCCGCCGGCGGGGACGCGCCCGCGCGCCTGAGCCGCTGTGCGGTACGGCCCCGCGCGTCTGCGGAGGGGGAGCGCCGCCGGACGATCGGTGGGGCGGGTGACGACGGAACCCCGCACCCTCTTGCGGGGCGCGGGGTTCCGTGGCGGGACGGCCGGGTCAGTCCTTGATCTCGCAGATCGCGGCGCCCGAGGTGATCGAGGCGCCGACCTCCGCGGCGAGGCCCTTGACGGTGCCGGAGCGGTGGGCGTTCAGGGGCTGCTCCATCTTCATGGCCTCCAGGACCACGATCAGGTCGCCCTCCTTGACCTCCTGGCCCTCCTCCACCGCGATCTTGACGATGGTGCCCTGCATCGGGGAGGCGAGGGTGTCGCCGGAGGCGACGGGGCCGGACTTCTTCGCCGCGCGCCGCTTGGGCTTGGCGCCCGCCGCGAGGCCCGTGCGGGCCAGGGACATGCCGAGCGAGACCGGGAGGGAGACCTCCAGGCGCTTGCCGCCGACCTCGACGACGACCGTCTCGCGGCCCGTCTCCTCGTCCGCCTCGGTGTCCGCGGGAGCCGCGAAGGGCTTGATGTCGTTGACGAACTCCGTCTCGATCCAACGGGTGTGGACCGTGAAGGGGTCGTCGGAACCGGTGAGTTCGGGGGCGAACGCCGGGTCCTTCACCACCGCGCGGTGGAAGGGGATGGCCGTGGCCATGCCCTCGACCTGGAACTCCTCCAGGGCGCGGGCGGCCCGCTGGAGGGCCTCCTTGCGGGTGCGGCCGGTGACGATCAGCTTGGCCAGCAGCGAGTCCCAGGCCGGGCCGATGACCGAGCCGGACTCCACGCCCGCGTCGAGCCGCACACCCGGACCGGACGGGGCGTCGAAGGTGGTGACGGTGCCGGGGGCGGGGAGGAAGTTGCGCCCCGGGTCCTCGCCGTTGATGCGGAACTCGAAGGAGTGACCGCGCAGTACCGGGTCGGCGTAGCCGAGTTCCTCGCCGTCGGCGATGCGGAACATCTCGCGCACCAGGTCGATGCCGGCGACCTCCTCGGTGACCGGGTGCTCCACCTGGAGGCGGGTGTTGACCTCCAGGAAGGAGATCGTGCCGTCCAGGCCGACGAGGAACTCCACGGTGCCGGCGCCGACGTAGCCGGCCTCCTTGAGGATGGCCTTGGAGGAGGAGTACAGCTCGGCGATCTGCTCGTCGGAGAGGAACGGCGCCGGGGCCTCCTCGACCAGCTTCTGGTGCCGGCGCTGGAGCGAGCAGTCCCGGGTGGAGACGACCACGACGTTGCCGTGGGTGTCGGCGAGGCACTGGGTCTCGACGTGCCGGGGGTTGTCGAGGTAACGCTCGACGAAGCACTCGCCGCGGCCGAAGGCGGCGACGGCCTCGCGGACCGCCGAGTCGTACAGCTCGGGTACCTCTTCGAGGGTGCGGGCGACCTTGAGGCCGCGTCCGCCGCCGCCGAAGGCGGCCTTGATCGCGATGGGCAGGCCGTGCTCCTTCGCGAAGGCGACGACCTCCTCGGCACCCGACACCGGGTCCGGCGTGCCCGCCACCAGCGGCGCGCCGGCGCGCTGGGCGATGTGCCGGGCGGCGACCTTGTCGCCGAGGTCGCGGATGGCCTGCGGCGGCGGGCCGATCCAGATCAGTCCCGCGTCCAGCACGGCCTGGGCGAACTCGGCGTTCTCCGAGAGGAAGCCGTAGCCGGGATGGATCGCGTCCGCCCCGGACTCGCGGGCGGCGTTCAGCACCTTCTCGATGTCGAGGTAGCTGGTGCCGGGAGTGTCACCGCCCAGGGCGAACGCCTCATCCGCGGCGCGGACATGCAGAGCGTCCCGGTCCGGTTCGGCGTACACGGCGACGCTTGCGATGCCGGCATCCCGGCAGGCCCGGGCCACGCGGACTGCGATTTCGCCACGGTTGGCGATGAGCACCTTGCGCACGATTGAGGCTCCCTCCTTGAAACAAGCCGAGTTTAGGGACTGCCGACACGACTGATCGACCCGTCCACGACGGTGAGCTTGCCCACACGCAGCGTGATGGCAGGCTCACTCGATCACGAAATCCCTTGTAGCACCGCCGTACGCAGCGCTCCTTCCGGAAACCCTAGCTCTCCACTGTGGCCAAGGTCTCTGTGAGCACGTGCTGCGGCCCACTCCGATTCTTTGTGGAGTCCCTACGAATGGCCCAATGATTCTTTGCCGGCGGCAGAACCCTTGTCCCCGGGTTTACCCGTTAGTAGCGTTCATGACGTCCCGAACGCTACGTGGGGTGACTAGTGGCCCCGTACGGGCCGGGTCGAAAGGGGGTGGGACCGGTGGTGCGCAGACCGGTGGCAGTCGTCGTGGCGGTCGTGCTCGTCCTGGAGGCGCTCGGCGTCGCCGCGCTGAACTGGTTCCTCGGGATCGTCGTCGACCGTCAGGACATGTCCCTGGCGGGCCTGGACCCGGACGTGATGTCGACCTCCTCGAAGGCCGGCGGGGTCGTCTTCGGTCTCTACTTCGCCTTCTGCGGGCTGGTCGCCCTGCTGGTGGCGGTCCGCGACCGGCCGCCGGCCGGCCTCGGCCGGGTGCTGCTGGTCAGCGCGGCGGTGGTGCACGGGCTGCTGGCCGCCGTCGCGTGGGGACTGGTGGGGTGGCCCGCGTTCCTGTCCATGGTCGTCGTGCTCGCGCTCATCGTGCTGCTGCTGATGACGTACGACCGCCACGAGGGGCCCGCCGCGGCCACCGCCGAACCCCGGGACGAGGAGCCCGGCGGCCCGGGCCCGGCCCCCGTCAGCGGTCCGCCGGCGCCCACAACTCCGTGATCCCCACGCCCAGTTGCGCCAGCAGTCGGCGCACGAGCGGCAGGCTGATGCCGATCACGTTGCCGTGGTCGCCGTCGATGCCGTCGATGAACGGCGCCGAGCGGCCGTCCAGGGTGAACGCCCCGGCGACGTGGAGGGGTTCGCCGGAGGCGACGTAGGCGGCGATCTCCTCGTCGGTGGGCTCGCCGAAGCGGACGACGGTGGAGGCCACGGCGGAGGCGTAGCGCCCGGTGGCGGTGTCGTAGACGCAGTGACCGGTCTGCAGCGTGCCCACGCGGCCGCGCATGGACTTCCAGCGGGCGGTGGCCTCCTCGGCGTCCGCGGGCTTGCCGAGGGCTTCGCCGTCCAGGTCCAGGACCGAGTCGCAGCCGATCACCAGGGCGCCCCGGACCTCGGGCTTCGCGGCCACGACGGAGGCCTTGGCCTCGGCGAGGGCGAGTGCCAGTTCGGCGGGGGTGGGGGCGGTCACGGCGTCCTCGTCGACCCCGCTGACGATCACCTCGGGGGCGAGGCCCGCCTGGCGCAGCAGGCCCAGCCGGGCGGGGGACTGGGAGGCGAGCACGAGACGGCGGCGCGGCTGATCGGTCATGCGGCCAGGGTATCGGCGCGCCGCGCCGCGCTCACCCCGGTCATCCGAGGCCGATGACGATCATCGCGAGCACCATGGCCAGCGCCATGAGGAGCCCGAGCCGCCGCAGCATCTCCTGCGTGTCGCGCAGTTCCTCGGGCGGTTCGTTCTCGGGGTCGGACCACAGCATGCCGTCCAGCCTGCGGCGATGCGGTGGGGGTCGCCTGAGTACGCGTACTCAACTTCCCTAAACGGGACCTTGGTTTCATCAAGCCGCCCGCCGTGCCGGCCGACGAGGGGACACGCCCGTGTTCACCACCGCTTGGACCGGTCCGCCCCAGCTCCCCGCCGAGGGCTTCACCGCCCTTCTGTGACGGGCGGAAGACCGGGCCGGGCCCCGCGGAGCCGGCCCGGCCCGATCCGATCCGATTCAGACGAGAGGCTTTAGCCCGGCCAGTACGTGCGGCCCCAGGCGGCCGGGCCCGGGCGGGGCAGGCGGCGGGCCGCGATGCGGGAGGGGTCCGACCAGGAGTCCTGGGCGTCCTGCGCGCCGGACGGCTCGGCCACCGCCGCCGCGGCGCGGGCGCGGACCACCGCCAGTGCGGCGGCCAGCTCCTCCGGAGTCGGATTGCCCCGTACGACCTTGATCACAGCGGCTCCTTACAGGGGGATGTTGCCGTGCTTCTTCGGAGGGAGGGATTCCCGCTTCGTGCGCAGTTGACGCAGGCCCCGCACGATGTGCCGGCGGGTGTCGGACGGCATGACCACCGCGTCGACGTAACCCCGCTCGGCGGCGATGTAGGGGTTGAGGAGCGCGTCCTCGTACTCCTGGATCAGCCGGGCGCGGGTCGCCTCGAGGTCTCCCGCGGACTCCGCCTCGGCGATCGTGCGGCGGTGCAGGATGTTGACCGCGCCCTGCGCGCCCATGACCGCGATCTGGGCGGTCGGCCAGGCCAGGTTGAGGTCGGCGCCCAGGTGCTTGGAGCCCATGACGTCGTACGCCCCGCCGAAGGCCTTGCGGGTGATGACCGTGATCAGCGGGACGGTCGCCTCCGCGTAGGCGTAGATCAGCTTGGCGCCGCGGCGGATGATGCCGTCGTGCTCCTGGTCCACGCCGGGCAGGAAGCCGGGCACGTCCACGAAGGTGACGACCGGCAGGTTGAACGCGTCGCAGGTCCGCACGAACCGGGCCGCCTTCTCGGAGGCCTTGATGTCCAGGCAGCCCGCGAACTGCATCGGCTGGTTGGCGACGATGCCGACCGGACGGCCCTCCACCCGGCCGAAGCCGGTCAGGATGTTCGGCGCGTACAGCGGCTGCGTCTCGAAGAACTCGGAGTCGTCCAGGACGTGTTCGATCACCGTGTGCATGTCGTACGGCTGGTTGGCGCTGTCCGGGACGAGCGTGTCCAGCTCCAGGTCCTCGCCGGTGACGGCGAGGTCCGCCTCCTCCGGGAACGCCGGGGCCTCGGAGAGGTTGTTCGACGGCAGGTACGACAGCAGCTGCTTGACGTACTCGACGGCGTCCTTCTCGTCGCCCGCCATGTGGTGGGCCACGCCCGACGTGGAGTTGTGCGTGCGCGCGCCGCCCAGCTCCTCGAAGCCGACGTCCTCGCCGGTGACCGTCTTGATGACGTCCGGACCGGTGATGAACATGTGCGAGGTCCGGTCGACCATGACGGTGAAGTCGGTGATCGCGGGCGAGTAGACCGCGCCGCCCGCGCACGGGCCGACGACCAGGCTGATCTGCGGGATCACCCCGGACGCGTGGGTGTTGCGGCGGAAGATCTCGCCGTACGCCCCCAGCGAGGCCACGCCCTCCTGGATGCGGGCGCCGCCGGAGTCGTTGATGCCGATGACCGGGCAGCCGGTCTTCAGCGCGAAGTCCATGACCTTGACGATCTTCTGGCCGTAGACCTCGCCGAGCGCACCGCCGAAGACGGTGAAGTCCTGCGAGAAGACGGCGACGGGCCGGCCGTCGACGGTGCCGTACCCGGTCACGACCCCGTCCCCGTACGGGCGGTTGGCGTCGAGGCCGAAGCTGGTGGAGCGGTGCCGGGCGAACTCGTCCAGCTCCACGAACGAATCCTCGTCGAGGAGGAGTCCGATGCGCTCACGGGCCGTCAGTTTGCCCTTGGCGTGCTGCTTCTCGACGGCGCGTGCGGAGCCGGCGTGCGTCGCCTCCGTGACGCGACGCTGGAGATCCGCGAGCTTTCCCGCGGTCGTGTGGATGTCGATCTCTTCCGACTCGGACATCGGGATGCGGCTCCCTGCCTGCTCAAAAGGGGGGACGGTTACTCATCCGTAGAGTAGTGGCGGCCCCACCGATCGGCAGTGCGGCGTTTACCACACCTAGGGTGGCTTGCATGACGCCGCGAGATGCAGCAGGAAATCCCGGGCAGCCGGGCCGTCCCGGACCCGGCGGCCGGTGGTCCGATCTGGACCGTCCGCCCCTCGGCGCCGCCGCGCTGCGGCGCGGGCTCGTCCGCGAGGGCGGGCTGTGGACGGCGGTCGACGTCGTGCCCCGCACCGGGTCCACCAACTCCGACCTGGTCGCGCTCGCGGCCGCCGGGAAGGCCGACGAGGGGACCGTCCTGGTGGCGGAGGAGCAGACCTCCGGCCGGGGGCGGCTGGACCGGCGCTGGAGCGCGCCCCCGCGGTCGGGACTGTTCTTCTCCGCGCTGCTGCGGCCGGCCGAGGTGCCCGTGGCGCGGTGGGGCTGGCTGCCGCTGCTGACCGGCGTCGCGGTCGCCACCGGCCTGTCCCGGGCGGCGGGCGTCGACACGGCGCTGAAGTGGCCCAACGACCTGCTGGTGACCGTCGCCGGCCAGGAGCGCAAGGCCGGGGGGATCCTGGCGGAGCGGGCCGGGACGGACGGGGTCGTGGTGGGCGTCGGCATCAACGTCACCCTGCGGGCCGAGGAGCTGCCGGTGCCGCAGGCCGGGTCGCTGGCGCTGGCCGGGGCGGTGAGCACGGACCGCGACCCGCTGCTGCGGGCGGTGCTGCGTTCGCTGGAGGAGTGGTACGGGCGGTGGCGCCGGGCCGGCGGGGACCCGTCCCTGTCCGGACTCCAGGAGGCGTACGCGGCGGGGTGCGCGACGCTGGGGCGGACCGTGCGGGCGGAGCTGCCCGGGGAGCGCTCGGTGGTGGGGGAGGCCGTGGCCGTGGACGGGGACGGGCGGCTGGTCATCGCCACCCGGGAGGGCGTGCGGGAGCCGGTGGGCGCGGGCGACATCGTGCACCTGCGGCCGGCGTGAGCCGGGCCCGGCGGCCCGCGGCGTCGGCGGCACCGCAGGGCGGTGGCCGGCCGGCCGGCCGGGCGGGCCGGCCGGTGCGGAACGGGCCGCTTCCGCGAACGGAGTGAGCTGGCGCACACCTGCCGTAGAGTTGGGGCCGGTCGAAACCTGACCGCGGTAGATCGGAAGGGCAGCAGGCGTGACCGTCGACGACACGGGCTCCGACGAGGGCGTGGACGGCCGGGTTGAGGTGCCGGCCGTCGACCCCGGTGACGACCCTCTCGCCCTGCGCCTGGAGCAGCTCATCCTCGGCGCCGAGCGCCGTTACACCCCCTTCCAGGCGGCCCGCAGCGCCGGTGTCTCCATGGAACTGGCCTCCCGCTTCTGGCGGGCCATGGGCTTCGCCGACATCGGGCAGGCCAAGGCGCTCACCGAGGCCGACGTCCTGGCCCTGCGCCGCCTCGCCGGTCTGGTCGAGGCGGGGCTGCTGAGCGAGGCCATGGCGGTGCAGGTCGCGCGGTCCACCGGGCAGACCACCGCCCGGTTGGCGGAGTGGCAGATCGATTCCTTCCTGGAGGGGCTGACCGAGCCGCCCGAGCCGGGGATGACCCGCACCGAGGTGACGTACCCGATCGTCGAGCTGCTGCTGCCCGAGCTGGAGGAGTTCCTCGTCTACGTGTGGCGCCGGCAGCTCGCCGCCTCGGCGGGGCGGGTCGTGCAGGCCGCGGACGACGAGGAGATGGTCGACCGCCGGCTCGCGGTCGGCTTCGCCGATCTCGTCGGCTTCACCCGCCTGACCCGCCGCATGGAGGAGGAGGAGCTCGGCGAACTGGTCGAGGCCTTCGAGACCACCGCGGCCGACCTGGTCGCGGCCCGCGGCGGACGGCTGATCAAGACCCTCGGCGACGAGGTGCTGTACGCGGCCGACGACGCCGGCACCGCCGCCGACATCGCGCTGCTGCTCGTCGAGACGATGAGCAACGACCCGACCATGCCCGAGCTGCGGGTCGGCATGGCCTTCGGCACGGTGACCACTCGGATGGGCGATGTCTTCGGCACGACGGTCAACCTGGCCTCCCGGCTGACGTCCATAGCCCCCCGCGACGCCGTGCTCGTGGACAGCGCCTTCGCCGAGGAGCTGATCCGCACCGGCGACGCGCCCGCCTCGGAGGCGGAGGCCGCCGAGGCCGCGACCGCCGCCGAGAAGGAGGGCGAGCGGGCGCCCGTCTACCGGTTCGCGCTCCAGCCGATGTGGCAGCGGCCGGTGCGCGGGCTCGGCGTGGTCGAGCCCTGGCTGCTCACCCGGCGCAACGGCGGCGGCGCGTAGGGCCGGTCCGGGGGCCGGGCCCGCGGACCGGGCTGCGGACCGCTGCGGCGGGCCGGGCCGGCGGGCCGAGGGCGGCGGGCCGGTGGTGGCGCCGCCGGGAACCGGCTTCCGGAGGGCGTGCCTCTGAGGGGTGCCTGCGGACATGTGCCCCAGGGCGTGCGGCTCCGGGAACGTCTCTCCGGGAGGGCGTCTTCGGGGATGTGCCGGACCCCGTGTCCCCGGCGTGATCCGCCGGACCGGCCCCGGCGGGGCCGCCCGCGCCGCGGTTCAGTCCGCGGGGGCGTTCAGCGCGTCCACGCAGAGTCCGACGACCGGCAGGCAGAGGCCGCTGCCGCCCGCCGGCCCGGGGGCGGCCGGCACGGTGCTCGGGCCGGGGGCCGGGGGCGCGGTGGGCCCGGAAGGCCGGGAATCGCGCGGAGGCCGGGGCGCCGCGCTCCGGGAAGGAGCGGGCGCCGGTGTGCGCGGGAGCGCCTCGGCCGGTGGCGTCGTGCGCGGGCCGCCGGGGCCGCCGGGGCCGCCGGGGGTGCGGATCGCGGAGGACGGGGAGACGCCGGGGGCCGCGGGGGAGGCGGGGACGCCGTCGGCGGTCGGGACGGGTGCGGCTGGCGTCGGTCCGCTTGCCGGGGAGACCGCGGTGGCCGCGCCGGTGCCGCGGGCCGGGCGGCCCGTGGCCGTCTCCGGCCGGGTGTCCGCGGTGGGCCGGAGCCGGGGACCGGACCCGGCGGTGTCCGCGCCGGGGTCCGAGCCCGGTCGCAGCAGGCTCAGGGCCCCCACCGCCAGTACGAACCCGCCCGCGGTGAACAGCGTCCTCCGAGGCCGTGGCCGACGGTGCCGCCCGCGGGCACGGAGGGGCGGCCCGAGGCGGTTCCCGGCCGTCCCCGTGACCCTCTCCGCGCGATCCGCTCCGACGCCTTCGGTCCGGGTTCTTATCGGTGTGGTCGTCATCGCGTTCCCTCCCCGATGTCGTCGCGCCCCCTCTGCGCCGTGGCGGACGCACCTTATGCGCTCCCTTGGGCGGTCCGGGCGGAGTCGGGTGGGATGTCACTCGAACGGGTGGGCGGTGGTCGAGCGCGATGCGGGCGGGACGGGGCCGGGCCTTTTCCCGGCGCGGCGCGGCTGCGATGATCGGGCGAGCCAGGTCTGTTAACCCGCGTTAACCCGGAGGGTGTCATGAGCGAGGAACGGTTCGGGGAGTTCGTGCTGGTACGGCGGCACGGGGACGGGCATGTCGCCGAGCTGGTCCTCGACCGGCCCAAGGCCATGAACGCCGTGTCGACCGGGATGGCCCGGTCTCTCGGGGCCGCCTGCGCGGCGCTGGGCGACGACCGGGACGTACGGGTGGTCGTGCTCACCTCGACCCACGAGCGGGCCTTCTGCGTCGGGGCCGACCTCAAGGAGCGCAACTCCTTCTCCGACGCCGAGCTGGTGCGGCAGCGGCCGGTCGCGCGGGGGGCGTACACCGGCGTGCTGGAGCTGCCGGTGCCGACGGTCGCGGCGGTGCACGGGTTCGCGCTGGGCGGCGGTTTCGAGCTGGCGCTGGCCTGCGACGTGATCGTGGCCGACCGGACGGCCGTGGTGGGGCTGCCCGAGGTGTCGGTCGGGGTGATCCCGGGCGGCGGCGGGACCCAGTTGCTGCCCCGCCGGGTGGGCGCGGCCCGCGCGGCCGAGCTGATCTTCTCCGCACGGCGGGTCGAGGCCGCCGAGGCGCGGGAGCTGGGGCTGGTGGACGTCCTGGTGGACGAGGGACGGGACCGGGAGGAGGCGCTGGCGCTGGGGGAGCGCATCGGGGCGAACTCGCCGGTGGGGCTGCGGGCGGCCAAGCGGGCCCTGCGGCTGGGGCAGGGGCTGGACCTGCGGGCGGGGCTGGAGGTGGAGGACGCGGCCTGGCGGACGGTGGCCTTCTCGGGAGACCGGGCCGAGGGCGTCGCGGCCTTCAACGAGAAGCGCAAGCCGCAGTGGCCGGGGGAGTGAGCCGGTCCGGGGGAGGCTGAGAGGAGTGAGCCGGTCCGGGGCGGCGGGACCGTCGCTCCCGGCATCACCCGGAGTCCCCTTTGCGGCGGAATGTCCCTAGCCTGGGGAGATGGGTGAGGACAGACGCCTAGCGGCTGTGGTGGCGCTGGCTCAGGGGATGGCGGCGGCGCGCACGCCCCGCGAGTCGTGGCGCGCGGCGGCCCTCGGCGCCTGCCGGGCGCTGGCCGGCGATTTCGCCGCGCTGTCGGTCTGGGAGCGCGACCTCGGGCAGCTGCGCGTCCTCGTGAACGTGGGGGACCGGACGCCGGACGAGGAGGAGTTCCCGGACGACGAGGCCTATCCGGTGCACCGGTTCCCGGAGATCACCGAGTTCCTGCACGAGCGCTGGACGGCGGGCGGCGAGCCCGACGCCTGGGTGGAGACGGACCGGGGGGCGGCCGCCGACCGCCCCGGCCACCGCCACCTGGGGGCACCTCCCGGCGTCAGCCGGGGGAGGGTCGCCGCCCTGCGCCGGCGCGGGCGGGGCTCCTGCGTGGTCGCGCCGATCGTGCTGCACGGCCGGGCGTGGGGCGAGCTGTACGTGGCCCGCTCCCGCGGCACCCCCGTCTTCGACCGCGGCGACGCCGACTTCGCGACCGTCCTGGCGGCCGTGGTCGCGGCCGGGCTGGCGCAGACCGAGCGGCTGGAGGAGGCCCGCCGGCTCGCCTTCACGGACGCCCTGACCGGCCTGGCCAACCGCCGCGCCGTCGACGTGCGCCTGGAGGAGGCGGTGGAGCGGCACCGCACGCGCGGGGACGTGGTGAGCCTGGTCGTGTGCGACCTCAACGGGCTCAAGCGGGTGAACGACACCTGCGGCCACGCCGTCGGCGACCGGCTCCTGGAACGGTTCGGGTCCGTGCTGTCGCTGTGCGGGGCGATGCTGCCCGGCGGGCTGGCCGCCCGGCTCGGCGGGGACGAGTTCTGTCTGCTCGCCGTCGGCCCGGCCGCCGACGACGTGGTGAAGGTCGCCGGCGACCTGTGCCGCCGGGCGGCCGAGCTGGAGCTGGGCGAGGGCGTGGCCTGCGGGGTCGCCTCCACCGGGGACCCGATCGGGCCGGTGCGCTCGGCCCGCCGCCTCTTCCGGCTCGCGGACGCGGCCCAGTACCGCGCCAAGGCCGTCCGGGCCGCCCGGCCGGTCGTCGCGGGGCGGGCGGGACCCGACGACCCGGTCGTCCGCCTGGCCGACGAGCCGCCGCGCGGTCCGGCCGGCGAGCGGCGGCGCTTCCGTGGGCGGCAGTGAACGGCGGGCCGTGCCGGCCGACGGCCACGGCGCGTCGCCGGACCGCCCCGGGGTGCCGGCCGACGGCCACGGCACGTCGCCGGGCGGCTGTGACGTTCCGGTAAGGGGCGAAGCCCGCCCCCACTGGTGACATCCCCCTCTTCACTGCGTACGCTCCTGAATATGGATATGCACACTGTGGTGGTGGGGACGTCCGGCGTGACCGCGTCCGACGTGCTCGCCGTGGCGCGCGACGGCGCCCGGGTCGAGCTCTCCGAGCAGGCGGTGGCGGCCCTCGCCGCGGCGCGCGAGATCGTCGAGGCGCTCGCGGCCAAGCCCGAGCCCGTCTACGGCGTCTCCACCGGGTTCGGCGCCCTCGCCACCCGGCACATCAGCCCGGAACTGCGCGCCCGGCTCCAGCGCAACATCGTCCGCTCGCACGCGGCCGGCATGGGGCCGCGCGTCGAGCGGGAGGTCGTCCGCGCCCTGATGTTCCTGCGCCTGAAGACCGTCTGCTCCGGACGCACCGGCGTACGGCCCGAGGTCGCGCAGGCCATGGCCGACCTCCTCAACGCCGGCATCACCCCGGTCGTCCACGAGTACGGCTCCCTCGGCTGCTCGGGCGACCTCGCCCCGCTCTCCCACTGCGCCCTGACCCTCATGGGCGAGGGGGACGCCGAGAGCCCGGACGGGGCCGTACGGCCCGCGGGCGAGCTGCTCGCCGAGCACGGCATCGCCCCCGTCGAACTGCGCGAGAAGGAGGGCCTGGCCCTCCTCAACGGCACCGACGGCATGCTCGGCATGCTGATCATGGCCCTCGCCGACCTGGACCGCCTCTACAAGTCCGCCGACGTCACGGCCGCCCTGACGCTGGAGGCGCTCCTCGGCACCGACCGGGTCCTCGCACCCGAGCTGCACGCCGTCCGCCCGCACCCCGGACAGGCCGACTCCGCCGCCAACATGCTGGCCGTGCTGGCCGGTTCGGAGCTGACCGGGCACCACCAGGACGACGCGCCCCGCGTCCAGGACGCCTACTCCGTGCGCTGCGCCCCGCAGGTCGCCGGCGCCGGACGGGACACCATGGCCCACGCCCGCCTCGTCGCCGAACGGGAGCTGGCCTCCGCCGTCGACAACCCCGTGGTGCTGCCCGACGGCAGGGTCGAGTCCAACGGCAACTTCCACGGCGCCCCGGTGGCCTACGTCCTCGACTTCCTCGCCGTGGCCGCCGCCGACCTCGCGTCGATCGCCGAGCGCCGCACCGACCGGCTGCTGGACAAGAACCGCAGCCACGGCCTGCCGCCCTTCCTCGCCGACGACGCCGGTGTCGACTCGGGCCTGATGATCGCCCAGTACACCCAGGCCGCGCTGGTCAGCGAGTTGAAGCGGCTGGCCGTGCCGGCCTCCGCCGACTCCATCCCGTCCTCCGCGATGCAGGAGGACCACGTCTCCATGGGCTGGTCGGCGGCGCGCAAGCTGCGCACCGCCGTCGACAACCTCACGCGCGTCATCGCCGTCGAGCTGTACGCCGCCACCCGCGCCGTCGAGCTGCGCGAGGGGCTGACGCCGGCGCCCGCGACCCGCGCGGTCCTCGCCGCCGTGCGCGAGGCGGGGATCCAGGGCCCGGGGCCGGACCGCTTCCTCGCCCCCGACCTCGCCGCGGCCGACGCCGTCGTGCGCGACGGACGGCTGGTCGCCGCCGTGGAGACGGTGACGGGGCCGCTCCACTGACACGCACGAAGGGGCCCCGCCGACAGCGCACACGTGCTGTCGGCGGGGCCCCGCGCGCCTACTTGAGCTTGGCGACCTGCGCCTGGGAGACGGCGGCCGGGACCTCGGAGTTCCCGCCCTTGGCCAGTGCGCCGAGGTTGATGCCGTAGAACGTGGCGACCGTGCTGCCGCTGCGCACCACCTCGACCTGGAAGTCGGCCGTGCCCTCGCCGTCCATGTCGGCGACCACGGTGAAGGCCGCGGACTCCTCGCCGAGCCCCGAGGCCTTGGCCGAGGTGATCTTGGTGGCCTTCTGGGTCTCGCTGCCGGCCGTCATGCTGAACCCGCCGGAGCAGGCCGTGACGCTGTCGGTGACGGCCTTCATGGCCTTCTCGGCCCCGTCACCCTCGTAGGACGAGAGACCGACGAGGGTGGTGGTGACGTTGAAGGCGTCCTCGATGTCCGACTCGCTGATGTCCTCCGGCGACTTGGTGCTCGCCTGAGCCGACTTGTCCTCCGTGACGGTGTTCCGCGCGCTCACGTCCGTGTCACCCGGCGGGAGGGCGGATATGGCGTAGACGAGCGGCTCGCACGCGGCCTTGTCGACCTTCACCGCGCTCTTGGAGGCCGGCAGACTGGCGTCGCCCGCGTCGACCTTGTACCCCTTGACCTCGCCCTGGGCGAGCAGCAGCTTCTCCAGCTCGGCCGCGGTCAGGGCCTTCGCGGCCGGGGCCGAGGACGACGAGGAACCGGAATCCTTCGAGGACCCCTCGGAGTCCTTCTTCGACCCCTCGTCCGAGCAGCCCGTGATGAGGACGAGCGACAGTGCGCCCACAGCAGCCGTGGCGCACAGCCGCGCCCCCGATGATCTCTTCATGAGCGGACTATGAAGGTCGGGTCAAGTAAGCGTCAAATCCATTCAGAAACCCAGGCGTTCCCGGCGAACGGAATACGCCACGAATCCGGCACCGAGGGCGAGCAGGGTCGTCCCGCCCGCGATGTAGGGGGTGGTGTCGAAGCTTCCGGTGTCGGCGAGGCGGGTGCCGTCGGAGGCGTCGGCGCCGTCGGACGCGACGCTCGTGTCGACGGCGGAGGCCGTGTCGGCGGTGGTGAGGGCGGTGCCGGTGATGTCCGCGGACGCGGCCCGCGCCTGGGTGGTGACCTGCGTCGTCACGCCCGTTCTCGTGGAATCGTCCGGGGTCGCCTGGGCGTTCGGGACGAACCACAGGGCACCCAGCAGGGTTCCCGCGGCGGTGGCGGTCAGCAACGGACGGCGAGCGGATGACACGGAATATCGATCCCCTTGTGGCGCTGGCGAATTGGCCGTGTGCCCCCGATGCTAATGAACGGCGCGGGTCGCGGGAAAGCCGCGGGCGCCGGTAGCCGTAGGCTCCGGGGGTGACCAACCCAAAGACACCCTCTTTTGTCCGCCTTCGTGTCGAACTCGTCCTGGAGATCGACGACGAGGGCGCCCTCACCGCTGCCGCGCTACGACGACTCGCGGAGGAGGCCGCGGACCCGGACGTCCCGGAGAGTGAGCGCGCGCAGGCCGAGAGTGCTGTGACGGAAGACACGGCGGAGGCCCTCGCCTGCCTCGTGGACCCCTTCGATCTGGTCGGCGACATCCCCGGCGTCGAACTCCAGCAGGCCTCCTGGTCCACCGAACCCGTCGAGTACGACCCCGATTCGCCGGACTGGGACCTCGACGAGGATGATGACGGCGAGGACGGCCGCGCGGGCGGCATCGGCTGAGCGTCCGGGGGAATTCGTGACCCCGGGTGGCAACCGCCGCCCGGGGTTTCGTCGTCTCAGGGGACGCACCGACCGACACCCGCATCAGGGGCCCCGGGGGGCCGAGCGCCCGCGGACGTGGTGTGGCCCACACATCAGGCGTATGTGGAACGGGACGAACCGGTCGTAGCGTTGAAGTTCTTGACGGGGACTCCCGGGGTTCACCGGGAATCGGCGACGATGGAGAAGCGTGTGATGACGGACGGTAGGCGGCGCAGGGGTCTCATGACCGCGTCCGCCCTGCTCGGTGGTGTTCTGGTGCTCTCCGCGTGTTCGAGCGGCGACAGTGACGCGGCCGACAGCGGTGGCAGCTCCTCACAGGCCAAGGCCGACGAGGCGGCGGCCCAGAAGTCATCCCAGGCCCAGATCAAGATCACGCCCGCGGACGGCTCGGACAACGCCTCCATCAACAACTCCGCGACCGTCACCGTGAGCAAGGGCACCCTCACCCAGGTCACGATGACCGCGGCCGACGGCGCCACGGTGGCGGGCGAGCTGTCCGCCGACAAGACCAGCTGGAAGCCCAGCGGGCAGCTGGAGCGCTCGACCACCTACAAGCTGGCGGCGACCGCGAAGGACTCCAAGGGCCTGGAGGCCCACGAGAACGCCTCCTTCACCACGGTCTCCCCCGACAACAGCTTCATAGGCAACTTCACGCCGGAGGACGGCTCGACCGTCGGCGTGGGCATGCCGGTCTCCCTCAACTTCAACAAGGAGATCACCAACAAGGCCGCCGTCCAGAAGGGCGTCACGGTCACCTCCAGCAGCGGCCAGGAGGTCGCCTGCCACTGGTTCAACACCCAGCGCATGGACTGCCGTCCCGAGGACTACTGGCAGGAGAACTCCACCGTCACGCTGAAGCTCGCGCTCGACGGGGTCGAGGGCGCCGACGGCGTCTTCGGCGTCCAGCAGAAGACCGTCACCTTCAAGGTCGGCCGCAACCAGGTCACGTACGTCGACGCGAAGACCAAGCAGATGAAGGTCACGCAGGACGGCAAGACCGTGCGGACCATCCCGATCTCGGCCGGCTCGCCCGACAACAAGACGTACGAGGGCCAGATGGTGATCTCCGAGAAGTTCAAGGAGACCCGGATGAACGGCGCGACGGTCGGCTTCACCGACGACGACGGCAAGGGCGAGTACGACATCAAGGACGTGCCGCACGCCATGCGCCTGACCAACTCCGGCACCTTCGTGCACGGCAACTACTGGGGCGCGAAGTCCATCTTCGGCTCGGTGAACACCAGCCACGGCTGCGTCGGCCTGTCCGACACCAAGGGCGCCGACGACCCGAACACCCCGGGCGCCTGGTTCTTCAACAGCTCGATCGTGGGTGACGTGATCGTCGTCCAGAACACCGGCGACAAGACCGTCTCGCCGGACAACGGCCTCAACGGCTGGAACATGGACTGGGCGCAGTGGAAGGCCGGTTCGGCCGCCTGACGCACATCCCTCCCCCAGCCCACCGGTGCCGCCCCCAGGGGCGGCACCGGTGTTTCCGGGGCCGGACACAGCCTTCTCATGCTTCTCTTATCTCCGCCTTACGCCTTCATCACGGTCCGTACCTAGCTTGCGGCCATGTTCTTCACCTACCTGAGGCGCGAACTGCGCCGCCGCAGAAAAGCGGCCCTCGTCGTCGCCTCCGGACTGGCCCTGGGCATCGCGCTGGTCATCGTCGTCACCTCCGTCTCCGCCGGCATGGGCACGGCCCAGGACAAGGTCCTCCAGTCCCTCTACGGCCTGGGCACGGACATGACGGTCACCAAGGCGGCCGAGCCCACCGCCGACGCCTCCGAGCGCCCGCGGTTCCAGTTCGACGCGCAGGACGGCGACTCCGGCACCGAGCAGAGCAGCGACCGCGTCATGGTCCAGGGCTTCCAGACCCTGTCGGCCGCCACCGTCACCGAGGTCGGCAGGCAGAGCGGGGTCTCCGGCGCGGTCGGCGGACTGAGCCTGCAGGTCGTCAAGGTCGACGGTCAGTTCACCCGCGGCCAGTTCCAGCAGGGCGAGGGCGGTCCCGGCGGCGGCCGGCCGCAGGGCGAGGTCAAGGGCGGCGGCGCCGAGTTCGACGTCGACAACTACTCCGTCTACGGCACCGACGTCACCCGGCCCGCGCTCGGCCCGCTGACCTCCTCGAAGATCACCAGCGGCCGTACCTTCAAGACCACCGAGACGAACGCGAAGGTCGCCGTCGTCGACTCGGCGTACGCCAAGGAGAAGAAGCTCAAGGCCGGTTCGACGCTCACCGTCAAGAGCGTGAAGTTCAGCGTCATCGGCATCGCCACCGCCGACAGCGGGGACTCCGCCGCCAACGTCTACATCCCGCTGACGCAGGCTCAGACGATCAGCGACTCCAAGGACAAGGTCACCACGATCTACGTCCAGGCGACCGACTCGCAGAAGATCGACAGCGTCAAGTCCGCGATCCGGAAGAACGTCCCGGGCACGACGGTGACGACCTCCGCGGACCTCGCCGACACCGTCTCCGGCTCCCTCTCCACGGCCGCCTCGCTCGCCACCAGCGTCGGCACCTGGCTGTCCGTCGCGGTCCTCGTCGCCGCGTTCCTGGTCGCCGGACTCCTCACCTCCTCCGCGGTGTCCCGGCGCGTGCGCGAGTTCGGCACGCTCAAGGCACTCGGCTGGAAGTCCGGCCGGGTCACCCGGCAGGTCGTCGGCGAGGCCATGGTCAACGGCCTCCTCGGCGGCGTCCTGGGCATCGCGCTGGGCCTCGCCGGCGCCTACGCCGTGACCGCCGTCAGCCCCACCCTCCAGGCCGAGACGGGCGGCTCCGCCGCCGGCGGCCAGGGCGGTCCCGGCGGCGGCTTCGGCGGACCGGGCCGGCAGGCCGCGGCCCGCACCCTCGACGTGGCGCTGACGGCGCCGGTGAGCGTCACGACGGTGGCCGTCGCGGTCGGACTCGCCGTCGCCGGCGGTCTGATCGCGGGGGCGTTCGGTGGCTGGCGGGCGTCCCGGCTGCGGCCGGCCGACGCGCTGCGGCGCGTCGAGTAGCCAACCCACCCCACCCACCCCAGGAGTTGTTGTCCCCATGTACGAACTCAGAGGCGTCACCAAGCGCTACACCCGCGGCAAGGACGTCGTCCACGCCCTCGACGGGGTCGACCTGACCGTCCCGGACGGCGACCGGCTCGTCATCCAGGGCCCCACCGGAGGCGGCAAGTCCACCCTCCTGCAGATGCTCGGCGGGCTCGACCGGCCCAGCGCGGGCGAGGTCGTCCTCGACGGCACCGACCTGGCCGGACTCTCCGAGGCCAGGCTCACGAAGGTGCGCAGCGAGAACATCGGCTTCGTCTTCCAGGCCTTCAACCTCATCCCCACGCTCACCGCGCAGGAGAACGTCGAGACCGCCCTCGTCCCGCTCGGCGTCAAGGGCGGGGAACGGCGCGAACGGGCCGCCGAGGCCCTGAGGTCCGTCGGCCTCGGCGAGCGGCTCGGACACCTCCCCAGCGAGATGTCCGGCGGCCAGCAGCAGCGCGTCGCCATCGCCCGCGCGCTGGTGAAGCAGCCCAAGGTGCTGCTCGCCGACGAGCCCACCGGCAACCTCGACGAGGGCATGCGCGACGAGATCATGGACGTGCTGCACACCCTGTGGAAGGAGCGCGGCCTGACCTTCATCATGGTCACCCACGACTCCACCATCGCGAAGCGGGCCCCGCGCGTGGCCACCATCCGCAAGGGGAGGATCACCGTCAGAGAGAACGCCGTCTCCTGAGGCGGTACGACGCCCCGCGACCCGGCGCGCCCCGACCCGACGCCGTACGGCGCCCCGCGACGCGGCGGCACGCGCCCGGCGGACGGCCCCCGCGCCCCCGGCGCCCCCGGCGGGCCGTCCGCACCGGACCCGGGGAGCGCCCCGTCGTCGTCACACCGACGACGACGGGGCGCCCGCCCCCGCCCGGCTCGCGTCCGCCCCCCAGCTCGCCAGCAGCCGCAGCGCCTGGGCCGAGGGCGACCCCGGCTCCGCGTGGTACGTCACCATCGACTGCTCGCTCTCCCCGAGCAGCTGGAACCCCTCGAAGTTCAGGGACAGCTGACCCACCAGCGGATGGTGCAGCAGCTTCACGCCGTAGGACTTCTCCTTGACGTCGTGGGTCGCCCACAGCCGCCGGAAGTCCTCGCTCTTCACCGACAGCTCACCCACCAGCGCCGACAGCCGCGGATCGTCCGGGTGGCAGCCGGCGTCCATCCGCAGCGCGCACACGATGTCGATCGCCTTCTGCTCCCAGTCCACGAACAGATCGCGGTAGGCGGGCCGCAGGAACACCAGCCGCGCCCAGTTCCGCTCGGCGACCGGCAGCTCGCCCCAGTCCCCGAACACGGCCGCCGCCATCGGGTTCCAGGCGAGGATCTCCGTCCGCCGCCCCACCACGTACGCCGGCACCCCGTCCATCAGGGCCAGCAGATCCCGCAGCGCCGGACGCACCTGCCGGCTCCGCGCCGCCGGCTTCTTCTTGTGCTGCTTCGGCTTGGCGAGGTGGGTCAGGTGCGCGTGCTCGGCGTCGGTCAGCCGCAACGCGCGGGCGATCGAGTCCAGCACCTCCGTGGACACGTTGCGCCCGTTGCCCTGCTCCAGGCGCGTGTAGTACGCCACCGACACCCCGGCCAGCTGCGCCAGCTCCTCGCGCCGCAGCCCCGGCACCCGGCGGTGCCGCCCGAAGTCGGGCAGCCCCACGTCCCCCGGCTTCAGCCGGGCGCGCCGGGTGCGCAGGAACTCGCTGAGTTCGGCACGCCGGTCCAGACGCCCGCCGGGCTGCGGTACGGCATCGGCCTGTTCTTCCATACGTCCAGTATTCACGGTCGTACGCAGGCGAACCTGACCCCGCCAGTGGTAGGCACAGCGGACGTAGGCACAGGTGAGGTCTGGGTGGACGCGCCGATACGGGGCAGGCTGGACGCCGTGCCCGGTCCGAAGGCCGACCGGGCGTACGACTGCTAGGAGAACCCCGGCATGACCACTGTTGCCGCGTACGCCGCACCGTCCGCCAAGGCTCCGCTGGAGCGCACGACGATCGAGCGACGGGAGGTCCGCGAGCACGACGTCCTGATCGACATCAAGTTCGCGGGCATCTGCCACTCCGACATCCACCAGGCCCGCGAGGGCTGGGGGCAGGCCATCTTCCCGATGGTCCCCGGCCACGAGATCACGGGCGTCGTCTCCGAGGTCGGCCCCGGTGTGACCCGGTTCGCCGTCGGCGACCGCGTGGGCGTCGGCTGCATGGTCGACTCCTGCCGCGAGTGCGACAACTGCCGGGCCGGCCTGGAGCAGTACTGCACCGGCGGCGGCATGATCGGCACGTACAACGCCGTCGGCAAGGACGGCGAGCCCACCTACGGCGGCTACGCGCAGAAGATCGTCGTCGACGAGAACTACGTCGTCCGCGTCCCCGACGGCCTCGCCCTCGACGTGGCCGCCCCGCTGCTCTGCGCCGGCATCACCACCTACTCCCCGCTGAAGCACTGGAACGCCGGCCCCGGCAAGAAGGTCGCCGTCCTCGGCATGGGCGGCCTCGGCCACATGGGCGTCAAGATCGCGCACGCCCTCGGCGCCGAGGTGACCGTGCTCTCCCAGTCGCTGCGCAAGAAGGACGACGGCCTGAAGCTGGGCGCCGACCACTACTACGCCACCAGCGACCCCGAGACCTTCAAGGAGCTGGCCGGCACCTTCGACCTGATCCTGTCCACCGTCTCCGCCCCGCTCGCCCTGGACTCCTACCTCGCCCTGCTGCGCACGGACGGCGCCTTCGTCAACGTCGGCGCCCCCGAGGAGCCCGTCGCGCTCAACCTGTTCTCGGTGATCGGCGGCCGCAAGACCCTCGCCGGCTCCAGCATCGGCGGCATCCGGGAGACCCAGGAGATGCTGGACTTCTGCGCCGAGCACGGCTTCGGTGCCGAGATCGAGCTGATCAGCGCCTCCGAGATCAACGAGGCGTACGAGCGGGTGCTGGCCAGCGACGTCCGCTACCGCTTCGTGATCGACACGGCGACCATCTGACGTCCCGCGTCACCCCCGCGTCACCCCCGACGAGCCCCCGGCCGCACCCGCCGGGGCCTCGTCGTACGCCCCTCCCCGCGGCGGCCGGACCGGCCTCAGCCCGCGGAGAACGACTCACCGGCGCCGTACGACCGCACCAGCGTGCCGCCGCCCGGCGCGGGGCGTACGGAGTGGGCGCGGCCGAGTCCCGCGACCCGCGCCCGTCCGCCCGCGACCCGCACCACCGTGTTCTCGTCGACGGCGACCCCGTGCGCGAGCCGCCCGTCCGCCACCACCGAGGTCAGCCGCGCCAGCGTCCCCCACTGCGCCGCGTGCACGTCCACCCCGAACGGCACCAGCCCCAGACCGGACCGCACCTCGATCTCCTCCAGGTCCTCCGCGGTGTCCGGCGGACACACCACCACCCCGTCCGCCAGCCAGCCCCCGACCACCGCGTCCCGCGCCGCGATCGCGGCCCCCGCCGAGTAACCGGCGTACGGCACGCCCCGCTCGGCGAGCAGCGCGGGCAGCGCGTCGGCACTGCCGGCGAACGCCTCCCGGTAGGCCGGTGTCAGCCCGCCGCACACCAGCAGCGCGTCCACGTCCGCCGTCAGCGCCCCCGGCTCGAACGGCTCCCCCAGCGGCAGCAGCAGCGGCACCGGCACGCAGTCGCCGGCCTTGCGCAGCAGGGCGTCGTACCGGCCGAGGAGAGAGGCACCGTCGCCCTCGTCGACGAGGACGCACAGCACCCGGGGCACGGCCACGGCGGCGGCGCGCAGGAACGGCCCGTAGAGGGCACCGGCGGCCGACTCGTCGTGCCCCCCACCGATCAGGAACACATCACTGCTGCCGCTCATACGGAATCCCCCCGGGACTTGTGCCTACGACGCCGACGGACACGGCCGCCCCCACGGACGGCCCGGACGCCCGGGGCAGTAACTCACGAACGGACGGCGGCGCGCTGCCGATTTTCGCGCCGCGCTCGCCCGGCGACGGGCTCGGCGACGGGCGCGGAGCGTGCTCCGGCCGGCCGCGGCACCCGGCGTCGGCGGTGAAGACCTCGGCGGCGCACGTCCCGCAACCCACCGGCGGCCGTCAGTCCCCGGCCCCGGTGACGCCGAGCCGTTCGCGGGCGGGCTCCAGGCCGTCGTCGACCATTCCCGGACCGGTCCACTCCACGAGGAGGGAGCAGGGCTCGCCGTCCAGCCTCCGCAGCGAGAGGGAGACCGGGCGGCGCTCCGGGAGGGCCGGCTCGGACGGGTCCCGCACGGGGACCTCCGCGGAGTCCTCCAGGGTGAAGGACACCGGCGTCTCTCCCGCGATGGCCAACGTCACCTCGACGGCGCCTCCGCCGCAGCCGTCGGCCTTCATCCGGCCGCTCCAGCCCTGGATGGAGCGGCCGTGCAGGGCCGACGGCATCCAGACCGTGCGGCGGGAGGACCCCTCGGGCAGTCTCCACGACAGGATCGGGACGCCGCTGCACAGGCCGGCGTCGCCGACCGGGCAGACGGAGGTGTCGACGTAACTGGCGGGCTCGTCCCCGGAGAGGTAGACCAACTCGATCTGGGTCGAGGAGGCGTACATCATGGACACCATGGCGAGGCCGAGGAGTGCGGAACCCACCTGCACCAGACTGGCGAAGACCGGCAGCAGCGGTCTCCACGGCTGCCACCTGGCGTGCCACTCGCCGTGAACCGACCGGGACGGGTGCCCCGAGACCCTGCCGCTCAGTTGCCTCAGCACCAGTTCGTGCCGGAACTGGTGGACCGCACCGATCTGACGGAGCACGCCCAGTCCCCGGGCGTCTTCGAGGAACGCCGACAGCCGCCAGGGAAGCCGGCGCGTGAGCCAGAACCACGAGCGGGACACCTGGTACGAGCCCCAGGCGGACCCGAGCAGGGTGGCGATGCCCGAGACGACACCGACGACCGTGCCGTAGTACCAGACGATCCGCCCCTGCGCCCCGAGCGTCCCCGCCAGCCACCATGCCGCGGAGGCCCCCGTGACGCCGGTGATCGCCAGCGCCGACGCACCCCCGATGAGCGCGTACCGGTGGAGGAGGGCCTTCGGCCCGTGCACGCCGCCCTGCGGCACGTACACCTGCTTCAGGTCGGCCCGGACCAGGGCGTGCGCCCCCCATCCGCCGAGTCCGGCCAGCACCCCGGTCGCCACTCCCCACCCCGGGCCGAACAGGGCGTGCAGGAACCAGCCCCACACGGCGCCGAAGGCCAGACCGACCAACGGTCCCGTCAGCCGGGCGTTGATCTGCCACCAGGCGAAGTCGTTCGTCCTGTCCCGCTGCATCTGGCGTGCGATCAGCCTCAGGTACCGCCTCGCCGTCTCCTCCTTGTAGCGGCCGGGCGGCTGCTCGGTGTAGACGGCGGGCAGGTACCGGCTCAACAAGTCCTTCTCGATGTCCTCCTGGGAGCGCCCGCCCGACACCAGCTCCCCGGGCTCCGTGAGGTGCGCCCGGTAGGCCGTCTTGACCAGGTACAGCATCAGGGGCGAGGTCATCGTCCGGGCCGGCGCGGAGTCCGGTTCCCCGCGCACGGCGTCGAAGACCGCGTCCCAGCGGTCGTCCCCGGTCACCTGCGACCGTGTCAGGTAGGTGATCGCGGCACCCGCCTCCACGGATTCGAGCTCCACGACCGCGGCTCTGGTCAGGCGGGCTCCGGCCCGGCACGTGGTCTCGTACTCGTCGCCGCGGCTGGTGACCAGCAGCCAGCAGCCCGGCGGAACCGCCTTGTCGATCGCCTCGACCGCCCGGACGCGCAGCGGCTCCGGCAGTTCGTCCAGGCCGTCGAGCACGGGCATCACCCTGCACTCGTCGAACAGGTCGGCCGCCGGGTCCGCCCTGAACCTCCACCGGCTGCTCAGGGCGGGGCTGTTCTGCCGGATCTGCCGGAGGATCCATTCCCGCATCGGGATCGCCGGACGCCATGACGACAGCGACATCAGCACCGGGACGGGGTCACCGGGCCGGGGGTCCCCGGCCATGTCGTGGACGAGCTGTACCGCGACGACGCTCTTGCCGGTGCCCGCCTCTCCCAGGACCACGAGCTGATGCAGCGGGAGACTCCGGCAGGTGTCCGGCGTCCGGGTCACCGTGCCCGCCAGCTCCTCCGGAGGGACGCCCAGCACCTCCCGCGACGGCTGGACGGGCCGGCCGCTGCCCTTCCAGACGATCTCGATCAGGGTCGGCTGCCGCAGTTCGAGACGGGCCACCGCGTGCCGCGCCCTGGACAGGACGTCCTTCCGTAACCGGTCCGCCGCGCGATCCAGGTCCGTACCGGCCGGTTCGCCGTTCATGAACACGAACAGGTCGCGGCCGACCGCGTTGTCCTTGACCGTCTGCCGACGATTGCCCCACACGGTGTTTCCCCCCATGCTGAAGAACCGGCCTGCAATGGTACGAAGGCGACGGGGGGACGGTGAGGGGTATGACGGCTGCGCGTATGGCGGCGGCCGGGTCCGTGGTGGTGGCCGCGGCGGTGAACGTGGCCACCGGAATGCTGACCCAGAACTGGACGGCGGCATGGCTGGCCTGCACGGCCGCACTGGTGGTGCTGGGTGCCGCTCTGGCGGTGTGGCAGGCGACGTCCGGTGAGGCGACGCCCCGACGCCGGCAGCGGGCCAGGGACGTCGAAGTCGGCGGATCACTGGGGCAGACGATGAACGGGCCCGGCGAGCAGACCGTGAGGGGCGCCAGGATCGAGGGGGACCTGACCATGCGCCAGGAGGACTGAGGCCTCGGGGCGCCCACGGCGGTGACGGGCGGAGCGCCCCGGTCCACGGCCGCTTCCCGTCCGGCCGGCGGCACGTTCTCGGCAGCCGGCCGTTCGAACGGTCGACGCGGGGGCCTGCGGCCTCCGCCCCCACCCGGCGGAGCAGCCGTGGACCGGCGGCGACGGTCCGGTGTCCGTCGAGGACGTGGCCGGGACCCGGCATGCCCGGTCCGTCGGCCGGCCCCCGGTCCGGCGGTCCCCGGTTCGGCCCCCCGTTCCGGTACCGGCGCCCCGACCCGGCGCCCCTATCCGGCGGTCGCCGGTGCCGCGGCCGCTTCGGGGCACCCCGTGCCGGGTGGGTCCGGTCATCCCAGGAGGTGGGCGAGAGAGCCCTCTCCGGGGACGTAGGGCCGTTCGCCGGGCAGCAGCCGGGCGGCGGACTCCACGTCACCGCCGCGGACGAGGGAGTGGATCTCCCGGGCGAGCGGGGTCACGTCGCGGACGGCGACCGTCCACTCGTCCGCGTAGCGCCGTGCGGCCTCCCCGGTGAGGCCCAGTTGCAGGGACCGGTACGGCAGGGGCCGCAGGTGCAGGTCCCGCTCGGGATCCCACTGCACGCGGGTGGGCGCGCGCCTCAACTGACGCTGCCAGGCGGCCCGGTCGGCGTGGACCCCGCGGACGTGGCTCGACAGGCACGCGTGGCGCAGCGCCCACTCGAAGCCCTCGCGCGAGATCTCGACGGCGAGAACGGTCTCCTGCCCGGCCTTGGTGCCCCAGCCGCAGCGGTACATCATCCACAGGAACGACGGTTTGATCCACGTCATCCGGTCCCGCTTCCACGCGGCGGGGAAGCGGCCGTCGCGGGCGGCGGGCACGCCGATCTCCGGTGAGTACGCCTGGTAGACGGTGACCGTGGACTCCGTGTGGACGGCGCGGATGCGGCGTTGCGGTTCTTCCATGACGTACAGCGTGCGGCCGCCCGGTCCGGGCGGCCACCGATTTAGGTCCTCGGCCCTCGGCCCCTGCCGAGCCGACCGGGCAGGAGACCCCGCCCCGACCGGGCCGCGGCAGCCGTTCGTTCCCGGCGGGGCAGAGGTGCTGCCGGTGGTGGGACTCCGGCCGGGCTCCGGGCCGGAGTCCCGGGCCGGGCTCAGTGCGGGAGCGACGCGGGACTGCCGCCGTTGGCCTCGTACCCCGCCACGGCCAGCGCGCGGTACACCGCGAACTCGCCCGCCGGGTCGGCGGACAGGGTCCAGGGCAGCGCGCCCACGTGGCCGTCGACGTGGACCAGCTGGTCCACCGCCTCCGACCAGCGTTCGGCGCGCACCAGGAAGAAGACCAGGAGGTGGCGCACGTGCGCCAGCATGGGATCGTCGGGGCGGGCCGCGTGCACGGCGAACAGGGCGCCGTGGATCGCCTTGGTCACGACCTCGCTCCGGTAGAAACCGGTGACCAGGTTGACCTCGGGCAGGTGCTCGAACACCGCGAAGAGGGGCATCGCCGCGAGGAGGGAACCCCGGGGTGCGCGCGCCGCCGCGGCCTCCGCGAAGGACATCGCCGTCTCGCGCGAGCCGTGCCACTTCTCGCACCAGTAGTGCAGGGCCGCCAGATGCGCGCCCATGTGCGCGGGGGCGCGGTCCAGGATCTTCAGCCAGAGCTGTTCGAACTCACGCTGCGAGTAGGCCAGGCCGCGCGCCACCGACAGCTCGACGACGTACGGGATCGGGTCACCGGGGGCGAGCAGCGCCGCCTGCCCGCAGGCGTCCTTCGCCTCCTCCATGATGATCCGGAAGTCGTCCGTGCCCGGCGTCGAGGTGCGCCACGCCTGCTGCACGAGGAACTCGGCGTGCACCGCCGCCCCGCCCGGATCCTTGGGCACCTCGGCGCGCCACACCCGCAGCCACTGACCGCCCGGTGTGTCACCGACCCCGCCGGGCCGCTGCTGGAGCTCCAGCGCGGCGGCGCCCGCGAAGGCCTGCACGCGCTGCCAGCGCCGCTCGCCCTCGGCCTCGGTGCCGCCCAGCAGCTGCTGGGCGGCCCGGTAGTCCTGGGTGCGCTGCACCACGTTCAGGACGTCGAGCAGGTCCTGGTCGGGACCGGGCATGCGGATGTCCAGCTCCTCCTCGCGGACGAAGCCGTAGTCCGCGGGGTCCGCGGCGTCGGGGTGGCCGGACGGGACCTGCTCGATCCCGCCGCGCCTGCGCCGCAGGAACGGCAGCAGCACGAAGCTGAGCATGACCAGCGCGATCAGGACCCACAGAATTTCCATGCCCCAAGGGTTCCAGACGCCGCCGACAATTGGCCAACCTCCTCCGCCGGCCTGGGGAAAACCTCCCGGCGGGACGGCGGGCGCCCCGCCGTCCCGCACCTTCGCCTCCGGCGCACTACGCTCGGTGCTCATGAGCGACAGGCACATCAGTCAGCACTTCGAGACCCTCGCGATCCATGCGGGCAACACCGCGGATCCCCTCACCGGCGCGGTCGTCCCGCCGATCTACCAGGTCTCGACCTACAAGCAGGACGGCGTCGGCGGCCTGCGGGGCGGCTACGAGTACAGCCGCAGCGCCAACCCGACCAGGACCGCCCTGGAGGAGAACCTGGCCGCCCTGGAGGGCGGCGTCCGGGGCCTCGCGTTCGCTTCCGGACTGGCGGCCGAGGACTGCCTGTTGCGTACGCTGCTCAGCCCCGGCGACCACGTGGTGATCCCCAACGACGCGTACGGCGGCACCTTCCGGCTGTTCGCGAAGGTCGTCTCCCGGTGGGGCGTGGAGTGGTCGGTGGCCGACACCGGCGACGCGGCCGCCGTACGGGCCGCGATCACCCCGAAGACGAAGGCGGTGTGGGTGGAGACCCCCTCCAACCCGCTGCTCGGCATCACCGACATCGCGGCCGTCGCGCAGGTGGCGCGGGACGCGGGCGCCCGGCTCGTCGTCGACAACACCTTCGCCACGCCGTACCTCCAGCAGCCGCTGGCGCTCGGCGCGGACGTCGTCGTGCACTCGCTGACCAAGTACATGGGCGGCCACTCGGACGTCGTCGGCGGTGCGCTGATCACGGGCGACCGGGAACTCGGCGAGGAGCTGGCGTACCACCAGAACGCGATGGGCGCGGTCGCCGGGCCGTTCGACTCCTGGCTGGTGCTGCGGGGCACGAAGACGCTGTCGGTGCGCATGGACCGGCACAGCGAGAACGCGACCAAGGTCGCCGACATGCTCACCCGGCACGCGCGCGTGACGAGCGTGCTCTACCCGGGCCTGCCCGACCACCCCGGTCACGAGGTCGCCGCCAAGCAGATGCGGGCGTTCGGCGGCATGGTGTCGTTCCGGGTGGCGGGCGGCGAGGAGGCGGCGGTCGAGGTGTGCAACCGCGCCCAGGTGTTCACGCTGGGCGAGTCCCTCGGCGGCGTGGAGTCGCTGATCGAGCACCCCGGGCGCATGACGCACGCCTCCACCGCCGGTTCGGCCCTGGAGGTCCCGGCCGACCTGGTCCGCGTCTCGGTCGGCATCGAGAACGTCGACGACCTCCTGGCCGACCTCCAGCAGGCCCTCGGCTAGCTTCCGGCCACGGGCCGGACCTCACCAGCCGGTCAGGGGTGGGGTCGTCTCCGACGGCGGCTCCACCCACGGCTCGGCCACCGTCGCCCAGACGGCGAACGCGACGACCGCGGCCCACAGCAGCAGCCACAGCAGGCGCCGGGCGAGCGTACGACGGCGCAGCATACGGCTGCCGCGGCGGACGGCGTCCGTGCACAGCCCGGGCGGCGGCCGGGGCACCGTCCGCTCCATGATCTGCCGTACGGCGGCCTCCCGCTGGGGCCGGTTCACGTCGGTGCCGCCTTCTTCGCGGGGGTGCGGGGCGCGGGTGCCGGGGGCGGGTGCAGGACGGTCGCCGTCGCCCGGTCGCAGAGCGTGTGGACGCGTTCCGCGGGCAGGCCGAGCAGGGCCGCTACCTGTTCCTCGCCGACACCCTCGTAGAGCCTGAGGACCAGGACGAGGCGTTCGCGCGGGGTGAGGCCCGCCAGCGGTCCGGTCAACGGCCGAGGGGGCCGACGGGGCCGGGCCAGGACGGCGTACCGGTGCCAGGCGGTGTCGGCGAAGCGGACGGCGAGGCACCGGCGCGCGTGCTCGTAGGGATCCTCGCCGTGCAGCCGGTCCCAGCACGCGTAGGTGTGCGCGAGGGCGTGCGTCAGCAGTCGTCGCGCGCGCGGGTTGTCGTCGGACGCTTCCCCGGTGAGCAGAGTGGCGGTCTGCGTCAGCCGTCCGCCCGCACCCGCCACGAACGCCTCGAAATCCTTGGCCCGCCGGGCGTCCCGAACCGCATGCCGTACCCGCACCGCGCGCCTCCCGCCTGTCGGCGACCCCCGGGGAACGGATCCCGGCCGGCTGTGGCGAACGGGGACCCGGTCTCATATGAGGCCAGGGTCGGGCCGTCGGTCAAGAGCCGCGCACGCGCGGGACGCGCGCCGCGCGCAGGGGTCAGGAAGCCGGTGCGGACTCCGTGCCGGGGAGGACGGGCGAGGCCATCCGGGTGGACAACGCGGTGTTGAAGCGGGTGAGGAGCGCGCAGAACGTCTCGCGCTCCTCCGGGCTCCAGTCGTTGGTCAGCTCGGCCATCAGCCGGCGCCGGGAGGAGCGCACTTCGTCCAGCCGGGACAGCCCGCGCGGGGACAGCTGGAGCACCACGGCCCGTCCGTCCTCCGGGTGCGAGGTCCGCTTGACCAGGCCGGTGTCGACCAGCGGCGCCACCTGCCGGGTGACCGTCGACGAGTCGATGCCCATGCTCGCGGCGAGCGCCTTGACGCCCATCGGGCCTTCCTTGTCGAGACGGTTGAGCAGCAGGTAGGCGGCGCGGTCCATGGAGTTGCGCACCTGCCCGACGCCGCCGAGCCGGGTCTGTTCGGCACGGCGCGCGAAGACCGCGACCTCGTGCTGCAGCGTGTCCAGGAGACCGGTGTCACCGACGGTCGTCATGTCCATCGACATTTCGGGTGTTGTGGGCATGGCCGGGGGCTCACTTCATGAAAAGGGTGCTGGGTTGGGGGACAGGGTACGCGGCCCGGAGGCGGGTCGTACCGGCGCTGGGGAAACCGGTCTCGGTGGTTGGTCACAGCGGTCGTTCCCGCCTGTGAACTGCGATGCTGATGTCATGAGCCACGGCACGGCTGACTCCTTGCGGTCCGTCACCCTCGACGACGTCCGCGGCGCCCAGAAGATGCTGTCGGGGGTGGCGCGGACGACCGCGATGGAGGGCAGCAGGCACCTGTCCCAGCTCGTCGGGGCGCCGGTGCACCTCAAGTGCGAGAACCTCCAGCGGACGGGTTCGTTCAAGCTGCGCGGCGCGTACGTCCGGATCGCCGGCCTGCTGCCGGAGGAGCGGGCGGCCGGGGTGGTCGCGGCGAGCGCGGGCAACCACGCGCAGGGCGTCGCGCTGGCCTCCACCCTGCTGGGCGTGCGGTCCACGGTGTTCATGCCGGAGAGCGCCCCCCTGCCCAAGATCAGCGCGACCCGCGAGTACGGTGCGCACGTGTGCCTGCACGGGCAGGTGGTCGACGAGACGCTGGCGGCCGCGCAGGAGCACGCGGAGCGGACCGGCGCCGTGTTCATCCACCCCTTCGACCACCCGGACGTGATCGCCGGGCAGGGCACGGTGGGCCTGGAGATCCTGGAACAGTGCCCGGAGGTCCGCACGATCGTCGTGGGGATCGGGGGCGGGGGGCTCGCGGCGGGCATCGCGGTGGCGGTGAAGGCGCTGCGGCCCGACGTGCGGATCGTGGGGGTGCAGGCGGAGGGCGCGGCGGCCTATCCGCCCTCGCTGGCGGCGGGCCGGCCGGTGTCGCTGCACGGTCCGGCCACGATGGCGGACGGCATCAGGGTCGGCCGGCCCGGGGACGTGCCGTTCCGGATCGTCGGCGACCTGGTGGACGAGGTGCGCACCGTGTCGGAGGACGCGTTGGCGGCCGCGCTCCTGCTGTGCCTGGAACGGGCCAAGCTGGTGGTCGAGCCGGCCGGGGCGAGTCCGGTGGCGGCCCTGCTGAGCGCGCCGGACGCCTTCGAGGGGCCGGTGGTCGCGGTGCTCTCCGGCGGGAACGTCGATCCGCTGCTGATGCAGCGCGTCCTGCGGCACGGCATGTCCGCGCAGGGCCGCTACCTCGCCGTACGGCTGCGTCTGACGGACCGGCCCGGCGCGCTCGCGACGCTTCTCGGGGTGCTGTCGACGATGGACGCCAACGTCCTCGACGTGAGCCATGTGCGGACCGACCCGCGGCTCGGGCTCACGGAGGCGGAGGTGGAGCTGCACCTGGAGACGAAGGGGCCGGTGCACTGCGCCGAGGTCGGCCACGCCCTGCGCGAGGCCGGTTACACCGTCATCGACTGACGTCGGCGTCCGTCCGTCCGTCAGTCAGTCAGTCCATCCGTCAGTCCGCCGGTCCGCCGGTCCGCGCGTCAGTCGGTCCGCCGGTCGGCGTCGCGCACCGGGGCGGGCGGGGCCGCGCGCCGGGCGCCGTGCAGGGGCGTGCGCCGGGCCGGAATCCGCTTGGTCACTCGTTCGGGTAAGTCCGTTGAGGGACGCGATACATCGCGTTACGGTGGGGGTCGCGCCGTTTCGCCGACGGGCTCGACGCGTCCCGATCGGGCGGAACGAAACACGCGAACCTAGGCTTTCCGAAGAATCCCCGAAGACGTGGAGACTCACATGCCAGGCGCCATCCATGCCGAAGGCCTGGTGAAGACCTTCGGTGACGTAAGGGCTCTGGACGGCGTCGACCTCGACGTCCCGGAGGGCACCGTCCTCGGCCTCCTCGGGCCGAACGGCGCGGGCAAGACGACCACGGTCCGCTGCCTGACCACCCTCCTGCGCCCGGACAGCGGCCGGGCCGTGGTCGCCGGCCTCGACGTGCTCAAGCACCCCAACGAGGTCCGGCGCTCGATAGGCCTCTCCGGCCAGTTCGCCGCCGTCGACGAGTACCTGACCGGCCGCGAGAACCTCCAGATGGTCGGCCGGCTCTACCAGATGCGGGCGAGGGCGGCGAAGGCCCGGGCTGCCGAACTGCTCGACCAGTTCGGCCTCGTGGACGCCGCCGACCGCATCACGAAGACCTACTCCGGCGGCATGCGCCGCCGCCTCGACCTGGCCGCCGCCCTCGTGGTCTCCCCGCCCGTGATGTTCATGGACGAGCCGACGACCGGCCTCGACCCGCGCAACCGCCAGATGCTGTGGGAGGTGATCAAGCGCCTCGTCTCCGGCGGTACGACACTGCTGCTGACCACCCAGTACCTGGAGGAGGCCGACCACCTCGCGCACGACATCGTGGTCGTCGACCGCGGCAAGGTCATCGCCCGCGGCACCTCCGACCAGCTCAAGGCCCGCACCGGCGGCGAGCGCGTGGAGGTCGTGGTGCACGACCGCGAGCGCATACCGCCCGCGGTCGAGGTCCTGGCCGGCTTCGGCAAGGGCGACACCACCGTCGAGGAGCACACCCGCAAGCTCACCGTGCCCGTCACCGGCGGCGCCAAGCTCCTCGCCGAGGTCATCCGGGAGCTGGACGTCCGCGGCATCGAGATCGACGACATCGGCCTGCGCCGCCCCACCCTCGACGACGTCTTCCTGTCCCTCACCGGACACGCCGCCGAGGACGGATCCGAGGGCGGGTCCGAGGGCCGGTCCGAGAAGAACGGCAAGGAGGCCGTGAAATGAGCGCCGTCACCGACACCGCCCCGGACACGGCCCCGGGCCCGGCCCCGGGCGGCCCGCTCGGGCAGAGCGTCCGGGACTCCCTGGTCGTTGCGAAACGCAACTTGATCCGGATGTCCAGGATCCCCGAGATGGTCATCTTCGGGCTCATCCAGCCCATCATGTTCGTGGTGCTGTTCACCTACGTCTTCGGCGGGTCCATGCGGATCGGCGGCAGCACCAGCGCCACCGACTACAAGAACTTCCTCATGGCGGGCATCTTCGCCCAGACCGTCACCTTCGCCACCGCCGGAGCCGGCGCGGGCATCGCCGACGACATGCACAAGGGCCTCATCGACCGTTTCCGCTCCCTGCCCATGGCCCGCGGCGCGGTCCTCACCGGCCGCACCCTCGCCGACCTCGTGCAGACCGCGCTGACGCTGCTCGTCCTCGCCGTCGTCGCACTCCTGGTCGGCTGGCGGGTCGGCTCCGACGGCAGCACCGACGCCGTACGCGTCCTGACCGCCTTCGGTCTGCTGCTCCTCCTGGGTTACGCGTTCACCTGGATCGGCGCCCTCATCGGCCTGTCCGTGCGCACCCCCGAGGCGGCCACCTCCGGCGGACTGATCTGGCTCTTCCCCGTCACCTTCATCTCCAACGCCTTCGTGGACACCGCCAACATGACGCCCTGGCTGCGCCACGTCGCCGAGTGGAACCCCTTCAGCGCCACCGTCCAGGCCTGCCGCGTCCTGTTCGCCAACCCGGGACAATCGGCCTCCGGCGCCTGGCCCATGCAGCACCCGGTCTGGGCCTCGCTCCTCTACTCGGTGCTGATCGTCCTCGTGTTCCGCACCCTGGCGGTACGCAGGTACCGCTCGGCCACCGCATGACCGCGCCGGGCCACCGGACATGACGAGACCCCCGGCGCCCGTGGCGCCGGGGGTCTCGTGGGGACGGGGACGGTGCGGACCGTCGAGGTCCGTCAGCCGTTGTAGGGCTCCGCCTTGAGGATGCGTACGGAGGCCTTCTTGCCGTTCGGCAGCTCGTACTCCGCGTCCTCGCCGACCTTGTGGCCGATCACGGCGGAGCCCAGCGGCGACTGCGGCGAGTAGGTCTCGATGTCGGAGCTCGCGTACTCGCGCGAGGCGAGCAGGAAGGACAGCGTGTCGTCCTCGTCACCGTCGAAGGCGATCGTCACGACCATGCCGGGTGCCACCGCACCGTCCGTGGACGCCGGGGCGGCGCCCACCTTGGCGTTGTCCAGGAGCTGGGTGAGCTGGCGGATGCGGAGTTCCTGCTTGCCCTGCTCCTCCTTGGCGGCGTGGTACCCGCCGTTCTCCCGCAGGTCGCCCTCCTCACGCGCTGCCGCGATCTTGCCGGCGATCTCGGTGCGCGCAGGACCAGTAAGGTACTCAAGCTCGTCCTTGAGCTTGTTGTACGCCTCCTGGGTCAGCCAGGTGACGTTCTCGCTGGTCTGGGTCACAGGGTGCTCCTCGTCGGTACTGGGAATAACAAAGCATCGCCCTACCCGGAAGCATGTTCCTCCACAGATGGGCGAAACCACGAGCCTAACAATTCAGCGGCCCAAGGGGGAGGACATAAGGCATAAGACTTGCGTCGGCGCAGGTCAGTGCCCGGGTATTGCGGCAATGATCAGTCGGCGTGACAGCCCAGCAATTCCGCCGTGGTGCCCCGGGACGTGGTACGGAGCGTGACCGCCTCGTCGATGCGCGTGTCCGGGCCGGAGAAGCGGAAGTCGGCGCGGCCCACCTCGGCGCCGTTCTCGGCCTGCGAGCGGACCGTGCAGTAGCCGCTCACCCCCGCGTCCTTGCGGACCTCGAGGTGCACCCGCACCGAGTCGTCCGAGACCTGGAAGGTGATCACCTCGCCGCTGATCTCGTTCTGGGCGACGTAGTGATAGCCGAAGTAGCCGATCAGCGCGAGCAGCAGCACACCCAGGACGGCACCGGTCACCTTGAGCGTGCGGTCCGCGCGCTCGTCCGAGGAACGGCCGTAACGGCCCTCGGGCCGTCGCGTGCTCGCCGTGCTCATGATCGTCCTCTCGGCAAGGCCTCCGGCCGGTCGGGCGAAGGTCCGAAAGTGGGCTGCGGGGGCGGGCCCACGGAATTATCGGCCCCCCGATTCGGTCACTATAGAAGCCGCCGATCGCACCCCGTCCCATGGGGGCGCCGACTTACTGAGGATTTGAGTCTTGACTGACCAGCTGCGACTGATGGCCGTGCACGCCCACCCCGACGACGAGTCGAGCAAGGGCGCGGCCACCATGGCGAAGTACGTGTCCGAGGGGGTGGACGTGCTGGTCGTGACCTGCACGGGCGGGGAGCGCGGCTCCATCCTCAACCCGAAGCTCCAGGGCGACGCGTACATCGAGGAGAACATCCACGAGGTGCGCAAGAAGGAGATGGACGAGGCCCGCGAGATCCTCGGGATCAAGCAGGAGTGGCTCGGCTTCGTCGACTCCGGGCTGCCCGAGGGCGACCCGCTGCCGCCGCTGCCCGAGGGCTGCTTCGCCCTCGAGGACATCGACAAGGCGGCCGGCGAGCTGGTGAAGCAGATCCGTTCCTTCCGTCCCCAGGTGATCACCACCTATGACGAGAACGGCGGCTACCCGCACCCCGACCACATCATGACCCACAAGATCTCCATGGTGGCCTTCGAGGGCGCGGACGACACCGCGAAGTACCCGGAGAGCGAGTTCGGGCCGGCGTACCGGCCGCTGAAGCTCTACTACAACCAGGGCTTCAACCGTCCGCGTACCGAGGCGCTGCACCAGGCCATGCTCGACCGCGGCCTGGAGTCGCCGTACGGGGACTGGCTCAAGCGCTGGGACGAGTTCGAGCGGGTCGAGCGCACGCTGACCACGCACGTTCCGTGCGCCGACTTCTTCGAGATCCGCGACAAGGCGCTGATCGCGCACGCCACCCAGATCGACCCCGACGGGGGCTGGTTCCGGGTGCCGCTGGAGCTCCAGAAGGAGGTCTGGCCGACCGAGGAGTACGAACTGGCGAAGTCGCTCGTGGAGACCTCCCTCCCCGAGGACGACCTCTTTGCGGGCATCCGCGACAATGCCTGACATGAGCGCAAGCGTGAGCCTGGCAATGACGCACCTCGTCCCCCTCGCCAAGGAGGTCGACGAGAACAAGGTCACCCCCGGCGTCCTCGGCTTCATCGTCTTCGCGGTGATGGCGATCGCGGTCTGGGGCCTGATGAAGTCGATGAACCGCCGCATGGGCAAGGTCGACTTCGTGGAGACCCCGGAGGACGCCTCCGGCGGGACCGCCGCGGAGAAGACCACGCCCGCCAAGGGCTGAGCCGGGCCGCACCGCGGTACGCCGGCGCCGCTGCCCGCACGGGCGGACAGCGGCGCCGACGGCCTGCCCTGATTCCGACGGCCTGCCCAGATTCCGGCGGCCTGTTCCGGTTCCCGCGGCGCGGCCCTGTTCCGGCGGCACGCCCGGGCCTGCCGTCCCGGCCTCCGGAGCCACGACGGCGCCGGCGGGGGGCGGCAGCGGCCGGCAGGGCGTCCGCGCCCGGGCGATGGAGGGCGTCGGACGCGTTCCGGGAGGGGCGCCTGCGGCAGGATGGGCCCCATGGCGAACCGACTGGCCCATGAGACGTCCCCGTACCTGCTCCAGCACGCCGACAACCCGGTCGACTGGTGGCCCTGGTCGGGGGAGGCGTTCGAGGAGGCGCGCCGACGGGGGGTGCCGGTGCTGCTCAGCGTCGGGTACTCGAGCTGCCACTGGTGCCACGTCATGGCGCACGAGTCCTTCGAGGACCGGGCCACCGCCGACCACCTCAACGAGCACTTCGTCAGCGTCAAGGTCGACCGTGAGGAGCGGCCCGACGTCGACGCCGTCTACATGGAGGCCGTGCAGGCCGCGACCGGACAGGGCGGCTGGCCCATGACGGTCTTCCTCACGCCGGACGCCGAGCCGTTCTACTTCGGCACCTACTTCCCGCCCGAGCCCCGGCAGGGCATGCCGTCCTTCCGGCAGGTGCTGGAGGGCGTGCGGCAGGCCTGGGGCGAGCGGCGGGACGAGGTCGCCGAGGTCGCCGGGAAGATCGTGCGCGACCTCGCCGGACGCGAGATCTCCTACGGGGACGGTGTGGCGCCCGGCGAGCAGCAGCTGGCGCAGGCGCTGCTCGGGCTGACCCGGGAGTACGACGCGCAGCGCGGCGGGTTCGGCGGGGCGCCGAAGTTCCCGCCGTCCATGGTGATCGAGTTCCTGCTGCGCCACCACGCGCGCACCGGGGCCGACGGCGCCCTGCAGATGGCGCGGGACACCTGCGAGCGGATGGCCCGCGGCGGGATCTACGACCAGCTCGGGGGCGGTTTCGCCCGCTACTCCGTCGACCGGGACTGGACCGTGCCGCACTTCGAGAAGATGCTGTACGACAACGCGCTGCTGTGCCGGGTGTACACCCACCTGTGGCGGTCGACCGGGTCCGAGCAGGCCCGGCGGGTCGCGCTGGAGACCGCCGACTTCATGGTGCGGGAACTGCGCACCGCCGAGGGCGGTTTCGCCTCCGCGCTGGACGCCGACAGCGACGACGGCACCGGGCGGCACGTGGAGGGGGCGTACTACGTCTGGACGCCTGCGCAGCTCGTCGACGTCCTGGGCGCGGAGGACGCGGCGCTGGCCGCCGCCCACTTCGGGGTGACCGACGAGGGCACCTTCGAGGAGGGCGCCTCCGTGCTCCGGCTGCCGCAGGGCGAGGGCGTGTCCGACGCGGAGAGGATCGCGTCGGTGAAGGAGCGGCTGCTGGCCGCGCGGGCGGAGCGGCCCGCGCCCGGCAGGGACGACAAGGTCGTCGCCGCCTGGAACGGTCTCGCGGTCGCCGCGCTCGCCGAGACCGGCGCCTGCTTCGACCGGCCCGACCTGGTGGACGCGGCCGTCGCCGCCGCCGACCTCCTCGTCCGGGTGCACCTCGACGACCGGGCCCGGCTCACCCGGACCAGCAAGGACGGCAGGGCCGGGGCCAACGCGGGCGTCCTGGAGGACTACGCCGACGTCGCCGAGGGCTTCCTCGCGCTGGCCGCGGTGACGGGCGAGGGGGTCTGGCTGGACTTCGCCGGGTTCCTGCTCGACCACGTGCTCGCGCGCTTCACCGACCCGGAGTCGGGATCCCTGTACGACACGGCGTCGGACGCCGAGCAGCTCATCCGGCGCCCCCAGGACCCGACCGACAACGCGGTGCCCTCGGGGTGGTCGGCGGCCGCCGGGGCGCTGCTGTCGTACGCCGCGCACACCGGCTCGCAGGCGCACCGCGCCGCCGCGGAGAAGGCGCTGGGGGTCGTGAAGACGCTCGGACCGCGGGTGCCGAGGTTCATCGGGTGGGGTCTGGCCGTCGCCGAGGCGCTGCTCGACGGGCCGCGCGAGGTGGCCGTCGTCGGGCCCTCGCTCCACGATCCCGGCACGCGCGAGCTGCACCGCGCGGCGCTGCTGGCGACCGCGCCGGGAGCGGTGGTCGCCTGCGGCACGCCGGGGAGCGGGGAGTTCCCGCTGCTCGCCGACCGGGTGCTGGTGGGCGGGGCGCCGACGGCGTACGTCTGCCGCGGCTTCGTGTGCGATCTGCCGGTGACGGAGGTCGACGCGCTGCGCGCGAAGACCACCCCGTGAGGCGCGGGCGCGACGGGAACCGGTCACGCCCCGCGGCGGAACCGCCCCAGCGCCGGCCCGAGCGCCGGTCCCGTGGCGGAACCGCCCGAGCGCCGGTCCCGTGGCGGAACCGCCTGAGCGCCGGTCCCGTGGCGGAACCGCCCGGCCGAGGACCCGCCCGCGGGCGGCACGCCGTGGGGTGAGGAGCGGCCCCCGGGGCCCGTCGTCCGGATCATGCCGGGCTCGCGGGGCCCGGCACCGCTCCCCGGCCCGGCCCGGCCCGGTCCGGTCCGGTCCGGTCCGGTCCGGTCCGGGCGGAAGACCCTAGTGGTCGCCCGCGAACTCCCGCAGGGCGCGTTCCACGATGGCCTCCAGCTGCTCGTGGTGCGCGCCCTTCCAGTACGCCCGCCCGCAGTCCGGGCACCGCGCGAACACGTCGTACGTCTTCCGGGTGCCGCCCTTGAGCTGGTCGGTGACCTCTTCCTTGGTGGCCTCGCGCAGCGGCCCGTTGCAGGCGGTGCAGCGGGTCCAGGGGCGCAGCTCGGGGGCGAACCGGTCGAGGACGTCCCGGAGCTGCTCCTCGGGGACGGTGCTGTAGACGAAGGCGCCCGCCCACAGTTCGCGGCGGCGCAGCAGGCCGCGGTCGCGGCTCAGCATGACCCGCCGCTCGGCCGCCGAGCGGGCCGCGAGCGCCGGGTCGCCGATGTCGGTCGACTCGTACGCCGTGTCCACGCCGAGCAGCCGCAGCCGGCGGGCGAGGGTGCCGAGGTGGACGTCGAGCAGGAAGCGCAGCGGGGCGCCCGGTACCCGCTGGGGGCGGGCGACGGGGCGTACCTCCACCGACTCGCCGTCGGCCGGGACGTGCGAGACCGGGACCTCGCGGCCGTCGACGGACAGGGTGCCGACCTCCGTGAGGGGCACCCCGAGGGACTCGACGACGTGGCCGAGGGTGGAGACGCCGTCGACGGCGAGGGCGGTGGCGCCGGCGCGCCGGGCGGGCGGGACGAACGGGGCCAGCTCGGGGGCGACTTCGACGCGGATCTCGGGTGCTTTCACCCGGTCAGGATGGCACGGGGAGGCGACGGGACCTCAGGGGTTCTCCTTTCCGAGGCCGTGTTCCAGGACGTCCAGCGCGCGGTCGACGAGGGTGGTGAAGTCGCCCCGGTGGTCGTTCTCGGCCCAGTACAGGGAGGCCTCCATCAGGCCGCCGACGAAGGACATCGCGTAGACGCGGACCTCCAGGCTGTCGGGGTCGCGGCCGGTGCGCTCGGCGAGCGCGCCGCAGATCATGCGGCCGGTGACCGACATGCTCTCCATCATCCGCGAGCGCACCGCCGGGACCTCGACCATCAGCCGGGTGCGCAGCCGGGCCGCACGCGGGTCCTCCTCGACGCCGGCCCGCGCGGCCGCCAGCATCACCTGCCGGATGGTGTCCGGCCACGGCTCGTCCGCGGGCCGGGCCCGCAGCTCCTCCAGCAGGACCGGGTCGTACTCGTCCGTGAGGACGATGTCCTCCTTGGTCGGGAAGTAGCGGAAGACGGTCGACGGCGACACCTCGGCGCGCTCGGCGATCTGCTCGATCGTCGTCGCCTCGTACCCCTGCTCCTCGGCCAGCGCGTACATCGCGGAGCGGATCGCCTCGCGTGTCTTGATCTTCTTGCGTTCGCGGAGCCCGAGGCGGGGGCGGTCGGCGGGGGAGAGGGGGGAGCGTGCGGCCGTCATGGTGGTCATTGTCGGGCATCGGCCTTCGGAGCGACCAGGTCAGGGGCGGGGACCGGGAGGGCGCCGCGCACGCTCCCCGGCAGCAGCGCGGCCGCCGGCAGGGCGGCGACGAGGGCGGCGACACCGCACACCAGGAGCGCGACGCCCATGCCGTGCACGTACGCCTCGTTCGCTGAGGCCACGAGGTCCGCCGCGCCCGTCCGGCCGGCGACGACGTGCGCCGCGACGACGGACTCCCCGGCGGTGCCGGCGGCTTCCGCGGGCAGCCCGCCGACGTCGAGGCGGTCGCGGTAGGCGCTCGCGAGCAGGCTGCCCAGCAGGGCGATGCCGACCGCGCCGCCCACCTGGCGCAGGGTCATCAGCAGGCCCGAGCCGCTTCCGGCCCGGTCGGCGGGCAGGGTGCCGAGAGCACCGGACATGGCGGGGACGACCGAGAGGCCGAAGCCGGTCCCGGCGACGGCCAGCCACAGCGCGGTGAAGCCGTACCCGGAGTCCACCGTCGTACGGCTGCCCAGGAGGGCGGCGAAGGCGAGGACCACCAGGCCGGCGGCGACCACGGCCCGCGACCCGAAGCGGACCACGACCGGCTGCGCGGCCCGCGCGGCGACCAGCAGACCGCCCATCATCGGCAGCAGCCGTACGCCGGTGCCGAGGGCGTCGTGGCCGAGGACGGCCTGGAGGTAGGGCGGCAGCACGAACATCAGGCCGGAGAGCACGAACATCACCAGGGTCGCGGCGAGGGCGTTGAGGAGGAAACCGCGCCGTCCGAGCAGCGTCATGTCGAGCATGGGCCGCTCGACCCGCCGTTCGCGCAGGACCAGCGCGGTGATCAGTACGACGGCGGCGCCGGCCGGGGCCAGGACCGAGGGGTCGGTCCAGCCGCGGTCGGGGGCCTCGATGATCGCGTAGACGAGCGCGCCGAGCCCGGTCGCGGTGAACGCCGTGGAGACGGCGTCGACCCGGGGGGAGGCGGGGTCGCGGGTCTCCGGGAGCAGCAGGACGCAGGCGGCGATGCCGAGGGCGGCCATCGGCAGGTTGATCAGGAAGACCGATCCCCACCCGTGGTGGTCGAGCAGCCAGCCGCCGACGACCGGGCCGAGCGGCAGGCCGAGCGTGGAGCCGGCGGAGACGATGCCGATGGCCTTGGTGCGCTCGTCGGGCGCGAACAGCGAGGGCAGCACGGACAGGGCGAGCGGGGTGACCAGCGCGGCGCCGACGCCCATCACGGCGCGGGCGACGACGACCCCGGTGACGTCGTCGGCCAGCGCCCCGGCCAGCGAGCCGGCCAGGAAGACGCCCAGTCCGGTGATCAGCACGCGGCGCCGGCCGAAGCGGTCGCCGAGGAGTCCGGCGGGCAGCATCAGCGCGGCGAAGACGACGACGTAGGCGTCCGCCATCCACTGCTGTTCCCCCGTCGAGGCGCCGAGGTCCCGGGCCATCGTGGGGAGCGCCACGTTGAGGATCGTCATGTCGAAGCCGAGCGTCAGCATGCTCGCGACCAGGGCGGCGAGCGCCCACCAGCGGCGTGGATCGGGTGAGGTGACAGTGACCATGAAATGAAAGTAACCCTCAAAAGGTGGTGTCTGTCAACGATGTCGGCCGTCGTGTCGCGCCGTGCCGCGTTCCGTCCGCCCGTCGTTCCGCGCGCACGGAAAAGGGCCACGGCTCGCGAGCCGTGGCCCTCGAAAGGAGGGGGGCGGGGGTTATCCGTGCTGGTAGGCGACCAGGGAGATGCCCACGTAGTGCGTGATGAACGCCGCCAGGGTGAGGGAGTGGAACACCTCGTGGAAGCCGAACCAGCGCGGTGACGGGTTCGGGCGCTTGATGCCGTAGATCACGCCGCCCGCGCTGTAGAGGAGGCCGCCGACGATGACCAGGACCAGTACGGCGATGCCGCCCGTGCGCATGAAGTCGGGGAGGAAGAAGACGGCCGCCCAGCCCATCGCGATGTAGCAGGGCGTGTAGAGCCAGCGCGGGGCGCCGACCCAGAAGACCCGGAAGACGATTCCCGCCGCGGCGGCGGCCCAGATGCCCCAGAGCAGCACCTCGCCCTTGGCGCCCGGCAGGAGCAGCATCGTCAGCGGCGTGTAGGTGCCCGCGATGATCAGGAAGATGTTGGCGTGGTCCAGGCGGCGCAGGACGCCGTCCATGCGGGGGCTCCAGTCGCCCCGGTGGTAGAGCGCGCTCACGCCGAACAGCAGGCAGGCGGTGAGGGCGAAGATCCCGCAGGCGACGCGGCCCCGTGTGGAGTCGGCGAGGGCGGTGAGCACGAGGCCCGCGATCAGGGCCGCGGGGAACATGGCCAGGTGCAGCCAGCCGCGCAGCTTGGGTTTGACCGGATGCGGCAGGGAGAGCGCGACGGGGCCGCGGCCGGCGGCCGGCGTGTCCGTACGCGCGTCGGGGGCGGACGCAGTCATGCCTTCCATCGTACCTACGGAACCGTAGGTTACGGGTCGGCGGGGCGAGACGGAGAGCGGGGGTGGCCATCGTCTCATGTCCCCGGCCGGCCTCCCGAAGGGGTGGCGGAGAGCGGTCGGGGGGCGTACGTGGCGAGCCTCACGCCGCTCATCTGTGACGCCCTCTGGACAGATGCGTGCATGCATCGGATGATCAAATGAGTGCGGTCGGCACCGGATGAGCGCTCAGCAGCTCGCTGCGAAGCATCCGGGCCGCGGCCCCCACGGGGCAGACAAGGACAAAAACCCTCATTTAGGAGCGATCGTGGCGCGCGACATCGCGGCTCCCCCCGTCATCCCCACCCAGCACCAGGAACTGATCTCGTGGGTCAACGAGATCGCCGAACTGACGCAGCCGGACGACGTGGTCTGGTGTGACGGATCCGAGGCCGAGTACCGGCGGCTGTGCGAGGAACTGGTCGCCAAGGGCACCTTCCAGAAGCTCGACCCCGTCAAGCGCCCCGACTCCTACTACGCGGCGTCCGACCCGACCGACGTCGCCCGGGTCGAGGACCGCACCTTCATCTGCTCCGAGAAGGAGGAGGACGCGGGCCCGACCAACCACTGGAAGGCCCCCGCCGAGATGCGGGAGGTCTTCCAGGGGGAGAAGGGCGTCTTCCGCGGCTCGATGAAGGGCCGGACGATGTACGTCGTCCCGTTCTGCATGGGCCCCCTCGGCTCGGACCTCTCCGCGATCGGCGTCGAGATCACCGACTCCGCCTACGTCGCCGTGTCCATGCGCACCATGACCCGCATGGGACAGCCCGTCCTCGACGAGCTCGGCTCCGACGGCTTCTTCGTGCGTGCCGTGCACACGCTCGGGGCGCCGCTGACCGAGGGCGAGGCGGACGTCCCCTGGCCGTGCAACACCACCAAGTACATCTCGCACTTCCCCGAGACCCGCGAGATCTGGTCCTACGGCTCCGGCTACGGCGGCAACGCCCTGCTGGGCAAGAAGTGCTACGCCCTGCGCATCGCCTCCGTCATGGCCCGCGACGAGGGCTGGCTCGCCGAGCACATGCTGATCCTCAAGCTGACCCCGCCGCACGGCGAGCCGAAGTACGTCGCCGCCGCCTTCCCGAGCGCCTGCGGCAAGACGAACCTCGCCATGCTGGAGCCGACCACCCGCGGCTGGACCGTCGAGACCATCGGCGACGACATCGCGTGGATGCGGTTCGGCGAGGACGGCCGGCTGTACGCCATCAACCCCGAGGCGGGCTTCTTCGGCGTCGCGCCCGGCACCGGCGAGCACACCAACGCCAACGCGATGAAGACGCTGTGGGGCAACGCGGTCTTCACCAACGTCGCCCTCACCGACGACGGCGACGTGTGGTGGGAGGGCATGACCGAGGAGCCGCCCGCCCACCTGACGGACTGGAAGGGCAACGACTGGACCCCGGATTCGGGGACCCCGGCCGCCCACCCCAACGCCCGCTTCACCGTCCCCGCCGCGCAGTGCCCGATCATCGCGCCCGAGTGGGAGGACCCCAAGGGCGTGCCGATCTCGGCGATCCTCTTCGGCGGCCGCCGCGCCACCGCCGTCCCGCTGGTGACGGAGTCCTTCGACTGGAACCACGGCGTCTTCCTCGGCGCCAACGTGGCCTCCGAGAAGACCGCCGCCGCCGAGGGCAAGGTCGGCGAGCTGCGCCGCGACCCCTTCGCCATGCTGCCGTTCTGCGGCTACAACATGGGCGACTACATGGGTCACTGGGTCGACGTCGCCAAGGGCAAGGACCAGGCGAAGCTCCCGAAGATCTACTACGTCAACTGGTTCCGCAAGGACGACGACGGCAGGTTCGTCTGGCCCGGCTTCGGCGAGAACTCCCGCGTCCTGAAGTGGATCGTGGAGCGCCTGGACGGCACGGCCGAGGGCGTCGAGACGCCGATCGGCATCCTGCCGGCGCCCGGCGCCCTGGACACCGAGGGCCTCGACCTGGCGGAGAAGGACCTCGACCTCCTCCTCACCGTCGACGAGGAGATCTGGCGCGAGGAGGCCGCCCTGATCCCCGACCACCTCGACACCTTCGGCGACCACACGCCGAAGGAGCTGTGGGACGAGTACCGCGCCCTGGTGCGGCGCCTGGGCTGACCAGCCCCCTCATACGCCGCGGCCGGTTCCGATGGTGCCCTGACCAGCAAGATCGTCACGGCCGGCCGCGGTGCCGGCACCACCGACCGGCGAGGCCCCGCACAACGGCGTGGGGGGCCCAGGGCCTGTCGCCGCCCACCCGCCGGCCCCGACGGGACGGACGGCGGCAGGCCTTCGCCCTTCCCCGGCCCGTTCCCGGCTTCTCCGCCCTCACTTCGAGCGGTCCTCCAGGTACCGGGTGTGCGACTCCTGACGGCGCGCCTCCGTCTCGCGCACTCCCGCCGCCAGCCGCTCCGCCTCCTCGTGCAGCAGCGCCAGCTGCCGCTCCAGGTGCCGCTCGGGCGGCACCTGGCCCGGCGCGAGCCGCGTCCACCAGCGGGTCCGCACGAACGTGTCGACCGCCTCCGGCACGTCCTGGCGCACCGTCCGCGACAGCGCGTGCACCGCCTCCGGGTCCTGGACGAGGATCTCGGTGACCCAGCCCGGGTCCAACAACGCGGCCAGCAGTTCCGTCAGTTCGGTGAGCCGGCCGGCCGCCGCGGGCGGCAGTTCGACGTCCGCGAGGTACGCCTCCAGCCGGCCGAAGTCGCCCCGCACCTGATCGAGCTGCGCGGAGGGGTCGGGGAAGTCCGGCGGCGCGGGCCGCTCCGGCGGCGCGATCAGCGCGCCCGCGCCGTACAGGCCGACGACCACGACCGGCCAGTACGGCCCCGCCGCGCCCGTGAAGGTCAGCACCAGGCCGGCCAGCCCGCACCCGCTGCCGGCGATGTTCTTGCGGGACTCCAGGTAGCCCACGAACCTACTGGTAGCCACGGATCTCCTCGAAGGCGCCGTCCAGCGAGCCCTTTCGGGCGTCGAAGAGACGGCCGCCGGTCAGCTCGGCGATGTGCTCCAGTTCCTCGCGGTCGGAGTCGCCGAACAGGACGGTGAAGACGGGGACGTCCCGGCGGTCGCCGGACAGCCCGCGGTAGAAGGCGCCGAAGTCGTCCGCGTCGGCGCCCGCGGTGTTCTCGCCGTCCGTCATCAGCACGATCGACGTGAACGTGTCCTTGCCGGTGCCGAGATGGTCGTACGCCTTCTCCAGGGAGGTGAAGATCGCGGTGTCGCCGTCGGCCTCCAGGGCCTCGGTGTCGCCGCGGATCGCGGCGAGTCCCTTCTCCGGGTCGGAGGGGTCGACGACGTGCGTGCGCACGCTCTTCACGTCCGAGCCGAACGGCATCAGGGTGACCTCCTCCCGGTCGCGGAAGTCGCCGGTGAGACCGGTGAGGGCCGTCTTCAGACCGTCGAGGCGGCCGCCCTCCATCGACCCGGAGGTGTCGAGGACGTACACCGTCCGCGAGGGGCGGCGCAGCTCGTTCTCGTAGGCGTCGAGCAGGCCGTCGGCGACGGACCGGGTGCCGGGGAAGGGCAGTTCGCGCCGCCGGCCGGTGTCGAGGCCCGCCGCGGGCGGCACCGAGGCGACGACCGGACGGCGGTGGGTGCGGTCGGTGATCAGCCGTTGCACGGCGTCCGTGCGCAGCGCCTCGGCCACCCGGCGCACGTCCTCGCGGGTCGTCGCGTCGGTGGCGGCGAGGGAGGAGAGGGGGTAGTCGGCGGTGACGACGCCGTCCTTCGGGCGGATCACGGTCAGGTCCGGGATGCCCTCGAGGACGGACTCGTAGTTGAGCAGCGCGTCCACGTCACCGCGGCGGTCGTACGCGCTCGCCAGCCAGCCCGAGGAGCCCGAGGTCAGCTTCTGCCCCCGGAAGAACTCCTTCAGCCGGGGGCGGGCCTTCGCCACGTCCGCGTCGGTGAGCGCGGACTGGGCGCCGGAGAGAGCGGAGGCGACCGAGATCAGCGTGGAGAAACCGGAGTGGGAGCGGGCCGGGTCGGTCATGCCGTAGGTGAGCCGCCCGTCCCGGACGGCTCCGTCGATCTGCGCCCAGGTGACCTCGGCCGGCTTCCAGCCCAGCTTCTCCACCGTGGTGCTCCGCACGCCGACGGCGACCGGGCTGGACATGACGGAGGTCTCCGAGACGACCCGCTTCGCCGCGTCCGGGCGCAGCCGCAGGTAGTCGTTGGAGGACAGCCACACGGCGTCGTAGCGGCCGTCGGCCTTGCCGCCGGCCAGCAGGTCCACGGCGTCGAGGGTGCCCATGTAGGTGGGCCGGAGCGTGACGCCGGTGTCCTTCGCCACCCGCTCGAGGACCGGTGTCATGTCGGCGAGTTCGCTGGAGGCCAGGACGCGCAGGGTGCCCGGCTCGGGGGCGCCGGCGTCCTTCTCCTCCTCCTGGGCGGCCGTGCACCCGGTGAGCAGGGCGAGGGCGGCGAGCAGGGCGGCGGCCGGCCGTCCCCGTCTCATCCGAGGCCTCCTTCCAGCGCGCCCTGCGCGCGGCTGCGGTCCAGCCAGGCGCTCGCGTGCTGGAGTTCGGAGGTCAGGTTCTCCACCGTCGCCGCCATCGCCTCGGTGGCCTGGACCTTGTACGTGTCGATGGCGTCGAGGGTGCGGTAGATCTGCTGGAAGGCGCTCCGCAGGGTCTCGGCCCCCACCGCCGGGTCGGCGGCGATGCGCTGGATCTCCCCGCTCTGCGTCGCGAGCATCTCCGCGTTGCCCCGGATCAGGTCCTCGGTGGTCCCGCGCAGGGCGTCGACCTGCGCGACGACCTTCTTCTGGTTCTCCAGCGCCGAGGCCAGCATCACGGAGATCCGCAGCGCCGACACGGTCGTCGTGGCCGCCCGGTCGACCCCCTTGATCAGCTCGTCGTTGTTGCGGCGCACGACGTCCATGGCCAGGTAGCCCTGGGCGCACACCGCGAGCTGGGTGAGCAGGTCCTGGTGCTTCTGCCGGACCGGGAAGAGGACGTCGGCGCGCAGGGTGTCGGCCTGCGCGGGGTCGGCGGTCCCGACGCCGGCGATGTGCTCCTCGACGGCGCCGTCCAGGGCCTCGGTCAGGACGACGTACTCCTGGAGCTTGCCCATGGTCTCCCACAGGCGGACCCGCTCGGTCTGCAGCGCGGCGTTGTCGCGGCGCAGTTCGTCCTGGCCGCCCCGGAGCGATCCGACGATGTTGTTCAACGTGCCCTGTGCGGAGGCGTACCTGGCGACGTGGTCGCGCAGCCGGTTGCCGCCGGGCAGCCGGGACAGGAACCTGCGGCCCCTGCTCGCGGGCAGGTCCCGCGGGTCCAGGTCCTCGACCACGCGCCGCAGTTCGACGAGCGAGCCGGCCACCTTCGACGAGGCGTCCCCGCCCTTGTCGGGCAGGCTGCGCACGGTGCGCTCCAGCATGCGGTTGGACTGCGCGGTCGCGGCGCGCATCTCGCCGGCGCCCAGCGCGGTGATCTCGCCGACCTTGCCGGCGAACTCGGGCGAGCGGGCGTCCAGGGCGGCCAGGCCGCCGACGTACGCGGCGGCCTTGGCGGCCATGTCGGTGCGGACCCGGTCGTCGACCGGCACGAGTCCGCCGGCCCTCTCCCGCGGTACGGCCGCGACGGCCTCCGGCGGGGTGAGGGTGAAGTCGTCCGCTGCGGTGCTCATCTGGTCTCCCCCTTCGTTCGCTTCATCCGCGCGCCCGTCGCGCCAGCTCGTGCAGCACCGCGGAGGTGGGCACGGGCGCCTGGCGGACGCCGGTCAGCTGCTGCTTGAGATAGGCGGTGCGCTGTGCGGTGGCCGCCGCGAACTCGGCGAGGTCGCCCTGCGGGCGGAATCCGTGCCGCACGGCCAGCTCGCGCAACCGCTTGTCGCCACCGAGGAGTTCGGCGACGGCCTTGCCCCGCTCGGTCAGCGGTACGACGGTGTGGTCACTGTTGACCGTGGTGTCCGGGTAGAGGACGACCAGGTCGCCGGGGGTGGGCTGCCCGCCGAGGAGGGCGGCCACCTGGGACTCGTAGACGAGGACCAGGGGATTGCCGGCGCCGCTGACGAAGTCCCGGAAGGCCGCGTCGGTGCTGGACTGCTGGGCGCCCTGCACGCTGACCAGTTTGCGCAGCAGCGGCGTGGCCCTGTCGACCTCGGCGTCGCTCGCGACCACCTTGCCGCCGTTGGCGACGTAGGAGGCGGCGGCCAGGTAGAGGGCGCCGGAGTTGGAGCTCTCCGGGTCGGTGCTGGAGATGTAGAGGGTGCCGGTCAGCTCCCCGTACGCCGCGGCGCCCTCGAGCTGCTGCCAGGTGCGGTCGTCTCCGGCGGCGTCGAGGAAGGCGGCCATGTCCAGCGTGCCGCGGCTCTCGCCGTCGAGCGTGGCCAGGCCGTTCCCGGCGAGCACCCCGGCGGCCCCGCGGTGGGCGACGACGACGAGCGGCGAGTAGAACGGGCGGGGGAGGGTCCCCGCGACCTCGTACGTGGCGGCGAGCTCGGCGGCGGGTGCCTGGCTGGAGGGGAAGGCGAGGTCGTACCCCTCGAGGTCGAGTCCTTCCATGGCCCAGGACCCGGAGGTCTCGGCCTTCACGGTGTAGCCCTGGGCGGCGAGGGCCTTCACCACGTCCGGATCCGCGAAGAACTCGGCCTTCTCCGATCCGATGACCATCCGCACGGTCTTCGTTGCCGTGCCTGTCTCCTCGTTGTCCCGGCCTGCGACGACGGCGGCCACCACGCCACCGATCAGCAGCACCGCGAGGACGATTCCTGCGATACGTCTCACGCCCGGAGCGTGCTCCCGGAATCGCACATTCCCGGGTGACCGGGATGAACGGGGGGTGAAGGACCGGACCCGGATTGCAACGGGAACCGGCCCTTCCTGTTGTGTACCTGCGGTCGTCGGGGGGACGGCTCAGTCCACGCCGTCACCGGCCCTGCCGTAGCGGCGGAAGTCGCCCGTGTCGACCGTCCAGGGGCCGAAGGGGACCTTGTCGCCGTAGATGTACGGGTCCTTGCGCGTGTACCGGCCCCGGCAGGGCTCCGAGTGCACCTCGACGGTGCCGGTGCGCGGGTCGACGATCAGGTAGTGGGGGATGCCCATGGCGGGGTAGTCGGCGAGCTTCTCGACGTAGTCGTTGTTCGGGTTGGACGGCGAGACGATCTCGACGACCGCGAGCACCTGTACGGCGTCGACGGCGAGACCCTCTTCGTCAAGGGCTTCCTCGGGGATGACAGCGGCGTCGGGGAGGCGCATGCGGCCGATGCCGGGGTGCTCGACCTCGGGGCCGTTCGCGCAGATGTACCCCGGGTGAGTGCCGAGGAGCTGCGCGTCCAGCTGCTTGCAGATGCGGCGGATCGTGCCCGCATGGCGCTTCGACGGGCACATCATGGCCAGTACCGGGCCGGACGGGCCGATCTCGACGCTCCAGGCCCCTTCGAGCCGCTCGGCGTAGCCCCCGAGTTCCTCGGCGATCGCGCGCATCTTCGCGTAGTCCATGCCCATGCGGTCAGCGTACTGAAGCGGTGGCGCCCGGTCCGCGCGTCGCTGCGGGTGCACGCGGACCGGGGCCGTTCGGGGGGACCCGGTGGGGTCAGGCGGTGGCGGTCAGGGTCTCGGCCGCCGGGGTGCCGGTCGCCAGGGACGCGGTGTGGGCGTCCATGCGTTCCGCCGCGAGGATCGCCACGGCGGTGTCGGCGCGGGACGCGGCGACGACCAGGGCGCGTCCCGCGAGGGTGTGGGCCCGGCGGTGCAGGGCCGCGGGCCGGGTGGTGCCGGGGGTCGTGGCGCGGACCGGCGGCCTGCCTCCCCGCAGCCGGGCGACCTGCTGCGCGAGCCGTTCGGCCGCGGTGTCCAGGTCGGGGGACGGGGTCCGGGCGCGCAGTTCGTCGGTGACGGCGAGCAGCGCCGCGAGGTGGCCCGCGAGCTGGATGTCCAGCTCCTCCTCGCGTGTCCGGTGGGGGAAGTCGGAGGTGCCGGCCATCGTGCTGTGCACCGACTTGGCGCGGATCGGTTCGTACATGAGATGGCCTCCCGTGTGCTGACAGGAAACCATCCTAGCTTGGAATTCGTCTAAAGTTGAATCGATCTCCGCTCCGCACGCCGCGGTCCGCCGGACGCGACCGCCGTGGTCCGTGGAGCGCGACCGTCAGGGCTGGCCGTAGCCGTCCAGGAAGCGCCCGATCCGTCCGACCGCGTCCCGCAGGTCCGTCACCGTGGGCAGCGTGACCACCCGGAAGTGGTCGGGTTCCGGCCAGTTGAAGCCGGTGCCCTGGACCACCATGATCTTCTCCTGGCGCAGCAGGTCGAGGACCATCCGCCGGTCGTCCTTGATCTTGAAGACCGACGGGTCCAGGCGCGGGAAGAGGTACAGCGCCCCCTTCGGCCGCACGCACGTCACCCCCGGGATCCGCGTCAGCAGCTCGTACGCCGTGTCCATCTGCTCCTTGAGCCGTCCGCCCGGCAGGACCAGCTCGTCGATCGTCTGCCGTCCGCTGAGCGCGGCCACCACCCCGTGCTGACCCGGCATGTTCGCGCACAGGCGCATGTTCGCCAGGACCGTCAGGCCCTCGATGTAGGAGTCGGCGTGGGCGCGCGGACCGGAGATCGCCATCCAGCCCACCCGGTACCCGGCCACCCGGTACGCCTTCGACATCCCGTTGAAGGTGAGGGTGAGCAGGTCGGGCGCGACCTTGGCGGTCGGGGTGTGCGTGGCGCCGTCGTAGAGGATCTTGTCGTAGATCTCGTCCGAGCAGACCAGGAGGTTGTGCCGGCGGGCGATGTCGGTCAGCCCCCGGATCATCGCCTCGTCGTACACCGCGCCCGTCGGGTTGTTCGGGTTGATGATGACGATCGCCTTGGTGCGGTCGGTGACCTTGCGCTCGACGTCGGCGAGGTCCGGCATCCAGTCCGACTGCTCGTCGCAGCGGTAGTGCACGGCGGTGCCGCCGGAGAGCGCCACGGCGGCGGTCCACAGGGGGTAGTCGGGCGCCGGGACGAGGACCTCGTCGCCGTCGTCCAGCAGGCCCTGCATCGCCATCACGATCAGCTCGGAGACGCCGTTGCCGATGAAGACGTGCTCGACGTCCGTCTCTATGCCCAGCGTCTGGTTGTGCATGACCACGGCGCGGCGCGCGGCCAGCAGGCCCTTGGCGTCGCCGTAGCCGTGCGCCGAGGAGACGTTGCGGAGGATGTCCTCCAGGATCTCCGGCGGGCAGTCGAAGCCGAACGCGGCCGGATTGCCCGTGTTCAGCTTGAGGATGCGGTGCCCCGCCGCCTCCAGGCGCATCGCCTCTTCGAGAACCGGACCCCGGATCTCGTAACAGACATTGCTGAGCTTGGTCGACTGGATCACCTGCATGAGGGGAGCTTACGGCTCGGTAACGCCTCGCGGGGCGTGTTTTCCGCCACGTGAGACGCCGGGTTTGCGGCGATATCGCCGTCGGCTGTCCCGGAGGCCCCCGTCTCTCTACAATCCCCGGCCATGTCCAGGCCTGGTGAGAGCGCGAACCCCCCGGTTCAGCCGAACGTGTACGTCCCGTACACCGAGAGCGAACCACCGCCCTACGAGGCGTACCGGGATCCGGCCGCGGCGCACGGGTGGGAGAACGCCTACGACGAGACGAGCGAGCTGCCGCGCGTCGTGGAGGCGCCGGACCCGTGGGGAGGCGACCCGCGGGAGACCGATCCGCAGGTGCCCGGCCCGCGGCTGTCCGACTCGCGGCCGTCCGACTCGCAGGGGTCCGGCCCGCGGTCGTCCGGCGGTCGCGCGGACCGCCGGCGGGCCTCCCGCCGGCCCCGGCGCGCGCTCGCCGCCGTCGGCGCGGTCGGGGCCGTCTCCGTGGCCGCGCTGGTCGCGGGCTTCGCGTTCTCCGGATCGCCGGACGACGCGGAGCGGGGGCGGCCGGCGGACACCCGGTCGGCTCCGGCGGAGACGGCCGGGGCCGGGGCCGAGGAGGCCCCGTCGCTCACCCCGGGGACGGACGCCGGACCGACGGCCGAGGCGTCACCCACCGCGGCCCGGTCCGCTCCCTCGTCGGCGGCCACGGCGTCCGAGCCGCCGTCGGCGTCCTCCTCGGCGGGCCCCGCGACGGCCTCCGCACCCGCCGAGGCCACCACCGCCCCGGCGGCCGGCCCCGGCAGGGGGAACGGCAAAGGGCGGGGCAAAGGGTCGAGGTAGGGCCGGCCGGCAGAGCCCTGTCCCGTGGGGAGGCGGCCCGTGAGGACGCCGCCCGCCTCCCCGCGGGCCCGCCGCCCGCCGTCTCGCGCCGTCACCGGCGCCGCCTCGCGGCTGTCCGTCGGATGTGCGGGCGCTTCCGCCGCCCCTCGTCCTGGAGCCTTGTCGTCCTGGACTCCCGCCGTGTCCAGCCGCTTCCGTCTCCTGCCGCCTCGCGCCGGGCCGTCCTCCGGCACCCGGCACCCGGCTTCCGGCGGCTGAAAAGTGATCCTTGCCCTCCCCCCTCCGTGCGCCAACAATGCGCATGACAAAAAAGCGCGCTTGATCCGTCGCGCGTGGCACAGCACCGACGGCCGGAAGATCTCCGGCCGTCCTGTCGTCAGAGGGGACCCCCACATGAGAAAGCCTCTCGTCGCCGCGTTCATCGCCCTGGCCATCGCCGGGGCCGGCGCGGCGCCCGCGGTCGCGGCGCCCGTGAGCGAGGCGCCCGCGAGCAAGGCGCCGGCGGTCGTGAGCGAGGCGTCGGCGGTCGCGGCGGACACGAAGGCGGCCGCCTCGCCGACCCTGCAGGCCGTCACCCTGACCGGGACCGTGGCGCTGAGCAACTGTTCCGGCTCCCTGATCCGCTTCCCGAACTCCCTGGACACCGCCCCGGCCCTGGTCCTCACCAACGGCCACTGCCTGGAGACGGGATTCCCGACGCCGGGCCAGGTCCTCGTCAACCGGACCTCCAGCCGCACCTTCGGGCTGCTCAACTCCGCCGGCACCCGGGTCGCGACCCTGCGCGCCAGCAAGATCGCCTACGGCACGATGACCGACACGGACGCGGCGGTCTACCAGCTCACCAGCACGTACGCGACGATCCGCAGCTCCTACGGCATCAGCGCGCTCACCGTGCAGGACACGCACCCGACCGCCGGCACCGCGATCACCGTCGCCTCCGGCTACTGGAAGCGGCTCTACAGCTGCAACATCGACGGGTTCGTGTACCGCGTCAAGGAGGGCGACTGGACCTGGAAGGACTCGGTCCGCTACACCTCCGCCTGCCAGACCATCGGCGGCACCTCCGGCTCGCCGGTGATCGACCAGGCCACCGGCAAGGTCGTGGCCGTCAACAACACCGGCAACGAGGACGGCGGGTCCTGCACGGTGAACAACCCCTGCGAGGTCGACGCGAGCGGCAACGTCACCGTCCGCCAGGGCATCAACTACGCCCAGGAGACGTACCAGTTCCCCGCCTGCTTCACCACCGGCAACCAGGTGAACCTGAGCGCCGCCGGGTGCGCCCTGCCCAAGCCGTAGGGCGACGCGCGGGGGCGGTCCGTCACCCGGACACGGGGGTGCGACGGACCGCCCGTCCCGCCAGCACGTCCGTCCGCCGGCCGTCCTCGACGACGAACCGGCCGTCGATCAGCACGTGCGGGATGCCGGTGGGCGGCGTGCGCGGCGCGTCGTAGGACGAGCCCGCCGCCACCGTCCGCGGGTCGAACAGGACCAGGTCCGCCCGGTACCCCTCGCGGACCAGGCCCCGGTCCGGCAGCCGCAGGCGGGCCGCCGGGCGGCCGGTGAGGTGGGCGACGCACTCCTCCAGCGACAGCACCCCCGCCTCCCGGACGTACCGCCCGAGGTAGTGCGGGAAGGTGCCGTACGCGCGCGGGTGGGGCTTGCTGCCCTGGAGGATGCCGTCCGAGCCGCCGGTGTGCACGCGGTGGCGCATGATCGCGCGGACGTTCTCCTCGTGGCCGACGTGCTGGAGGACCGCCGTGGCGAGCCGGTCCTCGACCAGCAGCCGACGGGCTGTAGTCCAGGGCGTCTCGCCGCGCAGCGCCGCCGACTCCCGGACCGTGCGGCCGACGTACGCGTCGAGGGCGGCGTCGCCGACCCCCGAGATCTCGACGGTGTCCCAGTCGACCGGCACGCCGTGGCAGCCGTCCGAACCCACCTCCTCCAGGTCGTGCCGGATCCGCTCGGCGCTCTCCTCGTCGGTCAGCCGGCGCAGGATCTCCTCGGGGCCGCCCTCGCTCGCCCAGCTCGGCAGCAGCGCCGCCAGGGTGGTGCAGCCGGCGGTGTAGGGATACGTGTCGAAGGTGATGTCGGCCCCCGCGGCCAGCGCCTCGTCCAGCAGGGCCAGCAGCTCCGGCGCCCGCCCCTCGTTCACCCCGAAGTTCATGGTGGCGTGGGCCAGGTGGAGCGCGCAGCCCGCCCGCCGGGCCAGCTCGACCATCTCCGCGTACGCCTCCAGGGCCCCGGCGCCGTAGGAGCGGTGGTGCGGGCAGTAGTAGCCGCCGTAGGAGGCCACCACCCGGCACAGCTCGGTCAGTTCGGCGTTCCCGGCGTACATGCCGGGCGTGTAGGTCAGCCCGGAGGACAGGCCGACCGCGCCCTGCTCCAGCCCTTCGGCCACCAGGCGCCGCATCCGGTCCAGTTCGCGGGGGGTCGCCTCGCGGTCGTCCCAGCCGACGACCAGCGCGCGGACCGTGCCCTGGGGGATCAGGTAGGCGGCGTTGACGGCGATGCCGCGGTCCAGGCGGTCGAGGTACTCGCCCACCGACCGCCAGTCGAAGTCGATGTCGTCGCCGGCGCCGTTCCAGCCGGCGACGGACCGGCGCACCCCGTCGAGCGTGCGGTCGTCGACCGGCGCGTACGACAGGCCGTCCTGGCCCAGCACCTCCAGGGTGACGCCCTGCGCGGCCTTCGCGCCGTGGCCGGGGTCGCGCAGCAGCGCGAGGTCGCTGTGCGCGTGCATGTCGATGAAGCCGGGGGACAGGACCAGCCCCTCGGCGTCCAGTTCGCGCACCGCCTTCGGGCGCTGGCAGCCCGCGGCCGCGGCCTCCTTGACGATCGAGACGATCCGGCTGCCGTCCACCACTACGTCGGCGCGGTAGGAGTCCGCGCCCGTGCCGTCGACGACGTCCGCGTCCCGGATGACCAGAGCTTCCACGACCGCCTCCTAGAAGAACGTACGGATGTAGTCGACGACCGTGCCGTCCGCCTCGGCCAGCGGGATCAGCTGCCACTTGTCGAAGGACGTGCACGGGTGGGACAGGCCGAGGCCCACCCAGTCGCCCACCTCCAGATCGGCGTCCGGTGCCGTCCGCAGCCAGGCGTGCTGGTCGGACAGGGCGGTGACGTCGACGCCGGTCGCCGGGCGCTCGACGCCGTCCCGCCGCACGACCTGGGCGAAGGGCAGATCGAGGTCGTGGGCGGCGTCCCGCTTGCCCGCGTTCACGAAGGCCTGCTCGGCGGACGGCCGCGACACCACCTGCGTCCAGAGGCGGAACGCCGGTTCCAGGGCGCCCTCCTCGGGGACGCGGTTGAAGGGCGTGAGCCTGCGGTAGTGGCCGTCGTCGTGCGAGACGTAGGCGCCGGAGCGCAGCAGCTTCAGCACCGGCAGGGAGAGCGCGGGCACCGTGGCGAAGACGTCCGCGACCGCGTCGAACCAGGCGCTGCCGCCCGCGCTGACGACGATCTCCTCCGCGTCCGCGAACCGCCCCGCCCGGTCGAGGTCCACGGCCAGCGCCACCAGCCGGCGCAGCCAGGCACGCACGCGCTCGGGGTCGGCCCGCGGCACCTCGCCCTCGTAGCCGGCGACGCCCACCAGCCGCAGCGTCGGCACGGCGGCCACCGCGTCCGCGACCGCCGCGCACTCGGCCTCGGTGCGGACCCCGGTGCGGGCGCCCTCGCCCCCGGCCAGTTCCACGACCACGTCCAGCGGCCGGGCCGCCCCGCGCAGTGCCGCGTCCATCAGCTCCACCCCGCGCACGGAGTCGACGTAGCAGACGAAGGAGTATCCGGGGTCGGCGGCGAGGTCCGCCGCGACGGCGCGCAGGGCCGCCGGGTCCACCAGTTCGTTGGCGAGGAAGACCCGCCGGACGCCGTACGCCCGCGCCACGCGGACCTGGTGGGGGACGGCGAGGGTGATGCCCCAGGCGCCGTGCTCGATCTGCCGCCGGAACAGCCGGGGCGCCATGGAGGTCTTGCCGTGCGGGGCGAACGCGAGTCCGTGCCGGGCGGCGTACGCCTCCATGAGCCGCAGGTTGTGCTCCAGGCGCTCGGCGGACAGCGCGAGGACGGGGGTGGTGAAACCGCCGGTGAAGAGGTTGCGGCGCTGGGCGGCCAGTTCACCGACCGTCAGGCCGTCGGCGTCCGGCGGCAGGCCCTTGAAGCGGTGGTCGACGCGTTCCCGCGCGAGCCGCGCCAGCGCTTCGGTCCCGGGATCGAGGGCCATACGAGCCTCCAGACATGGTGTGTTGCACTGTGTGCAACGGTCATTGCGTACAACGCTTTCCGCTGTCTAACATCTCGGCCAGCGCGGGGTCAACGGAGCCGGCCCGCACACCGACCAGGGAGCTGTGACGATCGTGACCGCCGACGGATTCCGCAACGCCCCCGACGTCGTGGACGTCGTCGCGCTCGGCGAGTCCATGGTCACCTTCCTGCCCTCCCGGCCCGGCCGCCTCGCCGACGTGCCCTCCTTCGACCGGGCCATCGGCGGCGCCGAGTCCAACGTGGTCTGCGCGCTGGCCGCCGCCGGACACACGGCGCGCTGGGTCGGCAGGGTCGGCGCCGACGGCTTCGGCGACCACCTGGTCGAGGCGATCGGGGCGTACGGCGTCGACGTCACGGCCGTGGGGCGGGACGCGGCGCGCCCGACCGGCGTGTACTTCCGCACCGCGGGGGACCGGGCGACCGACGCCCACGAGGTGGCGTACTACCGGGCCGGGTCGGCGGCCTCCGCGATGACGACGGACAACGTGGACCTCGCGGCCGCGCGGGCCGGCCGCGTCCTGCACCTGTCGGGCATCACGGCGGCCCTGTCGAAGGGCTGCCTCGGCCTGCTGGAGGAACTGACCGGACCCCGGCCGGAGAGGCCGCTCGTCTCCTTCGACGTCAACTTCCGGGCCGGGCTGTGGCCCGACGCCGAAGGCCCGCACGTCCTGCTCGAACTGGCCCGCCGCGCCGACGTCGTCTTCGTCGGGGCCGACGAGGCACGGGACGCCTGGGGCCTGCACGGCGCCCGTGCCGTCGCCGACGCGCTGCCCGACGTGGACCTCCTCGTCGTCAAACAGGGACCGGGCGCGGCCGTCGCCTTCGGCAAGGACACCCGGGGGACGGCGGACGCCGACAGCACGGCCACCCGTGTCCGCGCCCCCCGCGTCGACGTCGTCGCCGCCGTCGGCGCCGGGGACGCCTTCGCCGCCGGGTTCCTCTCCGCCACCCTGCGCGGCCTGCCGATGAAGGACCGCCTGCGCCACGGACACCTGTGGGCGGCCGCCGCCCTGACCGTCCCCGGCGACCTCGCCGCGCCCCCGCCCGCCCCCGGCCCGGCCACCGCCCCTCACGGAGCGGCCGCGCCGCGCCCCGCCTGGCTCGCACACGCCGACCGCCTCGCCGCCCTCGACGACGACGCGTGGGGGAGACTTCGACTCGGCCCCGGCTGGACGCAAGCCGCGACGGCCCCCGAGGAGGTACGCACCCCATGAGCCAGACCGTCGACCGCGCCCTGAGCATCCTGCCCCTGCTCGCCGAGGGCCCCGCCGACCTCGGACAGGTCGCCGACCGCCTCGGCGTCCACAAGTCCACGGCCCTGCGGCTGCTGCGGACCCTGCACGAGCACGGGCTCGTCTACCGGCAGTCCGACCAGCGCTACCGGCTCGGCGCCCGCCTCTTCGCCCTCGCCCAGGAGGCGATGGAGAACCTCGACGTCCGCGAGATCGCCCACCCCCACCTGGCACGGCTCAACGAGCGGTGCGGCCACACCGTGCACCTCGCCGTGTACGAGGAGGGCGAGGTCCTCTACATCGACAAGGTGGAGAGCCGCTACCCGGTGCGGATGTACTCGCGCATCGGCAAGCCGGTCGCCGTCACCGTCGCCGCGGTCGCCAAGCTGCTCCTGGCCGACCTGCCCGAGCCCGAGCGGCGCGCCGTCGCCGAGCGGCTCGACTACCCCCTCTACACGGCCCGTTCCACCCCCGACGCGCCCGCTTTCCTGCGGGAGCTGGCGAAGGTGCGCGAACAGGGCTGGGCCACCGACCTCGGCGGCCACGAGGAGTCCATCAACTGCGTCGCGGCACCCGTCCGCGGCGCCGACGGCCGGGTGGTCGCCGCGATGTCGGTCTCCGCGCCGAACGTCGTCGTCACCGCCGACGAACTCCTCACCCTGCTCCCGCAGGTGCGCCGCACCGCGGACGACATCAGCGGCGAGTACTCCGGCAGGACCTGAAGCGAAGGACACCGTACGACCATGACCGAGAAGATCGCGCTCACGCCGAAGACCCACACCGTTCCGCCCGCGAAGTTCTCGCACGGCGTGCGCAAGGGCAACATCCTCCAGGTCGCCGGGCAGGTCGGCTTCCTGCCCGCCGAGGAGGGCAGGCCCCCGACGCCGGCCGGCCCCACCCTGCGCGAGCAGACCCTGCAGACCCTCGCCAACGTCGAGGCGATCCTGGAGGAGGGCGGCGCGAGCTGGGACGACGTGATGATGATCCGCGTCTACCTGACGGACGTGGACCACTTCGCCGAGATGAACGACCTCTACAACGCCTACTTCGAGGAGCAGGCGCTCACCGCCCCGCCCGCCGCGCGCACCACGGTCTACGTCGGCCTCCCCGCCGGCCTCCTCATCGAGATCGACGCGCTCGCCGTCCTCGGCTGAGCCCGGACTCCCCAGGCTCCCCGGACTCCCCGGACTCCCCGGCGGGCCGGTTCCCCCGTCCCCCGGCGGCCCGGCTCCTCGTCGGTCCGCGAACTCCCGCCTTCCGTGAGCCGCTTCGCGCGCTCCCTTCAGCGCGTTCCGCGCCCCCTACCCCGCACCCCGCACCCCGCACCCCGCACGACGGCACGGCGGCCCCCGACCCGGGGGCGCGCCGTGCCGCGATCCGCCCTGCCCGAAAGCTCCGTGCACTCACGCAGAGGACCCCCGCATGCCCCACTCCCTGGCGGCCGCCGCCGAAGCCCCGCCCCACACCGGCGGACTGCTCCTGCTCGTCGACGGCACGGCCGGACTGCTCACGGTCGCCGCCCTCGGCATCGCCCTACTGCTCTTCCTGATCATCAAGGTCAGGCTCCAGCCGTTCGTCGCCCTGCTCGCCGTCTCCATAGCCGTCGGCCTGTCGGCCGGACTCTCCGTCACCGAACTCTTCGGCACCGTCCAGCGCTCGGACGCCGTCTCCACCATCGAGTCGGGCATGGGCGGCATCCTGGGCCACGTCGCCATCATCATCGGCCTCGGCACCATGCTCGGCGCGGTCCTCGAGGTCAGCGGCGGCGCCGAGGTCCTGGCCTCCCGGCTGCTCCACCTCTTCGGCGAGAAGCGGGCGCCCCTCGCGATGGGCGTGACCGGCCTCGTCTTCGGCATCCCCGTCTTCTTCGACGTCGGCATCTTCGTCCTCGCGCCGATCGTCTACGCCGCCGCCAGGCGCAGCGGCAGGTCGATCCTGCTGTACTGCCTGCCGCTGCTCGCCGGCCTGTCGATGACCCACGCCTTCCTGCCTCCGCACCCGGGCCCGGTGGCGGCCGCCGGACTCCTCCACGTCGACCTCGGCTGGGTCATCCTCATGGGCGTCGTCTGCGGCGTCCCCGCGGTCCTGGCCGCCTGGGCGTACTCCGCGTGGATCGGGCGCCGCCTCTTCGTCGCCGTACCGCAGGACATGGTCGAGGCGGCGGCCGAGGCCCGGTCGGCCGTCGTCGAGGAGCAGCGGGCGCAGGGCGTCGTCCCGCGCGAGGACCCGGTGCCGCTGGGCACGGTCCTCGGCATCATCGGCACGCCGCTGGTGCTGATCCTCGCGGCCACCTTCTCCTCGATCGCGCTGGACCCCTCCACGGCGCGTTCGGTGATCGAGTTCTTCGGCAGCCCCTTCGTCGCCCTCACGATCGCCCTGCTCCTGGCCTACTACCTGCTCGGCATCCGGCGCGGCTGGTCCCGCAAGTCCCTGGAGACCGTCTCCACGGCCTCGTTGAAGCCGGTCGGCAACATCCTGCTGGTCGTCGGGGCGGGCGGGGTCTTCGGCGCCGTCCTCAAGGCGAGCGGCGTGGCCCAGGCCCTCTCCGACACCTTCCACGACGTCGGTCTGCCGGTGCTGGTGCTGTCGTACCTGATCTCGGTGGTGCTGCGCGTCGCCCAGGGCTCGGCGACGGTGGCGATCGTGACGACGGCGGGCATCGTGGCGCCGCTGCTCGCCGGGGGCGGCCACTCGCAGGCCTTCGTCGCCCTCGTCATCATGGCGATCTCGGCGGGTTCCATCTTCGCCTCGCACGTCAACGACGGCGGCTTCTGGATGGTCGCCAAGTACTTCGGCATCAGCGAGCGGGACACCCTGCGGACGTGGACCGTGCTGGAGACGGTGCTGTCCGTCGTCGGGTTCGCCGTGGCGGCCGTATTGAGCCCGTTCGTCTAGCCGTGGCCGCTTGCTCGCGTGTAGGCGTCTCATAACGAAGTGGAGGGCCGGCTGTGTCCGGCACAGGATCTTCGACCATACTGCCCGCTGTGGAGCAGCGCATAGGTTCGAGCAGCCAGCCCCTGGAGGGCGCCGGGTTCGACCCGGCATTCATCCCCGGGCTCACGTCGCCCGTGACCGCGGAGCCGAAGGACGCCAGGTCCGAGGACGGCCCGGAGGCGGACGGGACGGTCACCGCCCCGGACGCCCCCGAGGGCGCGTCGGCCGAAGTGGACGCGCCGGCCGGGGAGTCGGAGGGGGCCGAGGAGCCGACGGCGCCGGACGGTCCCGTCTTCGAGGCCGCCGACCGCCGGGCGCGGATCGTCGCCGACGCCCGGGGCGTCCGCCTCCGCCTCGACGAGGAGGAGTGCGAGTTCCGCTGGGAGGAGATCGGCGCGGTCGAGACGGAGACCCCGCGTTTCGGGAAGCGGTTCACCATCACGGTGCACACCCCCGACCGCCGCTGGTACCCGATCGAGATCGAGGCGACGGCCAGGGGCCGCTTCAAGGAGTGGGACGAGCAGCTCGACGCGGTCCTGGACGCCTACTTCGAGGAAGCGGCCGACCGCGAGGACACCGAGACCGGGTCCGAGACCGGGTCCGACGCCGAGCCCGGGACCGGGTCCGGCACCAAGCCCGACGCAGGCTAGCGGGCGCCGCCGTCAGCCGCAGTACTGGGCCTGCTTGCCGATCGAGCGGTACATACAGTCCGAGTTCTCCAGCAGTTGCAGCACCGCGTCCTTGTTGCGCGCGGTCTCCCGCTCGATGACCTCGTCGGGCGGGTAGAACCCGCCGCCGCCCGACGAGCCCGGGTACATCTCGAAGGTGTACGAGAAGATCTTGTGGGTGCCCCAGAGGTAGTCGTCGATCGACCCGTCCGTGATGTACAGGTCGCTCGACTGCTCCGGGGTGTACCCGTTGCTGGCGGCCATCGACCGGCCGACCGTGGCGAAGGCGTTGCGGTCGTCCGCGGTCATCCCGGTGGCGGTGTCGGCGGTGGTGTACCCGAAGGGCCACAGCACCAGTTCGCTGTAGGTGTGGAAGTCGATGCCCGACTTGATCTGCTGGACGCCGCCCACGACCCGGCTGCGCACGAAGTTGGCGACGACCTTCACCTCGGGCGCCGACTCGGCGGCGGCCCCCCGGTAGGTCTCGGAGGACGTCGAGCCCGAGGAGCCGCCGCAGCAGCCCCACCGGTAGGCCCAGTTGCGGTTGAGGTCCGTACCGACGGCCGTGGAACCGGAGTTGGGCTGGCGGTTCTTGCGCCACGACCGGTAGGAGCCGGTGGCGACGTCGTACTCGCCGCCGTCCGGGTTGAGGTCGGGCACGATCCAGATCTCGCGGTTGTTCACCATGCTGGTGATGCGGGAGTCGGTGCCGTAGCCGGCGCCCAGCTCGCGGATCAGGTACAGGGCCATCTCCACGGTCAGGTGCTCGCGGGCGTGCTGGTGGTGGGTGAACAGCACCTCGGGCTCGGCCTCGTCGGTGCCGACGTTGTCGCTGATCTTGACGGCGACGATGTTGCGGCCCTGGTAGGAGGTGCCGATCACCCGCTTGCTGATGATGTTCGGGTAGGCCGCGATGCGCTGGTCGATCTCCGCGGTCATCTCGGCGTAGTTGTGGTAGCGCGAGTCGGCCGACGGGAAGTCGTAGAGCCGGGTCTCGCCCTCGGCGGTGCGGTCGGGGGCGGCGCCCAGCGCGGCGACCTCGTAGCCCTGCGCGCGCAGCTTCCCGATCTGGTCCGCGCGGCCGGAGACGACGACGGTCTCCTCGTCGGCCTCGTCCACGCTCACCCCGGCCGCGGCGATCGCGGTGCGCGTCTCGGGCGTGCTGCGGTGGACGTGGATCTCGTACTGGCGGATGTCGTCGGCGGAGGGCGCCGCCTTCACGGCGCTTCCCGCCGCCGCGTTCGTGGCCGTCGCCGAGATCGGCGCGGCGAGGGCGAGGGCCATCAGGGCGGCCAGCGCGGCGGTTCGTCTGCCGCCGCGGACGAGGCCGGAGCCGCGTGTGCGGAGTCGCATGGGTTCTCCTCGGTTCTCCAGAAGTCCGGGATCGCCGGACACGTGGGGGACGGAGCGGTGTGGAGCTGCGTGCGAGGTGCGGTGCGCCTGCGGTGCTTCCGCGGTGCGGTGCTCCGCGGTGCGGTGCTGTGTGCGTGCTGTGCACGGGTGCGGGGTGCCGCTCATCGTCGGGGTATGTCATGGTCAGGTCAAGGGTGGCCGAGGAGTCGAATGGCCGGAATCGTACGGAACGGCGCTGCCCGTAAGGGGATTGCCGCGCCGTCGGCGGTCGCGCAGTGTACGCGTGACCGGCCCCGGAGTGGCGGGCCCCGGCGAAATGCACTCACGGGTGTGATCCGCGTGTGCGGACGCGTACGGTCCGGGGAAGGCTGGGGGCCCGCGCACGCGAAGGAGTCCGGACCTCCGGCTCCTTCGAGGAACCCGCCCCGGAGGACTGGCTGATCATGGGTGGACCGGCGCCAGGACCCGACGGCCGGCTGCCGGTGGAGACGACCAGCTTCGTCGACCGACGCGGCGAACTGACCGAAGGCAGGGAACTGCTGGCCCGCGCCCGACTGGTGACCCTGACCGGCCCGGGCGGCGTCGGCAAGTCCCGGCTGGCCGCGCGGATCGCGTCGCGCGTCGCCCGCGCCTTCCCCGACGGCGTGCGCTTCGTGCCCCTCTCCGGCCTGTACGACCCCGCCCTCGTGCCGCTCGCCGTCGCCGGCGCGCTCGGCCTGCACGACTACTCCGGCCGCCCCGCGCTGGACACCCTCGCGGAACGCCTGCGGGACCGGCGGGTGCTGCTCGTCGTCGACAACTGCGAGCACCTGCTGCCCGCCTGCGCCGCACTCGCCGGCGCGCTGCTGCACGGCACCACCGGCGTCCGGATCCTCGCCACCAGCCGCCACCGGTTCGGCCTCACCGAGGAACACCTGATGGACGTACGGCCGTTGCCCGTCCCCGACCCGGACGGCGACCTCTCCGCCGTCGACGGCTACCCGGCCCTCGCGCTCTTCGCCGACCGGGCCGCGGCCGTCGTCCCGGGCTTCCGCCTCACCGCCGCGAACCGGGCGTCCGTGGCCCGCCTCTGCCGCCGCCTCGACGGTCTCCCGCTCGCCATCGAGCTCGCCGCCGTCCGGATGCGCCTCCTCGACGTCGACCAGCTCCTGGACCGCCTCGACGACCGCTACCGCCTCCTCACCGCGGGCAGCCCCGCGGTGGCCCCCCGCCACCAGACCCTGCGCGCGGCGGTCGCCTGGTCCCACGAACTGTGCGGAACGCTGGAACGGCGGGTCTGGGCCCGCCTCTCCGTCCTCCCGGGATTCTTCGACCTGGAGACGGCGGAGGCGGTGTGCGCGGACGGACGCGGCGCGGGCGGGGAGGGGGAGACGGTGCGCGCGGGCGGGGGCACCCGCCTTCCGGACCGGCCGGCCGGGAGCGCGGAGACCGGGGGACCCCGAGCCGGAGGAGCGGGAGCCGGGGCGCCGGGAGCCGGGACACCGGGGGAGGAGCCCCCGGAGCCGGGCCGGGACGGGGCGCCGGGGGCGGAACGACCCCCGCCCCTGCGGCCGCGGGAGGTCCTCGACGCCGTCGCCGGCCTGGTCGACAAGTCCGTCCTGTGCCGCGAGACCGGCCCCGGGGGCGGCGTCGGGTACCGCCTCCTCGACACCCTCCGCGAGTACGGCCTGGAGCGCCTGCGTGAGCACTCCGGCGAGGAGCACGCCGCCCGCACCCGCCTCCGCGACTGGATGCAGCGGCGGGCGGCGGCCTGCGAGCGCGACTGGTTCGGTCCGGACCAGCCCGCCATCGTCAGCCGGCTCCGCGCCGACCGGGACAGCCTCCGCGCCGCCCTGGACTTCAGCCTCTCCACCCCCGGCGAAGCCCTCGCGGGCCTGCGCCTGGCCGGCACCCTGTGGTTCCACTGGCACGCCTGCGGAGCCCCCCGCGAGGGCCGCTACTGGCTCGACCGCGCCCTGGCCGCCCACGCGGAACCCACCCCCGAACGCGCCCGGGCCCTCTGGGCGTCGGCCCTCCTCGCGGGCTGCCCCGAGGACCTCACCCGCGGCCGCCGCCGCGCGGAACAGGCCCGCGACCTGGCGCACCGCCTCGGCGACGCGGCGGAGGCGGCCCACGCCGACTACGTCATCGGCGTCATCCGCCTCTTCGGCGACGACCTCGAAGGCGCCCTGGAGCACTTCCGGACCGGCGTCGACCGCGGCCGTGTCCCCGGCCAGCACCTCAGCCTCGTCGGCCTCGACCACGTCGAACTCGCCTGCGCCCTGGGCTTCCTGGGCCGTGCGGACGAGGCCGTCGCCGTCTGCGAGGAGACCCGGAGGCTGTGCGTCGGACACGGCGAACGCTGGGTGCTGTCGTACGTGGAGCGCATGCTGGCCCTCGCGCACAGCGTGCGCGGCGACTGGGAGCGGGCGGAGCGGCACGGCCGCGAGGCGCTGCGCCTCAAGCTCGCGGTGCACGACGTGGTCGGCATGGGCCTCACCCTCGACCTGCTCGCCCGCATCGCCGCCGAACGCGGCACCCCGGACACCGCGAGCGGCACCACCGGCCCCCCGCACGGGGCTCCCGATCCGGCCCCCCTCCCGCGCGCCGCCGCCGAGCCCGTCCCCCTCCCGCGCGCCGCCCGGCAGCGCAGTGCCCACGAACGCGCCGCCCAGGAACGCACGGCCCTCCTGCTCGGCGCCGCCGACCGGGTCTGGGCGGACGTCGACCCCAGCCGCTGGGGCTCCGCGGCCCTGAACGCGACCCGTCGCGCCGCCGAGGAACGCGCCCGGCGGGCCCTGGGCCGTGCCGCCTTCGGCCGCGCGTACGACCGCGGCGCCGCCCTCGCCCTCGCGGACGTCGTCCGCCACGCCCTCGACGAGCGCGCCCCGGCGGTCCGGCGCGGCCCGGCGCCCCCACCGTCCGGCGCCGCCCGCGCCACCGGACCGTTCCCGCACGAACCGGTTCCGCACGAGCCGTTCCCGCACGGCCCGGCCGCCGGCCCCGCCCCGCACGGCGGTCCGCCGGTCCCCGCGCACCCTCCGCACGCCCCGCGCACCGCCCCCGCTCCGGGCGTCCCCCGCACCCCGCCCACCGGCCCGCCACCCCCGCCCCGCGCACCCGTCGTCGAGGCCGCGCCGGCCGCCGTCCGTCTCACCCGCCGCGAGACGCAGGTGGCCGAACTGGTCGCCCAGGGCCTCGCCAACCAGCAGATCGCCGACCGCCTGGTGATCGCCCGCCGCACGGCCGAGGGCCATGTGGAGCGCATCCTCGGCAAGCTCGGCTTCAGCAACCGCAGTCAGATCGCCGCCTGGGTGACGGCCCAGCGCTGAGTCCGCGTCACACCGTGCGGCAGCCCGCACGGCACGGACCCGCACCGCACAGAGAGGACCCCCGATGACCGTCCGCAGCACCGCCCGGGACCGGAGGGCGTTCGAGCACCGGATGACCTGCCCCGGCACGGACGAGGCCTTCCTCGCCGCCGCGCTCCCCTTCCTGGCCGAGGGCCTCGCCGCCCCCGACGAGCCCCCGCCGGTGGCCATCGCCGCCCCCGCCAGACTGGACGCCCTGCGCGACGCCCTCGGCGCCCGCGCCGGGGAGGTCACCCTCGTCCCCCACACCGACTGGTACACCGGCTCCGCGGCCAACGCCGTCGCCCGCGCCGCCGGTCACCTCGCCGCGCACGCCGGCCCGGACGGCCGCGTCCACCTCCTCATGGAGCCGGTGTGGGACGGCGGGGCCGGGCGCTCCGCGCGCGAGAGCGCCGAGTGGATCCGCTACGAGGCCCTCGCCAACCTCCTCTTCGCCCCCACCTCCGCCACCGCCCTGTGCGTCTACGACACCCGCACCGTCGCCCCCGCCCACGTCACGGCCGCCCGCCGGGCCCACCCCGGCAGCGGCACGTACGAGGACCCGCTCCGGCTGGCCGCCGAACTGGACGCCGTACCCCTGCCCCGCCCGCCCGCCGACGCCCGGCGTCTCGCGGCGCCCACCGCCGGGGCGGTCCGCTCCTGGGCCGCCGGCCGGGGCCTCGCCCCCGCCGACGCGGACCTCTTCACGACGGCCGTCCTGGAGGCGGCCTCCGTCGCCCCCGTCACCGCCGCCCTCCTGTGGGGCGAAGCCCCCGCCTGCGTCTGCGAACTGCGCCTCTCCCGGCGCCTGGACGACCCCCTGGCCGGCTTCGTCCCCCCGCCCCCGGCCGCCCCGGCGGCCGGCCCGGGCCTGTGGTTCACCCGCCAGGTCTGCGCGTACGTCGACGTCCGCCCGTCCGCCGACGGCACGGTCCTGCGCCTCCAGTACGGCTGACACGGTGCACGATCGATGCGTTTCACCGTTCATCCACAGGTATGCGCGGGTATCCGGAGGTATCCACGGGTATCAACAGGTACGGAATCGCGTAGTCCTCCCCGTGTACGGGCCGTCGGGGAAGGTCATGCTGAGGCCATGCTGCAACTCTTCGGGGGGCGCCTTCCCGACCCCGACCCGTCGCCGTACGGCGCCTGCCCCCAGCCGCCCCTGGGCGCGGGCCACTGGAGTGCCGTGTACGACCCCCGGCCGTCCGCCGTCGGCGAGGCGCGCGCGCAGGTGCGCCGGCAACTGGAGGGGTGGGGCCTGGGCGAGCCCGACGACCTGACGGACACCGCCGTCCTGCTCGTCAGCGAACTCGCCACCAACGCCCTGCTGCACTCCGCGAGCCACTACCGGCTCACGCTGTCCGCGGCGCACGGCGTCCTGCGCTGCGAGGTGACCGACACCGGCCGCCGCACCCCGCAGGTCCTGCGGGCGGGCTCCGCGGAGAGCGGCCGGGGGATGTTCCTGGTGGAGGCGCTCGCCCGGCGCTGGGGCTGCCACCAGGACGGGCCGGTCAAGACGGTCTGGTTCGAACTCGGCACGTGCGCGTGCGACTGACGCGCCGTCGGGCCGCCTCCCTCCCCGTGCCCCGTCCCGTCCCGGGCGGACGGACGCCACCGCACCCGCGCACGCCCCCTTGCCGGGCCGATCCGCTTCGGCTTTCTTGAAGGGCATGGCGGACACCACGGGAAACCCCACCGACACCGGGGCATCATCCGGCAGCCACCACCCCACACCCCGCACGTCCAGTTGGCGCCACCTCGGTCCCGGCATCGTCGTCGCCGCGACCGGTGTCGGCGCCGGCGACCTGGTCGCCACCCTCATCGCCGGCAGCAACTTCGGCTACACCCTGCTCTGGGCGGCGGTGCTGGGCTGCCTGGTCAAGATCTCCCTCGCGGAGGCGGCCGGCCGCTGGCACCTCGCCACCGGCCGCACCCTGTTCGACGGCTGGGCGAGCCTCGGCCGCTGGACGACGTGGTTCTTCCTCGTCTACGTCGTCGTCTGGGGCTTCGTCTACGGCGCGGCGGCGATGTCGTCCAGCGCGCTGCCCCTGCAGGCCCTGTTCCCCGGCGTGATGGACCTGGAGTGGTGGGCCATCGCCTGCGGACTGGTGGGCCTGGTGTTCGTCTGGTTCAACCAGTACGCGGTGTTCGAGAAGGTCATGACGGTCCTGGTGGGCGTCATGTTCGTGGTGACCGTCTACCTCGCGGTCCGCGTGACGCCGAACGTCCCGGACGCCCTGGCGGGCCTGCTGCCCGTGCTGCCCGACGAGAAGGACTCCGTCCTCAACACCCTCGGCCTGATCGGCGGCGTCGGCGGCACCATCACCCTCGCGGCCTACGGGTACTGGGTCAACGCCAAGGGCTGGACCGACACCGGCTGGATGAAGGTGATGCGGTTCGACAACCGCGTCGCCTACCTCACCACCGGCGTCTTCGTGGTCGCGATGCTGTTCGTCGGCGCCGAGCTGCTGCACTCCGCGAACGTGGCCATCGCCGGCGGCGACAAGGGACTCGTGCAGCTCGGCGACATCCTGGAGGCGGAGTACGGCTCGGCCACCGCCACGTTCTTCCTCATCGGCTTCTTCGCCACCTCCTTCACCTCCCTGATCGGCGTCTGGCACGGCGTGAGCCTGATGTTCGCCGACTTCGTCGCCCACCACCGGGACGGCGCGCGGACCACGGGCGCCGAGGTCGCCTCCGGCCGCCGGGAGCGCTCCGGGCCGTTCCGCCTGTACCTGCTGTGGCTGACCTTCCCGCCGATGGTCCTGCTCTTCCAGGGCCAGCCCTTCCGCCTGGTCGTCCTGTACGGCGTGCTGGGCGCGGCCTTCCTGCCCTTCCTCGCGCTGACCCTGATCCGGCTGCTCAACTCGGCCCGCACGCCCGCCGAGTGGCGCAACGGCCGGCTCAGCAACGGGATGCTCGCGGTGGCCGGGCTGCTGTTCCTGGTGCTGTGCGTGAAGCAGATCGCGGACCAGCCGTGGTCGGAGTTCTTCTGAGCCGTGCGGCCCCGGCGGACGACGCCCGCCGGGGCCGCACGGCCGTGGCCGGCACCGGCCGCGGACGACGCGGCCGGTGCCGGGCTCAGGCGCCGAGCACCTCCCACTGCGGGCTGAGCGCGATCTTCCGCAACTGGGCGACGGTGAGCGCCGGTTCGGGGCGCGTGGCGGCCGTCGTCTGGCTGCCCGCGTTGAAGGCGCTGATCACCACGCGCCTGCCGTCCGCGCGCATCGTGTCCACGGTCCACATCACGACGCCCTCGCCGCCCTTCTCGCCCGGCCCCTGCCGCGTCGCGACCCGGGTGCCGTCGGAAAGGGTCTCGGCGCCGGAGCCGTACAGCTCGCCCGCGGCGTCGGACATGCCGCGCTGCATGTTGACCTGGACGTAGCTCCTGCCCTTGCCGTCGTCCAGGACGGCGTAGGCGAACTCGGTCTCGTCGTGGTCGCTGGAGACGACCTGCACGCCGTCGGGCAGCGAGCTGGTGAGGACGGCGAGGATCCGCCGCCCTGCGAGCCCCGACGTGTCCGCGGCGGAGCCCGACGCCGTCGGCGCCGCGGCCGGCTCCGGGAGGGCGTCGGCGACCCTGCGCCACTCCTTCGCCGCGACCAGCGACTTCAACTGCGCCATGGTCAGCGGGGGTTCGGGCCGGGATACGGGCTCGCCCTTCTCGGCGGCGGCGTTCCACTCGCTCACGCTCACCCGCTGCCCGGCCGGAGTGACCAGGTCGGCGCTCCACGCCTTGGTGTCCTCGCGGCGGTCCGGGTACTCGTACCCCTGCGTCAGGGTCACCACGGACCCGTCGGGCAGGGTCTGCGTCACGCAGCTGTCCGCTTCCGAACCGGGCAGCTCCAGCTCGGGGCAGGGCGCCACCTCGCTCGCCGGATCGAAGGTCCCGCCCGCGCCGCGTACCCGGTCCACGGCCAGCGAGACCGACCCCGCGCCCTCGCCGTCGTCGAACACCACCTGCGCGAGCGGCGGCAGCCCCTGCGGATCGTCCGTCCCGCGCGCCGCCCCGGGGGTCACCTTCCCCTCGGGGAGCAGCTTCGTGAGCGTACGGACCATGTCGTCCGCGGAGACGGGGGGTGCGGCCGGGCTCGCGGCGGTGGCGGCGGCCGTCGGCGTGCCCGCCCCGGTCGCGGCGACCGAGCCGTTCCGCGGGCCGTCGTCCGCGCCGGAGGGTACGAGCAGCGCCCCGCCCACCCCCACGAGGGCGAGGCCTGCCGCACCCCCCGCGAGGGCGGCCCGCCGCCGCAGGCGCAGCCGGCGCCCGCGCACCTCGCCGGCCGCGGCGAGCGCGGCACGGTCGGTGTCGAAGGCGCCGCCGGCCTGGTGCAGGGCGGCGGAGAGCCGGTCCTCGAAGGGATCGTGGGTCTGGTCGACGGGCATGTCGCACCACCGTTTCCGGGGGTCGGAGTGGTCGAAGGACGTCGTGGGGGTGGTCGGGCCCGCCCGGGGACGGACACGCGTGTACGAGCACGAGCACGCGGGCGTACCCGTACGGGTGGGACGGGGTCGCTCAGGGACGGGCGTACTCGCCGATGTCCTCGCCCAGCAGCTCCCGCAGCCGGCCGAGGGCCCGCACGCACCGCGTCCGTACGGCGGCGGAGCTGGCGTTCATCGCCCGGGCCGTCTCCTCCACGGACCGGTCCTCCCAGTACCGCAGGACGAGGACGGCCCGGTCCTTCGCGGGCAGCCGGCCGAGGGCCTCCACCAGCGTGAGCCGCAGGGGCACGTCGGCCCCCGCGCCCGCCCGCTCCGGAAGGACGTCCACGGCCCGCTCACCGCTGCTGCGCCGCCGGCGGTGGGCGAGGAAGGTGCGGGTGAGGACGGTCTGCGCGTACCCGGCGGGGTTGTCGGCCCGGGAGACCCGCCCCCAGCGGACGTACAGCCTGCCGAGGGTCTCCTGCACGAGATCCTCGGCGAGGTGCGTGTCCCCGGCGGTGAGCAGACACGCGGACCGGTACAGATGCCCGGTCCGTGCCGCCGCGAACTCGGCGTACCCGTCCGCGCGGACCTGTCTCATGCGTGTTCCCCCGTCCGGGTGTCCCCGTCTGTCCCCGTGTGCTGCCCTCACCTCACTGATGCGGTGGGCCCGCGGAAATGTTTCACGGCCACCGGGGGATTCTCACCCGTCCGCCGCCCCCGGGCCGTGCGCGGGCGCGGGACCGGGCCCCCTGGGGGAGACTGGGGCCATGGCCGACCACCACGTTCCGGGCGCGCCGTCGCGGCGGTTCGGCCAGGGGCCGCGGAGTGTGGCGCAGGCCCGTAGGTTCGTGCGGTCCGTCCTGCCCGACGCCCTCGCGCCGGACCAGGCGGACACCGTCGAGCTGCTGGTCAGCGAGCTGGTGACCAACGCCCTGCTGCACGCCCGCACCGAGGTCGAGGTCGAGGTCCGGGCGGCCGGCGACACGGTGCGCGTGGGGGTGAGCGACCGGCGGCCGGACCGCGGGCCGGTGCCGTACGCCTACCCCGCGTACGCCGGCACCGGGCAGGGCCTGGCCCTCGTCGGGCGGCTGGCGTCCCGGCACGGCGTCGACACCGGTGAGGAGACCAAGACGGTGTGGTTCGAGCTGGGGCCCGGCACGACGCCCGGGGGGACGGCGGCGCGGCCGGACGGACGGGGGACCCCGGCCCCGCCGACGGGCACCGGGGCCGACGGGGCCGACGGGGCCGAGGGGCCCGGCGCGGGTGCGAGCGGTCCCGGCGCGGTGCCCGGCGCGAGCGGCCCCGGCGCGACCGTGACGCTCGTCGACGTGCCCGGGGCGCTGTACTCCGCCTCCCAGCAGCACCGTCACACGCTGCTCCGCGAGGTCGTCCTGGCCCTGGCCGCCGGACACGACCTGGGCGTCGCACCGGCGGAACTCGCCGCCGCCCAGGACATGAACCACCTGATCAGCACGAGCGTGACGGCCGCGCTGCGGCACCAGGCCGGCGGAGCGGAGATCCGGTCCCTGCCCCTGGCGGTGCCGGCGGACGCCGGCCCCGCGGCGCGGGCGCTGCGCGTGGTGCTCGGCCTGGCCGAGGAGGCGGCCCGCGACGAACGGTTCCTCACCCTGCCGGCGCTCCCGCGCAGCCGCGTCTTCCATCAGTGGCTGTTCGACCAGATCGTCGGCCAGCTCGCCGGCGGGTCCCCCACCGCGTGGACGCTGGTGCCCCGGGAGCCGGGCTCCAGCCCGTCGGAGCTGGTGTCCTGGCACGCCGGCCAGGTGCACGCCGGCCGGGTCCCGACGATCGCCGCCGACGAGCGGAACAGGATCATCGCGGTGAACGGACCCGCGGCCGACCTGCTCGGCTGGCGCGCGGACGACCTCGTCGGGCGGCCCCTCGTCACGCTCATCCCGGAACACCTGCGCGAACGCCACCTCACGGCCTTCAGGTCCCTGCTGCTCAGCGGGCGGCCCCGGATCCTGGGCCGCTCGATACCGCTCCCCGCGCTGCACCGCGACGGCCGGCTGATCCCCGTCCGGCTGTTCGTCCAGACCCAGGAGATGCCGGACGGCCGCACCGTGTTCGTCGCCCAGCTCACCCCCCGGGAGGCCGCGCCGGTCCCGCCGTCCCGCCCGCCCGGCCGCGCCCGCTCCGTGGCGCCCCCGCAGCCCGGCGAACCGGCCCCGTCCGCCCCGCAGGGCGAGGGCGACGGGGCGGGCATGCCGGCGCTGGAGCGGCTCGCGCTGCTGACCGCCACCGGCGCCGTGCTGAACGACGCCGTGGACCTGGACGAGGACGTACGGCATGTCGCCCGGGTCCTCACCGAACGGTTCGCCGACTGGTGCGCGGTGGACCTGTTCACCGCGCGCGCCGCCCACGTGGACCGCGTCTGCGTCGTCCGCCGCAGCCCCGGGACGGCGGGCTCCGAGGAGTACGAGGGCCGGATCCCGCCCGTGTCGCAGGCCGCCCGCGGACCCCTGGCCCGCGCCCTGAGCGGCGCCGGCCCGCTGCTGCTCACCGAGCCGCCGTCGCCGGGCCGGGCCACGAGCCCGCTGGACACCCACTACGCGCAGCTGCTGCGCAGCATGGACACGCGCAGCGCCGTCGTCGCCCCGCTGCGGGCACGCCGCCAGGTCATCGGCGCGCTCACCGTGGCGCGCGGCGGTGACGAACGGCCGTTCACCGAGGAGGACCTGACCCTGATCGACGACCTGGCGCGGACCCTCGCCCTGGGGGTGGACAACGCCCGCCTCCACCAGGAGACGCGCAACATCGCCGAACAGCTCCAGCGCTCCCTGCTGCCCGTGCTGCCGGAGATCGCCCACCTCCGGTTCTCCGCCCGTTACGCGGCCTCCTCCACCACCGCCCAGGTCGGCGGGGACTGGTACGACAGCTTCGTCCTCCCCGGCGGGGACACCGCCCTGGTGATCGGCGACGTCACCGGCCACAACCTCGACGCGGCCATCGCCATGAGCCAGTTGCGCAGCATGCTCCGCGGCATCGCCGTGGACCGGCAGGAGCCCCCCGAGACGGTCCTGCGCCGCCTGGACATGGCGAACCACAGCCTGTACCAGGAGGCCACCGCCACCTGCGTCTACGGGCTCCTCAAAGGCCCCGCGGCCGGCCCCTGGGAGCTGGTGCACTCCTCCGCCGGCCATCTGCCGCCCCTCCTGGTCGGCGAGGACGGCCGCACCCGCTACCTGGAGGACGGCGCCGGAGTCCTCCTCGGAGTGGACCCCGACCTGCCCCGGTCCAGGGGCCGCGACGCGATCCCGGCGCGCTCCACCGTCCTCCTCTACACCGACGGCCTGGTCGAACGGCGCGGCGAGTCCCTCGACGACGGCATGGCCCGTCTCGGCCGGCACGCCGCCCTCCTGGCCCGCGAACCCCTCGACGTGTTCTGCGACGAGCTCCTCATCGGCCTCGGTGCGGACAGCGACGACGACATCGCCCTCCTCGCGGTCCGTCCCGTGCCGCCCTCACGGGCGTCGCGAGGCGCCGCGGCGGATAGGTTTCCGCTGTGACAGACCAGCCTCCGCCGCCCCCGGTCCCGCCGGGCTTCGGCCCGCCCCCGCCGCAGTACGCCCCCTCGACACCGGCACCCCCGCCGCAGTACGCCCCCTCGGCACCGGGGCCCGCGCCCGCGCCGCCGGACGCTCCCGAGTTCCTGGCGGTCGACAAGCACAGCTCGGTCGTCGTCGACGCGTCGGGCGTGGCCTTCGACATGTACGACATCGTCGTCGACTTCTCCTGGCCCGAGATCCGCAGCGTCCACTACAAGGCCCGCCCCGACGGCAAGGCCCTCATGGTCGCGGTGGTCCACGTGGACGGCCGCGTCTACGAGTGCATGGTGATGGCGAAACCCCGCAGCCTGCTGTCGACCTGGTTCGCCCAACTGTCCTGGGTACTCGGCTACTACCGCCCGGCGGGCTGACGCCGGTTCACGACGGGTGACCGGCCTTCCCCACCTTGATGTCGAGGATCATGGTCCGCAACGCGTCCCGGGAGTCGGCGAGGTAGGCCTCCTCGGCCCCGGCCATGGCGATGTAGGCGTTGCCTTCGGGGTCGGTGCCGAGGAGGAAGCACGCCGATCCTTCGGCGCAGAAGGGTTCTTCCCGGGTGATGTCGGGCATGTTCGTCTCCTCGCCGGCTGTTGGCGATCTCCAGGATGAAGTCCCGTGACGCCTCGGGCGAGAGGGCGATGCGCTCCATACCGCAGGGCCGTGGCAATTGATGTTGATCGAACGTGCCCTGAGGAAACCCAGAATGCGGCCGCGTTTAATTCTGGCCTGTTCGAACGCGGCTTTCGCCGGGTGGCGGTCGGCCGTGCGACGTGAATCTATGGCTCGGCCTTCGGGAGTGGGGTTTCCTGGAGCTCATGGATGATCATTTTAAAATCTTCCAGCGCCAGGAGGCAGAAGTCCTGGTCGTTTTTGTTGATCAAGTTGACGGTATCCCTGAAGGCGGGATCTGCCAGTCCTCCGGCTTCATGGAGAATGCGAGTCGGTACGATGATCCAATTTCTTCTGGATCTGTCGAGCGTCCATTTTGCTTGCGTGGGAAGCGACTTCACGGCGGCTTCAATGTGTTGCGCGATTCTCTCCTCGGGGGTTGTGTAGCGCCATCCCATGTAAGGCACCTGAGGGTAGCCGTACCGTGGATTGACCTGTAGGGGCAACTTGAACCATTCGAGTTCCCCGAATCGCCTGAGCGCCTTTACGGCGCTCTCGCTGAGGATTGACATGATGATCCGTTCTCGCGCTACCAGAGAGGGCCCGAATATCCCCCGTTTTGGACGTGAATTTTTTTGTCTGGATTCTCCAGTCGAATGGCGCGTTCGTAATCGCCGTACGTGATTGGATTCGAGCTCATGGCTGGATCGTAGACGTATCTCCCGTCGGTGTATACGTCATGGTACCGGTATTCTTGAACTAGGGATCCTGACTGCTCTGGAATATTGATGGTCGAGCTGTGGGGTGAGGTGAAGTTAATGATTTTACCTTTCCCTCCATTTTCTCTCAAGATGTATTCGGCGATCTCTGAGCAGTCGATATTACCGCCGATGGGGGCGGATCTCATGGCGGTGATCGCCCCTTCGTCGGGCGGGTGGTTCGTATTTGGTTCCCTGAAGTCATAGGTGCCACGGCCGCCCTCACCTCCAGGGTAATCAGGGGCAAGACCGAGGGAGTCCGATTGCAGGTGCGGGTTTTCGACATATTTAGCGGGGTTCGGCGAAGGGGCGATTCCTAGTGGATCTCGGGTGAGGTATCGCCCTGTCCCCGGGTCGTAGTGCCGGAAGTAGTTGTAGTGCAGCCCCGTTTCCGGGTCGTAGTACTGGCCGGGGAAGCGCAACGGCGTGTAGGTGGTGCTGTTCGCGGTCCACGCGGTGGTGCCCCACAGCGTGCTGCGGGACCTCCAGGCGATCTCGCCCCGCTCGTCGACGAGTTCGTTCGGCGTGCCGATCAGGTCCGTGACGATGGCGAAGAAACGGGAGTCGATCTCCTGCTGTGGGGCGTCGGACGCCAGGAGGCGTTCGGTCTGGGCGATGGGCTGCAGGCCCTTGTGGTCCCAGGTGAGGGTGACGGGGTGGGGCAGGTCCGTGGACGTGGTGGTCTGTTCGCACAGGGTCGTGCCGTCCCAGGTGAACAGCACCCGCTCGACGACCGTCTCGCCGTCCTCCGCCAGCCGCAGCTTCGCCGTGCGGCGGCCCAGCGGGTCGTAGGTGTACCGCCAGCGCGTGCCGTCCGGGGTCGTCACCGACGTCAGGCGGTCCTCGGCGTCCCACGCGTAGCGCCAGGTGTCCGGCTTGCGGGACAGGCGGGTCTTCCGGCGCAGGACGACGCGGCCGAGCGCGTCGTGTTCGTAGCGGACGCGGCCGGCCCGGGTGATGCGGGTGCCCGTGTACTCGCGGTCGCCGGTCGCCTCCCCGCCCGGGTGGGAGGCCGGCCAGGACGCCGACGTCTGGTCGCCCGCCGCGTCGTACGCGTACGTCTCCGTCCAGTCCGCCGCGTGCACCGCCGTCACCCGGCCCGCCGCGTCCAGGTCGAAGCGGCGGGGGCCGGAGAGCCGGTCGTCGACGCCGGTCAGGTTGCCGTCGGCGCGGTAGGTGTAGGTGCGCGACTGGACGGTGTGGCCGTCCGGCCCCGTCACCGACTGGGCCGTCAGGCGGCCGAGTTCGTCGAAGCCGTGCTCCAGGGTGACCGTCCCGCCGATGCGGCGGGCCAGTTCGCGGCCCGCCGCGTCGTACGTGAAGTCGATCGAGCGGCCGGAGGCCGTCATTCCGGTGCGGCGGCCCGCCGCGTCGTACGACCACGTCGTCGTCGCGCCGGTCGGGGTCGTGCGGCCCGTCCGGCGGCCCAGGCCGTCGTGCGCGTACGTCAGGGTCCGGCCGTTCACCGTCTCCGAGCGCAACTGCCCGAAGCGGTCGCGCAGCAGTGCCAGCGTGGTGCCGTCCGGGCCCGTCGCCTGCGCGAGCCGGTCGGTCATGTCGTACGCGTACGTCGTGACCCGGCCGGCCGCGTCCTTGCGGATCACCCGGCCCAGCACGTCGCGCTCGAAGGTCACGACCTCGCCGAGCGCGTTCGTCCGGGACGTCAGACGGTCCGCCTCGTCGTACGTGTACGTCAGCGCGCGGTCGTCGAAGTCCGTCTCCGCGACCAGCCGGCCGGCCGCGTCGTACGCGTACGTCCACGTCAGGCCCTGCGGGTTCGTGACCTTCGTCAGCCGCAGTTCCAGGTCGTGGTCGAACGTGTACCGCACGCCGTCCGGGCCCGTCCGGGCCGTCAGCAGGTCGAAGTGGGTGTACTCGAAGCGGGAGACGCCGCCCGTCGCGTCCGTGTGGCTGGTGCAGTTGCCCTCGCCGTCGTAGGTCCACGTCTCGGTCGTGCCGTCGGCCGCCGTACGGCGGGCCGGGCGGCCCTCGACCGTCCACTCCAGGCGGGTCGTCGAGCCGGTGGGGTCGGTGACGGCGACAGGGCGGCCGAAGGCGTCGCGCTCGTAGCGGGTGACCGCGCCGAGCGGGTCAGTGATCTCCAGCGGGAGACCCGCACGGTCGCACACCACCGTGGTCGTGCGGCCGAGGGGGTCGGTCACCGACGTCAGGTGACCGGCCTCGTCGTGGGCGAAGCGGGTGGTCCGGCCCGCCGGGTCGGTCACCGACGTGCGGTTCCCGCGGTCGTCGTACGTCTGGCGGACGGTCGTGCCGTCCGGGTTCACCACCCTCACCGGCAGCCCGAGGCCGTTGTACTCGGCCCTCGACACGCGCCCGTCGGGACGGGTGAGCGCGAGCAGGTTGCCCGCCTCGTCGTAGTCGAACGTCGTCCGCCGGCCGAGCGGGTCCGTGCGGGAGAGGAGGCGGTGGTGGCGGTCGCGTTGGAAGCGGGTGACCGCGCCCAGCGGGTCGGTCTCGGCGATCACCTGGCAGGCGTCGTCGACGGTGTACCGGCGGGTGTGGCCCTCGGCGGTGGTGGTCGTGGTCACCCGCAGGCCGGTGGCCGGGTCCCGTTCGCCGTACGACAGCCGCAGGCTCATGTGGCCGTGCGAGCCGCCCTCGGCGACGCAGCGGTCCCGGTCGTCGTACGCGTAGGTGTAACCGCGGTCGTTCGTGTCCGTCCAGGAGGTGACGCGGCCTGCCTCGTCGTAGGTGAAGCGCAGGGGCAGGCCGGAGGAGTTGACGACCTCCGTCAGATTGCCGTCGGTGTAGCCGTAGCGCATCAGCACCTGGTCGGCCGCCGACAGGCGCAGGGCCGTGATCCTGCCCGCCTCCGTGGAGATGCGGACGTCGTGACCGGCGCTGGAGACGATGCCCAGCGGCGTGCCCTCGGTGTCGTACTCGAAGGTGAGCCGGTTGCCGTTGCGGTCGTCGATCTGTTCCAGGACCGCCAGGTCGTCGCCGCGGTCGGCGAAGTGCCAGACGCGGCGCGTCCGCGGGTCCGTGACCGTGTAGCCGCCGTCCACGCGGTCCAGCGGCCGGCGCGGGCCGTGCCCCGGGAGGGTCGGCAGGCCGGGCGCGGGGTGCGGGTAGGCCAGCAGCATGCCGTCCTCGGTGACGAGGACGACGCCCTCGGCATCGATCTCCAGGCGCTGGTCGACCGTCGAGGACCAGGACGGCCCGAACCAGCGTCCGAAGCGGTGGCCCGACTCCACGCGCCGCCGGAAGACGAGGGGAAGGGCGCCCGGCAGCGTCACGTCCGTCTGCGGCAGGTACATCTTGCCGGTGGTGAGGTCGACCGGGTCCGTGGGGTCCTTGTCGACCTTGTCCCGGGGATCGGGGCTGTCGTGCTCGGCGGGACGCTCCCGGGCCGCCTCGGCGGCTCCTCTCCCCTCCCGGCGTGCCGCCGAACCGGCGGCCTCCTCCATGCCCGCCTCGACGCCGGCCCGGATGCCGCCGCGGGCCATGCCCAGGCCCTTGGTTCCGATCAGCTCCGGCAGCAGCCGTCCCGTGCCCTCCGACGGGTCCTTCACGAAGCCGTCCCACGCGGCCTTCGCCGTGCGCTCGGGGTGCGAGGCGGCCGAGACGAGACCGGACAGGGTCATGCTGACGTTCTGGAGGTACTGCGCCGGGTGCGTGACGTTGTAGGGATCCATCGGGTTGAGGCCGCGGGCGAAGTTCACCAGGCCGGCCGTGCCCTTGACCACGCCGCCGAGGAGGTGCAGGCGCTCGGTCCGGAGGGCCGCGAACCCGTCGGCGGCGTCGGCCTCGAGGCGGTCGGAGGCCGGCGGTTCGGCCGGGGCGTGGGCCAGGGCGGCGGTGACCGAGGCGGCGGCCGTGCGGCCGGCGTCGTTGCGCTGGCGGCGGGCCTCCGCGAGGATCTCGCGGGCACGCGCGACGTCGGCGGCGCCGGGGTCCTCGAACTTCTCCGGGCGGGGGCCGGGGTCCTCGTTCGCCTTGATCTTGGCGTTGTAGGCGTCGACGCGCTTGTCGTACGTCTCCCTCGCCCGCTCGGAGGCCTTGCGGCCCTGCTCGTACAGGGCGATGGCGCTCCGGGCCCGGCCCTGCGCCCAGGTCACCGTGCCGGCGAAGTCCTCCAGGGCCGCGGCGGCCTTGTCGCAGGCGTCCGCCGCGCGCAGCCACTTGGCGGGGTGCGGGGCGAACTTCTTGCGGAAGGCGTCGGCGGCCTCGCCCCTCCAGTGCGAGGAGTCCAGCTTCCGCATGCCCTCGCCGGTCGTGTCGAAGGCCTTCCGGAAGTCCTTGAGGTGCCCGGCGGCCCCGCGGATGGCGCCCGGGTCTCCGTGGATCAGTTCGTTCGCCTGGTCGGTCTCGCCGAGCTGCTGCTCGCCCGGAGTCGCCCCGAGCTCCGAGGCGAGACCGTCACCGAAGTCCTCGACCTTGTCGGCCCAGCCCTCGGCGCCGACCTTCTCCAGACCCTCCCCGATGAGGTCGGTGCCTTCGTCGATGCCCTCGCCGAGGAACTTCTTGCCCGCGTCGAGACCGTCGTCGAGCTTTTCCAGACCGGAGTCGACCAGCTTGCCGATGTCCATCAGCCGGCGTTCCCGTCCTGCTGGCCCTGCTGGCCCTGCTGGCCCTGCTGGCCCTGCTGGCCCTGCTGGCCCTGCTGCCCCTGCTGCTCCGCGGCCTCGGCCCGCTCCTCCGGCGAGGGACCGAAGGTGTCGTCGAGCCACTGGTCGTACTGCGCGTCGTCCACCCCGAAGGCGCCGTGCAGGTTCTCGGGGTTGAGGTACATCGGCCCCGCCCAGCGCGAGGTCATCACGTCCCGGCCCGCGTCCTTCCAGCCCTGCTCGCTGTTCTTCCACGCCTCCTCGAAGGAAGCCCCGCTGTAGTCCGGATCGCGGTAGGCGTCGATGTTCTTCCGGGCCAGCTCGCCCCAGCCCATCCGCGTGATCTCCTCCTCGGCGGCGTACGGGTCGCCCAGCAGCGAGTTCGCCCCGACCTTCAGCGCGCCCCCGACGTATTCGTCGGTCTCGTGGAGCGTGCCCGCCGCGAGTCCCACGTTCTCCGCGAAGGTGTTCCCCTCGATCACGAGCGAGCGCACACCCCACTCCCAGCGCTCGCAGAACGTCGTGAACGCGGACGTCAGCGACTCGTGCCCCAACTGCAGCCCCGAGAGGGAGAGTCCGGAGAACCCCCGGCCCGCCCCGGCCATGCTGTCGACGCCGATCTCCTTCAACTCGGCCAGCGTCAGGGTGATGCCCCGAGCGACCGAGTCCAGGCCCGCCGCCTTGATGTCCTCGCCCTCGTCACCGCTCATCGCGACTCCTCCCCGTGCGCCGCCGGTAAGTCCACCGCCACCGCGTCCGGCACGATCCCCGCCACGGGCGGGAACAGCACACCGTTCCCCTCGCTCCCCACGTCCAGGGCCACCCCGCACGGCACGCCCGTCGCCCCGACCCCGGCGTCCAGCAACCGGGCCCCCAGCACCCGCCGGTACGGCCACTCGTGCCCGGCGTCACCCCTCGCGATCGCGAACCGCGCGAGCGCCGACTCGTCGGAGAACGCGTACAGCCAGCGGATCCCACCGTGGTCCGCGGCCAGCGGAGCCTCCTCCTCGTCCACCGGAACGAGGACGGCCGCACGGCGGAACGCGCCCAGCAGCGCGCCGGACTCGCGACGGCCGCGGGCGACGTCGTCCGTCTCCGGTAAGGACGCCGCGGGCTCGGGCGACGCCGGGGCGGGCGGGGGCGGTGCTCCGCCGTCCGGGACGGGAAGTTCCTCGACGGTGGCCGAAGGGGGACGTCCGTCCGCCGCGCCCGGTCCGGTCATCTCCGCGTAGTCGTCCAGCACGGACCTGCGGGTATGGCCCTCCGGGCCGTTCCCGCCCCCCTGTTCAGCCATGTCCGGCATCAAAACACCAGCGCATTGCTGACCGCAACGCCGCCTCGCCGTAGGGCGGTTCGGTGCTGCGGTCGGCAGAATCGAGGGCCGGTGGGCTGCCGGGGCCCTTCGGGGTGGATCTCCCTCCGGGCTCCCCCACCTCGACCGGTCCTCAGGGCTACGGCAGCCCGTGCACGTGCGGCCCCACCGCGCTGGACCACGCGTTGCCCGCCGTCGCGTCCCAGTTGGTGGACCAGGTCATCGCGCCGCGGAGGTCGGGATAGGTGCGGGACGGCTTGAAGGTGCCGCAGGAGGTTCCCCTGGTCAGGCAGTCCAGGGCGTTGTTGACGACCGTGGGGGAGACGTAGCCGCTGCCCGCGCCGCGGGGGGAGGCGGGCAGGCCGAGGCCCACCTGGGAGGGGGCGAGGCCGCCCTCGAGCTGGATGCAGGCCAGGGCGGTGAGGAAGTCCACGGAGCCCTGGCTGTAGACCTTGCCGTCACAGCCCAGCATCGAACCGCTGTTGTAGTACTGCATGTTGACGACCGTGAGGATGTCCTTCACGTTCAGGGCCGTCCGGAAGTAGGAGCTGGACGTCGACTGCATGTCGATGGTCTGCGGGGCCATCGTGAGGACGAGGGACGCCCCGGCCCTCGCCGACAGCGAGCGCAGCGCCTGCGTCATGTACGTCGCGTCGAGGCCGTTCTCCAGGTCGATGTCGACGCCGTCGAAACCGTACGTCTGCATCAGGGAGTACAGCGAGTTCGCGAAGTTGGCCGCGGAGCCCGCGTCGTTGACGGTCACCGTGCCGCGTTCGCCGCCGACCGAGATGATCACCTTCTTGCCGGCCGCCTGCTTCGCCCTGATGTCGGCCTTGAACTGGTCGACGGTGTAGCCCTTCAGGCCGGCCGAGTCGAGGGTGAAACCGACCGCGCCCGGAGTGGTCGTCGCGTCGGCGAAGGCGACCGCGATGATGTCGTACCGGTCGGGGACGTCGGAGATCCGCTGGACCGTCGCGCCGTTGTCGAAGTTCTGCCAGTAGCCGGTCACGGCGTGCCTGGGCACCGAGCCCCCGCCGCCTCCGCCGGTCGCGGCCGTCCGCCCCGTCACCGTCGCCGACTTCACCGACTCGCCGGCCGCGTTCGTCGCGGTGACCTGGAAGGAGTACGACGTGGCCGCCGCGAGCCCGGTCACGGTGGCCGAGGTGCCGGTCACCGCCGTCACCTTCGCGCCGTCGCGGTAGACGCCGTACCCGGTCGCGCCGGAGACCGCGTTCCAGGCCAGGGAGACCGACGACGACGTGGTGGCGGAGACCGCGAGGCCCGCCGGGGCGGACGGGACCGTGGGGGCCGGGTCGGTGCCCCCGCCGCCGTCGGGGCCGTACACCGAGACGTCGTCGGCGAGGTAGGCCGCCTGGCCGTACCAGCCGTGCAGGTAGACGGTGACCGAGGTGGTCGACGCGCCGGTGGAGAACGTCGTCGACAGCTGCTTCCAGGCGGTGGAGTCCGGCGTCCAGGTGGAGACGTCGGTGGTGCCGGTGCCGGTCGCGCCCAGGTAGGCGTAACCGCCCTGGACCCAGGCGCTGAGCGTGTAGGTGGAGCGGGGCCTCACGGCGACCGTCTGGGTGCAGCGGGCGTTGTCCTGGCCCGCCGGGGTCGCCTTCAGCGCGGCCGTGCCGCTGTGCACGGGGGAGGTGACGGTGGTCCCGCTGCCCGCGGAACACGTCCAGCCGCCGAGGCCGGACTCGAAGCCGGCGTTCCTGGCGTTGTCGACGTCCGCGGCGGACGCCTGGCCCGTGCCCGCGAGGGTGAGGGCGAGCGCGGCGGTCACGGCTCCCGACCAGAGCCGGGCCGATCTTTTAAGTGGGGACATGACAATAAGTTGGTCCAGACCAATTCCGTTGTCAAGAGTTCCGTCGACGGCGGGCCCGGGTGGGCGACCTGCCCCGTTCTGACGCGAATTGCGCGAAGATCCGTCCGCGGGGGGTCACGGAAAGCTGTTCTCCGGCCACAGCGGCGTGGATACAGTGCTGAGGTAGTCACGCAATGAAGTCACCCCGGTGCGCCGAAGCAACTCCCGGCGGACCGGACCGCGGGAATCGGGGAGCTGCGCGTGCCAACTGCCATTGCCGTGACCGGCGCCGACCTGGCCCTGCCGCCGCAGGACGAACGCACCGTGCCCGCCGCCGTGCTCGACGGCCTGGACCGCCGGCCCCTCGACCGGGCCGTCGCCGACGTCCAGACCCTCCTCGACCAGCACGGCCACCTGGTCGTCGTGTACTCGCGGGCGGCCCCCGCCGCCGTCGGACAGCGGCTGCACACCGTCCGCTCCCTCCTGGAGAGCGATCGCATCGCGCTGTTCCGGCCGGACCTGCCGCCCCTCGGACTCGCCGTCCTGGCACGCCAGTTGCGTCAGCTCGCCTCCTGCGACCTGAGCCCCGGCGTGCTCGCCTCGGCCGGCCGGCTGCTCACGCACTACATCCACGCCGGCGCGCTCCTCGCCTCCGTGGCCCGCCTCGACCGCGTCCCCGTCGACCTGACCTCGCACGCCCGCTCGTGGATGCCCGGCAGCCAGTTCGCCGTACTGGCGCACCCCCAGCCCCGGCTGGTCAAGGCAGGGCCGGAAACGGTGCTGCCCGGACCGGAGTTCGACACCCGGATGCTGGTCGGCCGCGGCCGGCTCCAGTCCGACTGGGTCACCGGCACCCTCGCCCCCGCCTGGCGGACCCAGGGCCTGCGCGAGACGGAGGCGCCCGCCGAGTCCGCCGCCTGGTGGGGCACCGACCGGCTGATCGAGTTCTGCGCCTACCTGCCCGACCTGTCGGTCCTCTACCAACTGGTCACCTCGGTCCGCCGGACCGTGTGCCACTGGTGCGGCGTCGACGTCATCGGCGACCTCTGCGTCTTCTGCTCCGCCACCCCGCCGCCCGCCTCCGAGCCCCGTCCCGCCCGCGCGCTCACCGGCGGCGGCCCCCCGCACCGAGCCCTCACCACGGGCGGCTGAGCCGGACCGGGGACCCGGCCGCGCCCCCGGTCCGCCCCGGCCCCGTGACCCCGCCGAGGCCCCCGCCCGACAAGCCCCGCCCGCCCCGTCCCCCGCCCGCTCGATCCGACCCCCCAACGAGGTTGCACCGGTTCATGAACTCCCGTCAGCGCCGCGGCGTGATCCTCCTGCTCCTGTCGGTCCTGTGCGCCCTCGGCGCCTTCGCCGGCGTCCTCTCCGTCATCGACGACGTGCAGTCCAAGGTCGGCCCCGAGGTCACCGCCTACCGGGTCAGGTCCGACGTGGCGCCCTACGCACCCCTCACCGCGGACCAGTTCGAGAAGATGGAGATGCCCGAGCGCTGGCTCTCCGGGAACGCGGTGACCGACCTCGCGGGCATCCGCGGCAAGATCGCCGTGACCACCCTGAAGAAGGGCTCGCTGCTCCAGAGCGACATGATCGTCGACCGGCCCGCCCTCCAGGCCGGCCAGCAGGAGGTCGCCATCATGATCGACGCGGCGACCGGCGTCGCCGGGAAGATCACCCCGGGTTCCTCCGTCAACGTGTACGCCACCTTCGAGGGCGCCCGCGAGAGCGACCCCGACCAGTCGAAGATCATCATCACCAACGCCCGCGTCCTCGACGTCGGCGACCTGCGCGCCCTGAACCCCGACAAGGACGACCGCGGACAGCGGCTCACCGAGGCGGTCCCCATCACCTTCGCGCTGTCCACCCTCGACGCCCAGCGCATCACGTACGCCGAGTCGTTCGCCAAGCGCGTCCGGCTCGCCCTGGTGGCGCCCGGCACCCCCACCACGGTCCCCGACAAGGACCGCACGTACGAACTCGTCACGGACAAGTGAGGGCCGCCGCCATGCCCACGAGGATCCTCCCGGCCGTCGGCGACGCGGACGCGGTCCGCTCCCTCACCAGCCTGCTCAGCCAGCTCCCCGACGCCGAACCCGTCACCCCGGTCGCCGACTCCACCCAGCTCGTCGACACCCTCGCCCGCCTCGCCGCCGAGTCGGTGGACGAGCTGCCCGAGGTCGTCGTCGTCCACGAGCGCATCGGCCCCGTACCCGCCCTGGAACTGGTCCGCGAGGTCGCCCTGCGCTTCCCCGCGGTCGGGGTCATCCTCGTCACCACCGACGCCGGCCCCGGCCTCTTCTCCGCCGCCATGGACGCCGGCGCCCGCGGCCTGGTCACCCTGCCCCTCGGCTACGAGGACCTCGCCCACCGCGTCCAGGCCGTCGCCCAGTGGTCGGTCGGCGTACGGCGCCATCTCGGCCACGGCGGCGACGTGTTCACCGGCGCCGGCGGCACCGTCGTCACGGTCAGCGGCGCCAAGGGAGGCGTCGGCGCCACCCTGCTCGCCGTCCAGCTGGCCCTCGCCGCCCAGGCCTCCGGCCGCAGCACCGCCCTCGTCGACCTGGACCTCCAGGCCGGCGACGTCGCCTCCTACCTCGACGTCCAGTTCCGCCGCTCGGTCGTCGACCTCGCCGTGATCACCGACCTCTCGCCGCGCATCCTCGCCGAGGCCGTCTTCCGCCACGACACCGGCGTGGCCCTGCTGCTCGCCCCCGGCGAGGGCGAACGCGGCGAGGAGGTCACCGACCGCGCCGCCCGCCAGATCGTCGGCGCCCTGCGCTCCCGCTACGAGGTCGTCGTCGTCGACTGCGGCGCCCAGCTCGGCGGGGCCGGCGCCACCGCCGTCGAGATGGCCGACCGCGCCCTGCTCGTCACCACCCCCGACGTGGTGGCCGTCCGCGGCGCCAAACGCACCGTCCGCATGTGGGACCGCCTCCAGATCCGCAAGGCCGAGGAGACCACGGTCGTCGTCAACCGCCACAGCCGCGGTACGGAGATCCAGCCCGCGCTCATCCAGAAGATCACCGGTACGCCCGTCGCGGCGACCACGATCCCCGCCAACTTCAAGGAACTCCAGTCCGCCGTGGACGCCGGTCGCGTCCACGCCCTCGACGGCAGGGGCACCGTCCGCCAGGCCATGTGGGCCCTCGCGGGCGAACTCGCCCTGGTCGCCGCCCCGGAGGGCGCGCAGCACCGCAGGTCCGGCCGGGCCGGACGCGGCGACCGGGGAGCGGCGGGGTTCCGCCGCAGGAGGGAGTGACGTGAGACCAGGGCGACCGGCACCACGGCGACCGGGACCCCGGCCACCGGGACCGCGACGAACGGGGTCACGACGACCGGCCTCGCCGGCATCACGGGGACCGGCACCGGGGCGCCGCGGAGGCGACCGGGGCCAGGTCACCGTCGAACTCCTCGGCATGACCCCGCTGATCATCGTGACCTTGGTGGTGGTGTGGCAGTTCGTGCTCGTGGGATACACGTTCACGCTCGCGGGGAATGCTGCCGACGAGGCGGTGCGGGCGGGGACGGCGGCGGCGCCGGGGGAGCGGTCCGGGGCGTGCCGGCAGGCCGGCCTGGAGAAGCTGGGGGACGCGTGGAAGGGGAACGCCGTGGTGGACTGCGGCGGCAGCGGCTACGTGACGGCGGAGGTCACCCTTCGCGTGCCCGTGCTGTTCCCGGGCCTGATCGACTTCCCGTTCCCGGTGCGCGGCCACGCGGGCGCCGTAGAGGAAGAGGACGGCGACTGAGATGCCGGACCGGACACACGGGCGGGACCGGGACCGGGGCCAAGTGGCCCTGGAGTACCTGGGTTTCCTCCCCGTCCTGCTGCTCGTGGCGCTGGCCGCCGTACAGCTCGGCCTGATCGCGTACGCGGCGCAGCAGGCGGGCACGGCGGCCCGCGCGGGGGCGCGCAGCGCGTCCCTGCGCGAGGACTTCGCGGGCGACTGCGCGCGGGCGGTCAGCAGCCGGCTCGACGCGCGGTGCGAGTCGGCGGACCTGGGCGACGAGGTCCGCGTCACCTCCACCGTCACGATCCCCTCCGTCATCCCCGGCATCGGGGACTTCGGTGAGGCCCACAAGACGGCCACCATGCCGGTCGACCACTGAGGGAAGGGCTTTCGACATGAGCCTGCGGGCACGCATCACCTCGCCCGAGGAGCACGGCGGCCGGAGCGAGGACGGTCACCTGGTCGCCTCCTACCGGGCCAAACTCCTGGAGGAGATCGACCTCGCCGAGATGAGCTCGCTGGCGGCGGCCGAGCGCCGGGCCCGCCTGGAACGGGTGCTGGGCCACATCATCAGCCGCGAGGGCCCGGTGCTGTCCACGGCGGAGCGCGCCCAGCTCATCCGCAGGGTGGTCGACGAGGCGCTGGGCCTCGGCATCCTCGAACCGCTCCTGGAGGACGCCTCCGTCACCGAGATCATGGTGAACGGCCCGGACGCGATCTTCGTCGAACGGGGCGGCCGGGTCGAACAGCTGCCGCTGCGCTTCGCCTCCGACGACCAGCTCATGCAGACGATCGAACGCATCGTCTCCACGGTCAACCGCCGTGTCGACGAGACCAACCCGATGGTCGACGCCCGCCTCCCGTCGGGCGAACGCGTCAACGTGATCATCCCCCCGCTGTCCCTCACCGGGCCCACCCTCACCATCCGCCGCTTCCCGCGCTCCTTCACCCTGCACGAACTCATCGGCTTCGGCTCGCTCGACGAGCCGATGCTGTACCTGCTGGCGGCACTGGTGCAGGCCAAGTTCAACATCATCGTCTCCGGCGCGACCGGCACGGGGAAGACGACCCTCCTCAACGCCCTCTCCGGGCTCATCCCGGAGCACGAACGCATCATCACCATCGAGGACTCGGCCGAACTCCAGCTCCAGCAGTCCCACGTCGTCCGCCTGGAGTCCCGGCCCCCGAACGTCGAGGGCAAGGGCCGCATCACCATCCGCGACCTGGTCCGCAACTCGCTGCGCATGCGCCCCGACCGGATCGTGGTCGGCGAGGTCCGCGGCGGCGAGTCCCTGGACATGCTCCAGGCGATGTCGACCGGCCACGACGGCTCCCTGGCCACCGTCCACGCCAACAGCGCCGAGGACGCGCTGATGCGCCTGCAGACCCTGGCGTCCATGTCGGACGTCGAGATCCCCTTCGTCGCCCTGCACGACCAGATCAACAGCGCGGTGGACGTCATCGTCCAGCTCACCCGCTTCGCGGACGGGACCCGGCGGGTGACGGAGATCGCGCTGCTCGACAGCCACGGCGGGGAGCCGTACCGGCTGGCGACCATCGCCCGCTTCGACGCCCGGCCGATGGGCGCGGACGGCCGCATCCACGGCGCCTTCGCGTACCACCCGCTGCCGCGCCGCACCGCCGACCGCCTCTACATGGCGAGCCAGCCGATCCCGCAGGCCTTCGGAGTGGCCCGCACGCTCGACGAGCTGACCACCCGGGAAGCCCGATAGCCCGACAGCCCGACATCACGGTGGCCGGACGGCCGGAGAACCCGACAGCCCGGCAGCCCGGCAGCGGACCCTCGCGACAGCGCGGCCAGGACGGAAACGGAACAGGACAGGCAGGACCCCACATGACCCTCCAGAACCTGATCACCCTCACCACCGGCGTGAGCCTGCTGACCTGCTGCCTGGCCGTCGCGGGCGTGCACACGTACGCGCGGGGCCGCGCCCAGCGGGCCGCCCTCGTCGACCGCCTCACCGCCACCGGCCAGGTCGCCCCGGCCGGCCGCCGGCGCCGCTTCCGCACCCTGGACCGCCGCCTGCGCCGCACCGACCTCGGCCGCACCCTGGAACTGCGGCTGACGGCCACCGGCCTGGACGTGACGCCGGGCGAGTTCCTCGCCTACATGCTGGCGGCGGTCGTGGCCCTGTGGCTGGTCGGACAGGCCGTCCTGGCCCCCTTCTTCGGCCCCCTGGCCGGTCTGCTCGGCATCTGGGCCGCCTGGCAGTTCCTCAACTGGCAGCGCCAGAAACGCATCGAACGCTTCATCAACCAACTCCCCGAACTGGCCCGCATCCTGGCCAACGCCACCGACGCGGGCCTCGCCCTGCGCACCGCGATCGGCATGGCCGCGGAGGAACTGGAGGCCCCGGCCGGCGAGGAACTCGCCAAGGTCGCGAACCAGCTGGCCGTCGGCCACTCCCTGGACGACGCCCTCGGCGAACTCGCCGACCGTCTCCCCTCCCGCGAACTCGTCGTCCTGGTCACCACCCTCGTCCTGTCCAACCGGGCCGGCGGCCAGGTGGTGGGAGCCCTGCGCAACCTCACCGAGACGCTGGAGGAGCGCAAGGAGACCCGCCGCGAGGTCCGCACCCAGCTGTCCCAGGTGAACATGACCTCCTACGCGGTGCCGGTGCTGGGGGTGGGCGCCCTGTTCCTCATGGACAGCGTCGCGGACGGCACCCTCGACCGCATGACGGGATCGGCCGCCGGCCAGGCCAGCGTGATCATCGCCTTCGCCCTCTACGCCGTCGGCTTCGTCCTCATCCGCCGCATGTCCCGCATCGACGTCTGAGCGCCGGGACCGGGACCGGGGACCTCAGGACCGAGGGAGGAAACGACCGTCATGGAACTTCTGCTCGCACTCGTCATGGGCCTCGGCGTCTGGGGCGTCTTCGCCGGCGTGCGCATGTACCGCGCCGAGGTGAAGCTGCCCAGCGACCTCGCCCTGGCCCTGGAGGTCGGCGCCACCCGCACCGGTGCCGTCGGCTCCCTCGTCGACCGCCTCGGCATGCGGTACGCCCCCGCCGTCCTGCGGCTCATGGGCCCCCGGCAGGTCGCCCGGTACCGCCGCAGGATCGACCTCGCGGGCAACCCCGGCGGCCTGACGATCGACCGCTACGCGGCCCGCCGGGCGGTCTACGGGGCGATCGGCGCGCTCGGCGCCCTGGCCGCGCTGCTCCAGGGCAGCTTCTTCCTCGCCCTCCTCATGATCGCGTTCGGCCTGTTCTGGTCCGAGGTCGGCATCTGGGCGGCGATCCGGGTCCGCAGGGACGCGATCGAACGCACCCTCCCGGACTTCCTGGACGTCCTCGCCGTCGTGGTGAGCGCGGGCCTCGGCTTCCGCCAGGCCCTCGACCGGGTGGCGTCGCGGTACGAGGGCCCGTGGGCGGACGAGATCCGGATCACGCTCCGCCAGATGGACCTCGGCATGAGCCGCCGTGACGCCTTCGCCGAACTCCGCCGCCGCAACGACTCCGAACAGGTCGCCATGTTCGTCACCGCGCTCCAGCAGGGCGAGGAACTGGGCGCGCCGATCGTCGACACGCTGGTCGCGATCGCCAAGGACATGCGCCGTACGGACGCGCAGAACGCCCGCCGCAAGGCCGCCCGCGCGGTCCCCAAGGCCACGCTGATGATCACGACGTTCATGGTCCCGGCCACGATGCTCCTCCTCGGCGCGGGCATGCTGCTGGGCTCCGGCACGGACTTCAGCTCGATCACGGGCGAGTAGGCGGGCGGGATGACGGCCATGACGGCGACTCCGGGGCGACGCGGCGGCCTGCTGCGCCGCCGCCGTACCCGGGCGCGGAAAGCCACCACGACGGCCGGCCCCCTCCCCGCCGTCCAGGACCGGACGGAGGGCCCCGCCGGAGCGGCGGGGGCGGCCGCGCCGGATGCCGCGCAGGCCCCTTCGGCGCTCGCCGTCCCGGACCCCGCCGAACCCTCGGCCGCCGCCGCCGCTACCGACTCCGAATCCGACTCCGGATTCGGCTTCGGGGGCACGTCCGTGACCGCGTCCCCGTCCGGCCGGCGGGAGGCCGAGCCGCCCCTGCCGCTCCAGGTCAACGCGCTCCAGGCGATGTGCCGCCAGGTCTTCGGCTTCCGGCTCGCGATGATCGCCCTGGCCGCCCCGGCCGCCCTCCTCAACGCCTCACCGGGCCTGGGGACCCGCCTGGTCGGCGCGGCCGTGGTCGTCACCTTCATGGGCTCCTACGTCCTCTTCCGGGACTGGGAACGCTTCGGCCCCCTCCTGCTGCGCCACCCCGTCCTGCTCGCCGTGGACACCCTCTTCGGCACCCTGCTGCTGATCTCCGCGGGCCCCGACACCACGCTCGCCTACGTCAGCGTCTGCACCCCCCTCCTCGCCGGCATCGTCTACGGCTGGCGGGGCGCCGCGGGCTTCGCCTCGCTCCAGTCGCTGATCCTGCTGCTGGTCCACGCCACCCTGGAACGGGAGTCCGGCGCGAGCCTCGCGGAACGGCTGCTGCTCCCCGGTTTCTGCGTCATCACCGGAGCCGTGGGCTCCACCCTGCGCGGACTCATGCTCCGCTTCGGCACCGCGACCCTGGCCCTGACCACGGTCAGGGCCAGACTGGCCGTCGCCCAGGCGGTGGCGGCCGAACGGGCCCGGCTGGCACGCGAGATGCACGACTCCGTCGCCAAGACCCTGCACGGCGTGGCCCTCGCGGCGGACGGCCTGGCCCGTTCGGCCGGGGCGGCGGCCATGGACCCGGAGCGCGTCCGGCAGCAGGCGGAGCTGGTCGCCCGCGCCGCCCGCCGCGCCGCCGCGGAGTCCCGTGAACTCCTCACCGACCTGCGCCGCGAGACGGACCCGGACCAGGGCGTCGACGTCCTGCGCGAACTGGCCCTCCACACCCGCGCCTTCGCCGACCGGACCGGCCTGCCGGTCACCTACCACCCCACGGGCGACCGCACCATGCTCCCCGTCCCGCCCGCGGTGGCCCGTCACCTCCTGGCCGTCACCGCCGAGGCCATGGAGAACGCCCACCGGCACGCCGGTCCCACACGGGTCGAGGTGCGGGCAGGCGTGCGCGACGGGCTCCTCGACGTCGGCGTCCTCGACGACGGGCCCGGCCTGCCGCCCGGCACCGACCTCGGACGACTGCGCCGCACCGGGCACTTCGGACTCGTCGGCATGGCGGAGCGGGCCGCGACCGTCGGCGCCCGCATCCGCTTCGGGGACGGACTTCACTCCCGGGGCACCGGAGTGTTCCTGCGACTTCCGCTCGCGGCACTCACGACTTCGACACCATGAACGGCACGCCGTACGACCCGACACCCCGCCCCCCGAGAGGAGGCCGCCCGATGCCGGACCAGCCGCCCGCCACCCTCCTGGGTGACGCCTTCGCACCGCCGCCCCCGCCCCCGCCCGCGCCGGTACGCGTCGTGGTGGCCGACGACAACCCCGTGGTCCGCGCCGGCCTGAGCGCCCTCCTCTCCGGCCACGAGGACATCACGGTCGTCGCGGAGGCCGCCGACGGCCGCCAGGCCCACGAGGCCGCCCTGCGCCACCGCCCCGACCTCGTCCTGCTGGACGTCCGCATGCCCGACGTGGACGGCCTCGCGGCGCTGCCCCACCTGGTGCGCATCGCCCCCGTCATGATGCTCACCCACAGCAGCGAGTCGGAGGTCGTCCGGGAGGCCCTGCGGCGCGGGGCGGGCGGCTACCTGGTGCACGGCGAGTTCACCGTGCCGGAGCTGCTCTCCGCGATCCGGGACATCGCGGCCGGACGGGCCCACCTCACCCCCACGGCGGCCACGGCGGTGCTCGCCCATCTCCGCTCCTCCGATGCGAGTGCACATGATGACGATCTCTCAGAAGGCTTATTTCCCGAGACTTATCGTGAACGGCTTTCGCATGTGCAACCGCTTGTGGGACAGTCGGGCGGAAAGTGTCGACTCAGCGCGAGGGAGGCGGAGATCATGGACCTGATCGCAGCGGGCCTGACCAACCAGCAGATCGCCGCCACCTGCTTCATCAGCGAGAAGACGGTCAAGAACCACATCAACCGCATCTTCGCCAAGCTCCACAGCACCAGCCGCTCCGAAGCGGCGGCCAAGTGGCTGGGAACGGCGGTGACCCCGTGACAGACCGCCACGCCCCCGATTGGGCCCGCGATTGGGCCCTGGGACCCTCCGCGGGGACTTCCGTTCCGCTCTACGTTCCTCATGCCGGTAACGCCGCAAACGGAGGGGAACGCCATGAGCGACCTGATGCTGAAGACCGTCGTCGCGGCCAAGGTCCTGGTGAACGGCTGGAGGAACACCACGGTCGCGGCCGCCCGTCGCCGCGGCGACCGGGGCCAGACGGCGGTCGAGTACCTGGGCATCATCGCGGTGGTGGTGGCGATCGTGGTGCTGATCGCGAACACGAACCTGGGACAGACGATCGTGGACAAACTCACCACTCAGATCGCCAAGGTGGCGCCCTGATCCGATCTCGCGCACACGGCGACGCAGGGCAGGTCTTCCCCATCTACCTCACGGTGGTGGCGGGCCTGCTCTTTCTCGCGTTCGCGTACTTCGCGATCGGCCAGGCCGCGGTGAACCGCAACGGCGCACAGACCGCTGCCGACGCGGCCGCGCTGGCGGCGGCGCAGGAGGCCAGGGACGGGCTTACCGACCAGTGGATGGCGGACATCCTCGACCCCACGAAATGGCAGGACATCTTCGACGGCGACGGGGTGGCGCTTCCCGACCCTTGCTGGCGCGCCCACGAGCTCGCCGCGCAGAACGATGCCACTCTGGACGACTGCTCCCCGGACGGGCTGCGGTTCAGCGTCATCGTCCAGGCGAACGGGACGGCGGGGGACTCCGTCATTCCGGCCACGAGCACGACGAGGGCGCACGCCGACGCCGTTGCCGTGATCGAACCGCGGTGCGGGTTCGATCCGCTGGGCGAGGACGCCGAAGACGACGTGTTGCCGGAACTCACCTGTGAGGACGGGGACGACTGGGAGCTGGATCCTGACGACCCCGCCGGCCTCCCCGGACCTGAAGACCTCTTCGACGTCCACCTGGCCGACTGACGTGCGAACGACGAGTGGAGAAGGAAGCAGAGTGATGAGCATGCGGTTCACGGGGAAAGCCCGCAGGGGGATGGTCGCGTTGGCCGCCGTGGCCGGGCTGGCCGTCGGCTCGGCGGCGTGCGGCGGGGGTGGGGGCGACGACGACAAGAAGCCCGACAACTCGTCCTCCGCCTCCACGGCCAGCGGGTCACAGCCGGATCCTCAAGAGGGCCAGTCCCAAGAACCCCTGGCCGAACTGAAGGGTCCGAGCGGACTCAATCTGCAAATCACCGACGCAGTAAGAGACTCCGGCGGCTTTGTCACCGTCAGTGGTGCTTTCAAGAACGACAGCGGCACGGTGGTCACCATCCCCTCAGCGCTGAGCGGCAACGAGACCGAGATCATGAACAACGGAAGGTCCCTCGGCGGAGCCACCCTCGTCGACTCCAAGAGCAAGAAGCGCTACTACGTCCTGCGCGACACGGAAGGCCGCCCCCTGACGACGACGGGCTTCTCGACGCTGAAGGCCGGGGAAACCATCGACGTGTTCCTCCAGTTCCCGGCGCCGCCCGCCGGCACGGCCGACGTCTCCTTCCAGCTGCCGCTGTTCCCCAGCGCGGTCATCAAGATCTCCGGGTGAGCCCTCGATGACCCCCACCGGACTCGCATTCCGCCGACTGCCCCTGGCCCTGCTCGCGACCAGCCTGTTCCTCGTCGCCGCGCCCCCCGCCCGCGCCGACGACCCCAGCGTCCCGCCGGGCACCGAACCCACCGCGACCGCCCCCGTGGAAGTGGACCCCAACGACCCCGACCTCAAGCTGCCCGAGGGCGCCACCCTCGCGGAGCCCAAGGTCCTCGACATCAAGCAGGTCGTCGAGGACGAGACCGGGGACGAGCGCCGCGAGGACACCAACGCGGACGTGAAGTTCGCCCTCCAGGCGGAGGTCCTCTTCGGCAAGGACAGCGCCAGGCTGAGCGCCGACGCCAAGGCCCGCATCTCCGGGATCGCCACGGAGATCAAGAAGCAGAACGCCACGCGGATCCGGGTCTTCGGCTTCACGGACGACCTCGGCTCCTCCGCCCACGGCGACGTCCTGTCGAAGCAGCGCGCGAACGCGGTCCAGGCCGCCCTCGCCGGCGACCTGAACGACGCGAGCGTCGTCTTCGAGGTGCGCGGCTACGGCGAGCAGTACCCCATCGCCGACAACTCCTCCGAAGCGGGCCGCAAGAAGAACCGCAGGGTGGAGGTCACGTTCCCGAGGACGGCGGGCTGACGGGCCGTTCGCGTCAGGTTCACCGGCTGCCCGCTCCCTCAGCCGGTGGTGCCGTCTTCCGCTGAGGTGTCCGCGGGCACGGCGATGACGAATACGCCTTTGCCCTGGACTCCCTGAACGATCCCCTCGGCCTGTAGTGCCTCGACAGCGGACTTGATGGTCCGTCGGCTGACCACCCCGCCCGTCTCCTGCTCGAGTTCGTGCTGAGAGGGGATGCGTCGGCCCACCGGGATCTCGCCGCGTCGGATGCGCTCACGCAGGGCGGATGCAAGCTGCACGTACATCGGAGTGATGCTGTCGCGGTCGATCTCTATCATGCCCGGGAGCGTAAGAGGCCATCCCAGGGCAGCATAGGTCGAGTAGGTGCGTCATAAGACGTGCCAAGACGTACCAAGTTGGCGTACAGTCGATGCCAGCAGAAGACCCCCGCGACGGTTGGCGCCGTCCGGGGGCATGGCCACCAGCTTTCGAGGAGCTGATGACAGTGAGCATCATCCACGCGCTGCCGCGCTGGACCCTGGGCGTGTTCGGGCCCGGCACCGGCAGGCGCCGGGTGGGTGCGCGCCCCGTCGCGGCGGCCCCGGCCCGCGTCCCGCGGAACCGGCCCGCCCCCGTGGTCGTCCCGCTCCCCGCGGCCCGCTCCCCTTACGGCCTGCCCGTGCTGCTCGACGGCGCCCGCACGGCCCCGGTCCGCCCGTACGTGCTCGCGGCGGAGAGGGCGGCGTGATGGCGGCGGAGGACAGGAGGCCCCGCCCGCCGGTGCGGATGTGCGTGCGCTGCTCGGTGACCACGGAAACTCCGGTGGTGGTCGCGGTGGTGCACCAGAACTCGGGGCCGGGCTTCGTCGTGTACGCGTGTCAGGCGTGTGCCGCGCACTACCCGCCGCAGCGGGACGTCCTCGCGGCCCCGCGGTCGTCCGACCGGACCGGGGACGAGCGATGACCGCGCGCCCCGGTCCTGCGGCGGGCCGGCACGAACTGTCACCCGAGTGCGCCCTGGCGCGCAGGCACGGATACGAGGACGTACACGGCGGGTGCGGCCGCCTGCGGGACGTCCCGCTCCCGCACGGCGGGGGCCTGCTGCTGGTGCGCCGCTGCGGCTGCGTCTGCCATCGCGCGCCGACGGGGGAGGCGCCCCGGTGAACGCCGGCAGCCCGCCCGAACCTGGCACCTCCCTCCTGACGCTCCGCACCCGCCGCGTCGACCGGGACGGCCGACGCACCGCCCCGGCGCGACCCGCGCGATCACCACGCCGGCGTCGACCACTGCCCTGAGCCCACGACGACGCCTCAGGCACTGCCCGCCGGAAGAATCCCGGCGACCGTCGTCACGTCACGGAGCGGCCCTCCGCGAAGAGGGGCCGGCACCGGTCTCGGCCTCCACCGCGACCACCACCCCCGCCCGCACCCCCCACCCCGCCATGACCCCCGCCCCCGCCTCCAGCACGTGCCGTGACCTCAGCCGGGGCAGGCCGAGGCGGCCCGGGCGCATGGTGCGGACCGAGAGGACCGTCAGGCGGCGGTCCAGGTAGGCGACGTCGATGGGCATCCGCATGCCGAAGGTGTGCACGCCGCCGGCGGGGGAGAGCAACAGCGCGCCCTCGACCGCGTCCCGCCCCAGCAGACCCCTCGTCCGGGCGCGGTACGAGGCCGCGATCTCGAGCGGGACCGTCACCGCCGCCCCGCCCCCGCCCGGCACGACCAGTCGTCCCCGCCCGTCCCGAAAGCGCCGTCCCATTTCCCGCTCCGATCCGCCGACCCGTCCCGTGGGCTCCGTGCGCTCCGTGGGCCCGGTAGGCCCATGACCTGCCCGCCGCGCGGCGACCGTATCCCCGCTTCTCCCCTCTCCCGCGGCACCGTGAGCGGAAGGACCCGAGGACCAGCGAGGAGCACCGCCCCGGCGGACCTCCGTCTGGCCGGGACCCGCACCTTCGGCAACGGCGTCGTCCTGCTGCACCACGAGCGCGCCGGAGGGCGGTGAGCCCGAGCCCGCCGGCCCCGTGGCCCGGAAAAGGGCTGTCGGGTAAAGGAGTTGTCCGGGCCGGAACACCCGGATAGGAAGAGGTCATGACCGAACTCGGCGCCATCTTCCGCCCGCAGCTGCCCCCGGAGCGGCTCCGCACGATCGCCCGTCTCGCGGACGCCACCGGGCTCGACGAGCTGTGGGTCTTCGAGGACTGCTTCCGGGAGGCCGGGATCTCGGCCGCCGCGGCCGCGCTCGCCTGGACCGAGCGGGTCCGGATCGGGGTGGGCCTGCTGCCGGTGCCGTTGCGCAACGTCGCCGTCACCGCGATGGAGGCCGCCACCCTGCACCGGATGTTCCCCGGCCGGGTCGGCCTCGGCGTCGGTCACGGCGTCCAGGACTGGATGGGCCAGGTCGGCGCCCGCCCCGCCTCCCCGCTGACCCTGCTGCGCGAGTACACCCTCGCGCTGCGCGGCCTGCTGGACGGGGAGCGGATCACGACCCGGGGACGCTACGTCACGCTGGACGACGTCGCCCTCGACTGGCCGCCGCCGGGCGGGGCCGAGGTGCTGGTCGGCGGGATCGGCCCGCGCACCCTGCGGCTGTCCGGCGAGGTCGCGGACGGCACGGTCCTCAACGAGTCCTTCACCCCGGACGGCGTGCGCGAGGCCCGTCGGCTGGTGGCGGAGGGCAGGGCGGCGGCCGGCCGGGACGCCACCCCGCACAAGACCGTCGTCTACCTCTTCACCGCCACCGGCGAGGGCGCCGACGCCCGCCTCCGGCGCGAGCTGGCCACGACCGGCCTCTCCGACGTGCCCGGCCTGGGCGTCGCCGGGGACGCGGCCGAGGTCGCCGAGCGGGTCGTACGGTACGCCGAGGCGGGCGCCGACACGGTCGTCCTCCTGCCGACCGCCGACGAACCCGACCCCGAGGGATTCATCCGGTTCGTGGGCGACGACGTACGGCCCCTGGTGAAGTGACCGGACCGGCCACGGGGAACGGCCCACAGCACCCGCCACCTCGTCGGCCCCCACCGGCCGACCCGGTGGGACGTCCCGGACCCAGGCCGCGCGCCCGGCCGTCGGGCGTGCGGGACGGCCACCGCCCCCGCGGCCGTCGACTCCCGCAGCACGCGGGGCACTTCACCCACCCGTCGGTCCGCCCACCCGTCGGCCGGTCCACCCGTCGGCCCGCCGCCCGGCTCCCGTTCTCCCCGACAGCCACGGCCTGTTCGCGCGCCGGGCCCCGGCCGGGCTCCCCGGGGCCCGGCGTCCCCGAGGCCCCACCGGGACAAGGGCCCCTCGCCAAAAGGGCATTCACCTCACACCGCCCCACATCTCCCCACATCACTCCGTCATCTCCACAGGGTTTCCACATCGTTATCGGAGTTGGTCCGGACCGCAGGCCCCCTCCGGTACATTCGACGCCAGGCAATTCGCGCCAGCAAAGCTGCGCGGGCGTCACCGTGCAGCGGAGGGGGCTGCGCGGTGACGTGCCGCGTCAAGCGGGCGTCCGGCCGGGGTTAGCCCGTCGGAGGGAAAACGGCCGTGCGGCCCGGTCAGGGCCCAATCGGCGCGAAAACCTCCGCTTTCACCGGTGTCCGGGGCGGTCCGCCTGGATTCCGCCGCCTTTCGACCATGAACCACCTGCGAATCCCACCCCGACTCGTCAGCGCCCCGTCGCCGGACGACTCCGGAGAGTAATGGTGGCGCGCCGATGCACGCGTCATCCCTCACGAAGGGTTATGGTGGAAACCCCCCCTCGGGCCGGTCCGTATCCCCCCCACGGACCGGCCCGTTTTTTCGTACCCGCGGAAGAGGGGGTCCGCGAGGCCCTCGCGCCCCGTGCCGCCCGGGACGGAACCCGCGTCGCACCGGTCGCGCCGGCCGACACATCCACACCCCGCCCGCGCCCCGCCTGCTCGTCCCGGCTCCCGTGGGGGTAGGCTGCCGCCCGCGGGGACCGCCACCGCACGGAGGGGCTGACATTCACGTGAACCTGCGCGACAAGCTGCGCGGCCTGCTGGTCAGGCTGTACGCACGCCGGGTGGAAGGCCACCTGGACCACGCTCAGGTGCCCAAGCACATCGGCGTGATCATGGACGGCAACCGGCGCTGGGCGAAGGCCGCGGGCTCCACCACCGTGCACGGCCACCGGGCGGGCGCCGACAAGATCGAGGAGTTCCTCGGCTGGTGCTCCGAGACGGACGTCGGCGTCGTCACCCTCTGGCTGCTGTCCACCGACAACTTCGACCGCGCCGAGGAGGAGCTGGTCCCCCTTCTCGGCATCATCGAGGACGTCGTCCGCACCCTCGCCGCCGACGGCCGCTGGCGCGTGCACCACGTCGGCACGCCCGACCTCCTGCCGGTCGGCATGCAGCACACGCTGAAGGAGGCCGAGGAGGCCACCGCCGACGTCGACGGGATACTCGTCAACGTCGCCATCGGCTACGGCGGCCGCCAGGAGATCGCCGACGCGGTCCGCTCGATGATCCTCGACGCGCAGGACAAGGGCGTCTCGATGGAGGACCTCGCCGAGTCCGTCGACATCGACATGATCGGCCGCCACCTCTACACCGGCGCCCAGCCCGACCCCGACCTCGTGATCCGCACCAGCGGCGAACAGCGGCTGTCCGGTTTCATGCTGTGGCAGACCGCCCACTCGGAGTACTACTTCTGCGACGTGTTCTGGCCCGCCTTCCGCAAGGTCGACTTCCTGCGCGCCCTGCGCGACTACGAGGTCCGGCACCGGCGCTTCGGCGGCTGACGGCACCACCGCGCGACGGCCGTTTCCGGCCGCGCGCACGACGACGGCACGGCCGGCCGGCCCCGCGCACGGCCCTGGCCGCGTCTCCCCCCTTCACCCGTGAAGTCCCCTCGCGGACCCCGTCCGGGGCGGAAGTAACGAGGAGTTCACCAGTGCGCCGTCGGGTGACGTGGCATGGCGGCGCGTGTTCGAGGGCATAAACCAACCAGGTCGACGCCCGAACCACGGGTGTCGGATCTCAGCGGACGGCACGGGGCCGTCCGCCCGGGAGGCCCTTTGCACCAGCCCGATCGTGCGGTCCGCACGGACGCAGCGGAGGGCCGGTCCCCGGCCCGTGCAGGCGGCCGAGAACCGGTCCAGCTCCACTCCGTCGCTCCCCGACCTCATCCGAGGGGGTACGTCCTTCCGTGGTGACCAGCACAAAGCGCCACAAGCCAGACCGGCGCACCTACGTTCTCGACACCAGCGTCCTGCTGGCCGACCCGCACGCCATGAACCGCTTCGACGAGCATGAGGTCGTGCTCCCCGTCGTCGTGGTCACCGAGCTGGAGGCCAAGCGGCACCATCCCGAACTCGGCTACTTCGCCCGGCAGGCCCTGCGCCTGCTCGACGACTACCGGGTGAAGCACGGCCGTCTCGACGCCCCCATTCCGATCGGGGAGCTGGGCGGCACCCTCCGTGTCGAGCTGAACCACTCGGACCCCAGTGTGCTGCCCACCGGCTACCGCCTGGGGGACAACGACTCGCGCATCCTCGCGGTCGCCCGCAACCTCCAGGCCGAGGGGTTCGACGTCACCGTCGTGTCGAAGGACCTCCCGCTGAGGATCAAGGCGTCCTCCGTCGGGCTGCTCGCCGAGGAGTACCGGGCCGAACTGGCCATCACCGACTCCTCCGGCTGGACCGGGATGTCCGAACTGACGCTCCCCGCCGAGCAGGTGGACATCCTCTTCGAGGAAGGCCGGGTGTACGTCCCGGAAGCCTCCGAACTGCCCGTGCACACCGGCCTGACCATCCAGTCCGAGCGCGGCAGGGCGCTCGGCCGGGTCACGGCCGACGGCAGCGTGCGGCTGGTGCGCGGCGACCGCGAGGCGTTCGGCATCAAGGGCCGCAGCGCCGAACAGCGCATCGCGCTCGACCTGCTGCTCGACCCGGACGTCGGGATCGTGTCGATGGGCGGCCGCGCCGGCACCGGCAAGTCGGCGCTCGCGCTGTGCGCGGGCCTGGAGGCGGTCCTGGAACGCCGCCAGCACCAGAAGGTGATGGTCTTCCGTCCGCTGTACGCCGTGGGCGGGCAGGAACTGGGCTACCTGCCCGGCTCCGAGGCCGAGAAGATGAGCCCCTGGGCGCAGGCGGTCTTCGACACGCTGTCCGCGGTCACCAGCCGCGAGGTCATCGAGGAGGTCACCGCCCGCGGCATGCTCGAGGTCCTGCCTCTCACCCACATCCGCGGCCGCTCGCTGCACGACGCGTTCGTGATCGTGGACGAGGCCCAGTCGCTGGAGCGCAACGTCCTGCTGACCGTTCTGTCCCGGATCGGCGCCAATTCGCGGGTCGTCCTGACCCACGACGTGGCGCAGCGGGACAACCTCCGGGTCGGCCGCTACGACGGGGTCGTCGCCGTCGTGGAGAAACTGAAGGGGCATCCGCTCTTCGCGCACGTCACCCTGAACCGGTCCGAGAGGTCCCAGATCGCGGCCCTTGTGACCGAAATGCTGGAGGACGGTCACATCTGACCGGACCGCCCCGTTCCGCGGGTGCGGCCGGCCGTGCGGCGCCGCTCGACAAAGGCTGTGAGCCTAGTCGGGCGGCGCCTTCGCGTGTGGGCGAACGATGAAATACCCAGGGCGAAACGGGGTGTGAGCTTTCACACGCAACTCGGAATTGCCACCCGGCGTCGGGTTGCGGCAGAGTCTCCATCCTGTCAGGCCCCGCATACGACACATGTGTATCCCTGAGCACCTCCCGCGCCGTTCAGGCAGCGAGGGGGGTGCGGCACCACGTCAACTCCATAGCTTCGTCGTATGCCGCCCGAGCACCACGCGGCGCTCCCGGACAGGGAGTCGCCCACCGGGCCCGTGCCTCCCGTGACCCCGCAGTTGGGAGGCCAGTGTTCAGGGGCACGATCGCGTCCGCCAGGGTCACCGAAGCGGGCGACGCTGGAAGGAAACCGTGTGAGCCGGATCTCGGTCCGGGGATTCGCAGTGGCCTCGGCCACCGCGGTCACCGCCGTCGGAAGCGTCGTCGGTGTTGCCTCGGGCAGCATCGCGCAGCCCAACGACGCCGAGGCGACGGCGAGCGACGCGACCACGCTCCTCGCCGACATCCCCGTGGGCCAGCAGGCCCAGGTGCAGACCGCTTCCCTGACGCAGCAGGCCAGTGTCCAGGCCATCGCAGCGGACGAGAGCGCCAAGAAGGACGCTGAGGAAGCGGCCCGCAAGGCCGCCGCCAAGACCGCGATCGCGAAGAAGGAGGCCGCGGAGAAGGCGGCCGAGAAGGCGGCCGAGGACGCCAAGGAACGCGCCCAGGTCAAGGCCGCCGCGAGCCGCAGCTCCGCCGACTTCCCCGTCCAGAGCTCCTACTCGATCGCCCAGATCCAGGCGATGGCGCAGCAGATGGTGCCCGGCGGTCAGTACCAGTGCTTCAGCAACATCGTGAACCACGAGTCCAGCTGGAACTACCGCGCCGTCAACGCCTCCTCCGGCGCCTACGGTCTCTTCCAGGCGCTGCCCGCCGGCAAGTACGCGTCCGCGGGCGCCGACTGGCAGACCAACCCGGCCACCCAGATCAAGTGGGGCCTGAACTACATGAACGACCGCTACGGCAGTCCGTGCGACGCCTGGGCGTTCTGGCAGAACAACCACTGGTACTAGGCCGGACGCCCGCGACACCCGCTCAACCCCGCACAGCCCCTCCCCGTCCTAGGGGGAGGGGCTGTCGCCCTGTACGGTCGATGCCGACGACTCCAGGGGTGAGTGGTGGGGAGAGACGGGGGAAGAAGGCGGATCATGTCGAGAGTGCCAGGATGGCTCGGCCGGCTCGGCGCCGGTCTGACCGAGATGGGTGAGCGGCTCGACGAACGTCGGGCCGAGGCCGACCGAGAGAGCGGCGCCGGACCCGATCCGGTGGTGCCCGACACACCGGTGGCGCCCGTCGGGGAACTGCCGCCGCCCGCATCGCGCCCCGACCCGGCACAGGTGGTGCCGTGGGGCGTCCGGGTCGCCGCCGAGGCGGGCTGGCGGCTGCTGGTCCTCGCCGGGACCGTCTGGGTCCTGATGAAGATCATCACCGCCGTCCAACTGGTCGTGCTGGCCTTCGTGGTGTCCCTGCTGCTGACCGCGCTCCTCGAGCCCACCGTGGCCCGGCTGAAGCGGCTGGGCGTCCCCCGCGGGCCCGCGACCGCGCTGACGGCGATCCTCGGGTTCGTCTTCATCGGCCTGATGGGCTGGTTCGTGACCTGGCAGGTCATGGAGAACATCGACAACCTCTCCGACCAGGTCCAGGACGGCATCGACGACCTCCGCCGCTGGCTCCTCAACAGCCCCTTCCACGTCACCGACAAGCAGATCAACGGCATCGCCAAGAACCTGCGCGAGGCGGTCGGCGCCAACACCGACGAGATCACCTCCGCGGGCCTGGAGGGCGTCACCGTCGTCGTGGAGGCCCTGACCGGCATCCTGCTGGCGTTCTTCTCGACGCTGTTCCTGCTCTACGACGGCAAGCGCATCTGGCAGTGGACCCTCAAGCTGGTCCCCGCCGCCGCCCGGCCGGGTGTCGCGGGCGCCGGTCCGCGGGCCTGGGCGACGCTCACGGCGTACGTGCGCGGCACGGTGGTGGTGGCGCTGATCGACGCCATCTTCATCGGCCTCGGCATCTACTTCCTCGACGTGCCCATGGCCGTGCCGCTGGCCGTCTTCATCTTCCTGTTCTCCTTCATCCCGCTGGTCGGCGCGGTCGCCTCCGGGGCGCTCGCCGTCGTCGTCGCCCTGGTCACGCAGGGCGTGTTCACCGCGGTGATGACGCTGGCGGTCGTCCTGGCCGTGCAGCAGATCGAGGGCCACATCCTCCAGCCGTTCATCCTGGGCCGCGCCGTGCGCGTGCACCCGCTCGCGGTGGTCCTCGCGGTCGCCTCCGGCGGCATGATCGCCGGCATCGGCGGCGCGGTGGTCGCCGTACCGCTGGTGGCGGTGACGAACACGGTGGTGGGCTACCTGCACGCCTACTCGCGCGAACCGGCCCTGCGGACGTCTCCACAGCCCAGGGGCGCCACCGCGGTCGACATGGCGCCGGTCCGGCCGGCCCTCGCGGACGAGGCCGGCGGCGGGGGACCGGCGGCGGACCCCGGCGGACCCCGGCGGGACGGCGCGAGCGAGGAACGCCCGGGCCCCGCCCACCCCGAGGGGTGAACGGGGCCCGGGGCCCGGCCCGTCGTCACCCGGCGAGGACGGCCTCCGTGCCGAGGATGACGCCGACCGCCCGGATCACCGAGGCGATCCTGAACGACTCCCGGACCGCCCCGCGCTCGACGCCCGCCTCGCACCGCACCTGACCGTGCGAGCCGGGCACATCCCGCAGCCGTCGACCGCGGACACCGCGAACGACCACAGCCCGAAGTCGGCCTCGCCGAACCCGGGTTGCCGATCCTGCCGCTGCCCGGCGTCCCCTCGGCCTGTTCGCCGTCCCCCTCGGCCCGCTCGGCGTCACCGAAGTCCCCCTCTTCGACCAGGGCTTCGCGTTCGTCACCCCGCTCGGCCACCGGCCGGCCGGACGCGAGGGCATCCCGCGCGAGGCCCTCGGGGAACGGAACCCGCTGCTCCTCGACGAGGGGCACCGCCTGCGCGACCGGGCCCTGGACATCTGCCGGGAGGCCGGCCGCGCGGACGCCCCGGAGACCACCACGGCCGCCGGTCTCCGTGCCCTCGGCCGGCTCGTCGCCGGCGGCCCGGGCCGCACCCCGCCGCGTATCGCCGTCACCGTCGAGACCGGCCGCGGCACGCAGCCGCTCAACGGCCGCTTCGCCGGCCCCGCCCCACCCGCCGGATCGCCCTCGTCCTGTGCTCCGGTGCGGCCCGCGGCGCCGAGCGCACCGCGCCGGCGGACCCCCCGCGGCCGGCGCCGGCGCCGCCGCCGGTCCGCGTGCCCGGGGCGGACGCGTGACGCCCCCCATCCGGTCGGACGAGCACGGAACACGGCGAATCGAGGACCGCGACGGAGCAACTTCCGACAACTGAGGGCAGGTCGGAAACCCGCCACGGGAACACCCGTTCCGGCTGATACACCTTCCCCCCTGAGCGCTACGCGTCAGGCGTGTGTGCGACAGACCAAGGGGAGTGATGTCGGGCTACGAACTGCTGGCGCGCGACCTGGCCGCGTGCGGGCGCGACGGCTTCACCGGGGAACTGCGCGTGTCCGGCTCCCCCGGCGGCACCGTCCACCTGCGCGACGGGCTCGTCGTCGCCGTCGAGTCGCCGGGCGCGCCCGGACCGGACGCCCTGCTGCTGCGCTCCGGGCGGATCGGCGGCGAGGAGTGGGCCGGTCTGGTGCGCGCCTCCGACGGGGCGCGCTGGCCCGCCGCCGGGCTCGTCGCGCACGGCTACACGGGAGTCGCCCAGCTCAGGGTCGTCTGCCTGATGGCCCTCCAGGACGCCGCGTTCGCGCTCGTCGCGGGCGAGGTGGACGGCTGCGAACGCGTCCCGGGCGAAGGCCCGCCGCCCGGCGCGGTCGCCGTCGGCGAACCGCCCACCCGACTGCTCCAGGGCGCCTCCCGCAGACTGGCCGCCCTGCTCGCGCTGCCCTACCCGGTCCGTCCCGAACGGGAACGCCCCGTACCCGCCTCCCTGACGTACGCCGCCGTCCGCCTGACCGGGCTGCGACGCGAGCTGCTGACCCACGCCGACGGCCGGCGCACCGCCCGCGACCTCGCCTTCCGCGCCGGGCGCGGGGTCTACACGGTGACCGTCGAGGTGGCCCGGATGCTCGCCGAGGGGTTCCTGGAGTGCCCGCGCGCCCCCGTCCCGATCCCGGTCCGGCTGCCGCCCGGCGGGGAGGCCGTACGCCCCCGCGACCGGGCCCAGCCGCCGCCCCCGCCTCCACCGTCACCGTCGCCCGCGGTCCCGCTCCTGCCCCGGCGGCCGCCCGCCCCGCCGCCGGAGCCCGCCGCTCTGCCCCGCCGCCGGCCCGGCGCCAGCGGCATCAAGGAGTTCTTCCGGCTGCGCGGCCCGACGGGCGACTGACCGCCCCCCCGGCGACGTCCCCCGCACCGCGCCCCGCCCGCCGGGCCCGTCCGACAGTCCCCCTCCCGCCGTCCCCCCATCCCACCGTCCCCCCCACGTCCTTCGAACACAGGGGAGTTGCCCACATGGACCACCAAGCCCTCGCGCGGGAGATGCGCGACCTGCGCGAGCAGGTGAGCGGCATCACCGACACCGCGGTCGCGGCGGCCGACGGCCTGCTCATCGCCGCCGACACCGCCGACTCCATCGACCCCGAGGGCCTCGCCGCCCTCGCCGCGGCCGGCCTGGGCCTGGCCCGCCGTACCGCCGAGGCCACCGACCGCGGCGCCCTGCACCGCACGGTGACCTACGGCAGCCACGGCTGTGCCGCCTTCTACGCGGTCGGCGACACCGCGCTCATGGTCGTCCTCGGCGACGAGGGCATGGACGTGGACCGGCTGCACACGGCGACGCAGCCCACCCTGCGCCGCATCGATCTGATCCTCACCGACCGGGCCGCGAAGACGCCCGGGGGAGTCTGAAGGGATGGCGACGAAACGCATGACCCCAGGTTTCTCCGACCAGGTGATGGGCCTGGTCAAAACGCTCCGCACGGACGCCCCCGACTGCGTCGCCTCCGGCGTCGTCGACATGGCGACCGGCATGCTGCTGTCGTACGAGACGGTCGACAACCATCCGCCGGAGGTGCTGGACCTCCTCGCGGGCGCGACCCTCGACCTCTTCCAGGGGCGGACCGTCGTGATGATCGAGGACGTCTTCAAGGAGCGCCGCGGCATCTCCGGCGACAACCACTTCTTCCAGGAGATCCTCGTCAACAGCGACAACCTCACCCACCTGTTCGTGCGGATGACGGAGCAGCAGGACGTGGTCGCGGTGGTCGTCTGCCGCAAGTCCGTGAACGTGGGAATGCTGTTCGCCCAGGTCCGCAGGGTGGTGAAGGAGTACCGGCTGTGAGGGCGCGGCAGCACTGAACGGGCCGGGGACCCCGCCCTCCTGGCAGGTGCCCCCGGCCCGTCCGGTGCCGTGCGCCGCACCCGGGCTCCGCCCGGCGCGCGCCACCGCGTGCGTACCACCTCGTACGTACCGCTGAGCGCGCGTCGCGGCTCGCGCGTCACTCCGTGCGCAAGCCCTCCGGCCGCATCAGCCGCAGCAGCGGCGGCAGGCTCAGCAGCGTCACCCCGAGGACGACCGCGGCACCGATGCCGGTCATCGTCAGCACGCTCGGCCAGTCGACGCCCACCGGCGTGCCCGTCATCCGCAGCAGCACCCCGCCCAGCGTGACGCCCACCACCGAGGCCAGCAGCAGACCGAGCCCGACCGGGATCGCCGTCTGCCACAGCACCGACATGCCCAGCGTGCGGCGCCGGGTGCCGAAGGCGACCAGCGCGGACAGCAGCTTGCGGCGTTCGCGCAACTGCTCCAGCTGCGACACCAGCAGGCTCGCCCCGATCAGCACCAGCACACAGGTGGCGCCGACGAGCAGCCCGGTGCGGATGGAGGCGAACTTGTCGTCCTCCTCGGTGGCGTACCAGTTCATCGGGATCGCCATCGGGTCCACGTGGAACGCCGTGTTGCGGGCGTGGTCGTACGCGTCGGGCACGGACTCGTCGAACGAGAGGTACAGCTGCCCGCTGACCAGTCCCTCGGCCGCCTCGGGCAGCGCACCCGGCGTCATCAGGAAGCCGCCCCGCTCCCACCCGGTGAGGCCCCCGAGCGACTTGACAGTGGCGACGCCCGCGGGGACGGTCCAGACGGCCTCCCGGCTGCCTTCCGGCGTGGACTGCTCGAGGTACAGCTTCGTACCGGGCTTGTTCAGCTCCGGCTCCCCCGGGGCGTCCTCGGTGGCGCCGATCACGAAGACGTCCCCGTCCCCGCACGAGGGGAGCCTCGCCAACTCGCGCAGAGCCGGGCAGTCGCCCACGGTCAGCGCCGTGCTCAGGTCCGGGCCGTCCTCGGTGTTCCAGGAGGAGTCGCCCAGGTAGCCCTCCCACAGGGCCGTCACCTTGCGGACGCCCTCGGTGTCGGCGAACTTCCGGGCGGTCCCGGCCATCGGCGCGCCCTTCGGCAGCTCGACCTGCATCTGCGCCCGGGTGACGTCCTGGCCGGTGGACTTGGTGTAGTCGTCGTCCACGCCCGCGAACAGCATCTGCAGCGCGATCGCCCCGGCGACCGCCACCGCGATGCCGTTGACCATCCGGGCCGCCGTACCGCTGCTCAACTGCAGCCTCCGCACCGCCAGCTGCCAGGCGACGCCACCGGCGCCGAGTCGGCCGACGACCGTCTCCACCAGCCACGGCAGCAGTGCGGTGACGCCGACGAGCAGCAGCAGCACACCGCCGACCACCAGGTACTGGTTGAAGTCGCCGTTGTCGCGGCCCTGCCCGATCATCGGGTAGAGCATCGCGAGGCCGACCACCGGCATCAGCAGCCGCCACCACAGCCGTCGCCGTGCGGGCCTGGCCGTGCGCACCACGCCGAGGGGTTCGATCACCACACCGCGCAACGCGAAGAGGGTGACCAGGACCGCGGCCGTCGGCACCGCCAGCAGGATCAGGGCGGCCAGCGCGGGGGAGGGGTCGAGGTAGCTGGGCCACACGCTGATGCCCATCACCTCGACCGAACCGGCCGCCTGACGGCCGATCAGGAAGAAGACCGCGCCCAGGGCCAGGCCCAGCAGCGACCCGGCCATCGCCTCGCCCGCCGCGATGCGCCGCGTCATCCGCCCGTCGCTGCCGATCAGCCGGAGGGCCGCGAGCCTGCGGTCGCGCCGCTCGCCGCCGAACCGCACGGCCGCGGCGATGAACACGGCCACCGGCATCAGCAGCACCACGATGACGACGAGGACGAGCAGGAGCAGCACCGGGTCGGTCTCCTCCTCCGTCGGCTGCGGGTTCCCGAACTCCTTCAGCCGGATCGCCCCCACCCCGTCGTCGAGGTGCGCGGCGAGCCCGGAGGTGCCCGCGTAGTAAGCGAGTTCCCGGGAGCCGATCAGTCCGGCCTCCCCGATCGTGCCGACGATCCGGTACGGCAGCCGTTCCCGCAGCAACGCCGAGCCGTCGGAGGCGAGCAGCTCCCTCAGCGCGGGCGAGACCACCATGTCGCCCTGGGCCGGGAACCGGTTCACACCGGGCGGCAGGGGGGCCCGCGCCCCTTCCGGTTCCACCAGCCGGCCGCGTACGTCCTTGTCGCGGAACGTCGTGTCGGAGTCGGCGATCAGCAGGGTGTCGTCGGCCCTGGCCGGCCGGCTCGACCCGAACGGCCAGTCGAGCCGGGCGTCCTCACGGTCGTGGCGCGCCGCGAGGGCGTTCGGCACCGCCGTCGTCAGCAGCAGGACGGCGACGCCGAGGCCGACGCCCACCGCCGTCAGCACCGCCCGGATCCACCCCTCCCGTCCGCCCGCGAAGGCGAACCGGGTCCCCAGGGCCAGGTCGCGGCCCCACTGGCGCAGGCTCATACGATCCGCTCCATGTCCCGCGACTTCCCGTCCCGTACGACGATCTCGCGGTCGGAGTACGCCGCCACCCGCGCCTCGTGCGTGACCAGCACCACGGCCGCGTTGGCGGACCGGGCCGCCTCGGTGAGCAGCTCCATCACGCGCTCGCCGTTGAGCGAGTCCAGCGCGCCGGTCGGCTCGTCGGCGAAGATCACCCGCGGGCCGGTCACCAGCGACCGCGCCACGGCCACCCGCTGCCCCTGCCCGCCGGACACCTCGCCGGGCCGCTTGCCGCGCAGGTCGTCGACCTCCAGCCGCTCCATCCACCCCAGAGCGGTCCGCTCGGCCTGCTTGCGCGGGGCGCCGTTCAGCCGCAGCGGCAGCGCCACGTTCTCCACGCAGGTCAGCTCCGGCACGAGCTGCCCGAACTGGAACACGAACCCGAACTCCGAGCGTCGCAGCGCACTGCGCCGGGCGTCGCTCATCGTCGCCAGCTCCTGCCCGTCGTAGGTGATCGAGCCGGAGTCGGGCTGCACGATGCCGGCGAGGCAGTGCAGCAGCGTGGACTTGCCGGACCCGGAGGGGCCCATGACGGCGACGACCTCGCCGGGGTGGATGGAGAACTCGGCGCCGTCCAGCGCGAGCGTCGGCCCGTAGGCCTTGCGGAGGTCCTGCGCGGCGAGCAGCGAACCGGCGGGGGCGTTCACGAGGTCACCGCCTCTCGCAGCCGGTCGAGCCGCGCGGCGGTCAGTTCGAGCCAGCGCAGGTCGGCCTCCAGGTGGAACAGGGCGTGGTCGCAGATCAGCTGGTCGGCGAGGTCGCCCCGGCGCTTGCGGTCGGTCAGGACGCGCATGCTGCGCAGGTGCTCGGAGCGCTGCGTGTCCAGGATGTCGGCCGCGTCGCGGTGCGTGAGCAGCGCGAGGACGACCTTGGTGTAGAGCGTCGACTGGAGGTACGGCTCCGGCTTCTCGGGCGTGGCGAGCCAGCGGGCGACGTCGGTGATCCCGGCGTCGGTGATGGCGTACCGCTTGCGCTCCGGGCCGCCGCCGGCCTCGATGCCGTCGACCTCGACCAGGCCGTTCTTCAGCAGCCGGGACATCGTCGAATAGACCTGGCCGTAGTGCAGCGGCCGGTCGTGACCGAACTTCTCGTCGAAGGCCCGCTTGAGGTCGTAACCGTGGCGGGGCCCGGACTCCAGGAGTCCCAGGAGTGTGTGACCGATGGACATGAGGAGGACTGTACACACGGTGTATACGCGGTGTGTATACGTGGGGCGGCGAAGTGGGGGCGAAGCGGGTGACGCCGCAGGTGGGGGCCGATTGTCACAGGTTCGCCACAGGGGTCGTCCGGGGTCGTCCGGGGTGCGGCAGCCGGGCACGGCGGTCGGACGAGGTGGCCGGACGGGGGGCGGACGAGCGGGCCGGCCGGGGGGCGGGCGAGCGGGCCGGGTGAGCGGGCCGGCCGGGAACGGGAGGGGCGGGTGGCCGGGGGCGGCTGCCGGAGGTCGCGGCCGGCTCGACGGGCCTCCGTCCGGGAGGTTCGAGCGGTCAGGCCGGCGGGGGCCCCGGCGTGGCGCCCCCGGGGGAGCCGGGGCCGGGGGCGCCCGGGGGGCCGGGCGGGGAGGAGCCGGGGGAGCCGGGACCGGGGGAGCCGGGAGGCCTTCCCCGGCGGGGCAGGGGGCCGGCCTCGCCGGGCAGCCTGCCCGCCTCCTTCAGCGCCCTCCGGAGCAGGAACTCGATCTGCGCGTTCGCCGACCGCAGTTCGTCGGAGGCCCACCGGGCCAGCGCGTCGTACACCAGCGGATCGAGCCGCAGCAGCACCTGCTTGCGCTGCTGCGGCCGACGCCGGGGGGCGGCCCCCTCCTCGGGCGAGGTCACTGGTAGAGCGTCCCCGTGTTCAGCACCGGCTGCGGTGCCCGGTCCCCGCACAGCACGACCATCAGGTTGGACACCATCGCCGCCTTCCGCTCCTCGTCCAGTTCCACGATGCCCTGCTCGGCGATCCGGCCGAGCGCGGCCTCCACCATGCCGACCGCGCCGTCCACGATCTCGCGCCGCGCCGCGACCACCGCGCCGGCCTGCTGCCGCTGGAGCATCGCGGAGGCGATCTCCGGAGCGTAGGCGAGGTGGGTGAAGCGGGACTCGACGATCCGCACGCCGGCGGCCGCCACGCGCGCGTGCAGCTCGACGGCGAGCTTCTCGGTGATCTCCTCGGCGTTGCCGCGCAGCGAGAGCCCGTCCTCGTCGTGGGCGTCGTAGGGGTACTCGATGGCTATGTGCCGGACCGCGGCCTCGGTCTGGGTGGAGACGAACTCCACGAAGTCGTCCACCTCGAAGGAGGCCTGCGCGGTGTCCTGCACCTTCCACACGACGACCGCGGCCAGCTCGATGGGGTTGCCGTAGGCGTCGTTGACCTTGAGGACGGCGGTCTCGTGGTTGCGGACGCGGGTCGAGATCTTCTCGCGGGAGGTGAAGGGGTTCACCCAGCGCAGTCCGTCCTCGCGGATGGTCCCCCGGTAGCGGCCGAACAGCTGCACCACGCGGGCCTCGCCCGGCGCCACCGTGTTCAGCCCGCACATCGCGAGGAACGCGGCGAGCGCGACGAGGACGCCGCCGGCGATCAGCGCGGCCTTGCCGCCGGCCGCGGTCACGGTGGTGGCGGCCGCGATCATCCCGGCGCCGGCCAGCAGCCCGGCCAGGCCGGACAGCAGCGCGAGGCCGCCGCCGACGCTGCGGGCCGGGAACTCGCGCACCCGCGGGGCGGGCATCTCGGGCACGTCGGCGGTGGCCGACGGGTCGTGCGCGGACTCGTTCGCGGACATGGGTCCCCCGTTTCTCGCGGACGCGCGGGCCGGTGGTCCGGCGGCCGTCCGCGGACGAACTGTGGTCTATCTAAGTGATATCACTTTATCGCATGTCGGCAACCCTCGGGCCCTCCCGGGCGTCGGTCTCGGTGGAACGGTGTGTCGGTCTCGGTGCGACGGTGCGCCGGTTCCCCCGCGCGGGGTGCTGATTCTCACGCCCCCGTGGGGCCGGATCGAGACCCGTTCGTCACAGAGAGCGGTGTTAGCTTTCTGAGCTGACCTGCCTCCGGGCACTGGTGTGACTGCCGAACAGGAAGCGGAGCGAGCGGACTCATGGGACGAGCGGAAGAGAGACGGGCGCGGCAGCGTGGTGGTCGTCGCGCGGCGCCCGGGAACCACTCGTCGCAGCCGGCGGCCCCCGAGTCGCGCACCGAGCCGGCGCCGTCCGCGCAGGGTGCGACGCACGCCGCGGCCGGCGGACGCGCGGCGGCCCGCCGCGGCACGAGGAAGGGCGGCAGGGGTGCCGAGGGCGGCAAGGGCCGCATACGCCGCCTGTTCACCTGGAAGAAGGTGCTCGGCGGCTTCCTGGGTTTCTGCGTGCTCGTCATCGGCGCCTTCGTCCTCCTCTACATGACGACGCCGATCCCGGACACCGCGAACGCCGACGCCCAGCTGCAGAGCAACGTCTACAAGTACAGCGATGGCACCCTGCTGGCCCGCGACGGCAAGCTCAACCGCGAGAACGTCGACCTCGCCGACGTCCCCAAGGAGGTCCAGCACGCCTTCGTCGCCGCCGAGAACAAGAGCTTCTACGACGACGCCGGCGTCGACCTGAGGGGCACCGCGCGCGGTGTCCTCAACACGGTCATGGGCAAGGGCGCCCAGGGCGGTTCGACGATCACCCAGCAGTACGTCAAGAACTACTACCTGACCCAGGAACAGACGGTCACCCGCAAGCTCAAGGAACTGGTCATCTCCCTCAAGCTGGACCGGGAGAAGTCCAAGGACTACATCCTGGCCGGCTACCTCAACACCAGCTACTACGGCCGCGGCGCCTACGGCATCCAGGCCGCCGCCCAGGCCTACTACCGCGTCGACGCCGACAAGCTCACCGTCCCCCAGGGCGCCTACCTCGCGGCCCTCCTCCAGGCCCCCAGCCAGTACGACTGGGCCGCCGCCTCCGACACCGGCAAGAAGCTGGTCCAGCAGCGCTGGAACTACGTCCTCGACAACATGGTCGAGGAGGACTGGCTGGACCGGACCGAGCGCGACGGCATGGAGTTCCCGGTCCCCGAGGAGCCCAAGCCCGCCCCCGGCCAGGAGGGCCAGGTCGGCTATCTGGTGAAGGCCGCCAACAGCGAGCTGGAGAAGCAGCTCGTCGCCCAGGGCGTCGCCGACAGCGCCCAGGAGGCCGAGGCGATGGTCAGCGCCGGCGGCTGGAACATCACCCTCAACGTCGAGAAGAAGAAGCAGAAGGCGCTGGAGAAGTCCGTCAAGGAACAGCTGACCAGCAAGCTGGACGCGAAGAAGCGCCCGGTCGACGGCGACATCCAGGCGGGCGCCGTCTCGGTCGACCCCGGGACGGGCGCGGTCGTGGCGATGTACGGCGGTGTCGACTACGTCAAGCACTACACCAACAACGCCACCCGCACCGACTACCAGCCCGCCTCCACCTTCAAGCCGGTGATCCTGGCCGCCGCCCTGGACCAGGGCGCGGTGACCCAGGACGACGAGAAGATCGACGTGAACACGGTCTACGACGGCACCAGCAAGCGCCCCGTCGTCGGCAGCGACATCGGCTTCGCCCCGGAGAACGAGGACGACGTCGACTACGGGGACGTCACCGTCCAGACGGCGATGAACCAGTCCGTCAACTCCGTCTTCGCCCAGCTGGGCGTCGACGTCGGCATGGACAAGGTCCTCAAGACCGCCTCCGACCTCGGCATGGACACCGCGGACCTGAAGGCCGTGCCCGCGCAGACCCTCGGCACCATGGGCGCGAGCCCGCTGCAGATGGCCGGCGTCTACGCGACCCTCGACAACCACGGCAAGAAGGTCACCCCGACCCTCATCAAGTCCGCGGAGAACAGCGCCCACGCGGTCGAGCCGGCCGACCCGATCGGCGACCAGGTCGTCAGCCGCAAGGCCGCCGACACGGTCACCTCGGTGCTCACCGGCGTGGTCGACGACGGCACGGCCCGCAAGTCCGTACGGGACAACCCCCTGCGCAACGGGCAGAAGGTCGCGGGCAAGACGGGCACCTCCGACGACAACAAGTCGGCCTGGTTCACCGCCTACACGCCCGACCTGGTCACCTCGGTCGGCCTGTTCGGCGAGTCCGCCGAGGCGCCGCACCCCCAGGTCACCATGACCGGCGCGACCGGCCTGCTCCCCGGCAAGGGCCGCGTCAACGGCGGCGGCTACCCGGCGCAGATCTGGGCGGCGTACACCTTCGGGGTGTCCGGCAAGGTCAGCGCGTTCGACCTGGAGACCGACCAGGGCGCGGCGGTCCAGCCGAGCGCCACGGCGAGCCCCTCGCAGTCGCCCTCGGAGGAACCGTCGGAGGAACCGACCACGGCCTCCCCGTCGAGCGAGCCGTCGAAGACGCAGACCCCGTCACAGTCGCCGACCACGCAGGAACCGTCACAGGAACCCACGACGGAGGAACCGTCGCAGACACCGACCACGGGGACGCCGACGACCGAGCAGCCCCAGAACCCGCTGGATCCGCAGTTCGGCAGCGGCGACCAGTAGCGGGGGCGGACACGGCGGGAGCGGACACGGCGGAGGGGGGGGCCCGCCGCGAGACCGGGGCCCCCCCCCCCCCCCCCCCCCCCCCCCCCCCCCCCCCCCGCCGCCCCCCCGGCGCCCCCCCCCCCCCCCCCCCCCCCCCCCCGTGGACCGGATGTGCGGCGGCGCCCCCCTGCGGGGGGGGCGCCCCGGGGGTGGGCCGACGGGGGGGGGGGGGCCCCCGCAAACTGGGGGGCCCCCCCCTCCGCCGTACCGCCGTCCCCTGCCGTACCGCCGTCCTGCCGCCGGGACGGCCCACGAGCTCCGGCTCCCACGAGCTCCGGCCCCTACGAGCCCTGGTTCAACTCGAACCAGACCACCTTTCCGGCGCTCAGCCGGGTCGCCCCCCACCGCCGGGCCAGCCGGTTCACCAGGTACAGCCCGCGGCCGCCCTCGTCGGTGGCACGGGCCTGCCGCAGCCGGGGCAGCTGCGGCACGTCGTCGCCGACCTCGCAGCGCAGCACGTCGGTGCGCAGCAGCCGCAGCGACACCGGCCGGGTGGTGTACCGCACCGCGTTGGTGACCACCTCGCTCACCAGCAGCTCGACGGAGTCCGTCATCTCCTCCATGTCCCAGCGGGCCAGCGCCTGCCGGGCGAGGCGTCTGGCCCGCCCCGGAGCCGCGTCCTCCGGCTCCAGGAACCAGTACGCCACGTCACTGGGCGCGATCCCGTCGAAGCGGGCGGCCAGCAGCGCGATGTCGTCGTCCCGGTCCCCGGGGCCGAGCATGTCGAGGACCTCGTCGCACAGGGCCTCCAGCGGCGGCGGATGGTCGGGACCGGTCAGCTGCGCGGTCGCGGCGAGCTTCTCGCGCAGCTGCTCTATGCCGGTCGCCACGTCCCGCAGCCGGGACTCCACCAGACCGTCCGTGTACAGCAGCAGGGTGGCACCGGCGGGCGCGTCCAGCTCGACCACCTCGAAGTCGACGCCGCCCACCCCGATCGGGGCGCCCGGCGGCACCCGCAGCACCTCGGCCCGGCCGCCCAGGTGCAGCAGGACGGGCGGGGGATGACCGGCGTTGGCGATGGTGATGCGGTGCGCCACCGGGTCGTAGACGGCGTAGAGGCAGGTCGCCATGCGGTCGGTGCCCAGCCGCTGGGCCTGCTCGTCCAGATGGTGCAGGACCTCCTGCGGCGGCAGGTCCAGCCCGGCCAGCGTCTGCGCCGTGGTGCGCAGCTGGCCCATGATGGCGGCGCTGGTCATGGAGTGCCCCATGACGTCACCGACCACCAGCGCGACGCGGCTGCCCGGCAGCGGGATCGCGTCGTACCAGTCGCCGCCCACCCGCGCGGTCTCCGCCGCCGGCAGATAGCGGGAGGCCAGCCGCACACCCGTGGGCCGCGGCAGGGTCTCCGGCAGCATCGTGCGCTGGAGCTCGTCGGCGATGTACGCCTCGCGGTCGTACAGCACCGCCTTGTCGATGCCCAGCGCGCTGTGCGTGGCGAGCTGCGCGGCCACCAGCAGGTCGTCCGCGTCGAACGGGATGCGTTCGGGACGGCGGATGAAGACCGCGGCCCCGATCACCCGGCGCCGGCCGCGCAGCGGCGCGAGGATCGCCCGCTGCCCGCCCGGAATGTCCAGCCGGCTCTCCGCACCGAGGAGCTCGGGCAGCGCGACGGTCGCCGCCGGAGTGTCCGCGAACACCGGACGCACCCCGCGCAGCACCTCGGCGAGGGCCCCGCCCGGACGCACCTCGCACAGCTCCGCGATCGCCGCCGACAGCTCCGACAGCTCCGGCGCCTCGGGCGGCGGCAGACCGAGCTGCGCGAACCCGGGCTCGGGCTCGCGCTCCTCGGGGATCCGGTCGGTGCGCCGCAGCCGCAGCACGACCCGGTCGACGACCGGCCGCTCGTCACCGACCGGCAGCGGATCGCGCAGGTAGACCAGGATCGCGTCGGAGAAGGTCGGCACGGTGGCCCGGCACAGCCCCATCACGATCTCGTCCAGGTCCAGGCCGCGGGCGATCCGCCGGGTCGCCGCGCCCACGAAACGCAGCCGGTCGCCGTCCCGCCGCATCGGCGTGGGCTGCCGGCCGGCCGCGGGCGCCTGCCCGGTCCGCCGCTCCCGGCCGTCCGGGCGCGCCTCGGCGCCCGGCTGGAGCGGTACGGCCTCGGGCGCGGGGCGCGGCCGGTGGGAGTCCGGCCCGGTGCCCGCCGCGGGCTGTGCGTGCTCGGCGTCGGAAACGGCCTGATCCTTCCCCTGGGGACGAGGCGCCGGGCCGCCCGGCGCGGTGGTGCCCGGCGCGCCGTCGGTACGGGCCTGGGCGGCCGGCGGTAAGGCGGCGGCACCCGGTGCGGGCTCCTGGGCACGCAGGAGCGCCCCGCGGTCGTCCGTGGGGTCCACGCCCTGAGGGCGTTCGTAGGAGGTGGGCTGCTCCGTCACGCGTGTCGAATCCGTCCGTCCGGGGCTGCGCGCCGCGCGTGCAGTCGGTCCCGCAGAGAACCCGATACCCGGAACACGTGTCCCCGGAACGGATTTCCCGTGTGGTCAGAGGCTGTTCCTGTGCCACCGGTGGGCCCACCGCGGCCCCTGCCGGTACTGCCCTCGTACCCCTCGCTCACGTCCTGCCGCCCCTCGGTGACGTTCGGTCAGACCTGGCACCCGCTCCGGGAGTTACGGTGGAGCGCCCTTGCGGAGGACGATCCTACGTTTGCCGCCCGGGGGCACATCAAGGGTCTCATGTGGACAGGCGCGCGGGCGTGCGATGCCAGTCCCGCGGCAGCGACGGCACGGTCCAGGACCGATCCGGGCGCCAGTCCTCCCAGCCGTCGGCGAACGGCGCGCCCCAGGCACGGACCACCTCCACCGCCGACCGGCCGGCCTCCCGGACCCGCTCGGCCACCGGCGCGTCCATCAGCCCGTCCCGCTGGGCCTGCGCGAACTCGTCCTCGTCGCGCCAGTCCCAGGAACGGTCGGGATAGACGCACAGATCCAGGAAGTGGTCCTCCGAGTCCACCCCGCCGTCCCAACGGGCCAGCGGCTCCTCGAAGTTGACGTACCAGTTCTTGAAGCGCCAGCCCGGCTCCCAGAACAGCCACACCGACCACGGCTCACCGGGCCGGGCCAGCTTCAGCACACCGGTGCCGAGCCAGCGGCCCGGCACCACCCTCCGCGGCTTGGTGTAGCGCGTGCGCAGCGGCTCCTGGTGCGGGGGAGTGCCGTCGGCGAGCACGGGTCTGACGCACTGGGTGCCGGGGGCCAGCCACACCGCGAGCAGCTCCTCGTCGTCCCGGACGACGGTGACCGGACGGGCGATGTGGACACCCGGACCGCCGTTCTCCCGATACCGCCACAGGATCTGGTCCCCGGGCCGCCAGAACCCCGTCGCCCCGCCCGTCCCTACGCGCCTCACCGCTCCGCCGTCTGCCATGCACAGATATTAGGTGTCATGGGCATACGACGCTGCGGTACGCGTCACGGTTCTCGCGCCGGGCGCGAAACGTCACGGCCGTGTCATCCGCAGGACATCGAGCGCCTCGTCGAGCTGCTCGAGCGTGAGGTCGCCGCGCTCCACGTACCCGCCGTCGAGCACCGTCTCGCGGATCGTCCGGCGCTCGGCCAGCGCCCTCTTGGCGACCTTCGCGGCCTCCTCGTACCCGATGTACCTGTTCAGCGGGGTGACGACGGACGGCGAGGACTCGGCGTACTCGCGGGCGCGTTCGCGGTGGGCGACGATCCCGTCCACGGTCCGGTCGGCGAGCAGCCGCGACACGTTGGCGAGCAGCCGGACCGACTCCAGCACGTTCTTGGCGATGACCGGCAGCATCACGTTCAGCTCGAAGTTGCCGGCCGCGCCCGCCGTCGCCACGGTGGCGTCGTTCCCGACGACCTGCGCGGCGACCATCAGCACCGCCTCCGGGACCACCGGGTTGACCTTGCCCGGCATGATCGAGGACCCCGGCTGCAGGTCGGGCAGCGAGATCTCCGCCAGCCCGGTCCGCGGCCCCGAGGCCATCCACCGCAGATCGTTGGCGATCTTCGTCAGCCCCACGGCGATCGTCCGCAGCTGCCCGCTGGTCTCCACGACGCCGTCGCGCGCGCCCTGCGCCTCGAAGTGGTCGCGCGCCTCCGTCAGCGGCAGCCCGGTGACGGAGGCGACCTCCCCGATGACGGCCGCGGAGAAACCGGGCGGCGTGTTGATGCCCGTCCCCACCGCCGTTCCGCCCAGCGGCAGTTCGGCGAGCCGGGGCAGGGAGGCCGTCAGCCGCTCGACGCCGTACCGCACCTGCGCGGCGTACCCGCCGAACTCCTGCCCCAGGGTCACGGGCGTGGCGTCCATGAGGTGGGTGCGCCCCGACTTCACCACGTCGGAGAACTCCTCCGCCTTGCGCTCCAGGGCGGCGGCCAGGTGCTCCAGGGCGGGGATCAGGTCACGGGTGACGGCGGCGGTGGCGGCGATGTGGATCGACGACGGGAAGACGTCGTTGGACGACTGCGAGGCGTTCACGTGGTCGTTCGGGTGGACGTCCCGGCCCAGCCGCTCGGTCGCCAGGGTGGCGATCACCTCGTTGGCGTTCATGTTCGACGACGTCCCCGAACCCGTCTGGAACACGTCCACCGGGAAGTGCGCGTCCCACGCCCCCTCGGCCACCTCGGCGGCCGCCTCCTGGATCGCGCGGGCGATCTCCCCGTCGAGCACCCCCAGCCCGGCGTTCACCTTCGCGGCGGCCCCCTTGATCCGGGCCAGCGCCTCGATGTGGGCGCGCTCGAGGCGCTGCCCCGAGACGGGGAAGTTCTCGACGGCGCGCTGGGTCTGGGCCCGCCACTTGGCGTCCGCCGGGACGCGGACCTCGCCCATGGAGTCGTGCTCGATGCGGTATTCGGTCATACGGGGTACAGCGTGGGACGGGCCCCGGTTGTTCCGGCCGACGAGCCGTCCGGGGAGGCCCGTCCCGGTCGGAACCGGGAGGGAGGGGCGGGACGGCGGGCGCGAGACCCGCCGCCCCACGGCCCTACACCAGGCCGGGGCCCCGCACGGGGATGGTGGTGAACGTCGGCGCCGGGGCGGGATCCTGGAAGAAGTCGTTGCCCTTGTCGTCGACCACGATGAACGCCGGGAAGTCCTCGACCTCGATCTTCCAGACCGCCTCCATGCCGAGCTCCTCGTACTCGACGACCTCGACCTTCTTGATGCAGTCCTGGGCGAGCCGGGCGGCGGGGCCGCCGATGGAGCCGAGGTAGAAGCCGCCGTGGGTGCCGCACGCGTCGGTGACCTGCTTGCTGCGGTTGCCCTTGGCGAGCATGACCCGGGAGCCGCCGGCGGCCTGGAACTGCTCGACGTAGGAGTCCATGCGGCCGGCCGTCGTCGGGCCGAAGGAACCGGACGCGTAGCCCTCGGGGGTCTTCGCCGGGCCGGCGTAGTACACCGGGTGGTCCTTCAGGTACTGCGGCATCTCCTCACCGGCGTCGAGGCGTTCCTTGATCTTGGCGTGCGCGATGTCGCGGGCCACGACGAGCGGTCCGGACAGTGACAGCCGGGTCTTCACCGGGTACTTGGTCAGCTCGGCGAGGATCGTGTCCATCGGCTGGTTCAGGTCGATCCGCACCACGTCGGAGGACTCGTCCAGGTGCTCGTCCGTGGTCTCGGGCAGGAACCGCGCCGGGTCCGTCTCCAGCTGCTCCAGGAAGACGCCCTCGGCGGTGATCTTCGCGACGGCCTGGCGGTCGGCGGAGCACGACACGGCGATCGCGACCGGGCACGAGGCGCCGTGCCGCGGGAGCCGCACCACCCGCACGTCGTGGCAGAAGTACTTGCCGCCGAACTGCGCGCCGATCCCGATCCTCTGCGTCAGTTCGAAGACCTTCTCCTCCAGCTCCTTGTCCCGGAAGCCGTGCCCGAGCGGCGAGCCCTCGGCGGGGATCTCGTCGAGGTAGTGCGCGGAGGCGTACTTGGCGGTCTTGAGGGCGTACTCGGCGGAGGTGCCGCCGACCACGATCGCCAGGTGGTACGGCGGGCAGGCGGCCGTGCCGAGGGAGCGGATCTTCTCCTCCAGGAACTTCATCATGGAGGCCTCGTTGAGGACGGCCTTCGTCTCCTGGTAGAGGAAGGACTTGTTGGCGCTGCCGCCGCCCTTGGCCATGAAGAGGAACTTGTAGGCGCCGCCGTCGGCGGCGTACAGCTCGATCTGGGCCGGCAGGTTGGAGCCGGTGTTCTTCTCCTCCCACATGGTGAGGGGGGCCATCTGCGAGTAGCGCAGGTTGAGGTTGAGGTAGGCGTCGTAGATGCCGCGGCTGAGGGCCTCCTCGTCGCCGCCCTCGGTGAGGACGTGCTGGCCGCGCTTGCCCATGACGATGGCGGTGCCGGTGTCCTGGCACATGGGGAGCACGCCGGCGGCCGCGATGTTCGCGTTCTTCAGCAGGTCCAGCGCGACGAACTTGTCGTTGCCCGACGCCTCGGGGTCGTCGATGATCCGGCGCAGCTGCGCGAGGTGGGCCGGGCGCAGGTAGTGCTGGATGTCGTGGATCGCCTCCTCGGCGAGCTTGCGCAGCGCCTCCGGCTCCACCTTGAGGAACGTCCGCCCGTCGGCCTCGAAGGTGGAGACACCCTCGGAGGTCACCAGCCGGTAGGGGGTGGTGTCCTCTCCCATGGGGAGCAGATCGGTGTACGCGAACTCAGGCATGTCGCCCATTCCTCACTCGACAGACAGCGCGGCCGGCCTCCGTTGGCGGCGCCCACCAGGGTAGAACCTGCCGGCCGCGGCGAGCTTGTGAGGTAAGGCTCAGTCGGCCGTCGCCCCGCCGGCGAGGAGGGCTATCGCGATCTATCGTGTTTCGGTACGCTGCCGTCGTGGACCTTGAGAAGCAGAACGGACCGCGCGCCGCGGTGAGCGAGTTGCGTGCCTCGGACGCCGACCGCGACCGCATCGCCGACATCCTGCGCGAGGCTCTCGCCGAGGGGCGCCTGACGGCCGACGAGCACGCCGAGCGCGTCGAGGGCGTGCTGGCCGCGAAGACGGTCGGCGAGCTGGACGTGTTCGTGAGGGACCTGCCCGCCGCGCACCGGCCGCAGGTGTCGGCGCCCGTCCCGGCCCCCAACCGCCCGACGGCCGGGTCCGTCCCGGCCGACCCGGACGACACCCTGGTCGCGGTCCTCAGCGCCGCCGGCCGCAAGGGCCGCTGGCGCGCGGGCCGCCGCATCCACGCCTACGCGGTCCTCGGCAGCGTCGACATCGACCTGAGCGAGGCGGTCTTCGAGTACCGGCAGGTCGTCATCAAGGCGTTCGCGGTCTTCGGCAGCGTCGACATCCGCGTCCCGGAGAACGTGTCGCTGCGCGGCACCGGCGGCGGCGTCCTCGGCACCTTCGAGGTGCGCACCCTGGACTCGCCCGATCCCGACGCCCCCGTCGTCTACGTCGACGGCTGGTCCGTCCTCGGCAGCGTCGACGCCCGGCCCCGGCGCGGCAGGGTCGTCGCGGACATCCTCGACCGGGTCCACCGCCGGGTCGACCGGGTTCGGCGCAAGCACCTGGAGCACTGACGGCCGGGGGTGCGGCAGGTGGCGGAGGCGGCGGGCGGGAACTCAGTGCATAGGCGCACGCACAGCGGGTAGGCCTTGCTGCATCGTCTCTCGCTCGCGAAGCCGTCGTCAGGAGTAGACCGTGCTGCAATCGCCGCATTCGTCCCAGGTCGCTGTCGTGCCGGCCCAGCGGCTGCCGACGCGAGACAGGGACCAGGACGCGCCATGGCACACCGAAGCGGTGTGCCGGCGCGACGAGGCGGGCCTGTTCTTCGCCCCTTCCAAGGAGCCCACCGCGGCCCGCCTGTCCCGTGAGGAGGCGGCCAAGCGGGTCTGCGCCCGCTGTCCGGTCATGGTGGAGTGCCGCGAACACGCCCTGCTGCAACCGGAGCCCTACGGCGTCTGGGGCGGCCTGACCGCGGCGGAACGCCGGGTGGTCCTCGCCCGCCGCCGTCGCCGGGACGTGGAACTGAAGAAGACGGCCAGACCGGCGGACCGCATAGCGGCGGCCGGTTAGGGCCGACAGCGACCTTCACGGGAAAGGGCGCCCCCACCGCACCGGGGGCGCCCTTTCCGGCGGGACGGCCGCCGCACCCCTCGGGGTGCGGGGCCCGCCCGGCGTGCGGGCGGGACCGGTCGCGGCGGGCTCGCACGTGCCCGTGGTCCGCGGCCCCGTCCGGCGGGTGGCGGAGCTACTTCGCCCGGTCGAAGTCGATCGCGCTGTAGGCCCGCAGCTTGCTCAGGCGGTGCTCGGAGTCGATCCTGCGCACCGTCCCCGACTTCGACCGCATCACGATCGAGTCGGTGACCGCCGTCTCGGACCGGTACCGCACGCCCCGCAGCAGCTCGCCGTCCGTGATGCCGGTGGCGACGAAGAACACGTTCTCCCCGGTGACCAGGTCCTCGGTGGTCAGCACGCGGTCGAGGTCGTGCCCGGCGTCGACCGCCCGCTGCCGCTCCTCCTCGTCCTTCGGCCACAGCTTGCCCTGGATGGTGCCGCCCAGGCACTTCACGGCGCAGGCCGAGATGATGCCCTCCGGGGTGCCGCCGATGCCGAGGAGGAGGTCGACGCCGGTGCCTTCGCGCAGCGCGAGGATGGACCCGGCGACGTCACCGTCGGAGATGAGCTTGATGCGGGCGCCGGTCCGGCGGATCTCGTCGATGATCCCCTCGTGCCGCGGCCGGTCCAGGATGACGACGGTGACGTCCTCCGGGGTGGCCCGCTTGGCCTTGGCGACCCGGCGGATGTTCACCGCCACGGGGGCGTCGATGTCGACGAAGTCGGCGGCCTCGGGGCCGGTGACCAGCTTGTCCATGTAGAACACGGCGGACGGGTCGAACATGGCGCCGCGCTCGGTGGCCGCGAGGACGGCGATCGCGTTCGGCATGCCCTTGGCCGTCAGCGTGGTGCCGTCGATGGGGTCGACGGCGATGTCGACCTCGGGTCCGGTGCCGTCACCGACGCGCTCGCCGTTGAAGAGCATCGGGGCTTCGTCCTTCTCGCCCTCGCCGATGACGACGACGCCGTTCATCGAGACGGTGGAGACGAGGGTCCGCATCGCGCGCACCGCCGCGCCGTCGGCGCCGTTCTTGTCGCCGCGTCCCACCCAGCGGCCCGCCGCCATGGCGGCGGCTTCGGTCACCCTGACCAGTTCCAGGGCGAGGTTGCGGTCGGGAGCCTCGGAGGGGACATCGAGTTCGGACGGCAGATGATGATGCTCGGTCATCGGAGCGCACCTTTCTGATACGACGACGGCCGGATGAGGGTTCGGCTCGACTCTATCGTCAGTACGACAAAATGAGCAGGGGACCCCACGGATGAGCGGACCCGGCACCTGCGACGATAGGGGCGTGGCAGGTTCGAAAGGCAAGACGCAGACGGTCCGGGACATGGTGCTCTCGCTGGGCCTGATCATGGTCGCCGGTCTGGTGATGTACTTCTTCATCCCGCACGACGACAGTGCCGCCCCCGACGTGAAGCGGGTCGACTACCGCGTGGAGCTGCTGACGGCGCGCCGCGCGGCCTCGTACCCGGTGGCCGCGCCCGAGGGGCTGTCCCCGGACTGGAAGGCGACCTCGGTGCGCTTCGACGGCGCCGAGTTCGACGCCTGGCACCTCGGTTTCCACTCTCCCGACGGGGAGTACGTGACGGTGGAGCAGTCGACTCAGGAGCGCGCCCCGTTCATCGACGACGCGAGTCAGGGTTCCCATGAGACGAAGGTGACCGAGGACATCGCCGGCCGCACCTGGACCCGCTGGACCGGCGGCCGCTACGACGCCCTGGTGCTGGAGGGCACCGACGGCGCCACCACGGTCGTCGCGGGTACGGCGCCGTTCGCCCAGCTGGCCGAGATGGCGGGCGCCCTGAAGCTCGCGTGAGCCTCCCCGCCCGCGCTCCGTGTACGACGAAGGCACCCGGCGGATCCGCCGGGTGCCTTCGTCGTACACGGAGCGCGCCGCGTCCGGGGCGCCGGTCCTCGCGCCCCGGGGCGGGCGCCGCCTCTCGGGAGGGGCCTCGCGCCCGGGGGCGGTTCCCGCGTCTCAGACGGTGGTGAAGACCTGCTCGTACGACAGGCGCGGGGAGCGCGGGTAGGAGGCGCCCTCGCCCGGCTTGCCGATGTTGACGACGATCAGCGGGGCGTGGTCGTCGTCCAGGAACTCCTTGCGGACGCCCTCGGCGTCGAAGCCGGTCATCGGGCCGGCGGCGAGACCGGCGGCGCGGACGCCGACGATGAAGTAGGCGGCCTGGAGGGCGGCGTTCAGCGCGGCCGAGCCCTCGCGGACCGGGCGCTCGGCGAAGAAGGCGTCCTTGGCCTGCGGGAACGCCGGGAACAGGGTCGGCAGCTCCTCGTGGAACTCGTTGTCCGCGGAGAGGATCGCGACCAGCGGGGCGGTGGCCGTCTTGGCCCGGTTGCCCTCGGCCATGTGCCGCACGAGGCGCTCGCGGGCCTCGGGGGAGCGGACCAGGGTGACGCGCAGCGGGTTCTGGTTGAAGGCGGTGGGGCCGAACTTGACCAGGTCGTAGATCGCCTGGACCTGCTCCTCCGTCACCGGCTCGTCGGTGAAGGTGTTGGCGGTGTGGGCCTCGCGGAACAGCAGGTCCTGGGCGGCGGGGTCAAGAACGAGAGACATGGGGGATCTTCCTCGGGGTGGGCGTCGGTGGCCCGGCGCCGGGCCGGTTGACGTGCTCGACAGTACGCCAAAGAAATTCAACGTTCAACAAAAACTGAGGCGTCAGTGACCCGCCTCACACCCACCGTCGCCGGCCGGTCCGTCCGCCCCGGCCCGCGCCGCCGCCTACTCCTCCTCGGCGGCCCCCTCCTCCTCGGTGAGCGCCGCGTCCAGCCGGGCCCGCGCGCCCTCCAGCCAGCGCCGGCACACCTTGGCCAGCTCCTCCCCGCGCTCCCACAGGGCGAGGGACTCCTCCAGCGTCGTGCCCCCCGCCTCCAGGCGGCGCACCACCTCGATCAGCTCGTCGCGCGCCTGCTCGTACCCCGGCGCCTCGTCCGTCCTGCCCGTCATGCACCCATTCCCTGATCGTCGACTCGAACCGTGAACTCACCTGCGGCGACCCGCGCCCGGAGCGCCTCGTCCGCCGTCACCTCGCCCGGATCCCGGACCACGTGCCCGTCGGCCCTCTGCAGCACCGCGTACCCCCGCTTCAGCGTCGCCGCGGGGGAGAGGCCCACCACGCGCGCGTGCGTGTGCGCCAGCTCGGAGTCGGCGCGGTCCAGGAGGTGCCCGAGCGTCCGCCGCGAGCGGTCGACCAGCGAGGAGACGTGGTCCGCGCGCTCGTCGACCATCCGGTGCGGATCCCGCAGCGCCGGCCGGCCCAGCGCGTGGTCCAGCCCGCGCTCCTCGCGCTCCACGAACGCCTCCACGGACCTCCTCGCCCGGCCGCGCAGCGTCCGCACCCGCTCCAGCTCCTCGCCGACGTCCGGCACCACCTTCTTCGCCGCGTCGGTCGGCGTGGAGGCCCGCAGGTCGGCCACGTGGTCCAGCAGCGGATTGTCGGGCTCGTGCCCGATCGCCGACACCACCGGCGTACGGCAGGCCGCCACCGTCCGCACCAGCTGCTCGTCGGAGAACGGCAGCAGATCCTCCACGCTGCCGCCCCCGCGCGCGACGACGATCACGTCCACCTCCTCCAGGCCGTCCAGCTCCTTCACGGCCTGGACGACCTGCGCCACGGCGTGCACGCCCTGCACCGCGACGTTGCGCACCTCGAAGCGGACGGCGGGCCAGCGGCGCCGGGCGTTCTCCAGCACGTCCCGCTCCGCGGCCGAGGCCCGCCCGCACACCAGCCCGACCAGCTGCGGCAGGAAGGGCAGCGGCTTCTTCCGCTCGGCGGCGAAGAGGCCCTCGGCCGCCAGCGACCTCTTCAGCTGCTCCAGCCGCGCCAGCAGCTCCCCGACGCCCACGGGCCGTATCTCGACGGCCCGCAGCGACAGCTGCCCCCGCGGGGCGTACCACTCCGGCTTGGCGTGCACGACGACGCGGGCGCCCTCGCCGACGACGTCCGCGACCGCGTCGAAGACCTGCCGGAAGCAGGTCACGCTCACGGAGACGTCGTGCGACGGGTCGCGCAGCGTCAGGAACACGACGCCCGCGCCGGGACGCCGCGACAACTGGGTGATCTGCCCCTCGACCCACACCGCGCCGAGCCGCTCGATCCACCCGCCGATGAGCCGCGAGACCTCGCCGACGGGCAGCGGGGCCTCGGCGGACGTATTGACAGCCATGCCGCGAGAGTAGTGGCCGGCACCGACAACACCCCGCACGCGCACGGCCCGCCGGCCCGGACCCGTACGCGATCTCCACGCCTCCGCACCCGGCCTTACGATGGGACGCATGACCGCTTCGTCTGGCCGCCGTGTCCTGCTCGCCGCCCCCCGGGGCTACTGCGCGGGAGTGGACCGCGCCGTGATCGCCGTCGAGAAAGCCCTGGAGCAGTACGGCGCTCCCGTCTACGTCCGCCACGAGATCGTGCACAACAAGTACGTCGTGCAGACCCTGGAGAAGAAGGGCGCCGTCTTCGTCGAACGGACGGAGGAGGTCCCGCCGGGCAACATCGTCATGTTCTCGGCGCACGGCGTCGCCCCGGTCGTCCACGAGGAGGCCGAGCGCGGCCGGCTGGCCACCATCGACGCGACCTGCCCGCTCGTCACGAAGGTCCACAAGGAAGCCGTCCGCTTCGCCGCCGAGGACTACGACATCCTGCTGATCGGCCACGAGGGCCACGAGGAGGTCATCGGCACCTCCGGCGAGGCCCCCGACCACATCCAGCTCGTCGACGGGCCCGAGGACGTCGCCAAGGTCGAGGTCCGCGACCCCTCCAGGGTCGTCTGGCTGTCGCAGACCACCCTCTCCGTCGACGAGACGATGGAGACCGTCGACGCCCTCAAGGACAAGTTCCCGCAGCTCATCTCCCCGCCCAGCGACGACATCTGCTACGCCACGCAGAACCGTCAGCTCGCGGTGAAGCAGATGGGCGCCGAGGCCGAGCTGGTCATCGTCGTCGGCTCGCGCAACTCCTCGAACTCCAAGCGGCTCGTCGAGGTCGCCAAGCTCGCCGGTGCCCGCGCGGCCTACCTGGTGGACTTCGCGAGCGAGATCGACGAGGCGTGGCTGGAAGGGGTGACGACGGTCGGCGTCACCTCCGGTGCCTCCGTCCCCGAGATCCTCGTCGAGGAGGTCCTCGGCCGGCTCGCCGAGCACGGCTACGACGACGTGGAGCTGGTGAAGGCCGCCGACGAGCACATCGTCTTCTCGCTGCCCAAGGAACTCCGCCGCGACCTGCGCGAGGAGGCCGCCGCGCTGGTGGCCGGGCGGGGCGGGAGCGGCCCGGCGCCGACCTCGGGAGAGTGACGGTCCGTCCGCCGTCGTAACGTGGGGCCATGCAGATCTTCGGCGTGGACATCGGTGGATCCGGGATCAAGGGCGCCCCTGTGGACCTGGACAGGGGCGACCTCGCCCAGGAGCGCTTCAAGGTGCTCACCCCGCAACCGGCGACGCCCGACGGCGTGGCCGACGGCGTGCGGCAGGTGATCGAGAACTTCGGCTGGACGGGCCCGGTCGGCCTGACCTTCCCGGGCGTGGTCACCGGCGGCTCCACGATCCGCACGGCGGCCAACGTCGACAGGAGCTGGGTCGACACGGACGCGCGCGCCCTGTTCGGCGAGCGGCTGGGCGGACTGCCGGTGACGGTGGTCAACGACGCCGACGCGGCGGGTGTCGCCGAGGTCGCCTTCGGTGCCGGCCGCGACCGCCGGGGCACGGTCATCCTCCTCACCTTCGGCACCGGCATCGGCAGCGCCGTCTTCGTGGACGGGACCCTCGTCCCCAACACCGAGCTGGGCCACCTCGAACTGAACGGCCACGACGCCGAGAAGCGCGCCTCCAGCAAGGCCAGGGAGGACGGCGAGCTGACCTGGGAGCACTGGGCGCACCGCGTCCAGAAGTACCTCGCGCACGTCGAGATGCTCTTCTCGCCCGAGCTGTTCATCATCGGCGGCGGCGTCAGCCGCAAGTCCGAGAAGTTCCTGCACCACATCGAGGGCATCAAGGCCGAGATCGTCCCGGCGCAGCTCCAGAACAACGCGGGGATCGTCGGCGCGGCGATGCGGGCGGCGAAGGAGAGCCGCTAGCGGTCGGGGCGGCCCCGTCCGGCCCCGTCGCCGGGGAGGCCGGGGCCACGGCGGCCCGGGCAGGTCCCGTCCCCGAAGGTTGGGGGCCACGGTGGCCCGGACCGGCCCCGTCGCCGGGCCCGAGGGCCGGGGCGGCGGGGACCGGAGCCGACGACAGTCCGGGCCGGCCCTGCCCCCCCCGTGGTCGGAACCGTCGGCGGTTCGGGCCGGGGCCCGGTCGGCGGGTCCGGAACCAGGGGCCTGTCGGCCGGATCGGCCGAGTTCGCGGGGCCCGGCGCAGCCTCTCGCGGCATTGCCGCCGGTCGCCGGGGCTCCGGCCCGGCTCCTTGATCCTGCCCGCCCCGGCCTGGAGCGTTCTGGCCCGATCCGGCCTGGACCGTTCTGGTCCGGCTCGACTCGATCCGGCTCTACCTGAGCGGATCCGGCTCTACCTGAGCGGATCCGGCTCTACCTGAGCCGATCCGGCTCGGCCTGGTCCGGCCCGCCCGGACCGATCCGACCCGGGCTGACTCCGGCAGGTTCCGGCCGGTCCGTCCGGGCGAAAAGCCCGTCGGACACGACCTGGCGGCGGGTGGTGGCCCGTCGCCGGGCCACCAGGACCACCCGGCGCGCCAGCACGGTCAGCGCGGCCAGGAGCGTGCCGCCGTACAGCCAGCCCACCTGGGTGGCCAGGGCGGTGGCCAGTGCCATGAGCCGGGCGCCGAGTCCGTCGCCGTCCTCGGCCAGCGGCAGGACGCCCGCCGCGAAGGCGATCGGCACCACGACGGGTGCGGCGAGCAGTTCGGCCTGCCGCACCCACAGCCCGCACAGCACGCACACCGGCAGGAACAGCACGCCGTACGCCGTCTGCGAGGCGCCCAGCAGCAGGGCGAGCAGGCCGAGCGCCAGCATCAGCAGCACGCCGAACAGTCCGGTGCCCAGGCCGGTGAGCCGGGGACCGGGCAGCCGCCGGGCCGCCGCCGGGGGCGACACGGGTGCGCGGGCCGGCTTCGGGAGCCGCGGCGCACCGCCGGACCGCGGCGGCGCACCCGGACCCGAGCCGCGCGGCGCACCGGAGCGGGACCCGGGACCGGAGAGCTGTGGCGCGTCCTCCCGGCCGGCGCGCGCCGGCCCCTTCCCGCGGCGGGGGGTACCGGCCCGGCGGCGGCCGGCCCGGGGCGGCAGGGGCGGGCCGCCGCGTCGTGTTCCGTTCTGCGGGGGTCGCGTCCTGTGTTGCTCCACCGGACCAACCTAAGTCGGTTCATATGCCGAATCGGGCACGGGACACGCCGGAGGGGCGACCTTGGCCAAGCGTTCGACAGGTCCGCCGGGGCGGGCGCGGGCACGCCGTAAACTGGGGGATCGGCCAGCCCCCTGGCCCCCTGGCCCTCTCACTACGGGAAGTCGCAACGTGTCGCTCACGATCGGAATCGTCGGTCTGCCGAATGTCGGCAAGTCGACCCTGTTCAACGCCCTGACCAAGAACGACGTGCTGGCGGCCAACTACCCGTTCGCCACGATCGAGCCGAACGTGGGCGTCGTGGGCGTCCCCGACGCCCGGCTCACCAAGCTCGCGGAGATCTTCGGGTCGCAGCGGATCCTCCCGGCGACGGTCGACTTCGTCGACATCGCGGGCATCGTGCGCGGCGCGTCCGAGGGTGAGGGCCTGGGCAACAAGTTCCTGGCGAACATCCGCGAGTCCGACGCGATCTGCCAGGTCATCCGCGCCTTCAAGGACGAGAACGTCGTGCACGTCGACGGCAAGGTCTCGCCGAAGGACGACATCGAGACGATCAACACCGAGCTGATCCTCGCCGACCTCCAGACCGTCGAGAAGGTCCTGCCCCGGCTCCAGAAGGAGTCGCGGATCAAGAAGGACATCGGCCCGAAGGTGAAGGCCGTGGAGGAGGCCAAGGAGATCCTGGAGAGGGGCGACACGCTCTTCTCGCAGGGGATCGCCCAGGGCACCGAGCGCAGCGAACTGCTGCACGACCTGCACCTGCTCACCACCAAGCCCTTCCTCTACGTCTTCAACGTCGACGAGGACGAGCTGATGGACGAGGACTTCAAGGACGAGCAGCGCGCCCTGGTCGCCCCCGCCGAGGCGATCTTCCTCAACGCCAAGCTGGAGGCGGACCTCGCCGAACTCGACGAGGCGGACGCCATGGAGCTGCTGGAGTCGGTCGGCGCCGAGGAGCCGGGCCTGACCACCCTCGCCCGCGTCGGCTTCGACACCCTCGGCCTCCAGACCTACCTCACGGCAGGCCCCAAGGAGTCCCGCGCCTGGACGATCAAGAAGGGCGCCACCGCCCCCGAGGCCGCCGGCGTCATCCACACCGACTTCCAGAAGGGCTTCATCAAGGCGGAGGTCATCTCCTTCGCCGACCTGGTGGAGACCGGCTCGGTCGCCGAGGCCCGCGCCAAGGGCAAGGCCCGCATGGAGGGCAAGGACTACGTGATGCAGGACGGCGACGTGGTGGAGTTCCGCTTCAACGTCTGATTGGACGTGGACAAACGGCCTGACCTGCGAGAAAGCAGGTCAGGCCGTTGTGCTGTCCGCGGCAGTCCGCAGAGCCTGGAGCAGCTACGTGTCGTAGACCGTGGAGCGGTGTCCGACGTGGACGACCCACACCACCAGTTCCCCGTTGTCGATCGTGTAGACGACGCGGTAGTCGCCGACCCGTAGGCGGCGACGCTCGGGCTGGGACACGAGTGGGGTGGTGTCGAAACCGAAGGGGTCGCTTTCCAGCTCTGTCAGTTTGGCCAGGATGCGAAGCGCCATGTCACGCGGGATCTTGCGCAGCTCGGCCTGGGCCTCGGGCCGGAACACCGCGCGGTAGTCACTCACTGCGTGCCAGCGTCTCCCTCATCACGTCCTCGATCGGGACGCCGACGGCCGGGCTCGCCATGCGCTCGTCGATGATGCGGTTGATCTCGCGCTCTTCCCACTCCTGGTACTTGCGAAGCACCTCGATCGAGACCACGGCGGCGACCTGCTTGCCGCGACGGGTGATGACAGTGGGTACGTCGTCGCGGTCGGCCCGTTCGACGACTTCGGCCAGGTGAGCGCGCACGTCGCGGATGGACTCTATGGGCAGCGGCTGCGTCATGCGCTCAAGCGTACCGAGTGTGCCATGTGTACACCATCGCCCAAGGTGGGGCCGGGCCGAGCAGGGCTGGATGTACTGGACGACTTCCCACCGGGCTGGACGGGTGCTGGTGGTCGGCCCTGCTCGACAGACGGTTCGAGCATCGGCTCGAAGGCGGAGTTCTTCTCGTTCGGGTCGTGAGGGAGGAAACCGTCGGGGACGGTGCGAGCCGCTGTGGTGAGGAGGCGGGTCAGGACTTCCTGCCCGGTGGCCGAGGGGAGTCGGAGGGCGGCCATGAGGCGGTCGCGGACGGCGGGGTGGTCCGGGTGGTCGGCGAGGTGGTCGGCGTTGAGGGCCGGGGGGCGGATGCCGGCCAGGGCGTCGTGCCAGGACGGGAGGACGATGGCGAGGGTCAGGGCCTCGGCGAGGGACTCGGCGATGAGGGAGGCCCGGCCCTCGGAGTCGGTGTAGAGGACGGGGCGGGGGGCGCCGGGAACGGCCGGGCCGCAGAGGTAGTGGGTGCCGCCCGCGTTGCAGCCGGCGATGGGCTCCACCGGGAGGCCGTTGGGGAGGGCGATCGGGTCGATCGGGTCGGTACGGTCGAAGTCGAACTCACCGTCGCAGGCCAGGTAGGCGGCGGCCTCGCGATGCGCGGCGAGTCTGCGGAGCAGCACGTCGTCCGAGAGAGTGACCGGGTTGAGGGCTGTGATGATCGCAGGGGTGAGGGGACGCCCTGCGAGGACGTGGCGGACGGCGTCGAGGGGGACAGGGCGCTCGTAGTAGTCCGCGAAGTGAGCCTGTACGGCCTCGGGTGACCGGTCGGTGAGGAGATGGAAGAGGAAGTCGGAGCCATCCGGGTCCTCGCTGCCGGAGGGGAAGGAGACGGCCGGGCCGGTCCGCCAGGAGGTGTCGCCGGTCTCCCGCCACAGGCAGGCGGTGACGCGCGGGGCGTCGATGCCCTCGTCACGGAAGGCGGGTTCGTCCAGGATGGGGCGAAGCGCGGCGGGCACTCCATCGATGACGCCAGGCCAGACCTGCTCGTCGTTCGTCCCGTACGGGCTCATCTCCGACTCGTGGTCGAAGCCGCGTATGAGCACACCGGCCGGGGTGAAGTGGACGGAGAAGTCGTCCCCCGACCCGTTCACCATCAGGGCCGTTTCCTCACCAGGGCCTCGCGTGGCATCGAAGGTGTAGACGCAGAACCGTGGATCGTCGCCGATCGTGGCGTCCAGGACCGCCAACGCGTTCAGATGGGCGCGGAGTTCGGCAGGGCCGGGGAGGAGTGAGGCGACCTCGTGCACAGTGCTCATGGCGCCATGAAAGCAGCCGCCACCGACAGCCCGGCGCGGTCGCACGGTGGTCCTGGCAGACGCCCGTCGCGGAGAGGGATCGCGAGCACATCCAGGCAGCCTGCGGCAGGCAGGCTGTTCACGGCCGGCGAGGCCGCTGCGGTTACGGCCGGGTCCAGCCGTTGGCGAACTCGCATCGGAGGTCCGCCCAGCGGCGCTGTCCGGCGGGGATGTGGCTGGGGTAGCCGAGGCGTCCCACGCGCGGGACTCTTCGACCAGGTGCTCCCAGGGCGCGGTCCAGTCGAGTTCCCAGTCCAGTCCGGTGCCGGAGATGCCGTACGTGCTGCCGGCGTCCACGCACCAGAACTGGGAGCAGAGGATCACCTGGGCGTGGTCGGCGAGGTCGTCGATGACTTCGGTGAAGTGGGCCGAGGGCCAGCCCGGGGCGTCGTCCGCCGCGGTGGCTCGTAGGCGCACGGTGAGCGCCGGGACGACAGGTTTGCGGACGCCGAGTTCGGTCAGGGCCCAGCGGATGCCGTCGGGCTCGGTCCGGTCCGGTGGGGTCGCGCGTTCCAGGTAGGCGCGGCAGGCGCGGCACAGGGGCTCGACCGCGCCGTCGATCTCCAGGCTGCCAGGGCCATGGCCGCCCATTCGCGGACGGTCGGGTTGTCGCTGTCCAGCAGGCCGATGAGAGCGGGGCCGCAGCGTGGATCGCCCACCTCTTCGAAGACCTCGATGGCGGTCAGCCGACCGAAGCCGCCGAGGGAGGGCAGGCCGTTGATGACGGCGGGTATGGCGTCGGCGCCGATCCAGATCAGCTCCGCGCGGGCGTCGGAGGACTCGTCGGCCTTGCCGTCGAGCTGTTGGACGAGTGTCTCGATGTGGGAGGTCATGACGCGGAGTGGTCCCGGCGCCAGAAGGTGGGGAGCCACCAGCAGAGCACCGCGTGGTCGTCGGGCCACGGGGCGCGGTCCTCGGCCGCCCGGTCCTCGAAGGAGTCGCGTGTCAGGTCGATGGGACGCCAGGCGGGGTCGAGCGGCTCGTCCTCGGCGCAGGCGCCGAAGTCCTGGTAGTTGCGCTGGGCCTCGATCAGGGAGACCTTGTTCGCCCCGCCTGCCATGGTCGGCCGGCGGAACTGGCCCCCGTCGTCCTCCCAGAAGCAGACGGGCAGATCTCGTACGAGCCGGGCATCGCGCCCAGCACGCGGTGCCCGCAGCAGGGACAGGGGGAGGAGTCCCTCACCTGCGCAGTCTCGTTGCAGGTCCCGCCGGTGCGCCATGGATTTCTCTGCCTCGGCGTGCCCAGCCAGTCCGCAACCAGTCCGTGGGACACCCGTAAACGGCCGTCGGGTGCCAACGCCTGCCAACGAGGAAATCCCGGCTCAGAGCCCTGGGTGAGCCTCCGTCGCAGGTCAGGAGCGGGCCGCAGGCATTCCGCTTCAACGTCTGACGTCTCGTCGAGAACCGTGCCCGACCCGCCTGTTGGCGGGTCGGGCGCAGGCGTCTGCGCGTGTGGAGTCTTTGCCCCGCGATGCGGGGCAGCGGCAGGTCCGGTCGGCGTCAGGTCGCCTCAGACCTTGACGACCTCCACGGAGGGGCCGCACAGGAGTGTCAGATCCTCGGGGTCGGACGTGAGGACCGTGACCGGCCGAGATGCGTTGCGGGCGATGACGGCGAAGGCGGCATCGATGGCGTACTTGTGGCCGTGGAGGTGATGGGTGCGCAGAAGCGCGGCGGCCTGGTCGGTGATCTCCTTGGTGACGTCGTGAACGTCGACGCGGGAGAGGATCCACTTGACGCGGGCCGGGTGGATGCGCTCGTAGTCGGCCTCAAGAGTGGTCATGGCACTGGTGGCGACGCGGATGCCCTCTTCCGACGCCGCTTGTACCAGAGCCACGACGGTACGGTCCTTGCGGTAGAGCTTCGAGAGGCCTTCGCTGTCGAGCAGGAGGGTGCCGGGCATCAGGCGGCGGCCCCGCCGGCCTGTCGGTGGTCGTGGCGCAGCAGTGCCCGGGCGGCCTCGACCTCCTCGCGAGTGAGAGCTTCGTTGTCGGTCTCGAAGTCGGCGACGATCTCCCGCAGCTTGTCCATGGCGACTCTCTGTTCGAGGGCCTCGGCGACGTAGGCGGAGAAGCCGCCCGGGCCGACGTGGGTGCGTACGGCCTCGGCGAGGTCCTCGGGCAGGCTGATCGAGTACTTCCTGCTACCGCTCATGACGCCGATCCTACCAGTGGTGGTAAGGCTTCGTGAGGCGAACGGCCCATGGACAGATTGGACGCAGTGGCGTCGGCGGGGGGATGGGGATCGACGTTCCACGGGCCGGGCTGGTCCGTGGCGAAGTCCAACCCGCTCAGCGAGAAGCCATCCCTTCAGGGCCGGAGGAGTCACCAGGGTTCGCAGGCGTCGCCGAGTCGGGCGACGCACGCTGAAGTGAGTGCGATCCGCTCCGCGAGGTGATCCGATGCGCCGCATCTTTTCCGCCGGTGCGCATCTCTCCTGGCGCCGGCGCTCGCAGGGGTGAGCGGCTGTGGCTCCTCCGGTGAGGAGAAGGGGGTCCGGCTCCTCGGGGTCGGGCCCTTGGTCTTTCCCGTGCCGGGACGGGATGGTGGGGAACGCCCGTGCCGGGGCGCGCACCCTGCGGTACGTGTCGAGAAACAAGCGGCTCGTCGCTGCGGAGCTGCCCGTGTCGCCGCGTCCGTCCAAGGACCGCCGCTATCGGGTGGCCGACCCCTACCTGCGGTTCTGGCTGCACCTGCTCGGCCCGTCCATGGAGGAGATCGAACGAGGACGGGGTGACACGGCCCTGGCGCGCATCCGGGAGAGCTGGACCAGCCGGCGTGGCCGGGCTGTCGAACCGGTCGTCCGCGAGGCCCTGGCACGGATGCTGCCCGACGACCGGCTGCCCGCGGCCCTCGCGGTGGGCGGCTACTGGACCCGCCCCAACGACGTCGAGATCGACATCGTGGGGGCGGACCGCGCCCCCGTCGCCGGGCGGCTGTTCTTCGTCGGCTCGGTCAAGTGGCTGGAGCGGTCGCCCTTCGACCGGCACGACCTGGCGGCTCTCCACCGCCACCGAGCCGCCCTCACCGACGAACCCGTTCCCGTCGTGGCGGTCTCGCGCGGCGGAGTCGACCGTCCGGGGCTCGACGCCGCCTACGGCCCCGACGACCTGCTGACCGCCTGGCCGCTGTGAGGGGCGGACGGCAGGCCGGGTACGGGAATCGGTGAGCGCGATCAGGTCGCGGACGTCGCGGAGAGGTCCACCAGGCCTCGGCCCGCAGCCCGGACCGTTGTGCGGCGTTGGTGATCCCGGCCTCACCCCCGCCGGACCGATGCCGGGACAGCCGATCGCCCGTCAGTCGTTCTCCCCCGAACGGCACCGGGAGCGGCACGTCATCGGGTACCACTCGAGGGAGAGGCCGGGTCATGTCGATCACCGCGGGTGAAGCCCGCAAGGAACGGGTTCCGCTTCCGTCGCCCCCTGCGGCTGCTTTCGCGCGGCGGGCGGACCTCAGCCCCTGACGGCCTCCGCGATCTGCAGGGCGGCCCGGGCGGGCGTGAGGTGCGTGGTGTCGACGACCTCGGCCTCGGCGTGCAGCCACGTGCGGGCTGCCTCGGCGTAGGGCTCGAGGTACCGGAGGCGGAACGGGGAGGGGCCGAGGACCGTGTCCCCCTCGATGCGTCCGCGGAGGGTGTCCTGGTCGGCGTGGAGAACGAAGTGCCGTACCGGAACGCCGTGTCGGGCGAGGCCGGTGCTGATCTCGCGCCAGTACTGCTCGACGAGGACGGTCATGGGCACCACCAGGGTGCCGCCGGTGTAGTCGAGAACACGGCGGGCGGTCTCGACGACGAGCGGCCGCCACGGAGGCCAGTGCTGGAAGTTGTCCGTCTCGGGCAGTGCCGGCGTGATGTCCATGAGTGTCTCGCCGACTTTCTCGGCGTCGAACACGCGTGAATTCGGGATCGATCGCTGCACGAGGGCACTGGTCGTCGTCTTGCCCACGCCGTGGGTCCCGTTGAGCCATACGATCACGGGACCCAACGGTAGCGCCCCGCGACGAGGGCTCGGCCACGCCGCCCGGCCGGCCTCGCCGTTCACGTCGACGCCGGGACGCCCTCACCCGCCTCGCCACACGGGAACGCTCGGGAGCAGGGGCTCGTACGGCAGGTGATCGTCGTGGTGAGGGCGACGGCCTCCGGTGGGCGTCCCCGCCGCCCGGATCGTCACGTTCGCGACCCCCGTGACGTCCCGGCTCGCATCGCGCTTACCATGCGCGCAGTCGTACGTCAGTCCCGCACCGCCGTGTGCGGCCCGTGCGGCGCGCCCCGCCCGACCCGTCCGATCCAGGAGCACGCCACTCGTGTCCATACCCCCGCCCCCCGGGCCCCAGCAGCCTCAGGACCCGTACGGGCCCCCGCAGCCGCAGGGACCGGGACCGTATCCGCCGCCGCAGCAGCCGTACGGCCCGCAGGCCCCCCAGGGGCCGTACGCGGGGGCGCCGTACGCGGTCTGGGGGCAGGGGTACCTGCCCCTCAACCGGCCCGCGCCGGTCAACGGGATCGCGATCGCCGCGCTCGTCCTCGGTGTGCTGTGCTTCCTGCCGGCCGTCGGCCTGGTGCTCGGGATCATCGCGCTGGTGCAGATCAAGAAGCGCGGGGAGCGCGGCTCGGGCATGGCGATCGGCGGGGCCGTGCTGTCCTCGCTCGGGCTCGCGCTGTGGGTGCTGGCGCTCGCCACGGGGGGCGCCTCCTCGTTCTGGGAGGGTTTCAAGGAGGGCGCGCGGGGCGACTCCAGCCTCTCCCTGGTCAAGGGCGACTGCTTCGACGTGCCGGGCGACTCCATCGGCGAGGACGTCTACGACGTCGACACGGTGGACTGCGCCGGCGAGCACGAGGGCGAGGTGTTCGGCACCGTCCCCCTGGACGGCGGGAGTTACCCGGGCGACGACTTCGTGGCGGCCGAGGCCGAGGACGGGTGCCACCCCCTCGAGGCCGAGTACGCGATGGACACCTGGACGCTGACCGAGGAGATCGACGTCTACCACCTCACGCCCACCCGGGAGAGCTGGAAGTGGGGCGACCGCCAGATCGTCTGCGTCTTCGCCCACACCGACGGGCGGTCCGCGCTGACCGGCTCGCTGCGCTCCGACGGCACGACGCTGACCGCCGACCAACTGGTCTTCCTCGGGGCGGTCAACGCCCTGGACGACGCGCTCTACGAGGAGCCCGAGGAATACGCCGAGGAGGACCTGGACGCCAACAAGGCCTGGGCCGGCGAGGTCGCGGTCACGACCGGCCGGCAGTCCGGGGCGCTGGACGGGCACACCTGGCAGGCCGAGGCCCGCGGGCCCGTCGCCGCCCTGGTCGAGGAGATGGGCGAGGCGGGCGAGGAGTGGAAGGCGGCGTCGACCGCCGCGGACGCGGACACCTTCTACGAGCACTACGACACCGCCTACGAGTACGTCGACGGCGCCGCCACCGTCACCGCCCGCAAGGCTCTGGGTCTGGCCACCAGCCCTCCCGTGTACGACGAGGACGGCGGGGACGGGAGCGCCGGGGGAAGTGACGACGGCCTGGACGTGTGATCGCGTCCATAGCGGGGAGAAACTGCCTGCGTGAAGCCCTCCCCCGGCATAAGTCATCACATCGAGTGATTCCCTGGCCTTTGCTTGCACAGGACAACTGATGGTTGCCACGCTGTTGCTGTCTGTACAACCTGATGGGAGCGGCCAGTGACATTCGGTGAGCAGCCTGCGTACCTGCGGGTCGCGGGCGATCTCCGCAAGCAGATCGTCGACGGCTCGCTGCCACCGCACACCCGCCTCCCGTCCCAGGCCCGCATCCGCGAGGAGTACGGCGTCTCCGACACCGTCGCGCTGGAGGCGCGCAAGGTGCTGATGGCGGAGGGGCTGGTCGAGGGCCGGTCCGGGTCGGGGACGTACGTGCGCGAGCGGCCGGTGCCGCGCCGGATCGCCCGCTCCGGGTACCGCCCGGAGTCCGGGGCGACCCCGTTCCGGCAGGAGCAGGCGCAGGCGGGGGCGCGCGGCACCTGGGAGTCCGGCAGCGAGCAGGTGGAGGCCGGCCGGGCCGTGGCGGAGCGGCTGGGCATCAAGCCCGGCGACCGCGTGATGCGCACCAAGTACGTCTTCCGGGAGGCCGGCGAGGCGATGATGCTCTCCACCTCCTGGGAGCCCCTCGCGGTCACCGGCCGCACGCCCGTCATGCTGCCCGAGGAGGGCCCCCTCGGCGGCATGGGCGTGGTCGAGCGCATGCGCGCCATCGACGTCGTCGTGGACAACGTCACCGAGGACGTCGGCGCCCGCCCCGGCCTCGCGGAGGAGCTCCTCACCCTGGGCGGCGTACCGGGGCACGTCGTCCTGGTCGTCCAGCGCACCTACTACGCCTCCGGCCGCCCGGTGGAGACGGCGGACGTGGTCATCCCCGCCGACCGCTACCGGGTCTCCTACCACCTGCCGGTGAGATGACCACCCGCCCCGGCGGGAAGGAACGGGGCCGCCGTCCCGCCACGGTGCCCGGCCGTCCCGCCGCGGTGCGGGGGCGGCGCTGCCCGGACGCCGGGTGAGGTGGCGCACACCCTCATGGTGACAGCGCACACCCCCCTGGCAGTTGCCCCCGGAAACGGCCTGCCGCGCGGCCGTCCGCGAGCCGTCGGAATCCGGTCTTTCTCGCACGTTCTCGCAGGTCGACCGCCGGGTGTCTGGTGGTGCGCCGACCGGAGACATCGCTCCGCGCGGACGGCGCGTTCAGTCCCGTGCGCCCCCTGCGGGTTGGCTGGTTGCGTACCTGTTTGTGAAAAGCCGTATTCGCTCCGTAAAGGTTGGGCGTACGCTCGGGCATATGCGGATTGCGGTTTCCTCACAGGGCGCGACACGGGTCGCGCCACGGACGGGATCCGGCCCGGCCGGGGCGAGAAGGGGGCGTGGGGCGCGATGAACGAGAGCACGGTCTCCTTGCCCTGGCTCGTCATACGCCAGGACGACAACGGCAATCGCTACCGCGTCGGCCGGTACGCGACCCGTGCCGAGGCCCAGAAGATCGCGGACAGCCTCGACAGCCGCGGCCACAAACAGCTCTACTGGGTCGAACGCGTCGCCTGAGCGTCGCCCGATACGTCGCTCGACACCTCGCCCGACGTATCGCCCGACGCGGCGACGGCGTACGGCGTAAGACGCACGGCGCACGGCGCGCGGAATTCGCGCCAGGCCGCTCCCGTAGGCTCCCGCGCATGACGGAACGGATCGTGGTGGTCGGAGCCGCCCTCCTCGACGGCGGCCGCCTGCTCGCCGCACGCCGCAGCGCGCCCCCCGAACTCGCCGGACGCTGGGAACTGCCCGGCGGCAAGGTGGAGCCGGGCGAGCGGCCCGAGGAGGCCCTCGTCCGCGAACTGCGCGAGGAACTCGGCGTCGACGCCAGGACGCTGGAGCGCGTCCCGGGGGAGTGGCCGCTGAGGCCGCCCTACGCCCTGCAGGTGTGGACCGCCCGTCTGGAGCCCGCCTCCGCCGCCCCCACCCCCCTCCAGGACCACGACGGCCTGCGCTGGCTGACGCCGGAGGAGATCTGGGACGTCGACTGGCTCGACCAGGACGTCCCGGCGGTGCGGGAGGTGGCCGCGCGGCTGCGCGACGGACCCGGGGAGCCGCCGGGGGCGGCGGCCGACGCCCGCTGATCACCGCCACCCGTCGTCACTCCCCCCGGCCACCCCCTGCCACCGTTCTCACCCCCGTCACCGCGGGGCCGCTTCCCGCGGGGCCTCCACGGCCTCGACGGCGTCCATGGCCTCCACGGCCTCGGTGAGGTCGCCGTCCCGCCGGTCTCCCGGGGTGCGCCTCGGGGAGCTCTTCGCCCCGGTCCCCGAGACGCCCCGCGAGCGTGCCGCCCGCCCCGGGCCCGGGGACGGGAGCGGCCGCGGACCGCGCAGGGCCGCCTCGGCCGCCTCCGCCGCGCGCCGCCCTAGGAGCAGGCCCGGCGGCACCGGCGGGACGGTGTGGCGCGAACCGGCGGTCCCCGCCTGACGGCACGCGTCCGCGGCGCGGCTCAGGAGGCCGCGGGCGGGGCCGGACACCGGCCGGGAACCGGCGCTTTCGCGGTCCCGCCGGCGGCGGCCCGGACACCAGTCCGGCGAACCGTGCCGTCCGGGGTGGTTCGACGACGTGTCCGCTGGTTAGAAGACTGGAAGTGTTGTCGCGGGACGGTCCGAAAAAAGCCTGGACCGTGCTGTGATCGTGAACACCGTGTCGTGCGGCGCCGTAGTGCTGGATACTGCGGGCAGCCGCAACCGGTGACCGGTGCCGGGCGCGGTGAGCTGGAGGGGACGGTTCGCGTGAGCGAGATACCAGCGAAGGCCACGGAGTCCGAGGACCCGTCGGGCGGCGCGAGGGCGGAGACCGCGGGTGCGCTCGCGGGCGACGCCGGACGCACCCCTGCCGCCGGCGGGGCCGAGACGCCGGCCGGTGACGCGCTGTGGCAGAGCAGTCCGCCCGGCTCCATCTACGACTACATCAGGGTCGCCTCCTTCTCGATCGGCCCCGACGGACTCGTCGACCAGTGGAGTCTGCGCGCCGAGCAGATCTTCGGCATCCCCGCCGACCGGGCCGTCGGCATGGACCCGATCGACGCGTTCGTCGACGCCGGTCAGCGCGAGCGCGGCCAGCGCAAGATGGCCGAGATCCTCGACGGCCGCGAGTGGACCGGCGTCGTCCCCTTCCGGCTGCCCGCGGACGGGGACGGCGCGCGCCGCGAGCAGGGCCTCGCCGAGGTGTACGTCATGCCGACGCGCACCCAGGAGGGCGAGAAGGCCGCCGTCTGCATCGTCGTCGACGTACGCACCCTGCGCAGCATCGAGACCGACCTGGCCGCCTCACAGGCCATATTCGGCCAATCCCCGTTCGGCTTCCTGCTGATCGACCCCGACCTGCGGGTCCGCCGGGCCAACGAACGGTTCGCGTCCATCTTCGGCGGCACCCCCGACGACCACCGCGGCAAGGGCGTCCAGGACTACCTGCCGAGGCCCGAGGCCGAGCGGGTCAGCGCGGTGCTGCGCCGGGTGCTGGAGACCGGCGACTCCATCACGGACATGCACGTCACGGGTTTCGTGCCGGACTCCGAGGAACGCCGGCACTGGTCCATCAACCTGTACCGCGTGCACAGCGGTTCCGGCCGGCCGATCGGCATCGCCTGGCTCGGCGTCGACATCACCGCCCGCCGCGCGGCCGCCCGCGAGGCCGCCGCCGCACGGCGCAACCTCGCCCTGCTGAACGAGGCGGGGGCCCGCATAGGGAACTCCCTCGACCTCGAGACGACCGCGCGCGAACTCCTCGACGTCGTCGTGCCCGGGTTCTGCGACCTGGCCACCGTCGACCTCTACCAGGGGCTCCTCGCCGGCGACGAGACCCCGCCCGGCCTCGCCGACGGCAGCGCCGAACTGCGCCGCGTGGCCTTCTCGTCCGCCGTGTCCGACGCGCCGTTCCCCGGCGGCGGCGCGGCCGTCGCGGTCGGCGCGGTCCACCACTTCCCGTTCAACTCGCCCGGCGCGGACGCCCTGCGCACCGCCCGCCCGGTGACCGTTCCCGGCGAGGAGGGCGGCCTCGTGCAGTCCACCCTCGCCGTTCCGATGGTCGCGCACGACACGGTCGTGGGCCTCGCGCAGTTCTCGCGGACCAAGGGCAGCGAGCCCTTCGGGGACCGGGACCGGGACCTCGCGGTGGAGCTGGCGGCGCGGGCGGCGGTCTGCATCGACAACGCGCGGCTGTACCGGCGCGAGCACGAGCGGGCGCTGATGCTCCAGCGGTCGCTGCTGCCGCCGGGCGACCCGGTCGCCTCCGGCCTGGACATCGCCTGCCGCTACCTGCCCGGCAGCGTCGCCTCGGGCCGCACCGGCGAGGTCGGCGGCGACTGGTTCGACGTCATCGAACTCCCCGGCCACCGCACGGCGCTGGTCGTCGGGGACGTGATGGGGCGCGGGCTGCGGGCGGCGGTCGCGATGGGTGAACTCCGCACCGCCGTGAGGACCCTCGCCCTCCTCGACCTGGAACCGGCCGAGGTGCTCTCCGCGTTGGACGAGATCGCGCGCGGCCTCGGCACCCCCGGCGGCGTCCAGCAGGCCACCCGCGCCGCCCGCCGGCCCCGCGAGGCCGACCTGTCCGAGGTGTACCTCGCGACCTGCGTGTACGCCGTGTACGACTCGGTGACGCGCCGGTGCACCTTCGCCAACGCGGGCCACCTGCCGCCCGTGCTGGTCGAACCCGGCGAGGCCGCGCTGATGCTCGACGTGCCGCCCGGCATGCCGCTCGGCGTCGGCGGGGAGCCCTTCGAGGAGGTCGAGGTCGAACTCCCCGAGGGCGCGCTGCTCGCCCTCTACACGGACGGACTCGTCGAATCCCGCGACCACCCCCTCGACGAGGGACTCCAGGCCTTCGTGGGCGCCCTGACGGACCCCACGAGCCCTCTGGAGGACGTCTGCGACCACGTCCTCAACACCCTCGACACCCATCACGGCGAGGACGACATCGCGCTGCTGATGGCCCGCGTCCAGGGACTGCCCGCCGAGTCCGTCGGCGACTGGTCCCTGCCGCGCGAGCCGCGCAGCGTGGGCCGGGCCCGCGAGTACGCCCGCGGACAGCTGCTCGGCTGGGACATGGAACCGCTGGTCGACACCGCGGAACTCCTCGTCAGCGAACTGGTGACCAACGCGCTCCGGTACGGCGAGGGCGAGATCAGACTGCGGCTGCTGCTGGACCGCACGCTGGTCTGCGAGGTGTGGGACGCGGGGCTCGTCCAGCCGCGCCGCCGCCGTGCCCGCGACACCGACGAGGGCGGCCGGGGCCTCCAGCTCGTCGGCCTGCTCTCCGCGGCCTGGGGCTCCCGCCGCACCCCCCGCGGCAAGACGGTCTGGTTCGAACTCCCCCTCCCCGACGGCGAGACGGGGCTCGTGGACCCGGCGGAGGCATTGCTGAGCCTGTTCTGACGGGCGGCCCCGCCGGACCGTCCCGGCGCCCCGCCCCGCTCCTACCCGGGCGGTGTCCCGGGGGGCCGGCCCGCGAAGCCCGCCGGCTCGGCGTTCTCCGGGTCGTCGGCGGGGAGGATGCCGCCCAGGACGGCACCGGCCGTGCCGGCCGTGGGCACCGGAAGGGCGGCGTCGGGGGCGGACGGCGGCGCGGTGTACGGGGTGCCCCGGACCCGCACGTCCTGTTCGGCCAGGGCGCGGGCCTCCAGGGCCAGGGCGTCTGCCCCCGGGCCGTCACCGGCGGCCAGCAGGCGCCGGGCCTCCGCGAGGCGGGTACGGGCGGTGGCGCCGACCGCCCCCCGGTGCGTCGCGACGAAGTCGTCGGCGGCGGCGGTGGCACCGCGTGCGACGAGCAGGCCGGCGGCCGCGGCCACGTCGGCCCCCTCCGGGGCCGGCGGTGCGTGCGGGGCCCGCGGGGGCGCGCCGGTCCCGCCCGGAGCCGTCGGCGAGGCCGCGTGGGGGACGGCCGGATCCGGGGCCGGCGGGGAGCCCACGGGGCCGCGGGCCGGTCCCGCGGCCGGTGCCGGGCTCATGGCGGCGAGGGCCGGGCCCGAGACGGCGGTCGTGATGCGGCGGAGCGTGCCGAGGGGATCGTGCGGACGGCCCGAGGCCAGTTCCCGGCGCACGGAGGACAGGACCGCGTCGGCGTGCAGCAGGGGGGCGAAGGCCTCGTCGCCGGGGCCGGCGGTGTCCCGCAGCGGGGCCAGGCGGGCCTCCGCGGCCGCCAGCGCGGCCGGGACCAGATCCGCGGCCTCCCGCAGCTCGGCGGCCGTCCGTTCCACCGCCCCGACGAGGACGGCTGCCTGGGCGACGGCGCCCTCGGCGGCCCGCAGGTGCCGGGCCGCCTCCGCCGGACGGCCCGAGTCGTCCGCCTGACGGGCCCGGTTGAGCCGGAGGGTGGCGAACACCAGCCGGTCCTTGGCCTGTTCGACGTACCCGACGACGGACGCGCTCGCCGTGGCCGCGTACGCCGCCCGCACGTCGTCGAGGACCGCCTCCGCCGTCGCCGTCCGGCCGGTCAGCTCCCGGAAGCGCGCCTCCGCCACGCCCAGCGCCCCGCCCACCCCCTCCTCCAGCCCCCGCAGCCGCCGGAAGCCGTCGCCCGCCGCGTCCAGCCGCCGCACCGCCTCCGCGCACCGCCCGACGATCCCGGCCCGCGCCTGCCGCCGGGCCGCCGCGTCCTGCGGCACGCCGTCGTCGTGGCGCTGCCGCATCCGGAAGGCCGCCGCCAGTTCCGTCTCGGCCTCCCGCAGGGCGGCGGTGTGGGACGCCACCGCCCGCGGGCCGAACAGCTCGCGCGCGAAACCGAGTTCGTCGCGGGCGGCACGGACGCGGTCGTCGGCCGTGACGAGGGCCGCGCGGACCCGTTCGTCGGGTACGCCGGTGCCCGCGCCCGGGGAGGGGGCGGCGCCGCCCGGTGTCGTCCGGGTGCGGGCGCGGCGGACGCGGCGCAGGTGGCCGTAGCCCGCGAGGGCCCCGGCCGCGGCGAGTGCGACGAGCGGCAGGACCAGGTCGGTGGTGGACGTTTCGTCCTCCGCGGGCGCGGCGGCCGGAGCGGAGACGGCCGGCACGGCGGGACGGGTGATCGCAACCGGAACGTCCGTCCGCGTCGTCATCCCCGGCAACACCAGCCACACGATGCCCGTCGCTCCGCCCAGCACCGTGTGCAGCACCCGCGCGGACACCTGCGGACCGGCCCGCCGCGGCCGGTTCCGGAGCTTGGACGACGTCACATTCGGGAGCGTATGGCCGCACTTGCGGCCACGCGACCGGGATGCGCCCGGGACGGGGCACGTGGGGCGGGCGACACGGAGGGGGAACAGGTGACGGACCACTCGACCGGTACGGACGCGGAGACCACGCCCGACACGGCCACGCCGGCCGCCGGGGCCGGCACGGACGCCGGTACGGCCACCGGGGCGGACGGGACCACCGATCCCGGCACGGCCACCGATCCCGGCTCGGCCGCCGGGGCGGACGGGCCCGCCGGGACCGACCCGGCCACCGAGCCCGATGCGGCGGTCCTCCGCCGGCGCCGGCGGAGGCGCCGGACGGTGCGCATCGCGCTGGCCGTCCCGTTCCTCCTCGTCGTGCTCCCGGTCCTCGTCGCCCTCGCCGCCCTGCGCGTCAACTACCTGGGCGATCCGGCCGACGGCACGTACACCCGCGGCAAGGACGCCCTCTGGCTCGGCCACGCCTGGGTGGACGGCCGCAAGAAGGACGCCGACGTCACCGCCCTGGCCGCCCGGCTGAAGGACACCGGCATCCGCGACCTGTACGTCCACTCCGGGCCCCTGGAGCACGACGGCACGCTCCCCGGGTCGTCGTACCCGAACGCCCGCTGGTTCATCGCCGCCGTCCACCGGGAGATGCCGAAGGTCCGGGTCCAGGCCTGGCTCGGTGACGTGCTCGCCAGCGAGAGCCCGCACGGCATGCGGCTGGAGCGCGCGGCGACCCGCGCGGCGGTCGTACGGTCCACGCGCGAGATCCTCGCCACCGGGTTCGACGGGGTCCACTTCGACCTGGAGCCCCTGCACTCCGGCGACCGGAACTACCTGGCCCTCCTCGACGCCCTGCACCGCGTCACCGCCGCCCGGGACGCGCCCCTGTCCGTCGCCGCCCACCAGATCGACCCGGTGCCCGCCTTCCACTCCTTCTGGGGCACGACCACCGGCCACCCCAAGTGGTGGTCGCAGAAGTTCTTCGGCGAGGTGGCCCGCCGCGTCGACCAGATCGCCGTCATGTCGTACGACACCATGCAGCCGCTGGAGAGCACCTACGGCGGCTACGTCGCCCAGCAGACCTCGCTCGCGCTGGAGATCACCCCGCCCACCACCGACCTGCTGATGGGCCTGCCCTTCTACCACGAGAACCGGTTCGGCCACTGGAACCACGCGGAGACCGTCCCCGCCGGTGTCCGCGGCGCCCGCCTGGGCCTGTCCCGCACGGACGCCGACCGCGCGAACTTCGGGGTCGCGTTGTACGTGGACTTCGCGGCCGAGGAGGCGGACTGGACGGCGTACCGCGACGGCTGGGTGCGCTGACCCCGGCACCGGCCGCCGTGCCACCTGCGGCGCCATCGGGGCGTCGCGCGGACGTCACGCGTCCTTCGTCTCCGGGGCCACCGGTGTTGGTTGTGCGGGGGCTGTGAGCGCCCTAGCGTCCACAGCCCCCGTCCCCGTAAGGGCCACACTCTGATGCGATCGCTCCTCACCAGTAAGGCCGTCCGCCGAGCCCTGCGCCCGGTGGCCGAACTCATCGACCAGCGCGTCGAACGCCAGGTGCGCCGTGCCGTCCGCGACGACGGGCGCACCACCACCGACGCCTCCCTCGACGCGGTGCGGCAGGAGCTCCGGGCGCTCCGCGCCCGGCAGCGCCCCCTGGAACTCCTCCTCGACGGCACCGGACGCGGCATGGCGCGCATGCCGTCCGCGACCCACCTGGACCGGCTCGTCGACGAACTGGCCGCGGTGACCGGGAACCGGGAGGAGGCGGAGCGCGCCGCCGCCCAGGCCTTCCGGCTGCTCGTCGCCCTGGAGGCGCTCGGCGTGGGCCGCATCGCCGGCGGCACGATGAACATCGTCGGCAAGCTGTCCGCCGTACCGCTGCTCGATCCGCCGAACGACGACATGCTGGAGATCGGCACCCTGTACGGGATGTTCGGCGCGGCCCTCATCCGCATGATGGAACGCGCCGGCCGCGACCCCCGCCTGACGATCGTCGACCCGCTCGCCGGCACGCAGCTGCAGCCCGGCGCCACCATGTCGGACGACGCCTCGGGCACCCCCGTGCGGGAGGCCGCCGTGCGCACCAACCTCTCCCTGGCGGGCGCGGCCGGCGCCGCGGCCCGGATCCAGCAGGGCTTCTCCGAGGACCCCGAGGTGCGCGCCCTGGTCTCCGACCGTTCCTACGGCGTGATCGTCGTCGACGGCGACCACTCCGCCGCCGGTGTCGCGGCGGACCTGGAGTGGGCCGAGCGGATCGTCGCGCCGGGCGGCGTCGTCGTGCTGGACGACTTCGGACACCCCAAGTGGCCGGGCATCAAGGAGGCGTTCGACCAGCACATGGCCGGGGAGACCCGGTTCACGTTCCTCGGCGGCGTGGCGCATTCGGGGTACCTGCGCGCCTCCGTCTGAAGCCCGCGGGCGGACCTCGGCACGGGCGCCGGAACGTCCCCGCCCCCCTCCGCGACAGTCGAAGGCCGACGGCCGGGACCCGGCCGTCGGCCGCCGGCCTCGACCGCCGGGGTGCCGCCCCGGCGCCGTCACGGTGATCGTCCCGTCCCGGCCGCACACCGGCATGCGGTCGCCCCCGTCCCCGCCCCCTCCCGCCGCGTACCCCTCGCCCCGCCGATGGCGGGGCACCGGTCGTGCGCCCCTGGGTGTTGCGCCGCACGAGTGGGCTTCCCGGCTGCCGCCGCCGTGTCTCCGAACGCTGCCGAATCCTTTCCTCTTCAGTGGCCGGATAGATGTGATCAGCTCCCTATACCGCCAGAAGTGATCACCGGCCCGCGGCTCCCGGAGGTATGCAGAGATGTCCCACGACGGCCTCGGACCCCGCGCGGTCATGCGCCCGGTCGCCCTCCTCGCCGCGGGCGCGCTCGCGGTGCCCCTGCTGGCCGGCTGCTCCTCCGAGGACGAGGCCGGCAAGCCGCCGGCCCCCCAGGACATCGCCCCCGCCGCCCGCGCCCTGATCGCCGACGGCGGCACCCTGCGCTGGGCCGTGGACGCCGTACCCGAGACCTTCAACACCTTCCAGGCGGACGCCGACGCCACCACCACCCGGGTCGCCCAGGCCGTCCTGCCGTCGATGTACCGGCTCGACGCGACCGGACGGCCCCGGCCGAACCCGGACTTCCTGGAGTCCGCCGAGGTCGTCGACACCGAGCCCAAGCAGGTCGTCCTGTACCGGCTCGACCAGCAGGCCGTCTGGAGCGACGGCCGTGAGATCGGCGCCGCCGACTTCGCCGCCCAGTGGCGCGCCCTGTCCGGCAAGGACAGCGCCTACTGGACCGCCCGCAACGCCGGCTACGACCGCATCGAGAAGATCGAGCGGGGCGCCTCCGACCTGGAGGTCAGGGTCACCTTCGCCCGCCCCTACGCCGACTGGCGGTCGTTGTTCTCCCCGCTGTACCCCAAGGACGTCATGGGCACCCCCGACGCCTTCAACGACGGGGCACGGCGCAAGCTGAAGGTCACCGCCGGGCCGTTCGCCGTGAAGCAGGTCGACCGCGAGAACGACCGGATCCGGCTCACCCGCAACCCGCGCTGGTGGGGCCGGCCCGCCAAGCTCACCGAGATCGAGCTGGTCGCCGTACCGCGCAAGGAGCGGGAGGCCCGGCTCGCCGACGGCGATCTCGACCTGGCCGAGATCGACCCGGCCGCCGCCCGCGCCGTCGACGGCGCGGCGGGCGCCGCCGGACCGCCCACGGGACCCGGCGCCGGCCGCTCCGCGTCGAGACCACCGCACTCCTCGGCCGCCGCCGACGACTCCAACGGGGACGACTCCGACGAGGACGGCTCCGACGGGGACGGCTCCGGCGGGCAGGCCCGCACGGCCGCCGCCGCCCGGGAAGGGCGGCAGAAGCAGCTGCGCGGCTACGAGGTGCGCAGGTCGCTGGAGCCCGCCTACACGCAGCTGGCCCTCAACGGCGCCGACGGGCCCCTCGCCGACGAGCGGGTGCGCCGGGCGGTGGCCAGGGCGCTCGACCGCGGGGAACTGGCGAAGGCGGTGCTGAAGCCGCTCGGCCTGCCCGCCGAACCGGTCGGCAGCCATCTGTCGCTCGCCGGGCAGGCCGCGTACGCCGACAGCAGCGGCGCGCTCGGCCGCCAGGACACCGAGGAGGCGCAGGCGCTGCTCGCGGACGCCGGCTGGGTGGCCGGCGGCCCGGTGGACAAGGGCGACAAGGGGGAGAAGGGCGAGAAGGCCGCCGGGTCCGAGGGCGAGGAGGAGTCCGAGGGCGGGAAGAAGACGGGGGACGGCAAGAAGGCGGAGGGCGACGGGAAGTCCGACCGCGACGGCAAGTCCGAGGACGACGACCTGTCCGAAGGGGGCGACGACGGCACGTACATCGTCGGCCAGGACGGCAAGGCACCCGCGGAACACGGCCGCGACCACGAGGACCGCGGCGGACAGCTCGCCCAGGAGGGCAAGCAGTACTCCAGCCGGCAGGGCGTGCCCGGCGCCTACGCCCCCCGGGGCACCGCCGCCCCGGCCGGTGCCGCGCGCAAGGCGCTCGCCAAGGACGGCAAGGCGCTCACCCTGCGGTTCGTGCTGCCGACCGGCCCCGGCTCGGAGTCCCTGCACCTGGTGGCCGGGCGGATCACGCGGATGCTGGAGAAGGTGGGCATCCGCACCGAGACCACCAAGGTCTCCGACGAGAGCTACTTCAAGGACCACATCGCCTCCGGCGAGTACGACCTGGCCCTGTACTCCTGGCCCGCCTCCGCCTTCCCGGCCACCGACGCCCGCCCGATCTACGCCAAGCCGGTCCCCGGCGCCGACGGGTCGCTGAGCGTCGAGCAGAACTACACGAGGGTGGGCACCGACCAGGTCGATCAATTGTTCGATCAAGCGGTCTCGACGCTGGACGAGAAAGAGGGCCGTTCCCTGATCCGCAAGGCGGACTCCCGCATCTGGGCGGCCGCCGGATCGATTCCCCTCTACCAGCGCCCCCAGCTCACCGCCGTACGAAAGACCGTGGTCAACGCCGGTTCCTTCGGCTTCCAGACCCCCGTCTACGAGGACATGGGCTTCCTGAGGAAGGGTGTGAAGGTGCCCGCGAAGGTCTCCACGAGTCCCTCGCGGAAGTGAGCGTGCGGTGATCGCCGGATGAACCGTTCGCCCCTGCGGAGGCCGTCCCCCGCCGGGCCACGTACGATGGGGTGAGGCCGTGGCGTGTCAAGCCCGGCAGGGCCCGCGTAACACAGACGTACGCAGCAGGGCCGCCCTCACACTCCGGGAGATCGCCGCTTTATGGCCACGCGCCACGACATTCGCAACGTAGCCATCGTCGCCCACGTCGACCACGGCAAGACGACTCTGGTCGACGCCATGCTCAAGCAGGCCGGCGCCTTCGCCGCGCACGCCGCCGAGTCGCTCGACGACCGCATGATGGACTCGAACGACCTGGAGCGTGAGAAGGGCATCACGATCCTCGCCAAGAACACGGCGGTGAAGTACCACCCCAAGGACGGGGGGGACGTCGTCACGATCAACATCATCGACACCCCCGGTCACGCCGACTTCGGCGGTGAGGTCGAGCGTGGTCTGTCGATGGTCGACGCCGTCGTCCTGCTGGTGGACGCCTCCGAGGGTCCGCTGCCGCAGACCCGCTTCGTGCTCCGCAAGGCGCTCCAGGCCCGCCTGCCCGTCATCCTGTGCATCAACAAGACGGACCGCCCGGACTCGCGCATCGACGAGGTCGTCAACGAGGCCTACGACCTCTTCCTCGACCTCGACGCCGACGAGGACCAGATCGAGTTCCCGATCGTCTACGCCTGCGCCCGCGACGGCGTCGCCTCGCTGACCAAGCCGGAGGACGGCACGGTCCCGAAGGACAGCGACAACCTGGAGCCGTTCTTCTCCACGATCCTGTCGCACGTCCCGGCCCCCGAGTACGACGAGGAGGCCCCGCTCCAGGCGCACGTCACCAACCTGGACGCCGACAACTTCCTCGGCCGCATCGCGCTGCTGCGCGTCGAGCAGGGCGAGCTGCGCAAGGGCCAGACGGTCACCTGGATCAAGCGCGACGGCACGATGGCCAACGTGCGCATCACCGAGCTGCTGATGACCGAGGCGCTCACCCGCAAGCCCGCCGAGAAGGCCGGCCCGGGTGACATCTGCGCCGTCGCGGGCATCGCGGACATCATGATCGGCGAGACCCTCGCCGATCCCGAGAACCCGGTCGCGCTGCCGCTCATCACGGTCGACGAGCCGGCCATCTCGATGACCATCGGCACCAACACCTCGCCGCTGGTCGGCCGTGGCGGCACCGGCAAGGGCGCCGACAACAAGGCCGCGGTCAAGGACCGCAAGGTGACCGCCCGCCAGGTCAAGGACCGCCTCGACCGCGAGCTGATCGGTAACGTCAGCCTCCGCGTCCTGGACACCGAGCGTCCCGACGCCTGGGAGGTGCAGGGCCGCGGTGAGCTGGCGCTGGCCATCCTGGTCGAGCAGATGCGCCGCGAGGGCTTCGAGCTGACCATCGGCAAGCCGCAGGTCGTCACCAAGCTCGTCGACGGCAAGGTCTACGAGCCGGTCGAGCGCATGACGATCGACGTGCCCGAGGAGCACATGGGCGCCGTCACGCAGCTCATGGGCGTCCGCAAGGGCCGGATGGACAACATGTCCAACCACGGCTCGGGCTGGGTCCGCATGGAGTTCGTGGTCCCCTCCCGCGGCCTCATCGGCTTCCGCACCGAGTTCCTGACGGGCACGCGCGGCACGGGCATCGCCCACTCCATCCACGAGGGCCACGAGCCGTGGTTCGGCACGCTGACCACCCGTAACAACGGCTCGCTGGTCGCCGACCGCTCCGGTGCCGTCACCGCGTTCGCGATGACGAACCTCCAGGAGCGCGGCGTGCTGTTCACCGAGCCCGGCACCGAGGTGTACGAGGGCATGATCGTCGGCGAGAACTCGCGCGCCGACGACATGGACGTGAACATCACGAAGGAGAAGAAGCTCACGAACATGCGGTCCTCCTCGGCCGACTCGTTCGAGGCGATCGTCCCGCCGCGCAAGCTGTCGCTGGAGCAGTCGCTGGAGTTCTGCCGCGACGACGAGTGCGTCGAGGTGACCCCGGAGGCGGTTCGCATCCGCAAGGTCGTCCTCGACCAGCGTGACCGCGCCCGTACCGCGAGCCGCGCCAAGCACGGCTGACGTCCCGACGCCGAAGTCCCGGCCCTCCTCGGCGGAGGGCCGGGACTTCGCCGTGCCCGCGCGGCGGGCCGTGGCGGGGGTGCGGGCGGCCTCCGGGCGGGGCCGTGGCGAGGGGGACGGTGCGGGCTCCGGCCGAGAGCCCGCGGAGGCGGTGCGGGCGGGGCGCGTCCGGGCGCTCGACGCCGGCTCCGGCGGCGGCACGGAGTGTGACGTGAGGTGGGGCGTGGGGCGGGGCGGGAAGCCTGTGGACCCGCTGTCCGCGCCCCAGGAACAGCCGTCCGTTTATCGGTTAACCAGCCAACGCGTTTCGGACATGTAAACAAAAAATAGTCAATGTATGTCCGAAATGACCGTTCATTGTCCCACCTGTCAAGCGCGCGCAGGTGTCGATCTTTGCAATTTTTCCTCAAAATATGCGCGGTAGGGAGATCCCTATGTCATTCGCCCTTGACGCGCGTTGAACACTTTGGCGAAAGTTCCCCCAAACCACAGAACCTGCCGGTATCTGTGCTGCGCTCAACTCTCCAACCCCCCGGGGGAAGTACTCACATGACCAGTCCAGCCAAGGCTGAAGGCTCCGGGCCCGCGATCGCCTTGGACCCCCAGCTCGAGTCGACACCCGAGCCCGCGAAGGGTGAGGCGAAGCTGGAGGGTCGTTCTCCCGGCCAGTTGATGTGGCAGCGCTTCAAGCGTGACCGTACCGGTGTCGTCTGCGCGGCGATAGTGATTTTGTACGTCGTGGTCGCCCTCGCGGCGCCGCTGCTGACCAAGATCAGTGGGACCGACCCGTACACGCTGTACGGCCAGGACCCCACCTACGCGGACACGCCGGTGCTGGACGACTTCGGACTGCCCCTGGGCTGGTTCGGAGGGGTCTCCGGGGACCACTGGTTCGGTGTGGAGCCGCAGTTCGGCCGGGACGTCTTCGCCATGCTGGTGTACGGCATGCGGACGTCGCTGCTCATGGCGCTCGGCGTGACCGTCCTGGTGATGACGACCGGTGTCGTCATCGGCCTCATCGGCGGTTACTTCGGCAACCGGACGGACTACTGGATCGGCCGCGTCACCGACTTCTTCCTGTCGTTCCCGCAGCAGCTCTTCTTCATCGCCTTCATGCCCGTGGTGACCTCGTTCTTCGTGGACCCGCGGGAGGAGACACCCACCTACTTCCGGGCCCTCGCGATGCTGATCGTGCTGTGGCTGCTGGGCTGGATGGGCATGTCCCGACTGGTCCGTTCCACCGTGCTGTCCCTGCGGGAGCGGGAGTTCGTCGAGGCCGCCAAGGTCTCCGGCGCCTCGCCGTGGCGTATCGTCCGCAAGGAGATCCTGCCCAACGTGGTGACGCCGATCCTGGTGCAGTTCACGTACCAGCTGCCCAGCACCATCCTCACCATCGCCTTCCTCTCCTTCGCGGGAGTCGGCTTCGTCGAGCCGACCCCGGACTGGGGGCGTCTGTTCGCCGCCGGCTCCGACTACGCGCAGCAGGACCCCGCCTTCATCTTCTTCCCGGGTGTGGCGCTGGTGATCTTCGTCCTGGCCTTCAACCTCCTCGGAGACTCGGTCCGGGACGCCTTCGACCCCAAGTCCGGGCGGTAGATCGTCCATTGGTGGGGGGTGGCTGCCGCCCCCGCGTCGGCCTACCAGCCGCGTCAGGCAGTACTCATGGATAACAACCGACAGGTAGGTGCATTCGCCACATGAAGTCGTTCACCTCACGCAGAACGCGTGCCATCGTGGTCGCCATAGCGGCCGGCTCCCTGGCGCTCACCGGCTGCTCCGAGAACAAGGGCGGCAAGTCCACCGCGGACTCCGAGAAGGACCAGAAGGAGGCCGCGACGCAGTCGAAGGCGGTCGCCTACATCGACGCGGCCGGCTCCACCGGCCCCGCCAAGGAGGTGCCCGGCGCCAAGGCCGGCGGCACCATCCAGGTCTACCAGGAGGCGGGCCTGTCCCACCTGGACCCGAGCCAGATCTACGTCTCCGACGCCGGCCAGGTCGCCAACCTGCTCTTCCGCCGCCTGACCCAGTTCCAGGAGGACGACAAGGGCAACGTCTCGGTCGCGGGCGACCTCGCCACCGACTCGGGCAAGTCCAGCGACGGCGGCAAGACCTGGACCTTCACCCTGAAGGACGGCATCAAGGACGCCAACGGCGCCGCCATCACGTCCGCCGACATCCGCCACACGGTCGAGCGCCAGTTCGCGAAGTTCATCTTCGACGGCCCGCCCTACCTGCAGACCTGGCTCGCCGGCCAGAAGTACGCCGACGACTACCGCAAGCTCCTGCCCGGCGGCGGCTACGACGGCAAGCACCTGCCGGCCTCGGTCCTGGACACCCCGGACGCGAAGACGGTCGTCTTCCACTTCGACCAGGCGCGCCCCGACCTGCCGCAGACGCTGGCCATGGCCGGTTACGCCGTCGTGCCCGCGAAGACGGACACGAAGGAGAAGTACGACAAGGCCCCGGTCGCCACGGGCCCGTACAAGATCGCCTCGTACAAGGTCGGCAAGTCCCTGGTGCTCACCAAGAACACCAACTGGGACCCGAAGACCGACTCCGTGCGCCACCAGTACCCGGACGGCTTCAACTTCCAGTTCGGCATCACCGAGTCGACCCAGACCAAGCGTCTGATCGCCGACCAGGGTGAGGACAAGAACGCCATCCAGCTCACCGGCGCCGTCGAGGCCACGCAGATCCAGGACGTCATCGGCAACGCCGCGGTCAACGCCCGCACGGTGAAGGGCTACCAGCCCTACGTCATGCAGCTGACCTTCAACCTGGACCGCGTGAAGAACAAGAAGGTCCGCGAGGCCGTCACCTACGCCGTCAACTCCAAGTCCCTCATCGCCGGTGAGGGTGGCGCCTACGGCGGCGACGTGGCCCCGAACTACTTCGCCCCGACCCTGCCGGGCTACGAGAAGACGTACGACCCCTACGGCCGCATGAAGACGCCGCAGGGCAACATCGCCAAGGCCAAGGAGCTGCTGGCGGACGTCCCGGCCGCCGAGAAGAAGGTCGTCTTCGCCTACTCCAACAGCGAGGCCGGCCAGAAGCGCAAGGTCGCGATCGAGGACGCCCTGAGCAAGGTCGGCCTGGACGTCGTCTCCAAGGAGGTCGACTCCGCGAGCTACTACGAGCAGATCGGCAAGCTCAGCAACCCGTACGACATGTACATCACGGGTTGGGGCCAGGACTGGCCGTCGCCCGGCACCGTCATCACGCCGGTCTACGACCCGGCGCAGGTCGCCGACGGTTCGCCGAACTACGCGCACGTCAAGGACCCGAAGGTCAAGGAGCTCATCCAGAAGGCCCTGACCCAGGACCCGACCGAGGCCGCCAAGACCTGGAAGGAAGCCCAGCACTACCTGCTGGAGACCGTCCTCCCGGCCGCTCCGCTGTGGTACACGAAGCAGTTCCAGCTCTCCGGTTCGAACGTCGGTGGCACCCGCTACGGCTCGGTGTCCAGCCTGCTCGACATCAACCGCCTGTTCCTGAAGTCGTAACTCTCTACGGCTGATCGCGGGGGTGCGCACCAGGCGGAGCGCACCCCCGCACCTCCGTGAAACCTCCCACCGTCTCCGCAGAGAGCAGCCCTCCCGCCATGTTTCAGTTCATCATCCGGCGCACAGTCGGTGCCCTCGTCACCCTGTTCCTCATCGGCGCCGCCACGTTCTTCCTGTTCGTCGCAGCACCCTCCGACTATGCCTCCCTGGCCTGTGGCAAGGACTGCTCTCCCCAGAGACTTGAGGACATCCGAGCCGCTCTCGGCCTCAACCTGCCGTTGCACACGCAGTTCTGGGACTTCATGTCCGGGATCGTGACGGGCCGCGAGTTCCCGACCGGTCACTGCGACGCCCCGTGCCTCGGCATGTCGTTCTACTCCGGCGACCCGGTGTGGTCGACGATCCTGGACCGCTTCCCGACCACGCTGACCCTCACCGCCGGCGGCGCCGTCGTCTTCCTGGTGGTCGGTGTCGGCGCGGGCATGCTCGCCGCCTACCGGCGCGGCTCGCTGATCGACAAGTTCGCCACCGGCGCGTCGATGGTGCTGAGCTCCTTCCAGATCTACTTCCTCGGCCCCATCGTCCTGATCATCTTCGTGTACAGCTCGGGCCTGATGGAGAACCCCAAGTACACGCCGATCACCGAGGATCCCTTCGGCTGGTTCATGGGCATGCTGCTGCCCACGCTGGTGATGGCCACCATCTTCACCGCCCAGTACACGCGTATGGCCCGCTCCTCGATGATCGAGCAGCTCGCGGAGGAGCACGTCCGCACCGCCCGGGCCAAGGGCATGAGCAAGAAGTACGTGTTCTTCCGTTACGCCTGGCGCGGTTCGCTCATCCCGATCGTGACCGTCCTCGGCATGGACATCAGCGGCATGCTCGGCGGCGCCGTCGTCACCGAGCTGACCTTCTCGCTCCAGGGCATCGGCCGTCTCGCGGTCGACGGGGCGACCACCAAGGACCTGCCGCTGACCATGGGCGTCATGCTGTTCGGTGCCTTCTTCATCCTGATCTTCAACATCCTCACCGACATCGCGTACGCCTACATCGACCCGCGCGTCCGGCTCTCCTAGGAAGAACGAACCACCGTGACCACACTGACCAAGACCGAGGACGCCCCGGCCCCGACCGGCCCGGAGAGCTTCCTGTCGGTGCGTGATCTGAAGGTGCGGTTCTCCACCGAGGACGGCATCGTCAAGGCGGTCGACGGCCTGTCCTTCGACGTCGAGCGCGGCAAGACCCTGGGCATCGTCGGCGAGTCCGGCTCCGGCAAGTCCGTCACCAACCTGACGGTGCTGGGCCTGCACAACCCGCGCACCACGACCGTCGAGGGCGAGATCCTCCTCGACGGCAAGGAACTCGTCACCGCCGGCGAGCGGGAGCTGGAGCAGCTCCGCGGCAACAAGATGGCGATGATCTTCCAGGACCCGCTGACCGCCCTGTCGCCGTTCTACACGGTGGGCCGGCAGCTGTCCGAGCCCTTCATGAAGCACCGGGGCGCCTCCAAGAAGGAGGCGAAGGACCGGGCGGTCCAGATGCTGGAGAAGGTCGGCATCCCGCAGCCCAAGGTCCGCTTCGACGACTACCCGCACCAGTTCTCCGGCGGCATGCGCCAGCGCGCGATGATCGCCATGGCGCTGATGTGCGACCCCGAGCTGCTGATCGCCGACGAGCCGACCACCGCGCTGGACGTCACCGTGCAGGCCCAGATCCTGGACCTGCTCAAGGACCTCCAGCAGGAGTTCGGCTCCGCGATCATCTTCATCACGCACGACCTCGGCGTCATCTCCAACATGGCCGACGACCTGCTGGTGATGTACGCCGGCCGGGCGGTGGAGCGCGGCTCCGTCAAGGAGGTGCTGCGCACGCCGAAGCACCCCTACACCTGGGGCCTGCTCAGCTCGATGCCGCGTCTGGACGGGGACATCCACCAGGCCCTGGACCCGATCCCGGGCAGCCCGCCCTCGCTGCTCAACCCGCCTTCGGGCTGTCCCTTCCACCCGCGCTGCGCCTTCAAGGACCAGGTCGCGGGTGACCTCTGCTCGCAGGAGCGGCCGGCGCTGGCCGCGGGGCGCGCGGCGGCCTGTCACCTGACGGCCGAGCAGAAGCAGACCATCTTCATCGACAAGATCCAGCCCCGGCTGCGCTAGGGAGCACCGAGACATGAGCGACAACCTCACCCTCCCCACACAGCAGGGACCGACCGACACCCCGTCCCCCGAGCCGCTGCTGACGGTCGAGGGCCTGACCAAGCACTTCCCGATCTACGGCGGCTTCCCGATCAAGCGGAAGGTCGGTGCGGTCCAGGCCGTCGACGGCGTCGACCTGACCGTCGGCGTCGGCGAGAGCGTCGGCCTGGTCGGCGAGTCGGGCTGCGGAAAGTCGACCACCGGCCGGCTCATCACCCGCCTGCTGGAGCCCACCTCCGGCAAGATCACCTACTCGGGCCAGGACATCACCCACGCTTCGCGCCGCCAGATGGCGCCGGTGCGCTCCGAGATCCAGATGATCTTCCAGGACCCGTACTCCTCGCTGAACCCGCGGCAGACCGTCGGCACGATCATCAAGTCGCCGATGGAGGTCAACGGGATCAACCCGCCGGGGGGCCAGGAGAAGAAGGTCCGCGAGCTGCTGGAGCTGGTGGGCCTCAACCCGGAGCACTACAACCGCTTCCCGCACGAGTTCTCCGGCGGTCAGCGCCAGCGCATCGGCGTGGCCCGCGCGCTGGCCCTGGAGCCGAAGCTGATCGTGGCGGACGAGCCGGTCTCCGCGCTGGACGTGTCCATCCAGGCGCAGGTCGTCAACCTGCTCCAGAAGGTGCAGCGGGAACTCGGCATCGCGTTCCTGTTCATCGCCCACGACCTGGCCGTCGTCCGGCACTTCTCGCAGCGCGTCGCGGTGATGTACCTGGGCAAGATCGTCGAGGTCGGCGACCGTGAGTCGATCTACAACCGGCCCCGGCACCCGTACACCCACGCCCTCCTCTCCGCGGTCCCCGAGGTCGAGATCGAGGACGAGGGTCCCGCCCGGGAGCGGATCCGGCTCTCCGGCGACGTGCCCTCGCCGATCCACCCGCCGTCCGGCTGCCGCTTCCGCACCCGCTGCTGGAAGGCGCAGGACAAGTGCGCGACGCAGGAGCCGCCGCTGGTCCAGCTCTCCGGCAACCGGGCCGGCCACCTGACGGCCTGCCACTTCCCGGAGGACCCGACCACCGAGGCCCGCGACGAGGACGTCGTCCTCGACCCGGCGCTCAAGGCGCTGGAGGAACCTGCCGCCAAGGAGTAGCTTCGCCGCGCGCTTGCAGACGCAGACAGGGGGTGGGAGTCCGTGCTCCCACCCCCTGTGCGTATATGGCTGATGTCGCGCGATACCGCCCGGGTTCGACTCGGGATGCCCGTCCGAGTCCGTCACCGTCCGCCGTCTGTCGATCTCCGCCGCGTCAGCATCGGCATACGGTCCGGCTCGAACCCCTGTCAAGAAAGGGGTTCGAGCCGGACCCACTGGCCGCTTTCCAGATCCCTACGGCACGGCACGTGAGCACGGTTGCCGAGGTCGACCCTCGTGGCGGAATCTTGGGGTCTCTTGTTTGGATCAGACGCCCGCAGTTCCTGAGTTCTCAAGGTCCGATTGGATCTCAGGGGCTGTCGAAGAAATGTCTAAGCCTTGCCCTTGCACGAGGCCGTGTCGTCCCCGCCCGGGGTGCCGATCCGCAGGAAGACCGTACGTCCTTCAGGAATGTTGAAGTCTATAGTCTTCGACCCGCCGGTGCCGAGGGTCCAGTCCCAGGATTTCTCGAGATGCGAGCCGTTCGCCCAGTCGACCCTGAAGGTCATCGAGGCCCCCGCCTTGTTGTAAATGTACAGGGACTCGGCCTTGCCTCTGAAAGATGCGTAGGCATGCTTGCTTGCGTCGTTGCGCCTCCGAAGAGTGGCAACCATGTCGTTGGAGCCGGGGTCCGCGGTGGCGGCTGATACGTCACAGTCGCCGATCCAGTAGGAAGCGGCGTGTGCCGTTCCTGGCGTGGCGAGGACGAGCATCGCGACGGCTGTGGTCGTCAGCCCCGCAATTCCCGTCAGGGTATTCTTCTTGGTCATGCGCATAGCTCTGTTCTCCAGCTTCTCGCATAAAGCGAATCCAGCAGGACAACAGGGGTGTCGCGTCCTTTATTGCGGGACGCTCGCTTTCCCCCCTGCACGTTGAAGGCTGGCGCCTCCGTGGCGACAACGTTTCCATGATCCGTCGGGTCCGGCAAGCTGGAATATGATTATTTGAGGGTTACTTGAGCGTCGCGGTCGATGGGGCCCCGGGCGCAACCTGCCGGTGTCCGTGACTTTGCCGGCCAGGGTGGCTGGATGTCGTGCATGGTTATTGATCCTCGATGTGTCCACCGTCTCGGTCGAGAGTCTGCGGAATGCGGGATGAATGCGTTATTCCATTTTCTGCGGTCATCCGGGTGTCGTTGCCTTGTGCTCGAGTGGGCTTCTTCGGTGTTCTGCACGGTTCTGGAAAAGGTTGCCGCCGCGGCCCGATGGTGAGTCGGCTGCCCAGATCCGTGATGGCCGGCTCTCCCCGTCGCGTCCGGGGTGGACCCGGTTGATCCGTCGGCCGGATCGTTGACGCGATCCGAAGGGGGGGGTGGGCGTCCGGACCGCGCGCACACCCGGACGGGTGGCGCGCGTGTGCGTCATGCGTCTTTTGCGTCGATATTTACTGATAAGGAATCAGTACGTCGATACGGACGTCGACACCGACGGCACAGCGCTCGGGTGAGGCGCGGTCAAGAGGAGGCATCCATGCGTGGAGCCACGCACGCCAGGTGGGCCGCATGCGCGGCGGCCGCAGCCCTCGCGGCGACGGCCTGCGGGGGCGGGGGCGACGGCGGGGGCGACAGCGGCGCGGTGCTCAGCTCCTCGTGGGGCGACCCGCAGAACCCGCTGGAGCCGGCCAACACCAACGAGGTGCAGGGCGGCAAGGTCCTCGACATGATCTTCCGGAGCCTGAAGAGGTACGACCCGGACACCGGCAAGGCCGAGGACATGCTCGCCGAGAAGATCGAGACCTCGGACTCGCAGAACTTCACCGTCACCGTCAAGGACGGCTGGACCTTCAGCAACGGCGAGAAGGTCACCGCCAAGTCCTTCGTCGACGCCTGGAACTACGGCGCGAGCCTGAAGAACAACCAGAAGAACGCCTACTTCTTCGGCTACATCGAGGGTTACGACAAGACGCACCCCGAGGACGGCGGCAAGCAGACCGCCGACACCCTCTCAGGGCTGAAGGTCGTCGACGACAGGACCTTCACCGTCAAGCTCAGCCAGAAGTTCTCGACCTTCCCCGACACCCTCGGCTACCCCGCCTACGCCCCCCTGCCCCAGGCCTTCTTCACCGACCACGCGGGCTGGCTGGCCAAACCGGTCGGCAACGGGCCCTACGCCATCGACTCCTACACCAAGGGCTCCCAGATGAGCCTGCGCAAGTGGGACGACTACCCCGGCGACGACGCGGCGCAGAACGGCGGCGTGGACCTGAAGGTCTACACCGACAACAACACCGCCTACACCGACCTGCTGGCCGGCAACCTCGACCTGGTCGACGACGTGCCGGCGGCCCAGCTCAAGAACGTCAAGAACGACCTGGGCGACCGCTACCTCAACACCCCCGCCGGCATCATCCAGACCCTCGCGTTCCCCTTCTACGACCCGAACTGGAACAAGAGCGGCTCGGACAAGGTCCGCACCGGCCTGTCGCGCGCCATCGACCGCGAGCAGATCACCCAGACGATCTTCCAGAAGACCCGCACCCCCGCCACCGACTGGACCTCCCCGGTGCTCGGCGAGGACGGCGGCTTCAAGGAAGGCCTGTGCGGGGACGCCTGCGACTACGACCCGGCCGCGGCCAAGAAGCTCATCCAGGAGGGCGGCGGCCTCCCCGGCGGCCAGGTCAAGATCACGTACAACGCGGACACCGGCTCCCACAAGCAGTGGGTCGACGCCGTCTGCAACTCCATCAACAACGCCCTCGGCAACGACAAGGCCTGCGTCGGCAACCCCGTCGGCACCTTCGCCGACTTCCGCAGCCAGATCGGCGACCGGAAGATGACCGGCCCGTTCCGGGCGGGATGGCAGATGGACTACCCGCTCATCCAGAACTTCCTCCAGCCGCTCTACTACACCAACGCCTCCTCCAACGACGGCAAGTGGTCGAACAAGGAGTTCGACGACCTCGTCGACAAGGCCAACGCCGAGACCGACACCGGCAAGGCCGTCGAGACGTTCCAGCAGGCCGAGGGGGTCGTCCGGGACAACATGGCCGCCATCCCGCTGTGGTACCAGAACGGCAGCGCCGGCTACTCGCAGCGCCTCTCCGACGTCAAGCTCAACCCGTTCTCCGTCCCGGTCTACAACGAGATCAAGGTCAGCTGACCCGCCATGGGGCGGTACGTGATCCGGCGTCTCCTGCAGATGATCCCGGTGTTCATCGGGGCCACGCTGCTGATCTTCCTGATGGTCAACGTGATGGGCGACCCCATCGCGGGCCTCTGCGGCGACCGGCAGTGCGACCCCGCCACCGCCGCCCAGCTGAAGAAGGAGTTCGGCCTCGACAAGCCGGTCTGGCAGCAGTACCTGACCTACATGGGGAACGTCTTCACCGGTGACTTCGGGACGGCGTTCAACGGCCAGCCGGTCACCGAGCTGATGTCCTCGGCGTTCCCCGTCACCATCCGGCTGACGATCGTCGCGGTCCTCTTCGAGATCGTCATCGGCATCACCCTGGGGGTCGTCACCGGCCTGCGCCGCGGCCGCCCCGTCGACACCGGCGTCCTGCTCGTCACCCTCGTCGTGATCTCCGTCCCCACCTTCGTCACCGGCCTGCTGCTCCAGCTGCTGCTCGGCGTCGAGTGGGGCTGGATCAAACCGTCGGTGTCCCCGGACGCCCCCTTCGACGAGCTGATCGTGCCCGGCCTGGTGCTGGCGAGCGTCTCCCTGGCCTACGTCACCCGCCTGACCCGCACCTCCATCGCGGAGAACAAGCGGTCCGACTACGTCCGCACGGCCGTCGCCAAGGGCCTGCCGAGGCGCCGCGTCGTCACCCGCCACCTGCTGCGCAACTCGCTCATCCCGGTCGTCACCTTCATCGGCACCGACATCGGCGCCCTGATGGGCGGCGCGATCGTCACCGAGCGCATCTTCAACATCCACGGCGTCGGCTTCCAGCTCTACCAGGGCATCCTCCGCCAGAACACCCAGACCGTCGTCGGCTTCGTGACCGTCCTCGTCCTGGTCTTCCTGGTGGCCAACCTGCTCGTCGACCTCCTGTACGCCGTACTCGACCCGAGGATCCGCTATGCCTGAACCGATGCCGCCCGAGCCCCGCCCTCCCTCCGGCGGGGGCCCCGCTCCGGAGGAGGACGGAGCCGTCGCCGCGACGGGCATGGGCGGCGCGATGGACCTCGCCACCTCCGAGGGCGAGACCCTGGAGCGGGGGCCGGGCGGCCCGGACGGCACCGGCCCGGACGAGAAGGCCCGCTCCCTGTGGTCCGACGCCTGGCGCGACCTGCGCCGCAACCCGGTCTTCATCGTCTCCGCCCTGGTCATCCTCTTCCTGGTGTTCATCTCCCTGTGGCCCTCGGCGATCGCCTCCGGCTCCCCCCTGAAGTGCGACCTCGCCAAGGCCCAGGAGGGCTCCCAGCCGGGCGCCCCGTTCGGCTACGACGGCCAGGGCTGCAACGTGTACACCCGCACCGTCTACGGCGCCCGCACGTCCGTCACGGTCGGCGTGCTGGCCACCCTCGGCGTCGCCCTGTTCGGCAGCGTCCTGGGCGGGCTCGCCGGCTTCTTCGGCGGGACGTGGGACTCGGTCCTGTCCCGGATCACCGACATCTTCTTCGCCATCCCGGTCGTCCTCGGCGGCCTGGTCCTGCTCTCCGTGGTCACCAGCAACACCGTCTGGCCCGTCATCGGGTTCATGGTGCTGCTCGGCTGGCCGCAGATCTCCCGCATCGCCCGCGGCTCGGTCATCACCGCCAAGCAGAACGACTACGTCCAGGCCGCGCGGGCGCTCGGCGCCTCCCACTCCCGGATGCTGCTGCGGCACATCACGCCCAACGCCGTCGCCCCCGTGATCGTCGTGGCCACCATCGCGCTCGGCACCTACATCGCCCTGGAGGCGACCCTGTCCTACCTCGGCGTCGGCCTGAAGCCGCCGACCGTCTCCTGGGGCATCGACATCTCCGCCGCCTCGCCGTACATCCGCAACGCGCCGCACGCGCTGCTGTGGCCCTCCGGCGCCCTGGCGCTCACCGTGCTGGCCTTCATCATGCTCGGCGACGCGGTGCGCGACGCCCTCGACCCGAAGCTGAGGTGACGTCCCGATGCTGCTCGAAGTGCGCGACCTGCACGTGGAGTTCCGTACCCGTGACGGGATCGCCAAGGCCGTCAACGGCGTCTCCTACGGCGTCGACGCGGGCGAGACCCTCGCCGTGCTGGGGGAGTCCGGCTCCGGCAAGTCCGTCACCGCCCAGGCCGTCATGGGCATCCTGGACGTCCCGCCCGGCCGGATCACCGGCGGGGAGATCCTCTTCCAGGGCCGGGACCTGCTGACCCTCAAGGAGGACGAGCGCCGCAAGGTCCGGGGCGCCGGGATGGCGATGATCTTCCAGGACGCGCTGTCCTCGCTCAACCCCGTGCTCTCCGTGGGCGACCAGCTCGGCGAGATGTTCGTCGTGCACCGCGGCATGTCGAGGAAGGACGCCCGCGCCGAGGCCGTCGAGCTGATGGACCGGGTCCGCATCCCGGCGGCCGGGGAACGGGTCGGCCAGTACCCGCACCAGTTCTCCGGCGGCATGCGCCAGCGCATCATGATCGCGATGGCGATGGCCCTGGAACCCGCGCTGATCATCGCGGACGAGCCGACCACCGCCCTCGACGTCACCGTCCAGGCCCAGGTCATGGACCTGCTCGCGGAACTCCAGCGCGAGCTGCGCATGGGGCTCATCCTGATCACCCACGACCTCGGCGTGGTCGCCGACGTCGCCGACCGCATCGCCGTGATGTACGCGGGCCGGATCGTGGAGTCGGCGCCCGTCCACGACATCTACAAGGCGCCCGCCCACCCCTACACCCGCGGCCTGCTCGACTCCATCCCGCGCCTGGACCAGAAGGGCCAGGAGCTGTACGCCATCAAGGGCCTGCCGCCCAACCTCATGCACATCCCGCCGGGCTGCGCCTTCCACCCGCGCTGCCCGATGGCCCGGGACGTGTGCCGCACCGACGAGCCGCCGCTGTACGAGGTGGACGAGGAGCGGGGCAGCGCCTGCCACTTCTGGAGGGAGTGCCTGCATGGCCAGTACCCGGGCTGACACGGCCGCCCCGGCCACCGCGTCGGCCGAGCCGATCCTCGAGGTGACCGGACTCGTCAAGCACTACCCGCTCACCCGCGGCATCCTTTTCAAGAAGCAGGTCGGCGCGGTCAAGGCCGTCGACGGCGTGGACTTCACCCTCCGTCGCGGCGAGACCCTCGGCATCGTGGGGGAGTCCGGCTGCGGCAAGTCCACGGTCGCCAAGATGCTGGTCAACCTGGAGAAACCGACGGCCGGGACGATCCGCTACAAGGGCGACGACATCACCCGGCTGTCGGGCAGGGCCCTGCGGGCCGTGCGCCGCAACATCCAGATGGTCTTCCAGGACCCGTACACCTCCCTCAACCCCCGCATGACGGTGGGCGACATCATCGGGGAACCGTACGAGATCCACCCCGAGGTGGCGCCCAAGGGCGACCGGCGCGCGAAGGTCCGGGACCTGCTGGACGTGGTCGGCCTCAACCCGGAGTACATCAACCGCTACCCGCACCAGTTCTCCGGCGGCCAGCGCCAGCGCATCGGCATCGCGCGGGGGCTCGCCCTGCGCCCCGAGGTGATCGTCGCCGACGAGCCGGTGTCCGCCCTCGACGTGTCCGTCCAGGCGCAGGTCGTCAACCTGCTGGCGAGCCTGCAGAGCGAGTTCGACCTCTCGTACGTCTTCATCGCGCACGACCTGTCGATCGTCCGGCACATCTCCGACCGGGTCGGGGTGATGTACCTCGGACGGATCGTGGAGACCGGCCGGGACGCCGAGATCTACGACCACCCCACCCATCCGTACACCCAGGCGCTGCTCTCCGCGGTGCCCGTGCCGGATCCGGAGGCGCGCGAGCACCGGGAACGGATCATCCTCTCCGGGGACGTGCCCTCGCCGACGGACATCCCCTCCGGATGCCGCTTCCGCACCCGCTGCTGGAAGGCGCGGGAACGGTGCGCCGTGGAGGTGCCGGCCCTCGCCGTCCCGGCGGAGTTCCGCCGCGCCGGCGGCCCCGCGGCCCACGACTCCGCCTGCCACTTCGCGGAGGAGAAACAGGTGGTGCCGCCCGAGGAACCCCGGGGAGACCAGGGGGAAGAGCGGACGTGACGGCGCGTTCGAGCCGCGATTCCGTTAACACACAGGCAACTTGACCGACGCGATTCCGATATACGGACACGTCACGCTGAACAGCGTACGGCCGTGCGGGTGCCGTGAAACGGGCCGGGAGCGCCATGTCTCCCGGCCCGTTGCCGTGCCTGGGGTCTTTCGTCTGGATCAGACCAGGCCCAGGGAGCGGCGGAGGAAGTCCAGCTGGAGGCGGAGGAGGTTCTCGGCGACCGTCTCCTGGGGGGTCATGTGGGTCACGCCGGCCAGCGGCAGCACCTCGTGCGGGCGGCCGGCGGCGAGCAGGGCCGAGGAGAGCCGCAGGGAGTGGGCGACCACCACGTTGTCGTCGGCGAGGCCGTGGACGATCATCATCGGGCGGGCCGGTTCGGCGGGGTCGACCAGTCCCGCGTCGTCCACCAGGGAGTTCCGCCGGTAGACCTCCGGCTGCTGCGCGGGATGCCCGAGGTAGCGCTCCTCGTAGTGCGTGTCGTACAGGCGCAGGTCGGTGACCGGGGCGCCGACCACCGCCGCGTGGAACACGTCCGGGCGGCGCAGCACCGCGAGGGCCGCGAGGTAGCCGCCGAAGGACCAGCCGCGGACGGCGACCCGGCTCAGATCGAGCGGGAAGTCGCCGGCGAGCCCCTGGAGGGCGTCGACCTGGTCCTGGAGCACGACGGCCGCCACGTCGTCCCTGATCGCCTTCTCCCAGGCCGGTGAGCGCCCCGGCGTGCCCCGCCCGTCGGCGACGACCACGGCGAACCCCTGGTCGGCGAACCACTGCGAGGTGAGGTGGGCGTTGTGCGCGGCGAGCACGCGGGGCCCGTGCGGGCCGCCGTAGGGGTCCAGCAGGACCGGGAGCGAGGTGTCACCGGGGTAGTCCGTAGGCATAAGCACGGCGCACGGGATCCGCCGTGCGCCCCCCTGGGTGAGCCGCACGCGGGGGGAGAGGCCGGGATCCGCGGCGTACGACCGGACGGTGACCGCCGTCGCCCCGCTCCCGGCGGCCCCGTTCTCCCTCCGGTCGCCGCCCCTGAGCACCCGCACCCGGCTCCCGGGCCGGTCCAGGGTCGCCGAGACCAGGACGGTCACGCCCCCGGCCCGCACCGCCGAGTGCACCCCGGGCTCGTCGGACACGCGCTCCACACCGAGCTCGTTGACGCGGTAGACGTGCACCTCGCCGATCTCGGGGTCCTCCGCCGCCTCCCCGGCCGAGGCCGAGACCAGCACGTCGTCGGCCGTCACGTCCAGCACCGCGCGGACGTGCAACGCGGCTCCGGTCAGCGGGCGTTCGCCGACCGCGAGGACCCGGGCGCCGCCCTCGTCGGCGATGCGCACCAGCTGCCCGGAGGGGCTCCAGCAGGGCACCCCGGGGAAAAGATCCAGCCAAATCGGATCTTCGTCGGCGTGCACCATCCGGGTCGCCCCGGAGGCGGTGTCCACCGCCAGGTACAGCTGACTGCGCTGGTCGCGCGCCTGGACCAGCAGCAGCGGAGCACCCGCCGCTGACCAGTGCACTCGCGCCAGGTACGGGTAGCGCGCCCGGTCCCAGACGACCTCCGTGCGGATCCCGTCGAGGCCGATCGCGAACAGCCGCACGTCGGCGTTGGCCGTCCCGGCAGCCGGATAGGGGACGTGTCGTGGCTCACGTTTCGGCTGGGCCGGATCCGAGATCCACCACCGCTCCACCGGCGTGTCGTCCACCCGCGCCACCAGCAGCCGGTCGGACTCCGGAGACCACCAGAACCCCCGCGAACGGCCCATCTCCTCCGCCGCGATGAACTCGGCCAATCCGTACGAAACCCCCTCCGACTCCGGCTCGGCGAGCACCGTGTCGCCCTCGCCCTCGGCGCCCACGACCCGCAGGGCGCCCCGCGCGACGTACGCGACGAGCCGCCCGTCGGGGGAGGGGCGGGGGTCGATCACCGGCCCGGGGACGCGGATCGCGCGCGCCGTGCCGGCCCGCAGTTCCGCCGTGAAAAGCCGCCCTGACAAGGTGAAAGACGCCAGCTCCACGGCCGCGTCGGTGGCGTACCCGACGATGCCGGCGCCCCCCTCGCGGCTGCGCTCGCGGCGTGCCCGCTCCTCGGGCGAGAGGTCCTCGGGGACGTCGCCGAGGAGGAGACGCGGGTCCGCGGCCAGGTGCTCCCGGCCGTCCGCCGGGTCGAGCACCCACAGCGCGTTGCTGCGGTCGTCACCGGCGGAGGAGCGCAGGAAGGCGACACGGGAGCCGTCGGGCGCCACCGTGAACGAACGCGGCGCGCCGAGGGTGAAGCGCTGGGTCCGGGCGTGCCGGCGGGGGAAGGAGTCGGACTCGGTCGTCATGGCATGACCATATTGGCCATGCGCCCCCTTGTGCGGCTGTGCGCCGAGAGATGCGCACGCACCGACAGTTATGATCACTAGCGCTGTGTGGGTATGAACCTGCTGGCTGTTGTACGGATTTACAGCTTCCCTAGCTCTGTCGTCCCCCACGTAACCGGGTTCTTGGAGGTGAGCCGCCGTGGCACTCTCGATTTCGGCGGTGGTGCTGCTGGCGATCATCGTCTTCTTGTTGATCAAGAAGTCAGGACTGAAGGGCGGTCACGCGGTTGTCTGCATGCTCCTCGGCTTCTACCTCGCCTCCTCCACGATGGCGGGGACGATCAACGACCTGACGACGAGCGTGGCGAGCATGATCAGCAGCATCAAGTTCTGACCGGCGCGACCCCTCGTCCGTCTGTGCGTCTGCCCCTGCGGCGCGGATGCATGCACGCCTCGTAGGGTTGTCCCATGACGGAACTGCCAGCCCGGCGTCTGCTGCTGGTGCACGCGCACCCGGACGACGAGTCGATCAACAACGGCGCGACCATGGCCAGGTACGCGGCCGAGGGTGCCCGGGTGGCCCTGGTCACCTGCACCCTCGGTGAGCGCGGCGAGGTCATCCCGCCGCGGCTGCGGCACCTCACCGGTGCCGCCCTGGGCGAGTGGCGCCTGCGCGAACTCACCGCCGCCATGGGCGAACTGGGCGTCGACGACTTCCGGCTGCTCGGCGGCGCCGGACGGTACGCCGACTCCGGGATGATGGGCCTGCCCGACAACGACGACCCCGCCGCCTTCTGGCAGGCCGACGTCGACGCCGCCGCCGGAGCTCTGGTCGAGGTGATCCTCGCCCTGCGCCCCCAGGTCCTCGTCACCTACGACGACCACGGCGGCTACGGCCACCCCGACCACATCCAGGCCCACCGCGTCGCCATGCGGGCCGTCGAGCTCGCCGACCGGGCCGGCTGGAGCGTGCCCAAGGTGTACTGGAACCGGCTCCCGCGGTCCGTGGCCGAGGCCGCCTTCGCCCGGCTCGCGCAGGAGCTGCCCGACCTGCCCTTCGACCGGACCGCGGCCGTGGCGGACGTACCCGGCGTCGTCGACGACGAGCGGGTCACCACCGAGATCGACGGCGGCGCGTACGCCGCCGCCAAGGCCGCCGCGATGCGCGCGCACGCCACCCAGATCGAGGTCGCCCCGGACGGCAGGCACTTCGCGCTCTCCAACGAGCTGGCCCAGCCGCTGTTCACCACCGAGTACTACGAACTCGTCCGCGGGCGGCGGCCCCAGGGACGGGAGACCGACCTGTTCGCCGGTCTCGACGGTGACGGTGCGGGTGGCGCCGGCGGCGAGGAGGCCCTCTGATGCCCGACCACGGCTCCCTGCTCGCCCAGCCCCTCCAGCGGCCCCCCGCCGCGCGGATCGCCGCCTGCCTCGGGCTCCTGCTGCTGGGCGCGCTCACCGCGCTGGCCGGGGCGCTCCTGCAGGCCGGCTGGTTCCCCGGCGGCCTGCTGCTCGCGCTCGCGGCCGCCGCGGGGCTGTTCCTCGGCGGCGCCCGCGCCCTCGGCAGCCGGGCCGGGGCCGTCGCCCCCGCGGCCGGCTGGATGATCGCCGTCGTCCTGCTCACCGCGGGCCGCCCCGAAGGGGACTTCCTGTTCGGCGCGGGAGGCGGTTCCTACCTCTTCCTGCTCGGTGGCATGGCGCTCGCTGTGATCTGCGCCACCATCGGCCGGGGACGGCAACCTGTCGGCGACGGCGTCCGACTTGAGAAGTGACGTACCACTTCGCCGCGGCACGGACGTGCGAGTCCCGTGACGGTTTCGACGGCGGTCATGGGATACCGGCCATAAGTGGCCAGTATGGTGGTGCGCGCCGCCGAGCTGCCCGTGAGGTCGTGGCGGGCGGCGGAGCCAACCTGGAGAACCTGCCTTGAGTCGTGAAACTGACAGTCCGTCCTCCGGGCCCAACGGGTCCAACGGGCGCGGCGGAGCCGCCTACCCCTCGGGAACGCCGCCCTACGGCACCCCGATGGTGTCCGACGGCGGCCCGGACGCGGGCCGTTCGGCCGCACGGCCGGAGGAACGCAAGACCGAGACCACGCTGACGACCCGGATCCGGATCAACATCCCCGGGTCGCGGCCCATCCCGCCGGTCGTCGTCCGCAAGCCCGTCAACGAGGCGGACGACGCGGGCGACAACGGCGCCGACGCCCGGGGCGCGGGCCCCTCCGGCGCCCCCGCGGCGGGAGCCGCGGGACGCCCGGGAGCCGACGGTGCCGCCGAGGCACCCGGCGACCGCGCGCCCACGGCCGAGGAGAAGACGCCCAGCGACTGGTTCGCGCCGCGCAAGTCCGGCCCCGCCAAGGGCGGTCAGGGCGGCGGTCCCGCGGGCGGCGCCGACCCGGCGCCCGTGCCGGGTCCCGGCGCGTCCTCCGGAACCCCCGCCGCCCCGCCCGTGCCCGGCGCGGGCGCCGGTGCGCCCGGCGGCGCGCGTCCGGGGACCGGGCGGCCCGGCGGTGCGACCGGCTCCCCGGGTGCACCGGGCGCCGCCCGCCCCGGCGGCACCAACGGCGCCGGCGTGCCCGGTGCGGGCCCGAGCGGTGCGGGCATGACCGGTGCCACCGGCGGCCCGGTGGCCCCCGGGCACGGCGGCGGCACGGGCTCCTTCGACGTGACCGAGGCCCTCGCCGTGGGCCCCCTCGGCAACGGAGGCCGCCCGGCGCAGGGCGGTCCGGCACAAGGCGGCCCCGCGCAGGGCGGTCCGTCCCAGGGCGGCGGTCCCGCGCAGGGCGGCGGTCCCGTGCCGCGCCGCGACGACCTGCCGTACTTCGCGGGCAACGCGAACGGGAACGGCAGCCCGAACGGGAACGGCAACGGCCAGGCCGGCCGGCCCGGGCCGAGCGGCCCCGGCGCCACCTACGACTTCAACGGACCGGAGGGTCCCGTCGGCCGGGGCGGCCGCGGCGGCCCGCAGGGCCCCGACGGCCCCACCGGCGGCCCGGTGACCGGTGACGGCCCGATGGTGCCGCCGATGAACGGCGGAGCCCCCGGCGCGGCTCCGGGCGCCGCCGCGGGCGCCGGCCGCCACCCCGGCGGCGGCCTCAGCGACGACACCGCGATCCTCACCCCGCAGCAGCACGGCGTCGGCGGCCACGGCCGGCACGACAACGTCTCCGGACAGACCGTCACCAGTGGCATCCCGGTCGTCCCCCCGGTCGGCCAGGGCCCCGGGCCGGGCGGGCCGGGTGGGCCGTTCGCACCCGGTGGGCACTTCGACGAGCACCCCGACGGGCCGCTGCCGCACACCCCGCCCAAGGCACCCGAGCCCGTCGCGCAGAACGCGCCCGCGGCAGGCCCGAAGCAGAAAAAGAAGAAGGGCCGCAGCAAGCTGGTCCTGCTCGGCGGCCTGGTGGTGGTCGCCGCGGCCGGCGCCTACGGAGCCGGACTGCTGATGAACCACTCCGACGTGCCCAAGGGCACCACCGTGCTCGGCGTGGACATCGGCGGCGGCACCCGCGACGACGCCGTCAAGAAGCTCGACGACGCCTTCGAGGACCGGGTGGACCAGGCGCTGAAGCTGTCCGTGGACGGCGGCACCGTCACCCTCAAGCCGGACCAGGCGGGCCTGCAGTTCGACGTGCAGGCCACCGTCGACGCGGCCGCCAAGAGCGACTACAACCCCGTCTCGGTGATCGGCTCGCTCTTCGGCGAGCACCGCGAGATCGAGCCCGTGATGCCGGTCGACGAGGAGAAGCTCCAGGCGGCCCTGAAGAACGCCGCGAGCGGCTCCGGCTCGGCCACCGACGGCACGATCGAGTTCACGTCCGGCAAGGCCGTCGCCGTCTACGGCAAGGCGGGCAAGGGCATCGACGCGGCCAAGGCGCAGACGGCCGTCGCACAGGCCTACCGCGGCCAGGTCGAGACCGGCAGGCCCACCGCGGTGAAGGTCCCGACGACGACGAAGCAGCCGACGGTGTCCGACGCCGAGGTCGACCGGATGATGAAGAAGTTCGCCGAACCGGCGATGTCCGGCAACGTCACCGTCCAGACCGACGCCGCGCACTCCGTGCCGATGAGCCCGAAGAACTCCCTGTGGAAGTTCCTGGGCGTCAAGGCCGTCGACGGCAAACTCGTCGAGCACTACGACGAGGCCGCGCTGGAGGAGCTGTACGGCGGCGCCTTCGACGGTGTCCTCATCACCCGCGGCACCGGCCAGAAGACGCCCGTCACGGTCCAGGACGTCATCAGCGCCCTGCGCCCGGCCCTGATGAGCACGACGGACCGGCTCGCGGTCATCGACACCGACCCGAGCTGACGCGAGGCGGACACCTCCGCACAGGGCACCCGGCGGCTGTCGCGCCGGGTGCCCCGCGCGTTCACGGGCCGTGGCCGTGGCCGTGGTTGTGGTTGTGACTGCGGCCGGGGTCGTGGTCGCACGGCGTCCGTCGCCCGCCGCCGGCCGGCACGGTCCGCCGCCCGCACCGCCCGCCGGCCACCCGCCGCATGACATCTGTCATACGGCACACCGGACGACCGACACTGCCGTCCGCGCCGCCCGGACGGCGAAGATCGACGCATGACGACGACGACACCGGTGGTCACCTTCGACCAGGTGACCAAGGGCTACGGGGACGTACGGGCGGTGGACGGGCTCGGCCTCGCCCTGCACGCGGGGGAGACCGTGGCGCTGCTGGGCCCCAACGGGGCCGGCAAGTCCACCACCCTGGACCTCCTCCTCGGCCTCAAGCAGGCCGACAGCGGCACCGTCCGCGTGTTCGGCACCAGCCCCCGCGAGGCGATCGTCGCCGGCCGGGTGGGAGCCATGCTCCAGAGCGGCGGGCTGATGGACGAGGTGACCGTCGCCGAACTGGTCGCGCTCGCCTGCGCCCTGCACCCGCGGCCCTACCGGGCCGCGGACGTCCTGGCCCGTGCCGGCCTCACCAAGCTCGCGGGCCGCAAGGCCGACAAGCTCTCCGGCGGCCAGGCCCAGCGCCTTCGGTTCGCCCTCGCCACCGCCGGCGACAGCGACCTGATCGTCCTGGACGAGCCCACCACCGGAATGGACGTCACCACCCGCCGGGCGTTCTGGGACACCATGCGCGAACAGGCGGACCAGGGCCGCACGGTGCTCTTCGCCACGCACTACCTGGAGGAGGCCGACGCGATCGCCGACCGCGTCGTCGTACTGCACCGCGGTCGCCTGCTGGCCGACGGCACCGCCGCCGAGATCAAGGCGAAGGCCGGCGCCCGCCGCATCTCCTTCGACCTGGACGGCGGGACCCCGGACACCCCGGCCACCCCGGCGGCCGGCGGGATCGACGAGGACGTCCTGCGGAAGCTGCCGTTCCTCACCGCCCTCACGGTCACCGGCCGCACGGTCCGCATCCAGTCCACCGACGCCGACGCCACCGTCCACGCGCTCTACGGACTCGGCCTGTACCCCCGCAACCTGGAGGTCGCCGGCCTCGGCCTGGAGCAGGCCTTCGTCGCCCTCACCGCCGCCGAGGAGGCACGCACCGCATGAACGCCCTGATCAGGCTCGAAATCGTCCGCGCCCTGCGCAACCGCAAGTTCCTGTTCTTCTCGGTGGTCTACCCGTCGGTGCTCTTCCTGCTGATCGCGGGCGGCGCCGACGCCACCACGGAGATCGACAGCACCGGACTGACCCTGCCGGCCTACATGATGGTCTCCATGGCCTCCTTCGGCGCCCTCACGGCCGTCCTGATGGGCAACAGCGAGCGCATAGCCAAGGAGCGCCAGAGCGGCTGGGTACGGCAGTTGCGGCTGACCACGCTGCCGGGCCGCGGGTACGTCCTCGCCAAGACCGCGAGCGCCGCCGTCGTCAGCCTGCCGTCCGTCGTCGTCGTCTTCGCCGTCGCCGCGGCGGTGAAGGGCGTACGCCTGGACGCCTGGCAGTGGCTCGCCCTCACCGGTGCGATATGGGCGGGCAGCCTCGTCTTCGCCGCCCTCGGCGTCGCGCTCGGGTACCTCGCGAACGGGGACGCGGTCCGCCCCGTCACGATGATCACCTACTTCGGGCTGTCGATCCTCGGCGGCCTGTGGATGCCGACGACCACCTTCCCCGGCTGGCTCCAGGACGTCGCCCGCTGGGTCCCCACCCACGCCTACGCCGCCCTGGGCCAGGCGATCGAGCAGAACCGGGCGCCGCACGCCCGGGACATCGCCGTCCTCGCCGTCTTCTTCGTCCTGTTCACGGGCGGCGCGGCGTGGCTGTACCGGAAGGACACGGCGAAGGCGTGAGCGGCGTCGGCATCGGGCAGCGCCCGGAGAACCGCAGACAACGGGCCGTCAAGTCCCTGTGGACCGGCATCTGGCTGGTGTACCTGAGCGCTCCCGTCACCGACCTGCTGCACGGCGGACACGGCACGGGCGCACAGGTCCTCGGCTGGACCGGCCTCGTCGCCTTCGTCGTCTGGTACATGGTGCTGGTCTTCCGCACCGGCCGCGGCGAGCACAACCGCCTGGTGCTCGGCTCGCTGGGCGTCCTCGCCGCCCAGTCCGCGCTCCTCGCCCTCACCCTGGGCCGCGAGTGGCTGGTCCTCTTCGTCTACGTGTCGATCGCGTCCGGCGCCGCCCTGCCGCTGCGGCTCGCCCGCTGGACGATCCCGGCCGCGTCCGCGCTGATGGCCGCGATCGCCTTCGCGGTGCCGGAAGGCCGGGCCTACCTGGCCGGACTGCTCGTCCCGGCCCTCCTGGGAGGCTTCGCCATGACCGGAGTGCGCGAACTCGTCCGCACCACGATCGCGCTGCGCGAGGCCCGCGCCACCGTCGCCCAGCTCGCCGCCAACGAGGAACGGCTGCGCCTCGCCCGCGACCTGCACGACCTGCTCGGCCACTCCCTCTCCCTGATCACCCTCAAGAGCGAACTCGCCGGCCGGATGCTCCCCGACCACCCCGACGAGGCCGCCCGGCAGGTCGCCGACATCGAACAGGTCAGCCGCCAGGCCCTGGTCGACGTCCGGGAGGCCGTCACCGGCTACCGCCGCCCGCGTCTCGCCGCCGAACTGGCCGGAGCGCGGGTCGCGTTGACGGCGGCCGGCATCACCGCCGAGATCCCCGCCCCGCCCGGCCTCGACGGTGTCCCCGAGGACGGCGAGTCGGCCCTGGCCTGGGCGTTGCGCGAGGCCGTCACCAACGTCGTGCGGCACAGCGGCGCCCGGCGCTGCACCGTGGAGGTGCTGCGCCGCAGGACCCTCGACGGCCCCGTCCTGGAGCTGTCCGTGGAGGACAACGGCGGCGCGGGCCCGGGCGCGGCCCCCGCCGCACCCCCCGGAAACGGCCTCACCGGCCTGACGGAACGCCTGGAGAAGACGGGCGGCACACTGGAGGCGGGCGGCTCCCGGAGCGGCTTCCGGCTCACCGCGCGCGTCCCGGTGACCGACGTAGGATCCGGCTCATGACCCGCACGATCAAGGTCCTCCTCGCCGAGGACCAGTCGATGGTCCGCGAGGCGCTCGCCGCCCTGCTGGGCCTGGAGGACGACATCGAGGTGGTCGTCCAGGTGGCCCGCGGTGACGAGGTGCTCGCGGCGGCGCGGGCCCACGACGTCGACGTGGCGCTCCTCGACATCGAGATGCCGGGCGCGACGGGCATCGAGGCGGCGGCCCTGCTGCACCGCGAACTGCCGTCGGTGAAGCTGGTCGTCCTCACCACCTTCGGCCGCCCCGGCTACCTCCGCAGCGCCATGGAGGCGGGCGCCGACGCCTTCCTCGTCAAGGACGCCCCCGCGGCCCGGCTGGCGCAGGCGGTCCGCAAGGTCCTGGCCGGTGAACGCGTCATCGACCCCACCCTCGCGGCGGCGGCCCTCGCGGAGGGCGCCAACCCCCTGACGGACCGTGAGCGCGAGGTGCTGCGGGCAGCGGCGGACGGCTCCACCAACGCCGAACTGGCGGCGTCCCTGCACCTGTCCCAGGGCACCGTCCGCAACTACCTGTCGACGGCGATCCAGAAGCTGGCGGTGCGCAACCGGGCGGAGGCGGTCCGCACGGCGAGGGAGAAGGGCTGGCTGTGAACCGGGCCGGACGAGGCCTCAGTTGAGGAGGGCCCGCGCCCCCCGGGCCTCCCGGCGGACCCGCTCCGCCAGTGCCTCGTCCACCACCTCCACCAGCGACGCGTACTCCTCCATCTCCTCCGCCCCCCGCACGAACTCCCCGCGCCCGACCAGCAGCTGTCCCCGCTCGTACCGGAGCCGGGCGGGGTGGGACGGCAGCAGCAGCGCCAGCTCCACCGCCCACAGCGCGACATCCGACCGCTCCGGCCGGGCCGCGGCCCACGCCCGGATGTTGTCGAGGATCCGCCGCACCACGTCCGGCGTCTCGGCCGGCTCCAGCATCGAGGGCTCCAGCGGGCCCCCCGTCGCCCCCGTCACCAGCAGCTCGGCGTCGCGTCCCGTCAGCACCCGGCCCCCGTCGAAGGGATCGACGAGCACCTGCTCCTCCCGGGAACCGAAGCCGACCACGAAGTGCCCCGGCAGGGCCACGCCGTACACCGGTGCCCCGGCCCGCCGCGCCACCTCGATCCACACCACGGACAGCAGGATGGGCAGTCCCCGCCGCCGCGCCAGCACCCGGTGCAGCAGGGACGACTCCAGCCGCTCGTAGTCCGCCGCGGAGCCGCCGAAACCGAGCCGTTCACCGAGCAGTTCGCGCAGCGCTGCCGCCCACGCCGGCGCCCCGCCCGGCCGGAACGGCACCTGACCCGCCAGCGCGTCCAGTTCGACCTGTGCGCCGTCCATCCCGGCCTCGTCCAGCGTCCGGTCCGCCGCCGCCCCCACCAGCAGGCACAGCAGCGACAGGTCGGGCCGCTCGGACCGCGCCTCCTCGGCGAACCGGCGCCGCAGCTCCGCGCGCTCGATCCCCGTCACGGCGTACCCGCCTCCGGCTCCCGGTAGTGGTGGTAGGCGTGGTGCGCCCCGAACCCCGTCCCGGCGTACAGCGCCCGCGCTCCCGCGTTGTCCTCCTCGACCTGGAGCCAGGCCGCCGACGCGCCCTCCTCCAGCGCCCGGCGCGCCAGCGCGGCCATGACGACCGTCGCCAGCCCCTGTCGCCGCCGCGCCGGATCGACCTCGACCGCCGCGAACCCGGCCCACCGCCCGTCCACGACGCACCGCCCGACGGCCGCGGGGACCGCGCCCTCACCGGGCACGGAGGCGAACCACACCGACGGCCCTGCCCCGTCCCCGGCTCCGCCCGGGCGGGGGGACCCCCCGCCCAGCACCTTCAGGGCCACCTCGCCGGCCCCCTTGCGCTGATACCGGGCCAGCCAGGCCTCGTCGGCCTCGCGCGCCAGCACCACCCCGTCGGCCTCGGCCCCGGTCCGGTCGGCGACCGGAGCCAGCGCCCCGGTCCACAGCTCGGCGGTCACCTCACGCACCCACCCGCGCCGTTCCAGCTCGGCGCAGAGCAGCTCCTGGGTGCCCTCGGCCCCGGTCGCGGTCTGCACGTAGGCGGGCAGACCCCGGTCGCCGTACCAGCGCCGCACGGCCTCCAGCGCCGCGTCGAGGGGCAGGCCCGGGTCGCCCAGCGGCAGCACGGAGTTGGCGCGGCGGGTGAAGCCGGAGGAGGCGCGCAGCTCCCACTCGCCGAGCCGCTCGCTCTCCACGGGCCGCCAGGCCCGCGCGGAGATCCGGGCGAGTTCCCCGTAGGAGGCGGCCGGCCCCCGGCGGCGGGCCGGAGCGGCCGGCACGACCTTCCCGGCGACCAGGGAGGACTCCGCGATGCGGACGCTCTCACCACTCTTCCGTGTGATCCACAGCACACCGCTGTTCCATGATGTGAGAACACCGACCGTGTCGGTGAATTTCCCCTCGGTGGCTCCAGTCTCGCTCAAGCGCCGCACGGAGACGCGTTTCCCCACGTCAGCGGCGGTGATGCGAACCTCGAGACGTCCGGCGGCCGAGATTTCCACAGGTCGGTCCACCCCTCCTGTTCGGATCATTGCCAAGAACGGAGATACTAGGGGCGGGCATCGACGACGCCGCGCTCCCGCGCGCCAGGCGGCGGAGCCTGGGGAGGCCCGCCAGCGCCCTATCGAGGAGGAACGACAGCGTGACCTACGTCATCGCGCAGCCTTGTGTCGACGTGAAGGACAAGGCGTGCATCGAGGAGTGCCCGGTCGACTGCATCTACGAGGGCCAGCGGTCCTTGTACATCCACCCGGACGAATGCGTCGACTGTGGTGCCTGTGAGCCGGTCTGCCCGGTCGAGGCGATCTTCTACGAGGACGACACTCCGGAGGAGTGGAAGGACTACTACAAGGCGAACGTCGAGTTCTTCGACGAGCTGGGCTCGCCCGGCGGCGCCAGCAAGCTGGGTCTGATCGAGCGCGACCACCCCTTCATCGCCGCGCTGCCGCCGCAGGCCGGCTGACCGGCCCCAGAGCGAGCGGTCCGCCGCATCGCGCCGCCTCGGTCCCGTACGGTCCGGTCGCCCCGGATCGCCGTACGGGACCGAGGCGTTCGCCGTGTCCGCCGCAGGCCGCGGCCGCAGGACGCGCCCGTCAGGGGCCGTATCCGTCAGAGAGCGAGCTGAGAACCGTGTCCGCAGTTTCCGACCGACTTCCCACCTTCCCCTGGGACAAGCTGGAGCCGTACAAGAAGACGGCCGCGGCGCACCCCGGCGGGATCGTCGACCTCTCCGTGGGCACCCCGGTCGACCCGGTCCCCGAGCTGATCCAGAAGGCGCTGATCGACGCGGCGGACTCCCCGGGCTACCCGACGGTCTGGGGCACCCCGGCGCTGCGGGACGCGATCACCGGCTGGCTGGAGCGCCGCCTGGGCGCGCGCGGGGTCACCCACCGGCACGTCCTGCCGATCGTCGGCTCCAAGGAACTGGTCGCCTGGCTCCCCACCCAGCTGGGCCTCGGCCCCGGCGACAGGGTCGCCTTCCCGCGCCTGGCGTACCCGACGTACGAGGTCGGCGCCCGCCTGGCCCGCGCCGCGTACGAGGCCTACGACGACCCGACCGCGCTGGACCCCGCCGGCCTCAGGCTCCTCTGGCTGAACTCCCCGTCCAACCCGACGGGGAGGGTCCTGACCAAGGCCGAGCTGACCCGGACGGTGGCCTGGGCCCGCGAGCACGGCGTCCTGCTCTTCTCCGACGAGTGCTACCTCGAACTGGGCTGGGAGGCGGAGCCCGTCTCCGTCCTCCACCCGGACGTCAACGGCGGCTCCCACGAGGGGATCGTCTCCGTCCACTCCCTGTCGAAGCGCTCCAACCTCGCCGGCTACCGCGCCGCCTTCCTGGCCGGCGACCCGGCGGTCCTGGCCCCGCTCCTGGAGATCCGCAAGCACGGCGGCATGATGACGTCGGCGCCCACCCAGGCGGCGGTCGTGGCGGCCCTCTCCGACGACGCCCACGTCCGCGAGCAGCGCGAACGCTACGCCGCCCGCCGCACCCTCCTGCGCGAGGCCCTCCTCGCCCACGGCTTCCGCATCGACCACAGCGAGGCCAGCCTCTACCTCTGGGCCACGAGGGACGAGTCCTGCTGGGACACGGTGTCCCACCTGGCGGAGCGGGGCGTCCTGGTGGCCCCCGGCGACTTCTACGGCCCGGCGGGCGACCGGCACGTGCGCGTGGCCCTGACGGCGACGGACGAGCGGGTGCGGGCGGCGGTGGAACGGCTGGCCTGACGCGGGCCCCGCGGCGGGCGGCCGCGTTCCGTTCCACCGGGAGCGGCGGGTCCCGCCCCGCGGAGCGGCCGCCGCCGGGTGTCCGCGCACACGGGAGACGGGGTCCAGGGAGGACCCTGGACCCCGTCGCCGCGAAGCCCCGGTGCTCAGCCGAGCGGCAGGCCCTTGGCCGGCAGCGTCCCCGTCGCCGGCAGCCCGCCCTGCGTCAGCGAGCCCGTGGGCAGCCCGCCCTTGGCGGCCGTGGACGCGGTGCTCCCGAGGAGGTCACCGGCGGAGCCCGCCGTGGAGCCGGCCGCCTCGCCGGCGGCCTTCCGCGCCGTCGACGCCACCTTCTTGACGGCCTTGCCGCCGCTCTTGCCCGCGGCCGGCACCGCCCGCTCGACCGTCCTGCCGCCGGTCTCGCCCGCGGTCCCGGCGACGTTCTGGGCCGCGCTGTCGACCGTGGTGCCGACGCTCGCCCCGTCCAGGGCGGTCAGGCCGCCGAGGTTCGGGGTGGCGGGCAGGTCGGGGGCAGCGCTGGCGGAGCCGGCCGCACCGACACCGGCAGCAGCTCCCGCGGCGACGAGCAGTGCGGCACGGGCGATCCTGCGGGTCAGGGGGAGGGACATGATGCTCCTTCGACGGAGAGGACAAGAACGGTCTGTGACATCTGTCCGGGCCCGGACGCAGTGACTACCGCTCGAATCCCGCGAAGGTTGCGGGCGGCCGACGTAAAGAGTTGGCAATGCGTCGCATAATCGGCTCTGGATAAAAGCGGGCGAAAGCCGCCCGGTGTGAAAGTCGGCGGAACCCGTCGAGCCCAGTGTTCCCGGGCCGTCCGGCGACCTCGGCGGTGACGGCGCGAACACCCGGGCGCCCCGCCGTCCGGTGCCCCGGGTGTCACCCGCGGGTGGGAAGGTCCGTACTAGCGCGCGGTGACGATCCGTACGCTCCCGGTGCCGCCGCCCGCGCCCGTGGTGCCGGCGGCCTCCGTCGAGCCGGTGGGCCGCCAGGTGCTCCCGGTACGCCCGGCGACCCATTCCCGGCCGGCGTAGGTGACGCGCTCGATGCGCAGCGCGGAGGCGTTGGCGACCGCCCAGTGCGCGAACTGCCAGCCGCGTTCGACGGCCTCGCGCCCGTCGGCGGCGGTCCGTCCGGCCACGGGCAGTGTCACGGTCCGTCCGTCGGTCCCGGCGACCGGCGGGGCCCCGTCCGCGGCGGAGGGCTCCGCGCCGCCCACCTCGGCGCCCGCCTGCCGGAGCGCGTCGTGCCCGAAGTCCCGCACGAGGGCGGCGCGGACCGCGTCCGCACCGGTGGCCGTCGTGGCGGCCGGGCGGCCGTCGCAGGTCAGCGAGGCCGCGGAGGTCCCGGTGAGGGCGGCGGCCAGCAGATCCGCGTCCGGTTCGTGTTTGGCGTACGCCTCGGGGTAGCCGCTGCGCTGCACGCGCTGGGCGGCGACGGTGAGCGGCAGTTCGGTGTAGTCGGGGACCTTGGCGAGGTGCTCGTAGAAGATGTTCGCCGCGTAGGCCGGGTCCGTCACCTCCCGGGCGCTGCCCCAGCCCTGCGAGGGACGCTGCTGGAAGAGGCCGAGCGAATCCCGGTCGCCGTGGTCGAGGTTGCGCAGCGCCGACTCCTGGAGCGCGGTCGCCAGCGCGATGGTCACGGCCCGTCGGGGCATGTTCCGGTCGGTGCCGACGGCGGCGATGGTGGCCGCGTTCACCGCCTGCTCGGGCGTGAACTCGTACGCCGCCGCGGTGTCCGCGGAAACGACTCTGCACCCGGGGTCCCCGGCGTCACCGGTGACGTACTGGACCACGACGTAACCCGCGACGGCGGACAGGACCGCACAGGCCGCCCCGCAACGCAGGAGACGGCCGCGGCGCTTGGGGGAGGCTGACGGCTCTGGCACGCGTACAAGGTACTGGAGAGTACGGAAACGGGGGAGGTCACGGGGAAAGGCGGGGCCGGGCGGGCGCGGCGGTCGGCGCGTTAGGGTCGACGGCATGGCCGAGACCCCGCTTGACCTCACGCTGGACGCCGCCCTGCTCACCGCGCGGCTCGTCGACCTGCCCTCCGAGAGCGGCACGGAGAAGCCGCTCGCGGACGCCGTCGAGGCGGCCCTGCGCGCGCTGCCGCACCTCACCGTGGACCGGTACGGCAACAACGTGATCGCCCGCACCCGCCTCGGCCGTCCGGAGCGGGTGATCCTCGCCGGCCACCTCGACACCGTCCCCGTGGCCGGCAACCTCCCGTCCCGGCTGGACGCGGACGGCGTCCTGTGGGGCTGCGGCACCTGCGACATGAAGGCCGGCGTCGCCGTCCAGCTCCGCATCGCCGCGACGGTCCCCGCCCCCAACCGCGATCTGACCTTCGTCTTCTACGACAACGAGGAGGTCGCCGCCGACCTCAACGGGCTCGGGCACGTCGCCCGGGCGCACCCGGAGTGGCTGGAGGGCGACTTCGCGGTGCTCCTGGAGCCGTCCGACGGCCAGGTCGAGGGCGGCTGCCAGGGCACCCTGCGGGTCCTGCTGAAGACCGGCGGCGAGCGGGCGCACTCCGCGCGCGGCTGGATGGGCTCCAACGCGATCCACGCCGCGGCACCGGTCCTGGCCCGCCTCGCCGCCTACGAGCCGCGCCGGCCGGTGATCGACGGCCTGGAGTACCGCGAGGGCCTCAACGCCGTCGGCATCACCGGCGGAGTGGCCGGCAACGTCATCCCCGACGAGTGCGTCGTCACCGTCAACTTCCGCTACGCGCCCGACCGCACCCCGGAGGAGGCCGTCGCCCACGTCCGCGAGGTGTTCGCCGGCTGCGGGGTGGAGGAGTTCGTCGTCGACGACCACAGCGGGGCGGCCATGCCCGGCCTCTCGCACCCCGCCGCGGCGGCCTTCGTCGAGGCGGTGGGCGGCACCCCGCAGCCCAAGTACGGCTGGACGGACGTCTCCCGCTTCTCGGCGCTCGGCGTCCCCGCCGTCAACTACGGGCCGGGCAACCCGCACTTGGCGCACCGGCGGGACGAGCGCGTGGAGACCGCGAAGATCCTGGCGGGGGAGGAACGGCTGCGGGCCTGGCTGACCGCGTGATCACGGGGCATCCGTGCCGGGGGACGCTGCGCGGCGGACACGCCGACGTCCCCCGCCCGTAACCCGCGTAGATCTACGCTGAGGTGGAACGACTGCAAGCGGAGGGAGTTCACATGGCTACAGGCAATCCGGAGGGCAAGCGGCGGCCACCGGAGGAACAGCGCCTGGGACCGGTCCTCCGGCGACGGGACCAGGTGCAGGCGAGCACCACCGACCAGCGGCTGCTGGACGAGCGCGCCCCCTCCGACTGGGTCCACACCGACCCCTGGCGGGTCCTGCGCATCCAGTCCGAGTTCATCGAGGGCTTCGGCACCCTCGCCGAGCTCCCGTCCGCGATCAGCGTGTTCGGCTCCGCCCGGACGGCGGCGGACTCCCCCGAGTACGAGGCGGGCGTGCGGCTCGGACGCGCGCTGGTCGAGGCCGGCTGGGCCGTGATCACCGGCGGCGGCCCCGGCGCCATGGAGGCGGCCAACAAGGGCGCCAGCGAGGCGGGCGGAGTCTCCGTCGGCCTCGGCATCGAGCTGCCCTTCGAGCAGGGACTGAACCCCTACGTCGACATCGGCCTGAACTTCCGGTACTTCTTCGTCCGCAAGATGATGTTCGTGAAGTACGCGCAGGGCTTCGTCGTCCTGCCCGGCGGCCTCGGCACCCTGGACGAGCTCTTCGAGGCCCTCACCCTCGTCCAGACCCAGAAGGTCACGCGCTTCCCGATCGTCCTCTTCGGCACGGAGTACTGGGGCGGCCTGGTCGACTGGCTGAAGAACACCCTGATCGCCCAGGGCAAGGCCTCGGAGAAGGACCTCCTCCTCTTCCACGTCACGGACGACGTGGCCGAAGCGGTGGCCCTGGTCTCGAAGGAGACGAGCCGCTAGGTGTATTGACCCGCAGGGTCGTTCGCACGGCCGACCGGTGGCCGGCGGCGGGGGCGGAGGGGAACTACGCCAGCCCCCGCCGGGCCACCGCCGGTTCCCGGTGCCCCGCGATGGACGCCACCATGTCCAGCACCTGCCGCGTCTCGGCGACCTCGTGCACCCGGTACACCTGCGCCCCCAGCCAGGCGGACACCGCGGTGGTGGCCAGCGTCCCCACCACCCGCTCCTTGACGGGCCGGTCCAGCGTCTCCCCGACGAAGTCCTTGTTGGACAGCGACACCAGCACCGGCCACCCCGTCCCCACCATCTCCCCGAGCCGCCGCGTCGCCTCCAGGCTGTGCCGCGTGTTCTTGCCGAAGTCGTGCCCCGGATCGATCATGATCGACTCCCGCGGCACCCCCAGTCCGGCCGCCCGCTCCGCCAGCCCCACCGTCACCTCCAGGATGTCGGCCATGACGTCGTCGTACACCACCCGGTGCGGCCGCGTCCGGGGCTCCGTGCCGCCCGCGTGCGTGCAGACCAGCCCGGCCCCGTACCGCGCCGCGACCTCGGCCAGCCGCGGGTCGACCCCGCCCCAGGCGTCGTTGAGCAGATCCGCGCCCGCCTCGCAGACCGCCTCGCCGACCTCGGCCCGCCAGGTGTCCACGCTGATCACGACGTCCGGGAAACGCCGCCGCACCTCGGCCACGAAACCGACCGTGCGCCGCGCCTCCTCCTCGGCCGTGACCTCCTCGCCGGGCCCGGCCTTGACGCCGCCGATGTCGATGATCGCGGCGCCCTCGGCCACCGCCTGCTCCACGCGCGCGAGGGCCGGCTCGTCACGGAAGGTCGCGCCCTGGTCGTAGAAGGAGTCGGGGGTCCGGTTCACGATCGCCATGATCACCGGTTCGTGGGTGCCGAATTCCCGCCCGCCCAGCCTGAGCATCCCCTGTGACCTCTCCTCGTACGTCCCGGACATCCGCCGCCTGCGACCCTAACGGTCGCACCCGCATGGCACGATCGGAGCCTGACACATCCGACAACGAGCACAGCGAGCGTGGGGACCCACCGATGGTTATGTTCTTCTTCCTGGTCATCGCGCTCGCCGTCGTGGTGGCCGCGGTGACACTCGCCGTGGTGGGCGGCGGCGAGGGCACCGGTCCGCTGCCCGAGGCCGCGCCCGAGCGGCTGCACGACCCGCTGCCCGCCGACCGTCCCGTCGACCGGTCCGACGTCGACCGGCTGCGCTTCCCGCTCGCCGCCCGCGGCTACCGCATGGCCGACGTCGACGACGCCCTCAACCGCCTCGGCGCCGAACTCGCCGAGCGCGACGCCCGCATCGGCGAACTGGAGTCCGCGCTCTCCGCCGCCCGCACCCCCGAGCCGCACGTCTCCATGGACAAGCCCGCGCGGGAGGAGGAGCAGTGAGCGACGGCGCCGCCCTCGCCGGCCCCGACGGAGCGCCGCGCTGCCCCTGGGCCCTGTCCACGGCGGACTACGTGACGTACCACGACGAGGAGTGGGGCCGCCCGGTCCACGGCGACCAGGCCCTCTTCGAGCGCCTCAGCCTGGAGGCCTTCCAGTCCGGTCTGTCCTGGATCACCATCCTGCGCCGCCGTCCCGGCTTCCGCACCGCCTTCGCCGGCTTCGAGATCGACGCGGTCGCCGCCTTCACCGACGAGGACCGCACCCGCCTGCTCGCAGACGCCGGCATCATCCGCAACCGTGCCAAGATCGACGCCACGCTCGCCAACGCGCGCGTGCTGGCCGGCTGGTCCCCGGGCGACCTCGACGAACTGATCTGGTCGCACGCCCCGGACGCGGCGGCCCGCCCGGTCCCCGAGACCCTCGCGGACGTCCCGGCGGTCACCCCGGAGTCGACCGCCCTGGCGAAGGCGCTCAAGAAGCGGGGCCTGCGGTTCGTCGGCCCCACCACGGCGTACGCGCTGATGCAGGCCTGCGGGCTGGTGGACGACCACCTGGCCGCCTGTGTGTCGAGGAGCGCCCCGGGAGGGAGCCGGAGGGCCGCGTGACGAACCAGCGGCCCCCGGCCGCCGGACCTCAGCGGCCCAGGTACTTCGGCTTCTCCTTGTTCACGAACGCCCGCACGGCGATCGTGTGGTCCTGCGAGGCCCCCGCCCGGGTCTGCAGTTCGTCCTCCTTCTCCAGCGTCTGGGCCAGCGAGTGGGAGAGCCCGTACGCCACGGCCTCCTTCAGCGCCGCGTAGGCGACCGTCGGCCCCTCGGCCAGCGCCCGCGCGACCTTCCCGGCCTCCTCGCGCAGCGCGTCCGCCGGTACGACCCGGTTGGCGATGCCCAGTTCGTACGCCTCCTGCGCCGTGACGTTGCGCGGGAAGAGCAGCAGGTCGGTGGCCCGGCCGGGGCCCACCACGCGCGGCAGGGTCCAGGAGACGCCCGAGTCGGCGGTCAGCGCGACCCCCGCGAACGAGGTGTTGAAGGACGCGGTGTCCGCCACGATCCGGTAGTCGGCGGCCAGCGCGAAACCGAAACCGGCTCCTGCGGCGACCCCGTTCACCGCGGCGACCACCGGCTTCGGCGCCTCGGTCAGCGCCCGTACGACCGGGTTGTAGTGCTCCTTGACCGTGCTCATGACCGCGCCCGAGCCCTCCATCAGCAGCCCGACGTGCTCCTTGAGGTCCTGGCCCACGCAGAAGGCCCGCTCACCCGCGGCGGTCAGCAGCACCGCCCGCACGGCGTCGTCGGCCGCGGCGGACTCCACCGCCTCCCGCAGGGCGGCCTTGGCCGCGATGTTCAGCGCGTTCATCGCCTCCGGGCGGTTCAGGGTGATCGTCGCGAGTCCGTCGCTCACCTCGTAGAGCACGGTGTCGGTCATGGGATGTCCCCTCCGGTGTCGCGGCCGACGTACTGATCAGTACGCGGTGTCCGAAGGACAGCATGAAGGACGACGAGCGCGCGGGACGTGTGACCTGCGTCAAAGAAATCCGGACGATTTCCGGTGGGTGGAAGTCCGTGCGGGCGCGCAGTATCGCAGTCACATCGCCGAATTGGGTGGTTTTGCTCGCGCGCGTTGCCCAAGCGATGCCTACCGATGTTGGTCATCGGGTCCTGCCATGCGGGATAATGGCTGGGAAGCAATGTGTTCGATGCCGGTGTCGTGGGTCCCATGCTGGGCCGCGCCTTGCCCTTCAGGGGCCGTCGGCTTTGACGATGAGCTGGTTTCAGGAAGGGGAACGAGCATGGCGGCCATGAAGCCGCGGACGGGCGATGGCCCGCTCGAGGTGACCAAGGAGGGGCGGGGCATCGTCATGCGCGTTCCGCTCGAAGGCGGCGGTCGGCTCGTCGTCGAGCTGACGCCTGACGAGGCCGACGCGCTCGGCGACGCCCTCAAGAAGGTCGTCGGCTGACGCGCAAGCGACCACACCCCTTGCGGAAACAGGTCTCCCCGGCATCCTCGAGGATGCCGGGGAGACCTGTTTTCCGTGGGGGACTCCGGGGCCGTGACCCGTACGGCGTACCGGCCGGACAGGCATGCGGGCGGCGGACGCGTGGGCGTGCCGTCCGCGCGGGCGGGGATGCGAGCGGGGCGGGCGGCCCTGCGGGCAGGCGGCCCTGCGGGCGGGGGGCCGCGACGCGCGGGGTCCCGGTCTAGCGCTTGACCGCGCAGAGCAGGCCGTCGCCCACCGGCAGCAGCGACGGCACCAGCTCCTGGCTCTCGCGCACCGTGCGCAGCAGCTCGCGCACCCTGATGACCTCGGTGGGCTGCGGGCCCGAGTCGACCGTCCGGCCGTTCGCGAACACGCCCTCGAACACCACCAGACCCCCCTGCCGCAGCAGGCGCAACGATTCGGCGAGGTAGTCCATGACCTCGAGCCGGTCGCCGTCGCAGAAGACGAGGTCGTAGCCGGCGTCCGCGAGCCGCGGCAGGACGTCCAGCGCGCGGCCGGGGATGAAGCGGGCCCGGTTGCTGGCGAACCCGCAGGCCCGGAAGGCCTGCCGGGCCGACTGCTGGTGCTCGGGTTCGGGGTCGACGGTCGTCAGGACGCCGTCCGGACGCATGCCGTGCAGCAGGTGGATCCCCGACACGCCGGTACCGGTGCCGATCTCCGCGACCGCCTTGGCGTCCACGGTGGCGGCGAGCAACCGCAGCGCGGCGCCCGTGCTGGGCGACACCGAGCGCAGCCCCGCTTCGCGGGCCCGGTCACGGGCCCAGAGCAGCGCTTCGTCCTCGGCGACATAGGCGTCGGCGAACGCCCAGCTCGTCTGCCGGTTGCCGCTAATGACCCTCTCCTGTCCCCGTGGTTGCCTGGGCGTGACTGTATCCGTTGGTGCCGGGAACCCGCAGATGGGACCGCGCGTTTGAAGAGGTGGGACGGACTGAGGGGGACACGGTTGGATCACGACGGGCGACGGGACGCCGAGCAAGTGCTGACGCAGTCGTATGAGCCGTGTCAGCCCAGATCAAATTCTCGTAAAACCGCTTATCCGGAGCTAACGGGCGAGGTGGCTATGGTAGGGGCTCCGCTGGACACCACCAGAGCCGACAGGGGAGGTGCGGCTGCGCCCGTGGACCGGGCAGGAGCGTTCCGGCGCCTCCTCGGTTCGGCAGGCAGGCCGAAATCCGTGAACGACACCGCTGACCACAGTCACGCCGCCGGCCCCGGTGCCGGCACCGCCCAGACCGCGACCTTCTCCACCGACGCGGACGGGCAGGCGTGGACTCCGCCCACGTGGGAGGAGATCGTCAGCATGCACAGCGGCCGCGTCTACCGGCTCGCCTACCGCCTCACCGGCAACCAGCACGACGCCGAGGACCTCACTCAGGAGGTCTTCGTCCGCGTCTTCCGCTCGCTGTCGACGTACACGCCGGGCACCTTCGAGGGCTGGCTGCACCGCATCACCACCAACCTCTTCCTGGACATGGTCCGCCGCAAGCAGCGCATCCGCTTCGACTCGCTCGGCGACGATGCGGCCGAGCGGCTGGCCAGCAAGGAACCCACCCCGCAGCAGATCTTCAACGACGCCCACTTCGACGCGGACGTCCAGCAGGCCCTCGACACCCTCGCACCCGAGTTCCGCGCCGCGGTCGTCCTGTGCGACATCGAGGGACTGTCCTACGAGGAGATCGCCGCGACCCTGGGCGTCAAGCTCGGCACGGTCCGTTCGCGCATCCACCGCGGCCGCTCGCAGCTGCGCAAGGCACTGGCCCACCGCTCGCCCGAGGCGCGCTCCGAGCGTCGCTCGTTCGTGCCCCGTGTGCCGGTTCTGGGAGGAGGGGGCGCGACCGCGTGAGTGGAACCCGTCCTACCCCGGCCGAGCAGCACCTCGGTGACCGGCTCTCCGCCCTCGTGGACGGCGAGCTGGGCCATGACACCCGCGAGCGCGTGCTGGCGCACGTGGCGACCTGCTCCAAATGCAAGGCGGAGGTCGACGCGCAGCGCCGGCTGAAGAACGTCTTCGCCGAAGTGGCCCCGCCCGCCCCCTCGGAGAGCTTCCTGGCGCGCCTTCAGGGGCTGCCCGCAGGAGGCGACCCGGGCAAGGAGGGCCTGCCGCCGCCGGCAGGGGACTTCGGTGACGCGTTCGGGGCCCGCCCCGGAGCGACCGGGGTCTTCGGCGCCGGACGGGACGAGCGGTTCGAGTTCGGCTACGTGCCCGCCCGCGACCACGGCTCCGTACTCACCGGGCGCGGCTTCCGCATCCACCCGGCCGGCCGGTCCGACGCCGAGCGTTCGCGCGGACTGCGGTTCGCCTTCGTCGCGGCCGGTGCGGTGTCACTGGCCGCGATCGCCCTCGGCGGCATGAACACCGGCGTCCCGACCGACACGGAGGCCCGTGGCGGCACGGGCGCGGGCAGCAATGCGACACCCGCCCGCACGCCGGGCGGCGGCTCCGCGACGGCCCCCGAGAGCCAGCGCCGCCGTGGTGTCGGGCCCCTGCTCCCGCAGGGCGGGCAGATGTTCGGCGACACCGCCATCGCCCCGACCCGGGCCTCCGCCCCGCTGTTGCCCGGAGTGCCGTCCCCGGCGGTCCGCCCCGAGCAGTCGCTGCACCGGCTGACCACCCCCGTGATGGCCGGCGCCGCCGCCATGTCCCCTTTGATACGCCCGCTCGGCACCCCCCCGCCGGTCTCGCTGACTTCCTGGACCACCACCCCGGAGGTCGCCTCCCCCGGTCTGCTCGCCGCACCCGTCCCCGACGCCACCCCCACCCCCGCCCCGTCGCCGCACCAGGCACGCTGATCCGCGAACCTGGTTGAATCCAGGGTGAACCACGCCCCTGCGGCACGGGGCGGAGCGCGAGCCTGACCGCGGGGAGAGCATGAACGAGGGCAAGCCCACCGAAGGTCCTTCCGGACGGGCGGACGGGGGCGACCCGGGAGTGACGACGGGGCACCCGGCCGAGGACGAAGCGGCCGGGGGCAGCCCGGTCGAAGGGCACCCGGCGGAGGGGAACCCCGCCGGGCGGACCGGAGGGGAACCGCAGAACATGTCCGCGCGGGGTGCGACCCCCGAGGACGACCACCGGCCGGCCCGCCCGACAGGGGGCGCCGAGGAGACCGTGGCCGGTCGGCACGGCCCCCTCCTCGACGGCCCCCTCCCCGACGGCCCCCGTCCCGCGGGGGACCGCGAGGAAGCCCTGGCGGATCGGCACAGCCCCTTCCCCGACGGCGGAGTCACCCCCGGTCACCGTCCTCCGGCACACCCCGCCGCGGCCGAGCAACCCCACCCTCCCGTGGTCGATCACGCCGTGTCGCCGCCGGAGCCGGCGGACCCGGCGCCCCGGCCCCCGGTCGTCACCGACCACCCCGGGCCCCTGCACGATCCCGACCCCTACAGCACCCCGCCGTACGGCGAACCCGGCCCCTGGGCGCCCGCACCACCCGTCCAGCACCCCGCGGCGACACCGGCCCCCGGCCCGGCCGTCTCGGCCGCGCCCGCGCCGATCCCCGCCGTACCCGGCGGGCCCGCTCCCGGCGGTCTCCACCCGTCGTCGCCCGCCGTCGTCCCCGGTGGGCCAGTGGCGCCGGGGGCGGACACGGGGGTGCCCACCCCGGTGCCCGGCCCCGACACGTCCCGGCCCGTGCCGGGCGCCCCCGTCACGGCCCCCGAAGCGCACTCCGGGCCCGTTCCGCCCGCCGCGGCTCCCGCCGACCCGTGGCGCCGCTACGATCCCTGGGCCGGCGGCCCCGTGGCCGCCGGGCCGCTGCAGCAGACCGGGGCCGCGGTCGCCGGCCTGGAGCAGTTGCGCCGACGCCGGCGGCGCGGCCTGATCGGCGGGGCGCTGCTGCTGGCGCTGGTCTCCGGCGGTGTCGGCGGGGGCGTCGGGGCGTACCTGGAGCGCAACGGCGGCATGGGCGTGGTGGAGCTGCCCCAGGCCCCCGTCGAAGCGGGGGACCGGGACGCGGACGGCGTCGCGGGGATCGCCGCCCGCGCGCTGCCCGGCGTCGTCACGCTGCACGTGAGCGGCAGCGGGGCGAGCGGCACCGGCACCGGCTTCGTGCTCGACACGCGGGGGCACATCCTGACCAACAGCCATGTCGTCGACCCCGCCGGGTCCGGCGGCGGCATAACCGTGGTCTTCAACGGCGGCCAGACCGCCGAGGCCGAGGTCGTCGGCAAGGACAGCGGGTACGACCTCGCCGTGGTGAGGGTGACCGGCGTGCGGGGCCTGCGGCCCCTGCCCCTCGGCAACTCCGACAGCGTCCGGGTCGGCGACCCGGTCGTCGCCATCGGCGCCCCCTTCGACCTGGAGGGCACCGTCACCGCGGGCATCATCAGCGCCAGGGAACGGCCCATCACCGCCGGCGGCGGGAACGGCGACGCGAGCGACGTGTCCTACGTGGACGCCCTGCAGACCGACGCGCCCATCAACCCGGGCAACTCCGGCGGCCCCCTCCTCGACACGCAGGGCCGTGTCATCGGCATCAACTCGGCCATCCGCTCCGCCGCCGACGGTGCCGGTTCCGACGGCGCCCAGGCCGGTTCGATCGGCCTGGGCTTCGCCATCCCCGTCAACCAGGGCAAGCGCGTCGCCGAGGAACTGATCAACACGGGCAGGGCGACCCACCCGGTCATCGGCGTGACCCTCGACATGGACTACCCGGGCGACGGCGCCCGCGTCGGCACCGAGGACTCCGGCGGGAGCGATCCGGTGACCGACGGCGGTCCCGGGGACCGGGCCGGCATCCGGCCCGGGGACGTCATCACCGCGGTCGACGGCCGACGCGTCCACTCCGGCGAGGAACTGATCGTGAAGACCCGTGCGCACCGCCCCGGCGACCGCCTGGAGCTGACCGTCGAACGCGACGGGGAGGAACGCGCCCTCTCCCTCGTGCTGGGCTCCTCCGGCAGCGGCTGAACCGGGCCGGCCCCCGCCCGCCGCACGGGAACCTCACCGTCCGGCCACCCGCGTGCCGTCCGCCCGGCGGACGGCACGGGAGACAGGCCTTCCGCAACCAGCCGGACACTTCGGGACGGTACCGGTCCGACAGGTGCGACAGGTACCGTGGACCCGGCCCGGACCACGGAAGACCCGCACCGACCGCCGAGGGCCACCAGGGCCACCGAGGACCGCGGACATCGCAAGGAGCTTTCAGGTGTTCAATGACATAGGGGCGCTCGAGCTGGTGACGATCGTCGTCCTGGCCGTGCTCGTCTTCGGTCCGGACAAGCTCCCGAAGGTCATCCAGGACGTGATGCGCACGATCCGGAAGATCCGTGAGTTCTCCGAGAGCGCCAAGCAGGACATCCGGCAGGAACTCGGTCCGGAGTTCAAGGACTTCGAGTTCGAGGACCTCAACCCCAAGACCTTCATCCGCAAGCAGCTGGACAACGAGGATCTGGGGCTGAAGGAGATCCGCAACGGCTTCGACCTGAAGAAGGAGATGGCCGAGGTCACGGACGCCGTCCACAGCCGCGACCAGGAGCCCTCCTCGTCCGGCTCGTCCGGCGGCCGGATCGACATGACGAAGAAGCCGGAGGCGCCGGGCAAGGACGACCGCCCGCCCTTCGACGCGGACGCCACCTGAGTCCTCCGCGGACCCCACCCGAGACCCCCGAGCCCCCGAATGTGAGGGGGCGCACGTCCCCCGCACCGGGCGGCTTCCCCGCAGCCGCGAGCGGGGTGGCTATGCTGCCTGGTTGTTGTGCGGGCCGTACCCAGACGGGCAAGCCGCCCGAAGGGGGGCGGGCCGTACGGTCCGGCGAGAGCGAGGAGGCGTCCGGGCATGGAGACGACGAGTCGGGCGGTCGTACAGGCGCCGGCCGCGGAGGATGGACGACAGGTCCCCTCCGCCCGGCGCACGGTCGACGGGTACCTGGAGGCGCCGTTCCCCTGGTACGGCCTCGACGAGGCCTTCACGGGGCCGCGTTGGCTGATGCAGGTCGGAACGGCGGCCGACGGTGCCGTCGAGCACGGTTCGATCGGGCACGGTGACGAGCCCTCCGTGCGGCACGAGACGGCGGGAGAGGACCGCGGGAGGTTCGCGGTGGTCGTGACCGTCGCCGCGAACCCCGTCCGGCGCAGCGCGGACGGCACGGGGGTGCTGGAGGCCACCTCGGTGTCCTCGGCGGCCTGGCTGGCGGGAGTGGGGCTGCTGTCCTTCACCTGGCCGGGCCAGATGGACCACAGCCTGCGCGACGACTGGCTGGAGCAGCAGACCGAGACGGCGTGGGTGCTGGCCGACGACCTGTCCGGCGCGGACTGGTCCACCCTGTCCCTGCCGGTCGACGGCGTGCCGACCCCCTTCCACTACCGCGAGTCCGAGTTCGGCTGGGTGCTGGCCGGCTCGACCCCGGAAGGGGTGCACGTGGGGGCGTACGGAAGGGGCATGAGCGCGTACGGGCTCGGCTTCGCCGTGATCAAGGACATCGCGGAGTACGCGTAGCCGTGACGACGACGGGGGCGCGGTCCTGACGGACGGCGCCCCCGTCGGCGTACCTGGGTCCGGGTGTCGTGCGCGGACGACGGGTCAGAACTTGTTCTTCGGGGTGATGCCGAGGGACAGACCCGACAGCCCGCGCTGACGGCCGCCCAGCTTGCCCGCGATGGCCCGCAGCGCGGAGCCCGCCGGGGAGTCCGGGTCGCTGAGGACGACCGGCCTGCCCTCGTCGCCGCCCTCGCGCAGACGGACGTCGATGGGGATGGAGCCGAGGACCGGCACCGAGGCGCCCGTCGTGCGGGTCAGACCGTCGGCGACGGACTGGCCGCCGCCGGTGCCGAAGACGTCGACCATCTCGTCGCAGTGCGGGCAGGGCAGCCCGGACATGTTCTCGACGACGCCGACGATCTTCTGGTGGGTCTGGACGGCGATCGAGCCCGCGCGCTCGGCCACCTCGGCGGCGGCCTGCTGCGGCGTGGTGACGACCAGGATCTCCGCGTTCGGGACCAGCTGGGCCACCGAGATGGCGATGTCGCCGGTACCCGGCGGGAGGTCCAGCAGCAGGACGTCCAGGTCGCCCCAGTACACGTCGGCCAGGAACTGCTGGAGCGCGCGGTGGAGCATCGGACCGCGCCAGACGACCGGGGCGTTGCCGGGGGTGAACATGCCGATCGAGATGACCTTCACACCGTTCGCCGACGGCGGCATGATCATGTTCTCGACCTGGGTGGGACGGCCCTCCGCGCCCAGCATGCGCGGCACGCTGTGGCCGTAGATGTCGGCGTCCACGACGCCCACCTTCAGGCCGTCGGCCGCCATCGCCGCCGCCAGGTTCACCGTCACCGAGGACTTGCCGACGCCGCCCTTGCCGGACGCGACCGCGTACACGCGCGTGAGCGAGCCCGGCTTCGCGAAGGGCACCTCGCGCTCGGTCTGGCCGCCGCGCAGCGCCGCGGCCAGCTCCTTGCGCTGTGCGTCGCTCATCACGTCCAGCGTCACGTCGACCCGCGTGACGCCCTCGACGCCGGAGACCGCCTCGGTGACGCGTTGCGTGATCGTCTCGCGCATCGGGCAGCCGGAGACCGTCAGGTACACGGTGACCGCGACCGCCCCGTCCGCCCCGACGTCCACCGACTTGACCATCCCGAGTTCGGTGATGGGACGGTTGATCTCGGGGTCGTTCACCGTCGCCAGTGCCTCGCGCACCGCGTCTTCCGTAGCCATAGGGACGATGGTACGGCGCCCCACTAGAGCCTCGGCATGGTCGTCAGCGGTCGTCTACGTCACGTCCGTGCGACCGTTCCGCCGGGAATACGACGTGGCCCTCCCGCATCCCCTCCAGTTCCTTCACCATGTCCTGGAGTTCGGAGCGGATCCAGTCGCGGGTGGCGACCTCGCCGAGCCCGATCCGCAGGGCGGCGATCTCCCGTGTGAGGTATTCGGTGTCCGCGATGGACCGCTCGTTCTGCTTGCGGTCCTGCTCCAGATTGACCCGGTCGCGGTCGTCCTGGCGGTTCTGCGCGAGCAGGATCAGCGGGGCCGCGTAGGAGGCCTGGAGCGACAGCATGAGCGTCAGGAAGATGAAGGGATAGTTGTCGAAGCGCAGGTCGCGCGGGGCGAAGATGTTCCACAGCACCCACACGATGATGACGATCGTCATCCAGACGATGAACCGTCCGGTGCCCAGGAACCGCGCGATGCGCTCCGAGAGCCGTCCGAAGGCCTCGGGGTCCCACTCGGGCAGGATCCGGCGCCGGGGCGGGCGCGGCTGGTCCAGCCGGACCCGGGAGCGGGGCGCCGCCGTGGCGCCGACCGGGACGCGCTCGGCGCGGGCGGGTTCACGCTCGGGAGCCATCGGCCACCTCCCCCTCGGCCAGGTGGAACTCCGTCTCGCGCCAGTCCTCGGGCAGCATGTGGTCCAGCACGTCGTCCACCGTCACCGCGCCGAGCAGCGAGCCCGCCTCGTCGACGACGGGCGCCGCGACCATGTCGTACGTCGCGAAGAACCCGGCGATCACGGGCAGCGTCGCGTCCGGGGCGAGGGTCTGCAGGTCCTCGTCGAGGAGCGCGCTGACCAGCGTGTACGGGGGGTCGCGCAGCAGCCGCTGGAAGTGGACCGTCCCCAGGTACTTGCCGGTCGGCGTGTCGTCGGGCGGGCGGCACACGTAGACCTGGGCGGCGAGGGCGGGGGAGAGGTCGCGGTTGCGGACCCGGGCGAGGGCGTCGGCGACGGTCGCGTCGGGCCGCAGCACGATCGGCTCGGTCGTCATCAGCCCGCCCGCCGTGTGCTCCTCGTACGCCATCAGCCGGCGCATGTCGGCGGCGTCGTCGGGTTCCATCAGGCTGAGCAGCCGCTCCTTGTCCCGCTCGGGGAGTTCGGAGAGCAGGTCGGCCGCGTCGTCGGGGTCCATGGCCTCCAGGACGTCCGCGGCGCGCTCCTCCTTCAGCTTGCCGAGGATCTCGATCTGGTCGTCCTCCGGCAGCTCCTCCAGGACGTCGGCGAGCCGGTCGTCGTCGAGGGCGGCGGCGACCTCCGCGCGGCGCTTGGCGGACAGGTGGTGCAGGACGTTCGCCAGGTCGGCCGGGCGCAGCTGCTCGAAGGTGGCGAGGAGGCTCTCGGCGCCCTGCCCGTGCTCCTCCAGGGAGAAGCCGGTGACCGCCGACCACTCCACGGTCAGCTTCTCGCCCTTGCCGCGCCGGAAGGCGCCCGACTTCCTGCCCTTCTGCACGAAGATCCGGTCGATCTCCCAGTCCCGGCGGGCCGGCAGCTGCCGCACCGACAGGTCGAGGACGGTGACCTCCTCGCCGGTCTCGGCGAGCGTGACGCGCCGGTCGAGCAGCTCGCCGAAGACGAGCCGCTCGGTGGGCCGCTGCTCGAAGCGGCGGACGTTGAGCACGCCGGTGCTGAGGACCTCGCCGGACTCGATGCTGGTCACCCGGGTCATGGGCAGGAAGATCCGGCGGCGGGTGGGGAGTTCGACGACCAGCCCGAGCAGCCGGGGCGGCTTGCGGCCGACCCGCAGCATGACGACCATGTCGCGCACCCGGCCCACGGTGTCGCCGTTGGGGTCGAAGACGGCGACTCCGGCGAGGTGGGAGACGAAGATCCGGGGGGCGCCCGCTGCCATGTCCGGGCCTCCTTCTCGTGCGCGCCGGTACGGGGCGTTCGCTCTCGTGCTCCCCGCGCTGTTGCGGGTGAGGCTCTTTTCCCAATTGCCCGCTGGTGCGGGCTTCAGGCTAGCCCGTCCCGATCGGGTACGCCCTGGTGAGCGGTCCGGACGGACTGGCTCCGTTCCCCCGCCGGGACCCCGGTACGCTGCGGTACGCCGCTCAGGAGTCCCCCGCAGAAAGGCAGCTCCCTCTGTGACTGCGATCGCCCAGGGCCGTACCCGTCGCCGGGCCGCACTGGTGAGCGCGCTGTGCGCGCTGGCCGTGACGGGCCTGGGGCTCACCGGGTGCAGCGAGGACCCGGACGCGGGGACGAACGGGGTCGGCAAGCTGGCCGCCGACAAGATCCAGGCGAGGACACGGGCGGCCGCCGCGGCGGTGGACGCGGTGCGGCTGTCCGGGACCGTGGTCGCCGGCGGGAAGTCGTACAAGCTCGACATGAGCCTGAAGTCGGACGGCGCGACCGGATCGGTCACCGCCGAGGGCGGCACCTTCCACCTGCTGCGGGTCGGCGAGGAGCTGTACCTCAAGGCGGACGCCGCGTTCTGGAAGCACGAGGACGGCACGTCCGACGACGCCGGCTCCGACACCGAGGCGGCGGGCAAACTCGACGACAAGTACGTGAAGGTGCCCACCGGTGACCCCTCGTACAAGAAGTTCAGCGGGTTCACGGACAAGGACCTCCTTCTCGACAGCGTGCTGACACTGCACGGTTCGCTGGGCAAGGACGGGTACCACGAGCAGGCCGGGGTGCGCACCGTCCGCATCACGGGCGACGAGGGCTCCGGCGGCACGCTGGACGTGTCCCTGGAGGACAAGCCGTACCCGTTGCGCCTGGTGCGCGCGGGCGGGGCGGGGACCCTGGCCTTCTCCGCCTGGGGCAAGGACTTCGCCCTGGAGGAGCCGGCGGAGAGCGAGACCGTGGACTACGGCAGGGAACTGCCGACGTCGTGACCGGCTACCCGCGCGTGCGCTTCCCGCGTTTCTTCAGCAGCAGCCGCGGGAGGCCCGCCGGGACCGGCTGACGGGTCGTCGCCGGGGACGGCGCCGGCGCCGCCGCCAGGTCCCCGTCGGGCAGCGGGGACGTGCCCCCGGTGGGCTCCAGCCGGATCACCCGGCACTCCCGTGCCCAGCGCGCCGTCATCGCCTCGCCGTCGGGTGCGTTCAGCCGCTTGCCCTTGAGGTCGGCGACGGCCGCCTCCCACGCCTCGGTGCCGGGGGTGAGCTGGGCGACCCGTGCCGTCCAGGTGACCAGCCGGCCGCCCTTGTCCTTGCTGCGGACGGTCACCTCGGCCGTCACGCCGTCCGCCAGTCCCGGCAGCGGCTGCTCGCCCGGCCCGTCGCCCACCAGACAGGCGGCGCCCTCGTGCCACACGTGCCACAGCGGCCGTGCGCTCCGTTCACCGGCCGCCTCGACCCAGACGAGGCCGGACTTCTTGGTGGCCTCCTCGACGAGGGCCGGTTCGAGCAGCTCGCGTGTCATGGGGCCCACCCTATCCAGGCGGTCCTCACAGCCAGCCGTTGCGCTTCAGGGTGCGGTGGATGCCCACGCAGAGCATCACCGTCACCGACATGATGACGGGGTAGCCGTAGCGCCAGTGCAGCTCCGGCATGTGGTCGAAGTTCATGCCGTAGACCCCGCAGACCATCGTCGGTACGGCGATGATGGCCGCCCAGGACGTGATCTTGCGCATGTCCTCGTTCTGCGCGACGGACGCCTGCGCGAGGTTGGCCTGGAGGATGGAGTTGAGCAGCTCGTCGAAGCCGACGACCTGTTCCTGGACGCGGGCGAGGTGGTCGGCGACGTCCCGGAAGTACTTCTGGATGTCGGGGTCGACCAGCCGCATCGGCCGCTCGCTCAGCAACTGCATCGGCCGCAGCAGGGGCGACACCGCCCGCTTGAACTCCAGTACCTCGCGCTTGAGTTGGTAGATACGGCCGGCGTCGGTGCCGCGCGGGCTGCCCTTGCGGCCCGGCGAGAACACCTCCGTCTCGACCTCGTCGATGTCGTCCTGCACGGCGTCGGCGACCGCGATGTACCCGTCGACGACGTGGTCGGCGATCGCGTGCAGCACCGCCGAGGGGCCCCTGGCGAGCAACTCCGGGTCGTCCTGCAGGCGGTGGCGCAGCGCGCGCAACGAGCCCTGGCCGCCGTGCCGGACGGTGATGAAGAAGTCCTTGCCGGTGAAGCACATGACCTCGCCGGTCTCCACCACCTGGCTGTTGGCGTCGAGTTGGTCGTGCTCGATGTAGTGGATGGTCTTGAAGACGGTGAACAGGGAGTCGTCGTAGCGCTCCAGCTTGGGGCGCTGATGGGCCTGGACGGCGTCCTCCACGGCCAGCGGGTGCAGCCCGAACTCCCCGGCGATGCCCGCGAACTCACTTTCCGTCGGCTCGTGCAGGCCGATCCACACGAAGCCGCCGTCGCGGCGCACCTGGCGCATCGCCTCGTGCGGGGCCAGCGGAGCCGCCGTCTCGACGCGGGCGCCGTCACGGTAGACGGCGCAGTCGACGACGGCCGAGGGGGTGGCGGGGTCGCGGGTGGTGTCGTACGCGCCGCCGTCCTTGCGCAGACCGGGGCGGGACGGGCGGACCACGGCACGCAGGTCGCGGATCATCGACATGGCAGGCTCCTTCGCGACAGGCAGCGAAAGATGCCGACGACGGGTGGAACCACCCGGAATGGGGACGTCCTGACGAGGAGTCTCCCGCCCTTCGAGGCAGGGAAGGATGTTTGGCACGTCCACAAAGCGGGGAGCACCGCTCCGTCGCGGTGGCGGGTTTCGCTACTGATTCAGGTACTGCTTCAGATCAGACGGATCGCGCGGACCGAGGGCATCGGGCAGATCCGGTACAACGAAACGAAGTGCTCTTCCGGGTGAGGACGAGAACGCGAGAGGCGGCGGTCGGCCGGAGCCAGAGCTACATCAGCGGCGGGAAGAGCGAGTGGTACTGCACGGTCGACTTCGATCCATGACAGCCCCACCTCCTCCAGCCGGTCCCCCGTGGGGGACTACCTCGGCGTCGGGGCTTGACCGCGACGCTTCTGCGTGCTGCCCCGAACCACCGGGCAAGAGTATCAGCCGACCGAAGTGTCAAGGCGCTGCTTTGCCCGGTACCGGCGAGTTCTATGCTCGCGGCATGGCTGATGTTCTTCCTCTGGTCGAGGCCCGGTTGCGCAGCGCGCTGGGCGAGCCGGACGCCCGCGCGGCGGTCACCTTCCTGGGTACGGACCGCATCGAGGTCCTGCGCTTCCAGGAGGGCGACGTCGTCCGCTACGCCACGCTCGGCATGTCCGCGCAGCCGATGAGCGACCCCACCGCGGTGCTCGCCGATCCGGTGAAGGGGCCGCGCGCCGAGCTGGTCCTGTCCGTGCGGGCGGGTCTCGCCGACACCGACAAGGTGCTCCGCCCGCTCGCCGTGCTCGCCGCCTCCCCGCAGGTCGAGGGCGTGGTCGTGGCGCCCGGCGCCTCCCTCGACGTCGGTGAACCCCTGTGGCCCGGCGCCCCGTTCACCTCCGTGCTGGTGGCCGAGCCCGGCGGCCTGGTCGAGGACCTGGACCTCGACGCCCCCCTGGACCCGGTCCACTTCCTGCCGCTGCTGCCGATGACCCCGAACGAGGCCGCCTGGAAGCGCGTGCACGGCGCGCAGGCCCTCCAGGAGCGGTGGCTGACGCACGGGACGGACCTGCGGGATCCGTCCCGCGGGTCCGTCCCGCTGGAGTGACCGAAGTCACGTTTCGGCCGGAAGGAGACGTCAGTCGGCGAAGACGGCGACCCCGTCCTGCGTCGCGTGCGTCGGCTCCAGGTGTTCCGCCTCCGCGGTGAGCGCCCCGCGCCGCACGAGGACCACGACCGCGCCGAGGGCCGCGGTGACCGCGGCGACGACGAACGGGACGTGGATGTCCGTCCACTCCTCGATCCGCGGCGCGAAGAACGGCGCGGCGGCCGCGGCGAACCAGCGCACGAAGTTGTACCCGGCGCTCGCGACCGGCCGCGGCGCGTCCGACACGCCCAGCGCCAGTTCGGTGTAGACGGTGTTGTTCACGCCGATGAAGGCGCCGGACAGGACCGTGCACACCACGGCGGTGGTGTGGTCGCCGTAGCCGAGCACCAGGACGTCGGCGGCGAGCAGCAGCAGGGAGCCGCCGAGCACCTTCAGCGAGCCGAACCGCTTCTGCAGGCGCGGGGCCACCAGCACGGAGAAGACGGCGAGCAGCACGCCCCAGGCGAAGAACACCGCGCCCGACCTGTAGGGCGTCATGTCGAGCACGAACGGCGTGAAGGCCAGCACGGTGAAGAACGTGTAGTTGTAGAAGAACGCCGAGACCGCCGCCGAGGCCAGACCGCCGTGGCCGAGCGCCTTGAGCGGGTCCAGTAGCGAGATCCTGCGGGCCGGCCTCGGCTGCTCCCCGAGGAACGCCGTGATGCACAGGAAGCCGATCGCCATCAGCAGCGCGGTGCCGAAGAAGGGGTAGCGCCAGCTGGCGTCCCCGAGCAGCGCGCCCAGCAGGGGCCCGCACGCCATGCCCAGACCGAGGGCGGACTCGTACAGCAGGATCGCCGCGGCGCTGCCTCCCGCCGCCGCGCCGACGATCACCGCGAGGGCGGTGGAGACGAACAGCGCGTTGCCCAGTCCCCAGCCCGCGCGGTACCCGACGAGCTGTCCGACCGTGTCGGAGGTGCCGGACAGGCCCGCGAAGACGACGACGAGGGCGAGGCCGAGCAGCAGGGTCCTGCGGCCGCCGATCCGGCTGGAGACGAAGCCGGTCAGCAGCATCGCGAAGGCGGTGATCAGGAAGTACGAGGTGAACAGGAGGGAGACCTGGCCGGCCGTGGCGTCCAGCCCCCGGGCGATGGACGGCAGGATCGGGTCGACGAGTCCGATGCCCATGAAGGCGACGACGGACGCGCCGGCGGTCGCCCAGACCGCCTTGGGCTGGCGCAGAAGGCCACCTGTTCCCGCTTCGAAGGGGTCCATGCTTGCTCCCGTCCCGACAGATGGTTGGTTTTTACACATACTAAGTTAGCCAAGCTAATGAATGCAAATTACATCTATATCGGCCGTCCGGGCGGGGTTCCGTCCGGACGGGTGATCGTCCTTGACGTGGACCGGATCGGGTAGGACCGTGGGGCCCTATGAGGGGCGAACCCAGTTGCCCGAAGTGTGGTGGCCGGGTCAGGGCTCCCGGCCTCTTCGCCGATTCCTGGCAGTGCGATGTGCACGGGGCCGTGCATCCGCTCCAGCCCGTGATCCCGCCCAGCGTCGAGGCCCTCGGCGTTGTCGTGCACCGCACCCGGGTGCCGGTGTGGATGCCGTGGCCCCTGCCGGTCGGCTGGCTCTTCACCGGCGTGACCTACGCCGGCGACGACCGCAGCGGCGGCCGCGCCACCGCCGTCGCCTGCACGGGCCCCGGCCCGCTCGGCGGCATGGGGGAGCTGATCCTCGTCGCGGAGGAGCTGGGCGTCGGGCTCGGCGCGCGGTACGCCGGGACGGACGGCCCCGACCCCGGCCCGTACCTGGACGTCGAGAAGCCGCCCCAGGCCAAACTTCTCGCCGCCGGCCGCCCCACCCCGCTCTGGCTGGTCGACGGCGCCCCGGACGACCGCGCGGTCTTCGCGGGCGAGGCGCGGGGGCTGTGGCTGTGGGCGGTCGTCTGGCCCGAGCGGTCGGGACTGCTGATGTACGACGAGCTGGTGCTGACCGATCTGCGCGACGCCGGGGCCGAGGTCGAGCTGGTGCCCTGCGGGGCGCTCTCGCCGCGGCTGCTGAAGCCGTAGCCGGCGGTCGGCGGGAGCGCTCGCGGCGCCTTCGTGGGCGGCCGGGCGGGCGGCCGGCCGGGGGTGCGGCCGGCCGGGAGTGCGGAAGGGCGCGTGGAGCCGTGGCGGCCGGCCGGGAGCGCGCGGGAGGGAAAGCCGGTGAAGTCGCGGCGGGTGAGCCTGAGGGAGCGTGCGTGTAGGGGGCGCTCGGCTGGTTCGGGTCTGACGGAGAAGTCCGGAAATCCGGTTATCCTTGAGCGTCCTCGTCCGTCCGTCACCGCTGGGAGCCCGCGTCGTGCGCATCGACCTGCACTGCCACTCCACGGCCTCCGACGGTACGGACACCCCGGCCGAGCTGGTGCGCAACGCCGCCGCGGCCGGACTGGACGTCGTGGCGCTCACGGACCACGACAGCACCCGGGGGCACGCCGAGGCGATCGCCGCGCTGCCGCCGGGGCTCACCCTCGTCACCGGGGCCGAGCTGTCCTGCCGTGTCGACGGCACCAGCATGCACATGCTGGCCTACCTCTTCGACCCCGACGAGCCCGCCCTGCTCGCCGAGCGCGAGCTGGTGCGCGACGACCGGGTACCGCGGGCGCGCGGGATGGTCGCCAGGCTCAACGAGCTGGGCGTGCCCGTCACCTGGGAGCAGGTCGCGCGGATCGCCGGGGAGGGCTCCGTCGGACGCCCGCACGTGGCCACCGCGCTCGTCGAGCTCGGCGTCGTGCCGACCGTGAGCGACGCGTTCACCCGGGAGTGGCTGGCCGACGGCGGCCGGGCCTACGTCGAGAAGCACGAGACCGACCCCTTCGAGGCGATCCGGCTGGTCAAGGCGGCGGGCGGGGTCACCGTCTTCGCCCACCCGGGCGCGAGCAAGCGGGGCCGCACGGTGCCCGAGTCCGTGATCGCCGAACTGGCCGCCGCCGGCCTCGACGGCATCGAGGTCGACCACATGGACCACGACGACGACACCCGTGCGCGACTGCGCGGGCTCGCCGCCGACCTGGGGCTCCTCGTGACCGGATCGAGCGACTACCACGGCAGCCGCAAGACCTGCGTGCTCGGCGAGTACGCGACGGACCCCGAGGTCTACGGGGAGATCACCCGACGCGCGACCGGCGCGTTCCCGGTGCCGGGGACCGGCGGGGCCTGAGGCTCCCCCGACCTGTCACCCTCCACCCTCTTTTCGCAAGGCTTTAGCACTGATGTTCGACGTTGCCGTCTTCGGCTCCCTCTTCCTCACCCTTTTCGTCATCATGGATCCCCCCGGGATCACCCCGATCTTCCTCGCGCTGACCGCCGGGCGTCCCGCCAAGGTGCAGAAGCGGATGGCCTTCCAGGCCGTCTGTGTGGCCGGCGGTGTCATCGCCGTCTTCGGGCTCCTCGGCCACCAGATCCTGGACTACCTGCACGTGTCCGTGCCCGCGCTGATGATCGCCGGCGGGCTGCTGCTCCTGCTGATCGCCCTCGACCTGCTGACCGGCAAGACCGACGAGCCCCAGCAGACCAAGGACGTCAACGTCGCCCTGGTCCCGCTCGGCATGCCGCTGCTGGCCGGGCCGGGTGCGATCGTGTCGGTCATCCTCGCCGTGCAGAAGGCGGACAGCGCCGCCACGCAGGTGTCGGTGTGGACGGCGATCCTCGCCATCCACGCGGTGCTGTGGCTGGTGATGCGCTACTCGTTGCTGATCATCCGCGTCATCAAGGACGGCGGCGTGGTCCTGGTGACGCGCCTCGCGGGCATGATGCTCTCCGCCATCGCGGTGCAGCAGATCATCAACGGTGTCACGCAGGTGATCCAGGGGGCCTGAGCCCCTCCGGGTGCGCGCGCCCGGGTCCCCCCGATCCGCCCGGAGCCCTCGCGGGGACCACAAGAGCCCCCTGCGGCACCATGCCGCAGGGGGCTCCGACGTCCGGGGTGAGACCCGTGAAAATTACGAGGCCGAGGTGTCGGCCGGACGGATCCACAGCCGCTGCCCTATGGCGGCGGCCTGCTGAACGATCCGGTTGACGGAGGCGGCGTCCACGACGGTGCTGTCCACGGGCGTGCCGTCGACGTCGTCGAGTCGCATGATTTCGAAGCGCACGGGCTTCTCCCTTCGTCTGGTCATCCTCCTGAGGAGAATTGCTGTACGTGAAGAGTCAACGCGGCGCGTGTTACGAACATTCCCTACGCTAAAGAAAATTTTCGAACGTCTAATTACTGACCGGTAAGGGAGCTGTCGCCGCCAACGCCCCTCCGGCCGCCCGCCGTAGGCGGCGACCGAGCCCGTACGGACCGAACGGGACTGGTTGTGTTCGCAGCGTGACCGCCGGGACAATGGACGTGATGAACGACGACCTGACGGCCCTCGCCGCCCGCATCGACCGCACGAACGAGCTGCTGAACCGCATGCTCGCCGAGGTGGCGAAGACGCCCTCGACCCACGCGATCTTCGTCGACGCCGGGTACCTCTACGCGGCGGCGGGCCGGCTGGTCGCCGGGACCGAGGACCGCCGGGCCTTCGACCTCGACGCCGAGGGCCTGATCGACGCCCTCATCGACCGCGCCCGCACGATCTTCGCCGACAGCCGGCTGCTGCGCGTCTACTGGTACGACGGCGCCCGCCGCCGCATCCACACGGCCGAGCAGCAGTCCATCGCCGAACTCCCGGACGTCAAGGTCCGGTTGGGCAACCTCAACGCCAACAACCAGCAGAAGGGCGTCGACTCCCTGATCCGCAGCGACCTGGAGTCCCTCGCCCGGCACCGCGCCATCAGCGACGCCGCGCTGCTGGGCGGCGACGAGGACCTGGTCTCCGCGGTGGAGGCCGCGCAGGGGTACGGCGCCCGCGTCCACCTCTGGGGCATCGAGGCCCCCGAGGGCCGCAACCAGGCGGAACCCCTGCTGTGGGAGGTCGACAGCCAGCGCACCCTCGACCTCGACTTCTTCAAGCCGTACGTCTCACGGCGCACCGCCCAGACCTACGAGCCGGCCGGCGCGGCCCGGCCCACCCGCGACGACGTCCGCTTCGTGGGCGCGCAGATCGCGGCGAAGTGGCTGGCGGCGCGGGGCCGGGAGTCCCTGGCGGAACTGCTGCCGGGCCACCCCTACCTGCCCGGCTCCGTCGACCAGGACCTCCTCGTGGAGGCGGAGGGCATGCTCCAGTACTCGCTGCGCGGCCAGTCGGACCTCAGGCGGGCGTTGCGGGACGGGTTCTGGGAGCACCTGCAGACGCAGTACTAGCGGTAGCGGTACCGGCCGTACTGGTGGCACCGGCCGTACCGGTGGTGCCGGCCGTACCGGTGGTGTCGGCCGGATCGTCGCAGGTCGGCTAGTCGCCGTCGGGGCGGATCTTGTCCCAGAAGTCGGCGAGCGCGTGGGCCGTCGGCAGGGGCTGGTCCAGATGGGGGGAGTGCTCGGCTCCCGTGACGACCGTCCGGTGCGCGTCCAGGTCCATCGCCATGTCGTCCAGGACGGTCACCGGCCAGGTGTCGTCGCGCGCGCCCGACAGCACGTGGAAGGGCAGCGGCACGGCGGCGAGTTCCGCGACGCGGTTCGGCTCGATGAGCAACTGCCTGCCAGTGGTGAGGAGTTGGGCGGGCTTGTGGTTCACCCAGCGCTGCCGCAGCAGCGGCAGTTCGCCGAACCCGCGGGCCGGTCCGCCGACTTCCTCCGGCGGTCCCATCGCCAGGATCGCCTCCCACACCTGCGGCATCGTCATCAGCGCGAGCGCGTCGTGCAACAGCCGTACGCGCTGCCGCTGCGCGTCGGAGATCCGCGCCGGGCCCGAGGCGACCAGCGTGAACGACACGAAGGGGGAGTGGTCGAGCAGCACCGCCGCCCGGGCGATCTGGCCGCCCAGGGAGTGCCCGGCCAGATGCACCGGGGCACCGAGCGCGGCCGCCTGCGCGAGGACGTCCCGCGCCAACTCATCCTGTGCGTAAGGCGCTTCGTCGAACGCGGGCCCGTCGCTCTCGTTCTGTCCGCGTCCGTCCACGGCGACCGTGCGGTACCCCCGCGCCGCGAGCGGCTCGTGCAGCAGGTGGAAGTCCTCCTTGCTGCCCGTGAACCCGGGCAGCAGCAGTACGACGCCCCGCGGCACCACACCGTCGGCCACGGGCGAGTCGACGACGGCGAACTCGCCGCGCGCGGTGCGCAGCGGGTAAGCGCGAGCGCCGGAAGGCGGGGTGAAGGCGGTCGGGACGGTCACACGGCGAGGCTACCGGGCCACTTCGACGGACCGCCCGCGCGGGGGAGCGTCGGTGGACGACGCCCGGTGCGGGCAACGCCAACGGCCCGGCCGCTCCACGGGGGAGGGGCCGGGCCGTCGTACGGTGCCCTTGCGGACGGTCAGCCCTCCGCGGACTCCGCGGCGGCCGCCGCCTTGCGCGTGCGCCGGGCCTTCGGCTTCGCCTCGTCGGCGGCACCGGCTTCGGCCACCGCGGCGGTGGTCTTGCGGGTGCGGCGCGGCTTGGGCTCCGGCTCCTGCGTGGTCTGGGCCGGGATGTCGGCGACGGTGGTGGTCGTCTCCGGCTGGGCGGCCTTGCGGGTGCGGCGGGGCTTCGGTTCCGTGGCCTCGGCCGTCCCGGCGGTGTCGACGGCCGGTGCGGCGGCCGCCGTCTTGCGGGTGCGACGCGGCTTCGGCTCCGCGGCCTCGGCCGTCTCGGCGGCGGCCTCCGGTGCGGTGGCCGCCGTCTTGCGGGTCCGGCGGGGCTTCGGCTCCGCGGCCTCGACGGTGTCGACCGCGGATTCCGCGGCCGGTGCCGCCGTCTTGCGGGTGCGGCGCGGCTTGGGCTCGACCGCGTCGGCGACGCCCGCGACGGCCTCCGTCGCCACCGCGGCGGTGGTCTTGCGGGTGCGGCGCGGCTTGGGCTCCGGCTCCTGCGTGGTCTGGGCCGGGATGTCGGCGACGGTGGTGGTCGTCTCCGGCTGGGCGGCCTTGCGGGTGCGGCGGGGCTTCGGTTCCGTGGCCTCGGCCGTCCCGGCGGTGTCGACGGCCGGTGCGGCGGCCGCCGTCTTGCGGGTGCGGCGCGGCTTCGCCTCGGTGGCCACCGCGGGGCTCTCGGCCGTGTCGACCGCGGCCTCCGCCGGGGTCGTCACCGGTGCCGCCGTCTTGCGGGTGCGGCGGCGCGGCCTGGTCTCCGTCGCCTCCGCCGTCCCGACGGCGGCTTCGGCCTCGGGGGCCGGGGCCGCGACCGGTGCCTGGGCGGGAACCTCCACCGCGGTCTCCACCACGGTCTCGACGGCCGTCTCCGTCACGTCCGCCGGCGCGTCCGCGTTCCGGCGGGTGCGGCGGCGGCGCGGCTTCGCGGCGTCCGGGGCGTCGAGGGCCGGGGCCTCCGCGGACGCCACGGCGGCCTGCGCGGCCTCGGGGACGTCGGCGGACGTCACCGACGCCGCCGTGGTGGCCTCCTGTGCCACCGCGCCACGCGTACGGCGCCGACGGCGCGGCGTGCGCGACGCGGCCGCCTCCTCCGCGACGGGTGCCTGCTCGGGCACCGCGGGTGCGGCGGTGGCGGGGGCCGACGCGTCGAGGGGCTCGCCGTTGCGCGTGCGGCGGCGACGGCGCGGCGTACGGGCGGGACGCTCGCGCTCGGCGGAGCGGGACTCGCCACGGCCGCCGCCACGGCGGTCACCCCGGTCGTTACGGCCGCGTCCACCACGGCCGCCCGGCTCGCCGAGGTCCTCCAGCTCCTCCGCGTCGAGTCCGGCGCGGGTGCGTTCCGAACGCGGCAGGACACCCTTGGTGCCGGCGGGGATGTCGAGGTCCTCGAAGAAGTGCGGGGAGGTGGAGTACGTCTCCGGCGGGTCCGGGAAGCCCAGGTCCAGCGCCTTGTTGATCAGCTGCCAGCGCGGGATGTCGTCCCAGTCGACGAGGGTGACGGCGATGCCCTTGGCGCCCGCGCGGCCGGTGCGGCCGATGCGGTGCAGGTACGTCTTCTCGTCCTCGGGGGACTGGTAGTTGACGACGTGGGTGACACCCTCGACGTCGATGCCGCGGGCGGCGACGTCGGTGCAGACCAGGACGTCGACCTTGCCGTTGCGGAAGGCGCGCAGCGCCTGCTCGCGAGCGCCCTGGCCGAGGTCGCCGTGGACCGCGCCGGAGGCGAAACCCCGCTGCTTGAGCTGGTCGGCGAGGTCGGCGGCGGTGCGCTTGGTGCGGCAGAAGACCATGGCGAGGCCACGGCCCTCGGCCTGGAGGATGCGCGCGACCATCTCGGGCTTGTCCATGTTGTGCGCGCGGTACACGTGCTGCCTGGTGTTCGCGACGGTCGCGCCCGCGTCGTCCGGCGACGTGGCGTTGATGTGCGTGGGCTGCGACATGTAGCGGCGGGCGAGACCGATGACCGCGCCCGGCATGGTCGCCGAGAACAGCATGGTCTGACGCTTCGCCGGAAGCATGTTGATGATCTTCTCGACGTCGGGCAGGAAGCCCAGGTCGAGCATCTCGTCGGCCTCGTCGAGGACGAGCGAGCGGATGTGCTTCAGGTCGAGCTTCTTCTGGCCCGCGAGGTCCAGCAGTCGGCCCGGGGTGCCGACGACCACGTCGACGCCCTTCTGCAGGGCCTCGACCTGGGGCTCGTAGGCGCGGCCGCCGTAGATGGCGAGGACGCGCACGTTGCGCACCTTGCCCGCGGTGAGCAGGTCGTTGGTGACCTGCGTGCAGAGCTCGCGGGTGGGGACGACGACGAGCGCCTGCGGGGCGTCGGTCAGGTCCTCGGGCCTGGCGCGCCCGGCCTCGACGTCGGCGGGGACGGTGACGCGCTCCAGCAGCGGAAGGCCGAAACCGAGCGTCTTGCCGGTGCCGGTCTTGGCCTGTCCGATGACGTCCGTGCCCGTGAGGGCGACCGGGAGCGTCATCTCCTGGATGGGGAAGGCGGTGATGATGCCGACGGCTTCGAGGGCTTCGGCGGTCTCGGGAAGGATCCCGAGCTCTCGGAACGTGGTAGTCAGGGTGCTGCCTCTTCTGTGTGCGCGGTGCGAGGCGAGCGCGGGGGTCGTGGCGGACCGCGCCGGGGACGTCGGCTGCCCTGTGGGCGAAGCCGGCAAGACGCGGGACCTCTGCCGACGCTCTAGCGTTCGTACCGCTGAGGGGTCCCTCCGGTCGTCGTACGCGATGTGCCGTACGGCCAGGGAGGGCTGTCGGGTCGGAGCCGATCGGGCCACCGACCGGGCATCCTCATACGTGCGGCCCGTCGAATAATCGGCAGGCGCATTACCACCATACCCCGGATTCGCGCACATGCGATGGCCGATCCGGTCACGTTGTGGTTGTCACATCGTCGGACATGGTCCTTCGCGTCGTCGTCGTCACACTGACTGACCAGGGACTTCCCTCCCGTGACGAGCGGGCTATTGTGCGCTTCATGACGAGCTCTGACAAGCCTGAGAACGCCGCCACCGGTATCGCCGCCCAGGACTGGGCGAAGGCCTCCGCCGATCCGCAGTACCGGGCCGCGGTCGTGGACCTGCTCGGCGCGCTCGCGTACGGCGAGCTCGCGGCGTTCGAGCGGCTCGCCGAGGACGCCAAGCTGGCGCCCACGCTGGAGGACAAGGCGGAACTGGCGAAGATGGCGTCGGCCGAGTTCCACCACTTCGAGCGGCTGCGCGACCGGCTCACGGAGGTCGGCGAGGAGCCGACGCGCGCGATGGAACCGTTCGTCGCCGCGCTCGACGGCTTCCACCGGCAGACCGCCCCGTCGGACTGGCTGGAGGGCCTCGTCAAGGCCTACGTCGGCGACTCGATCGCCAGCGACTTCTACCGCGAGGTCGCGGCCCGTCTGGACACCGACACCCGCGCCCTGGTGCTGGCCGTGCTCGACGACACCGGCCACGCCGGCTTCGCCGTCGACCGGGTGCGCGCCGCGATCGACGCGGACCCGCGGGTGGGCGGGCGGCTCGCGCTGTGGGCGCGGCGGCTGATGGGCGAGGCCCTGTCGCAGTCCCAGCGGGTGGTGGCCGACCGCGACGCGCTGTCGACGATGCTCGTGGGCGGTGTCGCGGACGGGTTCGACCTCGCGGAGGTGGGGCGCATGTTCTCGCGGATCACCGAGGCGCACACGAAGCGGATGGCCGCGCTGGGGCTGGCCGCGTAGCACTCCGCGGGAACTGCCGGCGCCGGTGCCCCGGAGAGGGGCCGTCCCGCGGGTCCCGCCGGGCGGCCGCGAGCCGTGCGCGGGCCAGGCGCGGACCGTGCCCGGTCGGTGGCGCGGATCGCCGCGTCCCTTCCCGGCCCGGGCTCCGCGTGACCGGTGTGGCTATGCGGTCGCCGACCGGCGGCGGAGTCCTGCCGCCGGGCGCAGGAGCAGTGAGAGCGAGGCGGTGGAGACGATCGCCGCGCCCGCGAGGCTGACGACCACGGAGCCGGGGCCCAGCGCGCTGTGGGTGACGAAGTCGCCGAACAGGGCCCCGGCGACGCCCGTCGCCACCACCAGGGTGCGGACGGGCAGCCGGTGGGACAGGCGGTGGACCGCCGCCCACGCGAGCAGGAGACCGAGCACAGCGGAGCCGAGCGCTTCCAAGATCATCCGAGGTCCCTCCAGGCGGCCGGGCCGTGCACCAAGGTCGTAGCCCGTCCTACCCGTGACCTGCGGAAGGCAATCCTCCCGCGCGGCCGGGCCGTGCTCCGTCCGTGGCGGACGCGGTGCGGGAACGCGGGTGCGCTCCCGCGCGGCGGGACGCGGAAGGGGCCCGGCGGCCGATCGGCCGCCGGGCCCCTTCCGTCGAGCGTGCCCTACAGTGCGCCGAAGCCGACCTTGCGCGGGGCCGGCTCGCCCAGCTCCACGTAGGCCAGGCGGTCGGCCGGAACCAGGACCTTGCGGCCGTGCTGGTCCGTGAGGCTGAGCAGCTGCGACTTCCCGGCCAGGGCGTCGGCCACCACGCGCTCGACCTCCTCGGGAGTCTGACCGCTCTCCAGAACGATCTCGCGGGGCGCGTGCTGCACGCCGATCTTGACCTCCACGGCTAAGTCCCTCCGACGATCACGAGGTGCGCGGACGTCCGCGCCGTACGCTGCACACATTAGCCCGGTGAGGGGACGCGCACGGCGCGGCCGTCCACGCCAGGAGCGAACAGCGAACGGGAACAAACGCCCGGGACGGCGTCCCTCAGTGCTGCTCGATGCCGTGCAGCGGGAATCCGGCGATACCCCGCCAGGCCAGGGAGGCCAGCAACTGCACCGCCTGGTCGCGCGGCACGCTGCGGTCGCTGTGCAGCCAGGAACGCGCCACCACCTGCGCGAGACCGCCGAGGCCGGAGGCCAGCAGCATCGACTCCGCGCGCGAGAGACCGGTGTCCTCGGCGATCACTTCGCAGATCGCCTCGGCGCACTCGGTGGTGACCTTGTCGACGCGCTCGCGCACGGCGGGCTCGTTCGTCAGGTCCGACTCGAAGACCAGACGGAAGGCGCCGCCGTCGTCCTCGACGTACGCGAAGTACGCGTCCATCGTCGCGCGGACGCGCTGCTTGTTGTCGGTCGTCGAGGCGAGCGCGCTGCGCACGGCCTGGATGAGCGACTCGCAGTGCTGGTCCAACAGCGCCAGGTACAGGTCGAGTTTGCCCGGGAAGTGCTGGTAGAGCACCGGCTTGCTGACGCCGGCGCGTTCCGCGATGTCGTCCATCGCCGCCGCGTGGTAGCCCTGCGCGACGAAGACTTCCTGGGCGGCGCCCAGCAGTTGGTTCCGTCGGGCACGGCGCGGCAGGCGCGTGCCTCGCGGGCGCGCCGCCTCGGTCTGCTCGATGGCTGTCACGCCGCCTCCCAATGTCGTCCCTCTTGCGGTGTGCCGCCGCGTCGCCATCGTACTTTTCGGTAACCGTGGTGTGCGCGGTGCGAGCGCAGAATTTCACGGACCGGACGACGGCAGAAGCAGTAAGTAAGGTTTCATAGCGGGGCGTAGTGGGCACAATGGCGCTCCGCTCCGGCCGGGCGTACGGCGGTCCCCGATGTTCTCCGGGGTGCCCTCCGGGCGGTGGCCCGGCCCTGTTCAGCGGTAGTCGTCCTCGTCCTGCGAGACGACCCGCGCCTGTTCGATGACGTCCGCCTCGTTGGCCCGGCTCGGATCCACCTCGTCCAGCGGATCGTCGCTCTCCGGCATGACGGCGGCCTGTTGTTCGGCGGCGTCGTTCTCCGGCGCCTCGACGTCGATCTCCGCGGCGGCCTCCTCCTCGTCCGCGAACGCCTCGGGATCGGTGGGGTCGACGGCCATGACGGGCTCCCTTCCTACGAACGTCCCTGTAAACGCAGGGGTCACACGCGGGTGCCCTCTGTATGACCCTAGGAGACACCCATTTCGGACGCTATGCGAGGTGCCCGGGAATCGCGCCGTCAACTGCGCGACGCGCGACCTGCCTCCTGTGACGCCGAACACACGAGTTCGCGTGTGATCGTCTCGTAACATTGCGGCATGTCTTCGACAGAGCTGCCGTCCGTACCGCCGACCAGCGTGCTGCCGGAGGCCGCGTCGGTCCGGATCGCGGAGGGCGAGAGGCTGCGGTCGGTCCGCCTGCCCGGCGTCACCCTGACGGTCCGCTCCAGGCCGGCCGCGCGCGCGGGACTGCAGCCCGCACTGTACGTCCACGGCCTCGGCGGCTCCTCGCAGAACTGGTCCGCGCTGATGGCGCAGCTCGACGGCGTCGTCGAGAGCGAGGCCGTCGACCTGCCCGGCTTCGGGGACTCCCCGCCACCGGACGACGGCGACTACTCCGTCACGGCACACGCGCGTGCCGTGATCCGTCACCTCGACGCCTCCCGCCGCGGTCCCGTCCACCTCTTCGGCAACTCGCTGGGCGGCGCCGTGTCCACGCGGGTCGCGGCGGTCCGCCCCGACCTCGTCCGGACCCTGACCCTCGTCTCGCCCGCCCTCCCGGAGCTGCGCGTCCAGCGCACGGCGGTGCCCACCGGCCTGCTCGGCGTGCCCGGCGTGGCCACGCTGTTCACCCGGCTCACCCGGGAGTGGACGGCCGAGCAGCGGGTCCGCGGCGTCACGGCCCTGTGTTACGGCGATCCCGGGCGGGTCACCCCGGAGGCGTTCGACCACGCCGTGGAGGAACTCGAGCGCCGGATGCGGCTGCCGTACTTCTGGGACGCGATGTCGCGCTCCGCCCGCGGGCTGGTCAGCGCCTACACGCTGGGCGGCCAGCACAGCCTGTGGCGCCAGGCCGAACGCGTCCTCGCCCCGGCCCTCCTCGTCTACGGCGGCCGCGACCAGCTCGTCGGCTTCCGCATGGCCCAGCGGGCGGCGCGCGCCTTCCGCGACTCCCGCATGCTCACCCTGCCGGACGCCGGACACGTGGCGATGATGGAGTACCCGGAGACGGTCGCCACGGCGTTCCGTGAACTGCTGGAGCAGACGGCGGACCCGGGGCCGGTCACGGAGGCGGACACCGGGGCGGCCGCGCAGGCGCGGGCCGGGAAGGCCCCGCGGGCGCGGTCCGGGCGGTCCGCGGGTGACGGGACGGCGCCGGACGCCGGTGCCGGTGCGTGGCCGGAGACGGACGCCGGGGCGGGCCCGGAGGCGGGCCCCGGAACCGGCTCGGGCGCCGGGGCGTTCACCGAACGGGCCGGCGGATCCGCGGGCGCGGGGAGCTGAGGGGGCCGTGGGACGTCACAGCCGGCGCGGACCCGCGCCCAGGAACACAGCACAGCAGGGCACCGGCGGTGCCCCCCGGGACGCCGCTCCCGGCGAGGAGGAGGACGCCCGCCCCCGGGGGGCGGCCCGGTCCGCCGACGCGCCCCCGGCGAAGTCCGGGTCCCCCGACGGCGCTCCCGCCCGCGGTGTGCCGCGGCTTCCCGACGGCACCCCCGCGCGGGGGGTGCCCGGACCGTCCGACGGCACCCCGGCACGCGGCACGCCCCTCCCGGGCGCCCGCCGCGCCCCCGGCGGCACTCCCGCCCACGGCGTCCCGCAGGTCCGCGGCGGGCACCCCGAGCAGCGGGAGGCCGGGGGCGCCTGGGGCGAGCTGCGGGGCCGTACGGCGAGCGGATCCGGCCCGCTGATCCCCCGCCAGCGTCCCGAGTCCGCGGCCGGGGCCCGCCGGCGACCGGCCGATGCGGCGGGTCCGCGCCAGGACTACCTCGACGCCTTCACCGAGGACAGCGTCTTCGAGCGCCGCGCGCCCGTGGCGGCGGCCACGGCACTCGCCACGGCCACGGGTGCCGTCCCGCGTCCCACCGACGCCTACGCCTCCGTCACCGACCGGGACACGAGCCCCCGTCCGACTCCCGAGGGCGACGGGGGAGACGGGGCCGACGGCGAGCCGCCCACCGGTGAACCGGCGGCCGGTGGCGGCAAGGGCCGGGCCTTCACCGGTATCGCGGCCGCCGCCGTCACCACCGTGCTCGCCATCGTCGTCGCGGGTCAGGTCACCGACGCGCGCGACGAGGACTCCGCCCCGTCGCGCACCACGGCCGACAAGGCCGCCCGTGACGCCCATGAAGCCGCGGCGCGCGGCGCCGAGCGGCCGAGCCCGTCGGCGTCACCCAGTGCGGTGCCGCTGACGTACGACCAGATGATGAACGTGCGCTACCGCTTCGGGGCCACGTCCGCGGCGTCGGGGAAGTTCGACGCCGTGCCGGGGATCGACAAGGCGCCCGGCACGGGCCAGAAGTACACCTACCGCGTGGACGTCGAGCAGGGGCTCGGACTCGACGCCGAACTGTTCGCACAGGCCGTGCAGAGGACGCTCAACGACGACCGCAGCTGGGCCCACGGCGGTGCGCGGACCTTCGAGCGGATCCACTCGGGGGAGCCGGACTTCGTCATCACGCTCGCCGGCCCCGCCACCACCGCCGACTGGTGCGCGAAGTCCGGCCTCGACACCACCGAGGACAACGTCTCCTGCGACTCGGCCGCCACCGAGCGCGTGATGATCAACGCCTACCGGTGGGCGCAGGGATCCGCGACCTATGGCGACGAGATGTACGCCTACCGTCAGATGCTGATCAACCACGAGGTGGGCCACCGGCTCGGCTACGGCCACGTCACCTGCGACAAGGACGGCGACCTCGCTCCGGTCATGCAGCAGCAGACGAAGTTCCTGGAGCACGACGGCATCCGCTGCCTGCCCAACCCCTGGCCCTACCCGAACGACTGACGAACGGCGGGGCGCCGACCGCGGCGCGCCCGGACGGCGCCTCCGCGTCCACGGAATCCTCCGCATCCCGCGAGGCGTGACGTTTCGCGTTCGTTTCGTCTCTTAGCGCGACGGAACGCCGCCCGCGCGGGAAAGTTACGACCGTTCACCCCTTTTGGTGGGGGGGGGGGGGGCCCCCCCCCCCCCCCCCCCCCAGACCCCCCCCCCCCCCCCCCCCGCCCCCCCCCCCCGGCCCCCCCCCGGCCCCCAAACGCGGGAGGGGGGGGGGGCGGGCGCGCCGGCCCGCG